>NZ_JAMYUO010000005.1:0-279934 GCF_040323125.1 Mesorhizobium sp. M0062
AAGTCTTTGTGGGGGGGGGCTGCGTGGGCCGGCCGCCCGGGCGGGGGCGCCGCGGCTGGCGCTATGCCGAGTTCCTAAACACCACGGGCGCCGCTATGACCCGGGGCGCCCCTCGCCCAATTCCGCCTTCCCGTCGCGGCCCGTCAGTTGCTGGTGATGCTGACGGCGTCGCCCTCGACCAGCAGCGGCGGCGCATAACCCAACGGCTTGTCGCCGGTCACGGCGCCGCCGGTAACCCGGGCTTGTATGTCGGACCCGAAATAGGCGTAGGGGAATGGCGGCGGTGTCTTGCTGACCGTATCCAGCCGCGCGCGAAGCTCGGCGGGTAACGTGAAATCCAACGCCGCCAGATTGTCCTGCAACTGCGCCAGCTTGGTGGCGCCAAGAATCACGGTGGCGATGCCCGGTTGCGTTGCCACCCAGTTGAGCGCGACCTGCGCCATGCTGTGTCCGAGTTCGGCGGCCACTTTTTCGAGTTCCGCCACGATCGCCCAGTTGCGCTCGGTGAACTTCTGGAACCCCGGATGAGTGGTGTTGCGAAAGCCGTCGAGCCGGCCGACATGGCCGTCCTGCGCCGGCCGGTACTTGCCGCTGAGCAGCCCGCTGGCCAGCGGGCTCCACACCATGATTCCTGCGCCATGGCGGGTGCCGAAGGGCACGAACTCATTTTCGATCGAACGCTCCGCCAGCGAATATTCAAGCTGCAGGGCCGACACCGGCTCGTAGCCGCGCCACTCGGCGATCGTCTGCGCGCGGGCAGCATACCAGGCCGGCACATCGGACAGGCCGACATGGCGAATTTTGCCCGCACGCACGAGATCATCCATCGTGCGCATGACCTCCTCGGCCGGCGTCAGCCCGTCCCAGACATGCAGGAGGTAGAGGTCGATATAATCAGTGCCCAACCGCTTCAGGGAAGCGTCCACGGCGCGCAAGATGTTCTTGCGGCCATTGCCGCCGGCGTTCGGATTGCCGGGCTCCGCGTTGAAGGTGAATTTCGTGGCGATCACCGCTTTGTCGCGCAAGCCTCGCTCGGCGATGAATTCGCCGAGCCAGGTTTCGGCTGTGCCGCCGGTGTAGAGGTCGGCGGTGTCGAAGAAATTGCCGCCGGCCTCGACATAGGCGTCGACCATGGCGCGCGCGGTTTCCCTGTCCGCGCCCCAACCCCATTCGGTGCCAAAGGTCATGGTGCCCAGTGCCAGCCGGCTGACGCGCAGGCCGCTGTTGCCCAGTGTGTAATAGCTCATGGTCATGGTGTTTTTCCTATCCTGACTTTATTGACGCCGGCTCACTGGCCAGGCGTCATCTTGACCCAGGGATTGCCGCGCTCATGCGTGGCGCGGAAAATGAAGCCGTCGACTTTCCAGCCGGTCCCGGAGCGAACCAGATGGTGCTCGTAGGTGCCCCAGACTTCCCACAGCGGGTCGCCATTGCCTTCCATCCGGTTCCAGGCATAGCCGTTCGAAGAGACGGTCGCCGCGTCCGCCTCAAAGATCACCTGGTGATTGGTGCGCAGATGCAGGCTGGTCTTGCTGCCCCCGAGGTTGCCGGCCCAGGTACCGATCAGATCGTCGGAGGGGATGGTGGCGGCAGGCTGTCCTGACAGGCTGCTGAAGTCGACGGTGACACGGTCGGCGAAATAGGAGCGGGCAAGCTTCCAGTCCTGTGCATCCACGGCACGGTCGATGGCATCGGCGATGCGGATCACGGCGCGTTCGTCGGCGAGCGCGCGCCAATCGGACAGCTCGGCGCCGCCGGCATCGACCGGCGCCAGAGCAAGGCCTGCGGCGAAGGTAGCGTGTTTCAAGGCATTCATGTCTTTTCTCCTTTGTGCATCGGTGACGACAATATGGGTCAGCCTGTCGGCGTGGAAAAGATTGAAGTGTTCGCAAGGACTATGCGATATCATGCATGAATGGACCGGGATCTGCTCAGTCATTTGCCTGTCATCGTCGCCGTTGCCCGACGCGGCGGCTTTGCGCTTGCTGCGGCTGACCTGGGCATGTCCCCATCCGCCGTCAGCCATGCGGTGCGCCTCGTGGAGGAGCGGATCGGCCAGCCGCTGTTTGCGCGCACCACGCGCAGCGTCTCGCTGACGGAAGCCGGCAAGGCGCTGGTGGACACGGCGGCCCCTGCCCTCCAGGATATCGCCGACCGGATGGACCGCATCCGCGCCATCAAGGGCCGGCCCTCCGGCTTGCTCAGGTTGAACGTTCCCAACATCGCCGTTCCACTTGCCGTCACTCCCGTGGTCGCCGCGATGGCTGAACGCTATCCTGATGTGACCATCGAATTGCTCACCGACCAGGGGCTGGTGGACATTGTCGGCGAGGGTTTTGATGCCGGCATCCGGCTGGGCGAGATGATCGCACAGGACATGGTCACGGTCCGGCTGACGCCGCCATTCAACGCCGTGATCGTCGCCTCCCCCGCCTATGTCGGCCGGCATGGCCGTCCGCGCGGTGTGACGGATCTTTCGGACCACAATTGCGTCGGCTACCGGCTTGTGCGCTCCGGCGCACTCTATCGCTGGGACCTGACCGAGGACGGCAAGGATGTCGTGGCCGAGACGAAGGGTACGGTCATCGTCACCGATTCGCTGGCCGCGATCGACCTTGCGCTTGCCGGCGTCGGGCTGATCTATGTGTTCGAGCCGCTGGTGCGCGCGGAATTGGCCGCCGGCCGCCTCGTTCAGATCCTGCCGCAAACGGCGATCGAGGAGCCCGGCCTCTTCCTCTACTTCCCGCGCAGGGCGTCGATGGCGCCAAAGCTCAGGGCCTTCATCGACACCGCACAAGAAATCGGCCGAGCATCCTTGCGGACACCCGGCCGAGTTGCCTGAGCTGAGAAGCCCCTTTTCAGGGGCTATTTTTAAACTACTTCTTCACCGCCGCCGCGACTTCCGCCGCGAAATCGGTCTCTTCCTTTTCGATGCCTTCGCCCAGCGCAAAGCGCAGATAGGCGGAGATCTTGGCCGGAGCGCCGATGTCCTTCTCGGCATCCTTCAGCGCCTGCTCGACAGTGATGTCGGGATTGAGCACGAAGGCCTGCTTGAGGAGCACGACTTCCTCGTAGAACTTGCGCAGGCGGCCTTCGACCATCTTTTCGATGATCGCTTCCGGCTTGCCGGACTGGCGCGCCTGGTCGGCGAAGATCGCCTTCTCGCGCTCGACCGCTGCCGGATCGATCTGCTCGGCGGTCAACGCCAGCGGGTTGGTGGCGGCGACATGCATGGCGACCTGGCGGCCAAAGGCGTTGGTGGCATGCTCATTGCCCGTCGTCTCGATCGCGACCAGAACGCCGAGCTTGCCAAGACCATCGGCAACCGCATTGTGGACGTAGGTTGCGACAGCACCGTGCGGGACGGTGAGCTTGGCCGAACGGCGGAAGCTCATGTTCTCGCCAATGGTGCCAACGGCGTCCTTGATGGTGTCAGTGACCGACTTGTCCGAACCCGGATACTTTGCGGCAGAGACAGCCTCCGTCGTGCCATAAGCAAGCGCGACCTTGGCGACATTGCGAACGATCTCCTGGAACTGCTCGTTGCGGGCCACGAAATCGGTCTCGGAGTTAACCTCGATGATGGCGGCCTCGCGGACGCCGGAGTCGACGCCGATCAGGCCTTCGGCGGCAGTACGGCCAGCCTTCTTGTCGGCCTTGGAAATGCCCTTCTTGCGCAGCCAGTCGACGGCCTCTTCGATGTTGCCGTTGGTCTCGGTCAACGCCGCCTTGCAGTCCATCATGCCCGCGCCGGTCAAGTCGCGGAGTTCTTTGACCTGTGCAGCCGAAATGCTCATTGTCGCCTCTTTGTTTTAAATGCACCGACGCACCACCGGTACTCGGTGATGCGTCCGTCTAGCGTGCCAAATATGAGAATGATGAAGGCCGCAACCGGCCTTCGATTGTCAAGCTTCCGGAGCGTCAGCAGCCGGGGCCGGAGCCGGATCAAGCGCCGGTTCGACCGGAGCTTCGACCGAGGCGCCGATGTCGACGCCGAGCGCGCCCTGCTGGCGGGCGATGCCGTCGATGGCAGCCTTGGCGATCAGGTCGCAATAGAGCTGGATGGCGCGCGCCGCGTCGTCATTACCGGGGATCGGGAAATCGATCTTGTCCGGATCGCAGTTCGAATCGATGATGGCGACGACCGGGATGCCGAGGCGCTTGGCCTCGAGGATGGCGATCGCTTCCTTGTTGGTGTCGATGACGAACATCAGGTCCGGCGTCGAACCCATGTCCTTGATGCCGCCGAGCGCCTTGTCGAGCTTCTCGCGCTCGCGGTCGAGGTTCAGGCGTTCCTTCTTGGTCAGGCCCTGGGCCTCACCGGCCAGCATCTCGTCGAGTTTGCGCAGGCGCTGGATCGAATTCGAGATCGTCTTCCAGTTGGTCAGCATGCCGCCGAGCCAACGCGAGTTGACATAGTATTGGGCCGAACGCTGTGCGGCGTCGGCGACGATGTCGGACGCCTGGCGCTTGGTGCCGACGAACAGCACGCGGCCGCCCTTGGCAACGGTGTCGGAAACCTGCTTCAGAGCCTGGTGCAGCAAAGGCACCGTCTGCGACAGGTCGATGATGTGGATGTTGTTGCGGGCGCCGTAGATGTAAGGCGCCATCTTCGGGTTCCAGCGGTGGGTCTGGTGGCCGAAGTGAATGCCAGCTTCCAAAAGCTGGCGCATGCTGAAATCAGGCAGTGCCATTCTTAGTTCCTTTTCCGGTTAGCCTCCACGGACACAGGCATTTTTGGACTTTGTCCTCGAACGCCACCGGAGGTTTCAGCCGGATTTCTCCCGGGCAGACACCAAAGTCCGTGTGTGGAATGAGCGCGCATATAGAGGGGAAGTGCTGCAAACGCAAGCGGTGAGGTGCTTCATCGCTCAGCGTGCGGCAATCAGCGCTCCGGTGCCGATCATGGCGCTGCCGGCGAACCGGTTAATCAGCCGCATGCGTTCGGGCGTCCTGAACCAGCCGGATGCCCTGCCCGCCAGCGCGGCGTAGATGCCCATGGTGAGAATATTGGCGCCGACGACGACTGCCACCACCAGCAGGCCGTCGGCAAACGTCATGGTGTCGAGGTTGAGGATCAGCGGCATGATCGAGGCGTGGAACAGGATCGCCTTCGGGTTGCCGAGCGCCACGGAGGCGCCAAGCAGGAACGAACGCGACAATCCGGTTTGGGGGATTCCTTGCGCGGCCGATTGCGCGGCCGCGGCCCGCCACATCTTGATGCCGAGGAAAATCAGGTAGGCCGCACCGGCGTATTTCAACAGGAGAAACACCCATTCGAAGGTCTGGGCCAGCGCCACCAGCCCGAGCAGTGCCAAGGTGACCAGCACGGCATCACCGGCGGCAATGCCCATTCCGGCGACGAACGCACGCAGGAAGCCGCGTGCCACGCCGTTGGTGATCACCGTGAACATCGCCGGACCCGGCGTGGCGGCGGCAAGTGTGATGGCAAGGCAATAAGCCAAGAATGCCGTTAGCGTCACGATCGGCCCTTTCCGTTGGGTATTCGTACGCGCCTGAAGATCGCAACGATCTCCTCGCGGCTGCATTCGATGGCGCCGAGCCGCACCGCCCGGTCGCGCTCGAAGCCGGTTATGTCATAGTGCGGCGCCGATGTCCTGGGCGGCCCCTGGTAGGACGAACGCTTGACACCAAGCTCGGCGGCGAAACGATGCAGTTCGTCCGTATCGTCGGCCATCAGGTGGCACCAGCGATGGCCGGCCCATTTCCAGATCGCCGCATCGACATAGACCGCCATCGGGAACTGCCATCAAGCCTGCCGTGCCAGCGCCGCATTGTTGCTATTTCGAGACCGGGCAAGGCTTGGTCTGATCGAACAGCGACAGGTTGACCAGCTTTCCGGTCATCGAGAACTCGCCATAGTCCATTGTGAGGTCGCGGGTGATGCCGTTCTCGTGCAGCTTGAAGCTGATGCGGTATTCCGGCACCTCTTCGCCCGATTTGTCGGTCTCGTCGAAATAGGCGATGTCGACCGGCCAGTATTTGTCGCCGGCAAGCTTGGCCAGCGCCGGCGCTTCGGGGTCGGCCTTGTCGCCCTCGGCCTTCTTGCCGACGATGACGGTGGTGGTCATCACCTTGTTGGCATCCTCCGAACCGTCGAACAGGCTGGTTTCGTAGAAATTCTCGCCCTTCTCGGCCTTGCCGATCAGTTCGACCAGATGCTGGGTCGGGAACTGGGTGGCGGCGAGTTCGAGGCTGTTCTTCTCGGGCTTGTCGATATCGACCTTGAGGCCCTTGGTCTCTTTTGTGGCGGTGCCTTTGACCTCCTTGCCTAGGTTCTGGTCGACGAAGGATTTGGTCACGAACGAGAAGGTCTTGCCTTCGGCGTCCTCGAACGTGGTCGTCTGCTGGTCGGTGAGCCTGGTGTTGTCGCCGGTGGCGATCTGGGTGACGAAACGGAATTTTACCGTATAGCCCTCGCAGGGCGAGCCGTTGAACTCATAGACCATGCGGCCGGAAATCCCGGTGATGCCCGAGCGGTCCGACGCCTTGTCGAGGGTAAGATCGTAGACGGCGCGATGCGCCTGCAGCGCCGGCACGGCAAAGGCTGGAGCCATCGAGAACAGCACCGGAAAGAGAACGGCGTGGAAGGCAAGGCGCGTTGCGCGCATTAGGGGCTCCGATCGTCGCAGCTGATGGCAGGCCGCAGGTAAAGATGGTCCAGCTTAAAAAAAGTCGTGGCGGAAGCGAGGCAAAAATAGCAATTTCGGCCCGGCCAGCGCGGCGTCTCCAAGCAATAGGGAAATACCATGAGTGAAACAATCGAAAAGCGGCTAAGCGATCTCGGCGTGACGATACCTGCCGCCGCAGCGCCCGCCGCGAACTATGTGCCCTATTGCAGGTCCGGCAATCTTTTGTTCACCGCCGGGCAGTTGCCGCTCAAGGACGGCAAGCTGCAGGCAAGCGGCCTGCTCGGCCGCGACCTCGACACCGCAACCGGCAAGGAAGGCGCAAAGTACTGCGCAATCAATGTCTTGGCCCAAGCAAAAGCAGCACTTGGCGATCTCGAAAAAATCCAGCGTTTGGTCAAGATCACCGTCTTTGTTGCATCAGTGCCGGATTTCGTCGAGCAGCATCTGGTCGCCAATGGCGCCTCCGATTTCCTGGTCGCCGCCCTTGGCGAGCGCGGCAAGCATGCCCGCTCCGCCGTCGGCACCGCCTGTCTGCCGCTTAATGCCGCAGTGGAAATCGAAGGCGTCTTCGAGGTCGCATGAGCAGGACCAAGACAATGACCGACCTTTCCTGGCTGACCGCCCGCCCGGTGGCGCATCGCGGCTTTCACGACATGAACAAGACGCGCTGGGAAAACACGCTGTCGGCCTTCGCGGCTGCCGCCGAGCGCGGCTATGCGATCGAATGCGACGTGCATCTGTCGTCCGACCGCGTCCCCGTCATCATTCATGACGGCGATCTCAGGCGGTTGACCGGCCAGGACGGCTTCGTCTGGCAGCGCACGGCAGCGGAACTGGCGGCGCTCAGGATCGGCGGCACCAGGGACCATATACCGACGTTGCAGGAAGCGCTCGGCCTGGTCGATGGCCGTGTGCCGATGGTTGTCGAACTGAAGGGTGTGCCCGGTTACGACGAGGGCTTGGTGGCAAGCGTCGGCAAGATGCTGGAGCGCTACAAGGGCAAGGCGGCGATCATGTCGTTCGACCATTGGCTGGTCCGCGACTTCCCCAGGGATGCGCCTGGCATTCCGGGTGGGCTGACCGCCTACGGCAGGGACAATCAGTTGATCGAGGCGCATTTTGCCATGCTGGCACATGACCTCGCCTTCACCTCATATGCCGCGGGCGATCTGCCGAACCCGTTCGTCAGCTTCGTGCGCGAAAGGCTTAAAATGCCTGTCATCACCTGGACGGTGCATGACCAGCCGGCGGTGGATCTCACCTTCAAATACGCCGACCAGATGACGTTCGAAGGGTTCGAACCCGATCTGGTCAATGTCGCCTGATGGAAGTGCCTGAAACGTGACTTGTAGCGGCCCCGACAGAGCTTAAATAAGCCCCATGGATCAGGGTGATGAAGGTGACGGGCAAACGGCGAATGCGGAGTTTTCCATCCGCGTTGCCGCCGGCATCAATGCCTTCACCTGCGACGAGTGGAACGGCTTTACCGGCACAACCCGCAGCGACACAGAAAATGGCTATAACCCTCTCGTTTCATATGCTTTTCTGAGCGCGCTTGAAGAGTCCGGCTGCGCCGTGCGGCGTACCGGCTGGCAAGGTCATCATCTCAGACTGGAAAATGCCCAAGGCAGATTGCTGGGCGCCGTGCCCTGCTATCTCAAATCGCACAGCCAGGGCGAATATGTCTTCGACCACGGCTGGTCCGATGCGTTCGAACGCGCCGGCGGCAACTACTATCCGAAACTGCAATGCGCCGTGCCGTTCTCTCCGGTCACCGGCCCTCGCCTGCTGGTCAGCAAAGGCGAGGACAGCGCCATTGTGAAGGCCGGTCTCGCAGCGGGCCTGAAGGCGGTGACGGAAAAGCTCGGCGTGTCGTCCGCGCATGTCACCTTCGCCAATGAAAGCGACGTTGCAACGCTGGAAGCAGCCGGCTTCCTGCACCGCACCGACCAGCAGTTCCACTTCTGCAACGAAGGCTTTTCGACCTATGACGATTTCCTCGCTACGCTGGCATCGCGCAAGCGCAAGGCGATGAAGAAGGAGCGGCGCGAGGCGCTCGCCAACGATATCTCGATCGACCGGCTGACCGGCAAGGACCTGACCGAAAGGGCCTGGGACGATTTCTTCGCCTTCTATATGGACACCGGCAGCCGCAAATGGGGCCGGCCCTATCTCAACCGCAAGTTCTTCTCGCTGATCGGCGAGCGCATGTCCCAGGATATCCTGTTGGTAATGGCCAAGCGCAATGGCCGCTATGTCGCCGGCGCCATCAACTTCATCGGCTCCGATGCGCTCTACGGCCGCAATTGGGGCTGCATCGAGGACCACCCGTTCCTGCATTTCGAAGTTTGCTACCATCAGGCCATCGACTTCGCCATCGAGCGTAAGCTGAAGGTGGTCGAGGCCGGCGCGCAGGGTGAGCACAAGCTGGCGCGCGGCTATCGTCCCGTGACCATGCATTCGGCGCACTACATCGCACATCCCGGCCTGCGCAATGCTGTGGCCGACTATCTCCGGCGGGAACGCCGCGAGGTCGAGCGGATGGGCGAAATCCTGGAAGAGCATACGCCGTTCCGCAAGGATCTTGAGGAATAGCGATCCGCCCCTGCCCTCGCCTGTCGATATCGCCGGACCATCTTGCCGGTCCGGGACAGCTTCGCTACACCGGGAGCATACTCCCGGAGCGCCGCCATGACCGAGGCCTACGACCCCAGCAATATCTTCGCGAAGATCCTGCGCGGCGAAATCCCGTCGCACCGCGTCTACGAGGATGATGCCGTGGTCGCCTTCATGGATGTGATGCCGCAAGGCCCCGGTCACACGCTGGTGGTGCCCAAAGCACCGTCGCGCAATCTGCTCGATGCAGATCCGGCGACGCTCGGCCGGCTGTTCACCACGGTCCAAAAGGTGTCGCTGGCGGTCAAAAAGGCTTTCGGCGCTGACGGGGTCACGATCCTGCAGTTCAACGAACCGGCCTCCGGCCAGACCGTCTACCACCTGCATGTCCATGTCATCCCGCGGTTCGAAGGCATCGCGCTCAAGCCGCATACGGGGCAGATGGAGAAGCCCGAAGTGCTGACTGAGAACGCGGCCAGGATCCGAGCAGCGCTGAACGGTTGAGGTGGCGCGCGCCTCAGGGCGATGCGCTCAGCCACAATCCACCACGTCGGTTAGGAAAATATCAAACCACCCCGTGATAAAGTGCCGTACCGGGATGCGTTTGGGTTTTAAAAATCGTGGAACATTCGGTTGCGACATCAGAGCCGTTGGTAAAAGCAGCTGCCGGGCGGGCCTTTCTGCGCACCTTGGCGGACGCGTACCGGCGACACCGCCTGCTGCACGCGATGGCCATCGCTGCCCTGCTTTTGGCAGCCGCGGTCGGCCTGCGCACCGGAAACATGCCGGATTTCGGCGTGCTGGAAGACTATGCCCAATACCTTCTTTTCGCTTTCTGGATCGGTGGCTGCGCCTTCGCACTCGGCAGCTTTTTTCACCTTGCGCAGGACATTGTGTGGAGCGGCTATATCGGGGCGACGCCAGGCAGTCTCGGCATATCCGCCTTCCCGTCCATGCATGTGGCGATGGCGGTGCTTTTCGCGCTTTATGCAACACGCCGCTCACGGTTGGCCGGCCTTTTGATGTGGGCATTCGCCGCAATCATCATGGTCGGCTCGGTCGTCCTTGGCTGGCATTGTGCCGTGGATGGCTATGCGAGCGTTCTGATTTCGATCGCCATCTGGAAGGCGTGCGGGTACTTCCTGGGCAAGTTTGCACCCGAGGGCGTCGCCGCCTGACCTAACAGCATCTGACCTGAAAAGCAGGGGCCTGTGTCGGCAAACCGGCCAGCCAATGAAAAAAGGGCCCGTCACCGGGCCCTTTTTTCATAGGCGAACTTTTTAGCTCTTGCGCGGTAGTTGCGGCACCAGGCTGCGCTTGCCGCCATCCTTGCCCTTGGGCTCAGGCTCGTCCTTGCCCTTGGGCTGAGGCTTCTGCGCCGCCGCCTTCTTGGCGACGGGCTTCTTGGCCACCGCCTTGCGGGCTTTCGGCGCCTCTTCCGGCTCCTGCTTCGGCTGCACCGGGGCTTCGTCGGCCAGCGATTCGAGCTTCAGGCCGGTTTCGCCGGTTTCCTTCTTCTCGACAGTGACGCGCACCGTGCCGCCCTTCTTGAGCTTGCCGAACAGCACCTCGTCGGCCAACGGCTTCTTGATGTGCTCCTGGATGACCCGGCCGAGCGGCCGCGCACCCATGCGCTCATCATAGCCCTTGTCGGCCAGCCAGGCGATCGCGTCCGCCGACAGGTCGAAGGTGACGCCCCGCTCGGAAAGCTGGGCCTCGAGCTGCATGACGAACTTCTGCACCACCTGGTGGATGACCGGGACTGGCAGAGAGCCGAACGGGATGATCGCATCGAGACGGTTGCGGAACTCCGGCGTGAACAACCGGTTGATGGCCTCGACATCGTCGCCTTCGCGCTTGGTCGATCCGAAACCGATCGCCGCGCGCTGCGCATCGGATGCGCCCGCATTGGTGGTCATGATCAGGATGACGTTGCGGAAGTCGATCTGCTTGCCGTTGTGGTCGGTCAGCTTGCCGTGGTCCATGACCTGCAACAGGATGTTGAACAGGTCCGGATGCGCCTTCTCGACTTCATCCAGCAAGAGCACGCAGTGCGGATGCTGGTCGACGCCGTCGGTCAACAAGCCGCCTTGGTCGAAACCGACATAGCCGGGAGGCGCGCCGATCAGCCGCGAAACGGTGTGGCGTTCCATATATTCCGACATGTCGAAGCGGATCAGCTCGACGCCGAGCGAGGCAGCCAACTGCTTGGCGACTTCGGTCTTGCCGACGCCGGTCGGGCCTGAGAACAGGTAGGAGCCGATCGGCTTTTCCGGTTCGCGCAGGCCGGCACGCGCCAGCTTGATTGCCGAGGTCAGCGCGGTGATGGCGGTGTCTTGGCCATAGACGACGCGCTTCAGCTCGATGTCGAGGCCTTGCAGCACCTTCTCGTCGTCGGCCGAAACCGTCTTCGGCGGGATGCGGGCCATCGTGGCGATAGTGGCTTCGATCTCCTTGATGCCGATCGTCTTCTTGCGCTTGGCTTCCGGCACCAGCATCTGCGAGGCGCCGGTCTCGTCGATCACATCGATCGCCTTGTCCGGCAGCTTGCGGTCGTTGATGTAGCGGGCCGACAGTTCCACCGAAGCCTTGATCGCCTCGTTGGTGAACTTCACCTTGTGGAATTCCTCATAATAGGGCTTGAGGCCCTTCATGATCTCGATGGCGTCCTCGATGGTCGGCTCGTTGACGTCGATCTTCTGGAAGCGCCGCACCAGAGCGCGGTCCTTCTCGAAGAACTGGCGGAATTCCTTGTAAGTGGTCGAGCCGATGCAGCGGATGGCACCCGAAGACAGCGCCGGCTTCAACAGGTTCGACGCATCCATCGCGCCGCCTGACGTGGCGCCGGCCCCGATCACCGTGTGGATCTCGTCGATGAACAGCACGGCGCCGGGATAATCCTCTAGCTCCTTGACAACCTGCTTCAGCCGCTCTTCGAAATCGCCACGGTAGCGGGTGCCGGCCAGAAGCGTGCCCATGTCGAGCGCGAAGATGGTGGCGTCCTGCAGCACTTCGGGCACGTCGCCTTCGACGATGCGCTTGGCCAGACCTTCGGCAATCGCCGTTTTCCCGACGCCGGGATCGCCGACATAGAGCGGGTTGTTCTTAGAGCGGCGGCACAGCACCTGGATGGTGCGGTTGATTTCGCTCTCGCGGCCGATCAGCGGATCGATCTTGCCGGCCTTGGCCTTGTTGTTGAGGTTGACGCAATAAGCCGTCAGCGCATCCTGCTGCTGCTTCTTCTTGCCGCCTTCCTCCTGCGGCTCGGCGCCGTTCTGGCCGCCCTGCTCGTCATCGGCGCCGCGCGGCGAGCGCGTCTCCGATGCGCCGGGGCGCTTGGCGATGCCGTGCGAGATGTAGTTGACCGCGTCGTAGCGGGTCATCTGCTGTTCCTGCAGGAAATAAGCGGCATGGCTCTCGCGCTCGGCAAAGATGGCGACGAGCACGTTGGCGCCGGACACTTCCTCGCGGCCGGATGACTGCACATGGATCACGGCGCGCTGGATGACGCGCTGGAAGCCGGCGGTCGGCTTGGAATCCTCATCGTAACCGGTGACCAGATTGTCGAGTTCGGTGTCGATATAGGTCAGAACGGTGTGCTTCAGCTCGTCGAGATCGACGTTGCAGGCGCGCATAACGGCGGCCGCCTCGGTGTCGTCGATGAGGGCGAGCAGCAGATGTTCTAGGGTTGCATATTCATGGTGCCGCTCATTGGCGAGCGTCAGCGCCTGGTGAAGCGCCTTTTCCAGGCCTTGGGAGAAAGCCGGCATGTTACCTCACTTCTTCTCCATCACGCATTGCAGCGGATGCTGATTATGTCGGGCGAAATCCATGACCTGAGACACTTTGGTCTCGGCCACCTCGAATGTATAGACCCCGCACTCGCCCACCCCATGATTGTGAACATGAAGCATGATGCGTGTGGCGGCTTCGCGGTCCTTTTGAAAAAAACGCTCCAGGACGTGAACCACGAACTCCATGGGCGTATAGTCGTCGTTGAGGATGAGGACCCTGTAAAGGCTGGGCTTCTTGGTCTTGGTCTTCGTGCGCGTAATGACGGCTGTGCCGCGACCGGCCTCATTGCCGTCGCCGTCACTTTGCATCCGCACCACGCTTGTCGTGGCAGTCAAACCTGAAGTCACGTAATCCTGCCTCTTTCGAATCCCCATGGCGAGTTCGATATGTAGGTGTTCGATGGACGATTTTAAGCCCTTCTTGTTAGCTGACAATATGGCTAGGTGGGCAAACCGAGGCGATTTTCAAAATCGTGAACCGCCAAAGCCCCGGAATTGAAACCGGCATGAAAAAACCCGGCCGCGCATCCGCGACCGGGTCTGTTTTGCAAGCCCGAAAGGCCGTGCCTGGTATTCTCGAGCGAAATTACTTCGCCTTGGCGACAATCGATTCGAAGGGCTTGTAAGCCTCCTTGGCGAGATCGGCATAGAGATCGCCGAACTTGGTCGCCTCGGCAACGAAGCTCTCATAGCTCTGCTTGGCGAAGTCGGACTGGATCTCGACCGCCTTTTCCAGCGACTTGGCGGAGAACAGCTTTTCGACCGCGGCGCTGCCGGCTTCGAAGCTCTTCTTGGTGTATTCGCCAGCTTCAGTGGCGATCGCCTGCGCGCCCTTGGAGAGCGAGGTGAAGCTCTTCAATCCGGTATCGGCAAACTCCTTGCCGTATTTCGAGAAGTCCTCGTAGGTCTGGGTCATTTGACGTTTCCCTTGGCGTTTTGAAGCGCCCTTGCCTGAGCGCGGTTGTGCAATGCACGAGAATATATTGTGCGCTGCACAAAAGTCAAGATTTCAGCGGCATCAGGCCGCGCTGCGCCGGCAACAGCTAAAATTCGAATAAAGAAAGGCTCAAGCCCGAGGAAAATGGTGAACGCGCCGGTTACCATAAACGGATTGGTAACGCTGGCCGCGATAGTTTGACGACAAGTGAGGTCGGATCCCTTTGCCACCTCCAGGGCAATGAGTTTCAAAGGAACTATCAGTGCGTCAGGCGTTGTCGGTCTTCGGTTCAAAATCCGCATCTTCCCTCAAAACGATCATGATCCTCGCTTTGGCGATGTCATTTGTCGTTGCGGATGCCGCGTCCTCGATGGCCGCCAGGTCTTCGGCGATCGTCGTCGACGCCAAGACCGGCAAGGTGCTTTATTCGTCCGATGCCAACGGCCGGCGCTACCCGGCGTCGCTGACCAAGATGATGACGCTCTATCTGACCTTCGAGGCCATGGCGAAGGGCCGGATCAGCAGGAACACGCCCGTGCCGTTCTCGGCCAAAGCGGCGGCCGAACCGCCGACCAAGCTCGGCGTCAAGGCGGGCGGAGCGGTTTCGGTCGAGACCGCCATCCTGTCGATGGTGACCAAGTCGGCCAATGATTCGGCGACCGCGCTCGGCGAACTGCTCGGCGGCAGCGAAAGCAATTTCGCCCGCATGATGACCGCCAAGGCGCGCGCGCTCGGCATGGACGGCACCGTGTTTCGCAATGCCAACGGCCTGCCCGATCCCGGCCAGTTCACAACCGCCCACGACATGGCGATGCTCGGCATAGCGCTCAGGGAACATTATCCGCAGTATTACGGCTATTTCTCGCAGCGCTCCTTCCTTTACGGCCGCCAGCGCATCAATGGCCACAACCGTCTGCTCGGCCGCATCAAGGGCGTCGACGGCATCAAGACCGGCTATACCCGCGCCTCCGGCTTCAACCTCGTCTCGTCGGTTTCGGATGGCAACCGCCGCCTCGTCGCCGTCGTCATGGGCGGCACTTCGGGGCGCAGCCGCGACAACCAGATGGCCGGCCTGATCAACGCCTACATGCCGCGCGCATCGACCCGCGGCGGCGGCGCCCTGGTCGCCAAGGCCGGCGGCGACAATCCGGTCAAGGCGCTGGCCAAGGTCTTCCTGCCCAAGCATGACGCGCCGACGCCGGATGGCAAGCCGATCGTTGAAGACGATGCCGTAGCGTCCAATGACGATCCGACATCCGCTGACGAGCAGTCTGCTGAAGGCCAGTCTGCCGACGAACAGACGGTGGCCGCGGTCGAAGAGCCCGCCCCCGTCGTCAAGACCAGGAAGGTCAAGACCGTCATCGTGACGGCGCCGAAGGTCGAAACTGCGCAGATTGTGGCTGCCTATGCCGAACCCACGCCTGTATCCCCACAGGCGGTCGACCCGGTCAACACGGCCTCGGTGCCGGCTGGTTGGGCGGTGCAGGTGGCGTCGTCGCCCAAGCAGTCCGAAGCCCAGGCTTTCCTCGACAAGACCGCCAAGCTGGCGCCCAAAGTTCTTGGGGCTGCTTCCGGTTTCACCGTCGCCTTCGAAAAGGATGGCGAGACCTATTACCGCGCCCGGTTCGGCGGCTTCCGCTCGAAGGACGCGGCCTGGAATGCCTGCAATGCCCTGAAGAAAAAGAAAATCGCCTGCTACGCCGTCCAACAGTAGGGCGGCGTCGGAACCATCTCCCGGAAATTTACTGCGTCGAAGGAGACTAGTTGTGATTGGAGAGCAAGACGTCCTTGGCTTCGTTGATCCGCGCCGCCAGGAAAGACGTGCCGCCGATGTCGGGGTGCAGGCGCTGCATCAGGCGGCGGTGCGCCTTGCGGACATCCGCCGCGGCGGCCCCCGCTTCAAGACCAAGGATCTTGTAGGCCTCCTCCTTAGTCATGGCGCCCGCACCTGGCGCAACACCCAGCCCTTCGCCACCGTTCGCCTCAGCGTCTTTGCGCCAGACGGGAAAACGGCCGTCAAGATACGTCTCTAGGAGCTGGCGGCTCTCCGGGTCGCCGGGGAGTTCGCCGTAAAGCTGCTGCAGCTCGGCCAGGCCCATCGCGCCCAGCATCTTGCCTTCATGGCGGCCGGCCAGAACCAGGCCTTCAAGTCCGCCCGTATCGTGATCAAGCTCCATTTCCAGTGCGGCGGTCCGCACCGTCGAGCGCTTGCCGGGCGCCGGCCCGACCGACGGCCGCTTCATTCGCATCGAACCGTACCAGGCAAGGGCCGCGGCCAGAATGAGGCCGGCAATGCCTTCGCGCCCGACCACCAGCACGGCGAGCCCGACCAGCGCCAGAAGCACCGGCCCGAGCGTGCGCATGCCGCTTGCCAGTTTTTGCGCATCGGCGCGGACAAAGATCGTCGCCGCCCCGAGCAGCACCAGAAACAGTGCAACAAGTGCAATGATAGCGCCCATCAATTCCCGCCGCCCCTGAGATGCTCGATCAGCAGCCGGTCTCCCGGCCTGTCCCTTGCCTCGAGCGCCTTCAATCCACCCGTCGCATAGACGGCGACCGCCGAAAGCAGCCCGGCCAAGGTCGCGGCGGCCCGCCGATCAAATCGGAACCAAGCCCCTTTGGACAGCCGCGCAATCTCCTTGAACGCCTTTTCTGCGCCGGGATCATGGCCTTCCTGGAAGACGAAGACGGGAGCGCCGTGCAGACCGAGGCTGCCGGCCTTCTGCGCCAGGTCGTCGATATCCTCTTCCATGGCATCGCCGATATAGACCAGAGCGTTGACCTTGGCCGCCGCCGTTTCCTTCAGCGCATGCGCCAGCACCTTGCCGATCTGGGTGTGGCCGGCACGGCAGTCGATCCGCGTCATCAGCTGCTTCAGGGCGTTGGTGTCGGCGACAAAAGCCGTTGAACGGCACTCGCCCAGCCCGCGAAAATAGGCCAATTGGACGCTGAGGGTGCCGGCCTTGCCGACGGCGTCGAACATTTCGCCCTGCAGCTTGGTGGCGAGATCCCAGGTCGGCTGGCGGCTCATCGTGGCATCGAGCGCAAGGATCAGCCGCCCGGAGCCGGTCGCGGACGCGGCAAGCGTCCGGGCCTGACGCATAAAGGCGTCGATCTCGCCGGCATTGGATTGAGGCTTGACCGGCGCAGGATCGGCCCTTGCGGGCACGCGCTGCTTCTTGTCGCTCATAAGAATCAAGATGTGGCGTTGTCGGGCCCCTTGCAAGTCCAGCCTTGGACAAGATGGAGGGCCAGCGCTCGACGCTCTGGGAGAAGCGGCCGCGCCGTGGCCTTACAACAAGCCCAGATCGGCGAGCTCGCGCTTCAGTTTCGGCGGCATCTCGACCATTCCGGCCTTGCCCTTGCCGATATCGGCGGGCGCATCCGACGGTTTGAGATAACGCCAGCCCTGGAAGGCGCGGCGCGGCTGCCAGTCGGTGCGCACGACGTCGAGGTCGAGCATCAGGCGGCAACGGCCGATGCCTTCGTCGTCGGTAAAGGGCCTGATATCAGTGATCAACTGGCGGCATTGCACGCTGCCCTTGATCACCCAATAAAGCGAACCGCCATCGGTGACCTCGGCGCCGCGCGTCGGCACCATGCGGGTGGTGTGCCAGTGCTCGGCGGGTTCGCCGGCGCGGCGGCGCTCATCGAGGCGGAAGGCGATCCATTCTTCGAGGTCCTCGACGCTGTCGCAACCGACGCACAGTTTTAGGAGATTGAGTGCCATCGCTTAAGGTTTAGTCCGGCGCGCGATTGCGTCAACGGCCCTGCCCGACTTCTCCACAGTGCCAGTGGCGTTGCACGGTCAGCATTCCACGACATTGACGGCGAGCCCACCAAGGCTGGTTTCCTTGTACTTCTCGTTCATGTCGAGGCCCGTCTGGCGCATTGTTTCGATCGCGGCGTCGAGCGGCACGAAGTGGACGCCGTCGCCTTTGATCGCCAGAGAGGCGGCGGTGACCGCCTTGACGGCGCCGAGCGCGTTGCGCTCGATGCAAGGCACCTGGACCAGACCGCCGACTGGATCGCAAGTCATGCCGAGATGATGTTCGAGCGCGATTTCGGCGGCGTTCTCGACCTGCTCGGGCGTGCCGCCCATGACGGCGCAGAGACCCGCGGCAGCCATCGCCGAGGCCGAGCCGACCTCGCCCTGGCAGCCGACTTCGGCGCCGGAGATCGAGGCATTGGTCTTGATGATGCCGCCGACGGCGGCCGCCGTGAGCAGGAAGTCACGGATGCTCGGCTGGTCGGCCTCGGGGTGGAAATGCAGCCAGTAACGCAGCACCGCCGGCAATGTGCCGGCCGCGCCATTGGTCGGCGCGGTGACGACGCGTCCACCGGCGGCGTTCTCTTCGTTCACCGCCATGGCGTAGATCGACAGCCAGTCATTGGCCAGCAAAGGGTTGGGCTTGTTCTGCTGCCATTGCTCCTGCAGCTTGTCGTGCAGCATGCGGGCACGACGGCGCACTTTCAGCCCGCCCGGCATGATGCCGTCCTGCGACAGGCCGCGGTCGATGCAGCCCTTCATGGCGCCCCAGATCGCATCAAGGCCGTTGTCGAGCTCCTCGCGCGACATATGTGTCTCTTCATTGATGCGCTTCATGTCGGCGATAGACAGGCCGCTTTTGCCTGCCATCTTCAGCATCTCGACGGCATTCTTGAAGGGATAGGGCACCTTCTTGCCTTCTGTGGTCACCGAGCCCTTCACCTTCATCCGCTGCAGCTCTTCCTCGGACACCACGAAGCCGCCGCCGATGGAATAGTAGATGCGCTTGAGCAGCAGCCGGTCGCCGGCATCGTAAGCGTAGAAGGCCATGCCGTTGGCGTGGCCGGTGAGCGGCGTCTTGCGGTCGAGCACCAGATCCGTCGCCGGATCGAAGCGATAGGAGGGATGGCCGCGTGGCGATATCCGCTTCTCGGCGGCGATGCGCGTGGCGATTCCCTCGGCCTGATCGGGATCGACCGTCTGCGGTGTCAGGCCAGCAAGTCCGAGGACAACGGCGCGATCCGAGCCATGGCCGATACCGGTATAGGCGAGCGAGCCGTGCAGGCTGGCGCCAATGCGATCGACCTTGACGCCGGCCGGGCGCGGCCAGTCATCGCCGGCGATCTCGTCGAGAAACCGCCGCGCCGCTGTCATCGGTCCCATCGTGTGCGAACTCGACGGTCCGATGCCGATCTTGAACAGGTCGAAAACCGAAAGAAACACGCTGCGCCGTCTCCGGGAATGGGATCAAGACCTACATATAGGACTTTCCATGATGTTTGTGCTGTTTTGCGGATTGCGGCGCTGCACCTGCCGACCTTGTTTGCTCCGGCAGCGACATCACCGGCTGAAAGCGCGTCGCGCTGAAACGGATTCATGCGACGCGCTTTAAGTTCTTGTTTCAATGCATGTCGTTGTCCCAGAACCGCAGCTCACCTCTGGGCGGCATGCATTGGAGCATCGAACTGACCGCTTTGCCTGTGGTAAAAGGGGGCATGGGCGATTCCTTCCATCTGTCGACGGCTGATCTGGCGGCGCTGGCTTTCTTCCTGCTCGCATGGTTGCTGCATACGCTGGCGTCCGACGGCAGACTGGTCAGCCGGGTGTCGTTGACGATGGCCATGAACGTGCAGCGCGAGGCCTGGATGCGCACCATGGCCGAGCGCGAAATCCGCATCGTCGACACCGCCATCATGAGCGGCCTGCAGCAAGGCACCGCCTTTTTCGCCTCCAGTTCGCTGATTGCGCTCGGTGGCTGTTTCGCGCTGCTTGGCGCCTCGGATCAGGTCCTTGCCGTGCTGAACGACCTGCCGTTGAACGCGACCTCATCGCGCTCCGCCTTTCAGATCAAGGTCTTTGGCCTGGTGCTGATCCTGGCCTTCGCCTTCTTCAAGTTCGGCTGGGCCTACCGTCTCTTCAACTACTGCACGATCCTGATCGGCGCGGTGCCGATCCCCTATGGCGAGGCGTCACGCAACCCGGTCAGCGAAACGGCGGTGTGGCGCGCGGCGCGCATGAACATGCTGGCCGGCAAGCATTTCAATTCAGGCCTGCGCGCGGTGTTCTTCTCGATCGGCTATCTCGGCTGGTTCGTCGACCCGATCGTGTTCGTGCTGTCGACGCTGCTGCTTCTGGCGGTGCTGGTGCGGCGCCAGTTCTTTTCAGCGGCGCGACAAGCGGTGATCGGTCAGCCGCCCGGGCCGGGGAAAAGCTGGTCGATCCGGCCCGATAGCCAATAGGCGGCGAGCCCGATCCATTCGCGGATCGCCATGGTCGTGGTCTGCAGCGAATCGGGTGCGTTGTCGCGAAACAGGCCAAAGCCTTCCTTGCCCGAGGTGCGATAGTCGACAGGCCACGGGACCGTCTGAAAGCCGGCCTTGTCGAACAGCGCCTTGGCGCGCGGCATGTGGAAGGCGGAGGTCACCAGCAGCCAGGTCTCGCCCGGTTTCGGCGTTACCAGTTCCTTGGTGAAGACCGCATTCTCATAGGTGTTGCGGGATTTGTTCTCGAGCATCAGGCGATCGGCGTCGACGCCAAGCGCACCGAGCAGGCGCGGCGCGGTGGCCGCATCGCCCTCGCCATCGATGAACAGTTCACCGGTGCCGCCGGAGATAACCACTTTCGCCTCGGGAAAGCGCCGGGCAAGGATCGCCGCCTCGACCATGCGGTCGCCGCCGGAATTCAGCTCATAGCCGCCGCGCGCCAAGTTGATGGCGCCCTCGAAGCCGCCGCCGAGCACGACGATGCCGTCGACCTTCCGCGGCAGCGGCGGCTTTGGGAAGCGCTCTTCGAGCGGATTGAGCATCATGGCGCCAAGCGACGTCCAGGCCGACAGCGCCAGAATCAGGAAGGCGAACACACTGCCCGCCGCCGCCAATCGCCGGCGGCCGATCAGCGCCGCGAGCAAGCCGGCAAGCAGCAGGAAGATCGCCAGGTTGAGTGGTTGGACGAAGAACCAGAATATCTTGGAGAGATAGAAG
Organism: Mesorhizobium sp. M0062; assembly: GCF_040323125.1. Lineage (NCBI taxonomy): Bacteria > Pseudomonadati > Pseudomonadota > Alphaproteobacteria > Hyphomicrobiales > Phyllobacteriaceae > Mesorhizobium > Mesorhizobium sp. M0062. The sequence goes on from NZ_JAMYUO010000005.1 coordinate 20,970, forward strand.
AACATTGCCTGCCTATCTCCAGCTCAAATTGTGACGGCCGATGAAGTGCTCGACCGCACTCGCTACCGCTTCCGCTTCGAGGCGGCTTAACTCCCTGCCGAAAACAAGAACGCCGTTCGCGTTGGTTAAGCTGATGACTTCCGACAGTTCCACTTCGTCCGTGGGATAGGTGTGGTCGAGGATTTCGACCCTAAGATGCCCTTTCAAAGGCAGTGACCACCGATTTCGCAAAGAACCCCTCACCGAGCGCACGGCTGCGGTGTCGGTCAGCCGCAGGGTTTCCCTGCCGAACACCCGCCAGATGAAATCCTTGCCCAGGAAATAGGTGAAGAGGGCAATGACCGCCACGAAGGACAGCAGGCCGAGCGTGCCGCTGGTGAGCGTTGCGGACGACATATCCGTCAATCCCACGTAGCCGGTGTAGGCGACGATCGCGGCCCCGATCAGGACAAAGACTGTCCTGAAATCCGAGGTGCGTGGCGGGTTCGTGATCAGCAGTTCGTTTCCCGTCTCGACGATGGAAATGCGAGACGGAGGCGGCATGCTACCACCACTTCTCCGGCTGGAAGGTTCCCGCCGCCTGCTCGATGACGGCGGCTGTCTGGAACAGGGTTTCCTCGTCGAAGGGGCGGCCAATCAGCTGCAGGCCGAGCGGCAGGCCCTTGGCATCGAGGCCGGCAGGCACGGCAATGCCCGGCAGTCCGGCCATGTTCACGGTCACCGTGAAAATGTCGTTGAGGTACATTTTCACCGGATCGGCGGCCATGTCCTCGTCAGCGATGCCGAAGGCGGCCGACGGCGTCGCCGGCGTCAGGATGACGTCGACGCCGTCGGCAAAAACCGTCTCGAAGTCGCGCTTGATCAAATTGCGCACCTTCTGCGCCTGCAGATAATAGGCATCGTAGTAGCCGGCCGACAGCACATAGGTGCCGATCATGATGCGGCGCTTGACCTCTCGACCGAACCCGGCGGCTCGGGTCTTTTCGTACATGTCGACAATGTCCTGGCCCGGCACGCGCAGGCCATAGCGGACGCCGTCATAGCGCGCCAGATTGGACGATGCTTCGGCAGGCGCCACGATATAATAAGCCGGCAAAGCATATTTAGTGTGCGGCAGCGAAATGTCGACGATCTCGGCGCCGGCATCCCTGAGACAGGCAATGCCCTTCTGCCACAGCGCCTCGATCTCTTCCGGCATGCCGTCGACGCGGTATTCCCGGGGAATGCCGACCTTCATGCCCCTGATCGGTTTGCCGATCGCCACCTCGTAATCCGGCACCGGCCGGTCGACGGAAGTGGTGTCCTTGGCGTCGACCGAGGCCATGGACTTCAGCATGATCGCGGCATCGCGCACGTCCCGGGCGATCGGGCCGGCCTGATCGAGCGACGAAGCGAAGGCGACGATGCCCCAGCGCGAGCAGCGGCCATAGGTCGGCTTGATGCCGACGGTGCCGGTGAAGGCGGCTGGCTGGCGGATCGAGCCGCCGGTGTCGGTGGCGGTGGCGCCGGCGCACAGGAAAGCTGAGACGGCGGAAGCCGAGCCCCCCGACGAGCCCCCCGGCACCAGTTGGGCATTGTCCAGCGTGCGCGCGGTCTTGGTGCCGCCGGCCGAAACGAAACCGCCATCGCCCTGATGCGTGGTCGGCATCACCACCGTGTCGAGGCGCGAACGCCGCCACGGATTGACGACAGGGCCGTAATAGGAGGTCTCGTTGGACGAGCCCATGGCGAACTCGTCCATGTTAAGCTTGCCCAGCATGACGGCGCCGTCTGCCCACAAATTGGCGGTGACGGTCGATTCGTAGCGCGGCTTGAAGCCGTCGAGCACATGGCTGCAGGCCTGGGTGTGGACACCTTCGGTCCCGAACAGATCCTTGATGCCGAGCGGGATGCCCTCCAGCGCACCGCCCTCGCCCTTGGCGAGCCTGGCGTCGGAAGCTTTGGCCATATCGCGCGCCTTGTCGCCGGTGACGACGATGTAGGCATTGAGCACCGGATTGGCGCGCTCGATGGCACCGAGATAGGCCTCGGTGATTTCGACGGCAGAAATCTCCTTGGCGCGCAGCTTGGCGCGCGCCTGCGAAATTGTCAGATGGGTCAGTTCGCTCATCAAAGGCTCTTTTCGTAAAACACCGACCACTCGGAATCGGGATAATCCAGCACCGGCCCGCAGCGCGAGAAGCCGGCGCGTTCATAGACGGTCCAGGCGGCGGGATGGCGGTCGCCGGTTTCCAGCACCAGACGCTTCAGCCCTTCGCTGCGCGCTAGCGTTTCGACATGTTCGACGATCTTGGCGCCGATCTTCCTGCCCCGATGCGAAGGCCGCGTGTACATACGCTTGACCTCACCGACGCGGGCATCATGGCGCTTCAGCGCGCCGCAGCCGATGGCTTGCCCGTCGTCGCGGGCGATAAAGACGGTGGTGTCGTCGCCAGCCATCTGCTCGACCGTCAGATGGTAGCAATGCTCCGGCGGCGTCAGTTCGAGCAGAGCCGCGTTGAGCTCCTCGACCAAAGCGCGGACATCGTCCTGCAGCGGCGTTTCGATTGCGATCTCGATTGCCATCGGCCGCCTACTCCACGACCTTCGGCACGAGGAAGAAATTCTCGTCAGTGGCCGGCGCATTGGCGACGATATCGGCGGCCTTGTTGCCGTCGGTGACGATGTCTTGGCGCTTCTTCATCTCCATCGGCGTCACCGATGTCATCGGCTCGACGCCGGAGACATCAACCTCGTTCAGCTGCTCGACAAAGCCCAGAATGGCGTTCAGCTCGCCGGTCATGCGCTCGGCATCCTCCTCGCTCACCGCAATGCGGGCGAGACGCGCGACGCGCTTCACAGTTTGCAGATCAACGGACATGTCTTTAGCCTTTGGGAAAACCAGATGGCGCTATAGCGGCGTGGCGCGTGCCGCGCAACATCGATCGTGCTTGGGGATAGAGCCCGTTCAGGCCAGGGCGGCATTTCAGCCTAGGGCAGCGATACACCCTCGCACAGATAATAGCTGCCGCCATTGCCGGCCTGCTCGCCTTCGTCGGCGGTCGGGCGCACCGAGACGATGTCGATTTCGGTCGCGTTCATCTGCGTGATCGACAGTATATCGGGAAAGAGAAAGCCCGGCTCCTGGCAGATGGCAGTGACCGCCCAGCTCGGCGAGCGCGTCGCTTTGGTGACCTGGACGAACTCGCAATTATACTCGACGCTTTGCAGGCCGTCCGCCGACAAGATGACATTGCCGGTGTCAATCAGCGTCTGCAGCGTGTCCTTCTTGGCTTGCGCGCAAAGCTCCTGGGTCTGGAGGTAAACGCCCTTGATGAAGTCCTCGGCGGCGGATGCGGGCGACGCCGCAACCAGCATCGAAACGCAAAGAGTCTCTCTCAAACCCATGGTTTAATTCCCCTTTGCGACAAGGGATCGTTTCAACGATCGCTCTATAGTGTGATCGTTTGGCCGATGGCTGGCAAGGCTACGTCGACACCTGATCCTTCGAGGCCGGCCACGAACTTCTCCGCCGTCGCGTCGATGATCGGGAAGGTGCCGAAGTGGCATGGCACGACGGTGTCGAAGTGGAAGAAGCGCCGGCAGGCCAGGGCCGCCACCGCGCCGCCCATGGTGAAGCGGTCGCCGACCGGCACGAGGCCGATCTTCGGCTCATGCAATTCCTCGATCAGCGCCATATCGGAGAAGATGTCGGTGTCGCCCATATGGTAGAGCGTCTTGTCCTCCGGGAAATGCAGGACCAGCCCGTTGGGATTGCCGAGGTAGACGTTCTGGCCGCCATCGAGCCCAAACGACGAGGAATGCAGTGCCTGCACGAATGTGGTGGTGAAGGCACCGCAATCGACGGTGCCGCCATGATTGCCGGGATTGATCTTCTTGCCGTCGACGCCCTTGCCGACCAGGTACATGCAGATCTCGTAATTGGCGACCAGCTGGGCGCCGCTCTTCTTCAGCACCTCCACCGCGCCGCTGACATGATCACTGTGGCCGTGGGTCAGAAGCACATGGGTGACGCCTTCCGCCGGCCCCTCCCAGCCGCTCGTCCATGATGGGTTGCCGACGAGATAGGGGTCGATCAGGATGTTCGCGCCTGATGTCTCGACGCGGAAGGCGGAATGTCCGTACCAGGTCAATTTCATCGATCGTGTTCCTCGATTTTGGTTGCGCCGGAAGATAGAACGCCGGCAGCAAAATTAAAGTGACATAGTGTGCTCGCGGTTCAAAAGAACGTGTCGCGCTCTTTGTGACGGCAAGTCTGGGTCACGGTTAGACTGGGTCACGGTAAAACTGGTTGGGGAAAGCCGTTGGGCATCATAGCAATCGAGGATCTGCCGGCACGGCTGGAGGGCGGCAGGACGCTGGCCGGGCTCGACCTCGGCGACAAGACGATCGGTGTCGCCGTTTCCGACCGCGGCCTGTCCTTCGCCCATCCGCGCGCGGTCATCCTGCGCAAAAAGTTTTCGCTGGATGCGGCAGCGCTGCTCGCCCAGCTGCAGAAGGACAATGTCGGCGCGTTTGTACTCGGTCTCCCCATCAACATGGACGGTTCGGAAGGTCCCCGCGCCCAGAAGTCGCGCGCCTTCGTGCGCAACATGGCAGGTATAACCGACCTGCCCTTTGTGCTGTGGGACGAGCGGCTGTCGACGGTGGCGGCGGAGCGGACGCTGATCGAGATGGATTTCTCGCGCCGAAAGCGCGCCGGCAAGATCGATTCGGCGGCTGCGGCCTTTATTCTGCAGGGAGTTCTGGACCGGCTCCAGTCGCTTGACCCACGCGATCGGACGGAACCGGATTCCCCGCCTGCCGCCTGACCCAGGCCATGATGTTGCGGCGGCGGCGAAACGCCCACAATGCCATCAGCAGGAAGCCGTCGAAGATGCAGGCCCTTGCCACCATGCCCGGAATGATCGCCGGATCGATGCCCAGCATCTGCCCGTAGAGCTGAAACACGAAATCATGCAGCTGCCGGCTGAGCATGACGTAGCCGAAATTGATGTCGTTGAGCGACAGGAAGAACCAGCCCCAGAACAGAGCGAGTGGCGCGGCCCACAATGCGAACAGCGTGCGCATCAGTGACCGTCCCTGCGGCTGGAGCCGCCTCTGCGACCGCTGGGACCAATGTCCGGACGGCCGGAAATGCGCGATAGCAAGGAGCCGTGCGCGGCACCCTTGGCCATGGCATGGGCGGTGGCGCGGCTCTCTGCCTCCCGAGAAACCATGACAGCGAAGACCGACCTCCGCTCGGCCAGCATGGCGACATAGGAGGCCAGAAGTGCCGCCAATTGCACGGCGACAACCAAAAACAGGCCGTTGATGCCTCGCGCTGCGCCGCCGATCAGGATGAGCGACAACACCGCGGATGCCGAAATGAAGGCGGTCCGCGCCACACTGTCGGCTTCGTCCGGGCTCGCTGCGGCGTTAACCAGGCTCTCGACGAAGACCCAGCAAAACAGCACCGCCACGACCAGCAAGGCGATGGCCAGCGGCGCCACGACGGCAGCATTGTCGAGATCGGCCAGACGAGTGTTTTCCACGACGACGCCGAGCACGCCCAGAGCGCCCGCAACGCCGCGGTTTCCATCGACACAGATGAACGCCAGCAGGGCGAAAACCAGCGCCCAGTGCAAGGCCAGAAAGGACGTCAAAATGTGCCGCATGGCATTCCTGCTTTGGTGACAAAGACAGTGGGGTCTGCGGCCTGCGGCTGCAACGGAAACCATTCGTTAAGGTTAACGGCTGTCCACAGGCAGGCAAATTCGTTCACGGCCTGGCGGAAGGCCCTCAATTCACCGGCGGATAGAGCGTGTCGATGATCATGCGCGCATCGTGGCGCGAATCGAGCATGCCATAGGTGTTGCGCCACTGGCCGGCGAGCCGCGTCTCGACGAAGGCGTCCGCAATCCGCCCTGCCCCCAGCCGGCGCAATTCCGCAGCTGCCGCCGACAGCGCCAGCTGTTCGGTCAGCAGGCGGGCCGACCCCTCATCGGTGCCGGCGACCTGCATGGCCGCCTTGAGCACGCCAATGGTTCCGCGTCCGCCGGCGCCGAGATCGCGGTCGATGCCGGCCAGCACCTCCTCGAACAGGCCGGGCGCGCGGCCGAGCACGCGCAGCACGTCGAGCGCCATGACATTGCCTGAGCCCTCCCAGATCGCATTGACCGGGGCTTCGCGGTAGTAGCGGGCGAGCGGCGCTTCCTCGACATAGCCATTGCCGCCGAGGCACTCCATCGCCTCATAGAGCAGTGGCGGCGCGATCTTGCAGACCCAGTATTTGACCACCGGGGTCATGGCGCGGGCAAAAGCAGCCTCGCCGCGGTCGCCGGCAGCCTCGTCGAAGGAGCGCGCCAGTCGGAACGAGAGTGCCGTGGCGGCGGCGACATCGAGCGCCATGTCCGCCAGCACGCGCTGCATAAGCGGCTGTTCGATCAGCGTCGAGCCGGCCACCTGGCGGTGACGGGCGTGATGCACGGCCTCAGCCAGCCCCGCTCGCATGATTGCCGACGAGGCGACGGCGCAGTCGAGCCGGGTCAGCGTGACCATGTCCATGATCGTCTTTATACCGGCGCCGGGCTCGCCGACCATCTCGCCGATGGCGTTGACGAACTCTACCTCCGATGAGGCGTTGGAGCGGTTGCCGAGCTTGTCCTTCAGCCGCTGAAAGCGGAAGCCGTTGCCGGAACCGTCGCCGAGGATGCGCGGGACGAGAAAACAGGAAAGCCCTTCCGGCGCCTGTCCAAGCACGAGAAAAGCGTCCGACATCGGCGCCGACATGAACCATTTGTGGCCGGTGAGGCGATAAAAGCCGCTGCCGGCGCGTTCGGCCCGTGTGGTGTTGGCGCGCACGTCGGTGCCGCCCTGCTTTTCGGTCATGCCCATGCCGAGCGTCAGCCCGGCCTTGTCGACCGGCGGCTTCTGGCTCTGGTCGTATTTGCGCGTCGTCACGCGCGGCGCCCATTCGCGAAACAGCTTTGGGCTGGCCATCAGGGCGGCCAGCGAAGCGCTGGTCATGGTGATGGGGCAGAGATGCCCGGTCTCGAGTTCGGCGGTCAGGTAGAAACGCGCGGCGCGCACCTGATGGCGACGGCCGATCTCGCTATCGCCGTTTTCCCAGATCGAGGAATGCAGGCCGCCGGCAACCGAGCGGCGCATCAGCGCATGATAGGCCGGATGGAATTCGACGAGGTCGATGCGCCGGCCCTGACGGTCATGCGTGCGGAGCTTCGGCGTCTCGACATTGGCGAGGCGCGCCAGCTCCTGCGCCTCCTGCGTCAGGACGAACCGGCCAAGCCCGTCGAGGTCCTTGCGCACCGGATCGGAAAAACGCTCGGCAAGCTGGATCAGCAACGGATCGCCCCGCCAGGCGTTGCCGCCCGTCAGCGGCGGCGGCTGGTTGGTCACGTCGTCGGTCACGCCCAATCCTTCTGAAAGTAGAAGGGCCTTCTAACGGTAGAAAGGCCTTATCATCACAAGGCTTCGAATCCGAAGCAATCGGCTAGATATAGCCCAAGCCAGGCGGCGCGCGCGACGAAAATACCGGGGAGAAAGGCCGCAATCCCAAGCTGGCGCTTGCGGCAAGGAATTCTCCCCCCTATAGCAGCGCCTTGAGATGACCGACGCTTCGTCCCTGCCGCTTTATCCTCACCGCCATCTTCTGGGCATCCGCGATCTTTCCCCCGGTGACATCGAGCTTCTGCTCGACCGGGCCGATCGCGCCGTCGCCATTTCGCGGCAGTCCGAAAAGAAGACCTCGACGCTGCGCGGCCGCACCCAGATCAACCTCTTCTACGAAGCCTCGACGCGCACGCAGTCGTCGTTCGAACTGGCCGGGAAACGGCTCGGCGCCGACGTCATGAACATGTCGGTGGCGAGCTCTTCGGTGAAGAAGGGCGAGACGCTGATCGACACGGCGATGACGCTGAACGCCATGCGGCCCGACATCCTGATCATCCGCCACCAATCGGCGGGCGCCGCCGCCCTTTTGGCGCAGAAGGTTGGCTGCTCGGTGGTCAATGCCGGCGACGGCGCGCATGAACACCCGACGCAGGCGCTGCTCGACGCGCTGACCATCCGCCGTGCCAAGGGGCCGCTGTCGAAACTGATCGTAGCGATCTGCGGCGACATCCTGCATTCGCGCGTCGCGCGTTCCAACATCATGCTGTTGAACGCGCTTGGCGCGCAGGTGCGGGTCGTGGCGCCGTCGACGCTGCTGCCGTCCGGCATCGAGAAAATGGGCGTCATCGTCTCGCGCTCGATGGCCGAGGGCCTCAAGGGCGCCGACGTGGTGATGATGCTGCGCTTGCAGCGTGAGCGGATGGAAGGCGCCTTCGTGCCTTCGGTGCGCGAATATTTCCGCTATTTCGGCCTCGATGCCGAAAAACTGAAGGCCGCCAAGGACGGCGCGCTGGTGATGCATCCAGGTCCGATGAACCGCGGCGTCGAGATTGCCTCCGAGATCGCCGACGGGCCGCAAAGCGTCATCCAGGAACAGGTCGAGATGGGGGTGGCCGTGCGCATGGCGGTCATGGAAGCGCTGCTCGATCCCCGCCGCAATGCAGAGGGCCGCGGCGCATGAGCACGACGGTCTTTGAGCGCGCCCGCATCGTCGACCCGTCACGCGGCATCGACGAGGTCGGCACCGTCATCGTCGAAGGGAAAAAGATCGTTGCCGCCGGCAAGGCTGCCCTGAACCAGGGCCTGCCGGCGGGAGCCACCGTGGTCGACTGCGCCGGCAAGGCGATCATTCCCGGCCTGATCGACGCGCGCGTCTTCATCGGCGAACCGGGCGGCGAACATCGCGAGACCATCGCTTCGGCCAGCGTTGCGGCGGCGGCCGGCGGCGTTACCTCCGTCGTTATGATGCCCGACACGGACCCGGTGATCGACAATGTCGCGCTGGTCGAATTCGTGCTGCGCACCGCCCGGGACACGGCAAGCGTCAACATCTTTCCGGCGGCGGCGATCACCAAAGGCCTCGCCGGTCGCGAGATGACCGAATTCGGCCTGTTGCGCGAGGCCGGTGCGGTCGCCTTCACCGATGGGCGGCACACAATATCCAGCGCACTGGTGATGCGCCGGGCTCTCACCTATGCCCGCGATTTCGGTGGCGTCATCGCACATGAGACACAGGATGGCGACCTCGCTTCGGCAGGCGTGATGAATGAAGGCCTGTATGCTAGCTGGCTCGGCCTTGCCGGCATTCCGCGCGAGGCCGAGTCCATCCCACTGGAGCGCGACCTGGCGCTGGCGCGGCTGACGCGCGGCGCCTATCACGCGGCCAAGATCTCGACGGCGACGGCAGCGCAAGCGGTGACGCGGGCGAAAGCCGACCAGGCCAATGTCACGGCGGGCGTGGCGATCCACAATCTGTCGCTGAACGAAAACGATGTCGGGGAATACCGCACCTTCTTCCGGCTGACGCCGCCTTTGCGCGCCGAGGAAGACCGGCTGGCCATGATCGAGGCGGTCAAGGACGGCACGATCGACATCATCGTCTCCTCGCACGACCCTCAGGATGTCGACACCAAGCGCCTGCCCTTCGCCGATGCAGCTGCCGGCGCGATCGGGTTGGAGACGCTGCTTGGAGCAGCGCTTCGGCTCTACCACAATGGCGACGTGCCGCTACTTCGGCTGGTCGAAACACTGTCCACCGCACCAGCAAGGCTGTTCGGCCTGCCGGGCGGCACGCTGAAGCCGGGAGCGCCGGCCGATCTTGCGCTGATCGACCTTGAAGAACCCTGGATCGTGAGTGAAAGCGGCATCCGCTCGCGCTCGAAAAACACCTGCTTCGAAGGTGCGCGGCTGCAAGGCATGGTCTTGCAAACGCTGGTGGCGGGCCGCACAGTGTTTTCGAGCTAGAGCGATCGCGCCACGTCGCAGACCGATATGTTGCTGGGGAAATGCGGGGGCAAACAATGAGTTATAACGTTATCCTGGCATTGCTGTTCGGCTATCTCCTCGGCTCGATTCCCTTCGGCTTCTTGATCACCCGCGCGGCCGGCCTCGGCGATGTGCGCAAAATCGGCTCCGGCAATATCGGCGCCACCAACGTTCTGCGCACCGGCAACAAGGGCCTCGCCGCCGCGACGCTGGTGCTCGACGCGTTGAAGGGTACGGCGGCGGTGATGATCGCGCGCCATTTTGGACACGACTACGGACTGTGGGCCGGCCTTGGACTCTGGGCGGGCCTTGGCGCCTTCCTTGGCCATCTGTTTCCGGTCTGGCTCGGTTTCAAGGGCGGCAAGGGCGTGGCGACCTATCTCGGCGTGCTGATCGCGCTCGGCTGGCATGTGGCGCTGATCTTTATCGTCGTCTGGCTGGCGATGGCTTTTCTGTTTCGCTATTCCTCGCTGGCAGCGCTGACGGCGGCGGTCATCGTGCCGATCGCGCTTTATTTCTGGAGCACACCTGAGACCGCCGGGCTGTTCCTGGTGATGAGCCTGATCGTCATCTTCAAACATCGCGCCAACATTTCGCGCCTTCTTGCCGGCACCGAAGGCAAGATCGGAGCCAAGGGTTGAGCAAGCCCGCCGCCGGGCCGCGCCTCAGCGACCGGCAGCGGCTGAGCTGGCTGCGGCTGATCCGCACCCAAAATGTCGGCCCGGCCTCGTTTCGCGAATTGATCAACCGCTTTGGTTCGGCCGAGGCGGCGTTGGAGATGCTGCCCGAGCTGATGATTTCGGGCGGAGCCAAAAGGATCATGCGCATTCCTTCCGTGGAGGAAGCCGAAGCGGAACTCGACGCAGCCAGTGAAAACGGCGCCCGCTTCGTCGGCATCGGCGAGGCCGACTACCCGCCGATGCTGAAAAACATGGACAATCCGCCGCCACTGATTGCCGTGAAGGGCGAGGCAGCCGTCTTTCGCCTGCCGGCGGTGGCCATCGTCGGCGCCCGCAACGCGTCGCTCGCCGGCATCAAGATGGCGCGCATGCTGGCGGCGGATCTTGGCCGCGACGGCTACGTCATCGTTTCCGGCCTGGCGCGCGGCATCGACACGGCAGCACACCAGGGCAGTCTCTCGACTGGTACAGTGGGTGTGCTGGCCGGTGGGCTCGATGTCCCCTACCCGCCCGAAAATATCGGCTTGTGCGACGACATTGCCGAGCGTGGCGGCGCCGTTATTTCGGAAATGCCGTTCGGCTGGCAGCCGCGGGCGCAGGATTTTCCGCGCCGCAACCGGCTTGTCGCGGGCGCCGCCCTCGGACTGGTGGTGATCGAAGCTGCGCAACGCTCCGGCTCGCTGATCAGCGCGCGCCTGGCCGGCGAGATGGGCCGGCTGGTCTTTGCCGTACCGGGTTCGCCGCTCGATCCGCGCTGCGCCGGCTCCAACGGGCTGCTCAAGGATGGCGCCACCCTGGTCACCGAGGCGGCCGATGTTTCCGGTGCGATCGCACCCTTGGCGGGCACGCGAACGCGAAGCATTGCGCCGCCAGAAAAGGCACCCGATTTTTCGGCAACACCCCCGCCCGGTGAGGACGAACGCAGCGGCGTGCTCGAGGCGCTGGGCCCAACGCCGGTGGGCGTGGACGAGATCATCCGCCACACCGGCCTCAACGCCGCGCAAGTCTCCATGGTGCTGCTGGAACTCGACCTTGCCGGCCGCATCGAGCGCCATGCCGGCGGCAATGTCTCACTGGTTTCGTGACGTTCCAGCCGATCCCGCCGCACGTCGGCCGTAACTCACGCGTCGAGGGGCACGCCGGCGGCGCCAACGCCGGTACAGATACCACCGCAGGGTATTTTTCCAGGCGGCTCTCGGAAAAGCACTCCGCCATTCCAGGGCTCTCCGTTGCACTGACGATCACGCTCGCAATGGCATACTCGACAGCTGACGAAAACCGGGCTCGACAGTCTGCGCATCAGTCAGCGGAACAGATACTTCGATACCTCCGGATTGCCACGGCGCCACATCACATTGTCGAGAAAATAATGGTGCACATTGATGAAGATGAGCACGATGAAGAAGAACAGCGATGACCCCAGCACTTGCCTGTCATAGGGAATCAAAGCCGTCAGCGCGGATGGGATCAGCCAGAAGCCGAGATAGCCAAGGGCCGTGCCGCCGACGATGAAGCCGAGGAGCCGAAACCTGTAGAGGGGGCCAAGAAAGGACAGGATTTTCGGCTGCGGATCGCCTTCGGCATCGGAACTGTCTCGCTCGACGTTCGTCTGGTAGCGCCAGACCACGGCGAGATACTGCAGCGAGTGGAGCGCGGGCACGATCAGCAGCCAAAGCGGGTTTACGCGCGCAATCAAGATCCAGAGATAGAGCGACGCCACATAGGCCACCAAACCGTTATAGGGCAGGCCGCCGCCGTTCTTCCGCCAACGATTGACCAGCATCAACAGCGTGGCCGCCGTCGACGCAACGGCCGCCAGCATGGCGATTCTGGTGACCCAGGAAGGGGCCGCGAATGTGTAATAGTCCAGGCCATAATATTTGCCCTGGGTGACCGCCGTATTCGTCTGCAGCCACGCCAGGATCCACACGGCATAGGAGTTGACCAGCAGCACCTTCTTGTCGCGGTCGTCGAAGAATTTGCGCTTCAGCACCGCATCCACCATCAGCATGCCGTAGCCCTGCTTGACGTAGTGCCAACCGACAAAAAAGAACATGGCGTTGGTGGCATAGCCGAGCAGGCGCGTGTTCGCCGCCGCGGCGCCATAGGCAAAGAACCCGGCCATGACCAGGGGCACGACAATGCCCGCGAAGATGTAGCGGAGCTGCAAGCTCCTGTCGTAGCCGTCGCCCGTCACCTTGCGCCCGAAATTGCGGTAGAAGAGCTGGTAGGAGTGGGCGAAGTGGGGATAGTTCACGAGATAGGCCACGAAGACCATCGTTGCGGCCACCGGACCTTCATATTCGAGCGGAACGAGAAACAGCACCGGCAGGATGAGAAAGGCGCTGCCGCCCAGCATGAGGAAATCGGCGACCCGGCCGAAGAGGTACTTTTGAGGCGCCGCCGCCTTAGGAGCGACAGCATCCGCCGAAAGCTGAAGTGTCATGTCAGAACCCTCCCCTGGGAAAGGCTGAGTTTAGCCATCGACTGGGATGGGGACAAGGTTGGAGCTGCCGCTCCGCGCCCGAACACTGGACCATCCTGCTGTTTCGCCAATGGTCTCGATCCGCCATGGCTTGAACCCGTGAACCTCTCGATAAAAAAGGTGGGGGCCCTCCGCTGTTAAAAAAGCGCACCACCCCAATTTACGACTAACATGTTAGTGTGCTAGCACAGCATACATACCTGCTTCGGAGACCTTCCGGTGACATCACGCTTTGGACTTTCGGCCGCTCTCGCCACGCCTTTCGATGCCCGCGGGCAGATCGCCACCGCCCCCATGATCGCTCAGGCCAAAAGTTGCCTGGCGCAGGGTTGCGGCAGCGTGACGCTTTTCGGCACCACAGGGGAAGGCGCGTCGGTGGGCACGACGGAGCGGCGGTCGGTGACCGAAGCCATGCTGGCTGCTGGAATCTTGCCGCATCAACTCGTTGCCGGCGTGCTGGTCGACGCCGCCGAAGACGCCGCCGAACAGGCACAGCATGCCTTGCAGCGAGGCGCCCGAAACATTCTGCTGGCCCCGCCGAGCTACTTCAAGAATGTCGGCGAGGACGGCCTTTTCGGCTGGTTCTCCGCCGTCTTTGCCGCGCTCGGCCCCCTCGCCCGTGACGTGCTGCTCTACAACATCCCTTCGGTTACCATGGTGCAGCTTTCGCTTGGCCTGATCGGCCGGTTGCGCACTGCTTTTCCCGACGTGGTCGCCGGGGTCAAGGATTCCGGTGGAAATTGGAGCTACAGCGAGGCGCTGCTTGCCGCCCATGGCGATCTGGTGATCCTGATCGGCGATGAAAGGCATCTGGCGCGTGCGGTGCGACTGGGTGCTCAAGGCGCAATCTCGGGCATGGCCAATTTCGTCCCGGGCGAAATCCGCGCCATGGCCGAGGACGGGCGCGACGATCCTCGCGTCGAGAGTTTTGTGCTCGAATTGCTCAAATATCCGGTCACCCCGGCGGTAAAGGTGATGGTGGCGCGTAAGACCGGCGACGAGCGCTGGCTGGCGGTCCGTCCGCCGCTGGAGCCGATCGCGTTGCAAGGGCAGCAGCAGCTTGCCTCAGCCTATGACAGCTTGTTTGCCAGGGAACCGGCCTGACCGGCAAAGGGAAGCGCGCCGAAATGGAAGACGGCAACGAACCGACCACCCTCAGGGAGAAGGCCTATGCCAGCTTCACGCGGCATTTGCTGGCGCGCGACTTCAAGCCAGGCCAGTTCGTGTCGCAACGTGAGCTGGTTGCCTTCACCGGACTGCCGCTCGGCGCCATTCGCGAGATCGTGCCGCGTCTCGAGGCGGAAGGACTGCTGACGACCATTCCGCAGCGCGGCATGCAGATCGCCCATATAGACATCAGCCTGATCCGCGAGGCCTTTCAGTTCCGCCTGTTCATGGAGCGTGAAGCGGTGGCGCTGTTTACGGTCAGCGCCTCCGACGCCGAGCTTGCCCGCTTGCGGCGCGAGCATGAGGACATGCTTGCCCGGGCGCTGGAGCAGACCCCGACGCCGGAGATGGAGGCCAAGGCGCAGACCATCGACTGGGCCATGCACGACACGTTCATCGATGCGCTGGGCAACGAGATCATCGCCAAGGCCTATCTGGTCAATTCGGTGAAGATCCGCCTGATCCACCAGGAGCGGTTCCGTATCGACGGGCGCGTCGTGCCGGTCATGCGCGAGCACCTGGCGGTGATCGAAGCCATGGAGAGCCGCGATCCAGGGAAGGCGGTCGAGGCGATCAGTCTGCATATCGACAAGGCGCGCCGGCTGGCGCTGCAGATCTGAGGAAACCTGAGCCGCACCGCGGTCCGCGATGCAATCGATAACGACAACAACCGGGAGGAAGAAATGTCGTCCAATCTGTTCAACCCAACCAGGAGGCAACTGCTTCAGGGAACCGCCGCACTTGCCGCCGCCGCCATTGCCGGTGTTCGCCCAAGCTTTGCCGCCGGCGTCGACTGGAAGCGCTTTGCGGGAACGACGCTTGACGTCAATCTGGTGAAAAGCCCGCGCAGCGACACGCTGATAAAATACATCGCCGAGTTCGAGGAACTGACCGGGATCAAGGTCAATGCCGAAGCGACGCCGGAACAGCAGCAGCGCCAGAAGACGGTGATCGAACTGAGCTCCGGCAAACCGAGCTTCGACGTCGTGCATCTGAGCTACCACGTGCAGAAGCGCCAGTTCGAAAAGGGCGACTGGCTGGCCGACATATCAGGCTATCTCGCTGACCCGACCCTGACCGATCCTGCGCTGGTGGAAACCGATTTCGCCGATGCCGGCATGCTGTTTGCCAAGGACGGCCAGGGCGTGCTGCGCTCGCTGCCGTTCTCGGTGGATTACTGGATCGTCTACTGGAACAAGGAATTGTTCGAGGCCAAGGGCCTCAAATACCCCGAGACGTTCGAGCAGCTGGTGGCCGCCGCCGAAACGCTGACCGATCCGTCGACCAACACCTACGGCTTTGTCGCCCGCGGCCTGAAAAACGCCAACACGCCGGTGTGGACGTCGCTGATGCTCGGCTACGACATGACGCCGCTCGACGACAAGGGCAAGCTGCGCACGACCTCGCCCGAGGCGGTCGAGGCCGCCAGCCTCTACCAGCGGCTGATGACCAAGTCGGCGCCTCCAGGCGTCACCGGATTCAACTGGGCCGAAGCCCAGTCCGCCTTCCTGCAAGGCAAGATCGGCATGTGGTTCGATGGCGTCGGCTTTGCCCCGCCGATGGAAAACCCGGAAAAGTCACGAGTGGTCGGCAAGGTCGGCTACGGCGTCATGCCCAAGGGGCCCAAGGCGCATGCCGCCGGCACCTTTGGCGACGGCCTCGGCGTGACGGCCGCCAGCGAGAAGAAGGAGGCCGCCTACCTCTTCTGCCAGTGGGCGATTTCGCCCGCCATGGGCGCGCGCCTGCTGCAGGCGGGTGCCGGCGTGCCGTTCCGCAAGTCGGTGCTGGAAGATCCCAAGGTGCGCGAAGGCGTCACCATGCCGGCGAGTTGGCTCGATGCCGTGGTCGGCTCGGGCAATGTCAGCCGGCTGTCGCTGCCGGTCATCATTCCGGTCACCGAGTTCCGCGACATCTATGGCGTGGCGCTGACCAATCTGATCGCCGGCGCCGATCCGGCGGAGGAACTAAAGAAGGCCACCGAGCAGTTCCAGCCGGTGCTCGACCGGAGCGAGCAAGGCTGATGTCCGCCATCACCCCAGAACGCACCGGGGTGACGACGCAAGCCATCGAAGGGGGCCAGACCATCCGTCTGGCTCCCAACTACTGGCCTTTCGTCGTCCCGGCGCTCGTCGTCGTCGGCGCCGTGATCGTCTTTCCCTGGGCCTTCACACTGTGGATGAGCGTCAACCGCTGGACCCTCGGCCAGGCGCGAAGCTTTGCCGGGATGGAAAACTATCTGCGGCTGGCAGTCGACCAACGCTTCTGGGAATCGCTTTTCCATACGCTGACCTACACGGCGCTTTCGGTCGCGGCGCCGATGTTCCTTGGCACTGTCGCGGCGCTGATCTTCGACGCCAAATTTCCGCTGCGCGGCCTGTTGCGCGGCGTCTTCGTCATGCCGATGATGGCAACGCCAGTCGCCGTGGCGCTGGTCTGGACGATGATGTTCCATCCCCAGCTTGGCGTGCTCAACTATCTGTTGTCGCTGGTCGGCATCCCGGCGCAGGAATGGATCTTTAATGCCAGGACGGTCATCCCGTCCCTGGTTGCGGTCGAGACCTGGCAATGGACGCCGCTGGTGATGCTGATCGTGCTGGGCGGCTTGGCCTCCGTGCCGCGCGAGCCCTTCGAGAGCGCCGAGATCGATGGCGCCAACGCCTGGCAGCAATTCCGCTATCTCACCTTGCCGATGATCGCGCCGTTCCTGATGATCGCGATGATCATCCGCACCATCGATGCGCTGAAGAGTTTTGACATCATCTATGCCATGACCCAGGGCGGACCGGGCACGGCCTCGGAAACCATCAACATCTATCTCTACAACACCGCCTTCTCCTACTACGACATCGGCTATGGCTCGGCCATGGCCGTGGTGTTCTTCATCGTCATCGTCGCGCTGTCCTTCATCCTGCTGATGCTGCGCCAGCGCTCCCAATGGATCGGGGTGGAGGGCAAATAGATGAGTTCACGGCTGCTCAACCGGATCGGGCTGTTTTTCGCGGCTCTGGTCTTCGTCTCGCCGGCGATCCTGTTCTTCCTCTGGATGGTCTCGCTGTCGCTGAAGTTCGAGATCGACAACGGTGCATACCCGCCGATTCTGATCCCGGAACATCTCGCCTGGTCGAACTATGTGAAGGTATTCGAGGAGAACAATTTCCTGCTCTATTTCTGGAATTCGGTTCTGGTGACGGGCACGGCAACGTTGCTGGCGCTGCTGATCGGCGTGCCGGCCGGCTATGGCATCGCGCGGCTCAAGGCCGAACGCTCGGCGGTGGTCATCATGATCGCCCGCATGACGCCGGGGCTTTCCTATCTCATTCCGCTGTTCCTGCTGTTCCAGTGGGTCGGCATTCTCGGCACGCTGTGGCCGCAGATCATCATCCATCTGGTGGTGACGGTGCCGATCGTGGTCTGGGTGATGATCGGCTATTTCGAGACCACGCCGATGGAGCTGGAAGAAGCGGCCAACATCGATGGCGCCAGTTCCTGGCAGGTGTTCCGGCTGGTCGCCTTGCCCATCGCCAAGCCGGGCATTGTCGTCGCCTTCATCCTGTCGATCATCTTCTCATGGAACAATTTCGTCTTCGGCATTGTGCTCGCCAGCCGCGAGACTCGCACGCTGCCGGTCGCCGTCTACAACATGCTTTCCTACGAGCAGGTGAGCTGGGGTCCGCTCGCCGCCGCAGCACTTGTGGTGACGCTGCCGGTGCTGGTGCTGACCCTGTTCGCGCAAAGGCAGATCGTCGCCGGGCTGACCGCAGGCGCCGTCAAGGGCGGCTGAGGCACGGCCCCGACATCACTCATTTCCGGGAGAAATCCAATGGCATCGGTAACAATCAACAACGTTCAGAAGGCTTTCGGAGCCGCCAAGATCATCCACGATGTCAGCGTCGACATCGCCGATGGCGAATTCGTCATCCTGGTCGGGCCGTCGGGCTGCGGAAAGTCGACGCTGCTGCGCATGATTGCCGGACTGGAAACGATCTCGGGCGGCAGGATCGCCATTGGCGATCGCCTCGTCAACAATCTCAGGGCGCGCGACCGAAACATCGCCATGGTGTTCCAGAACTACGCGCTCTATCCGCATATGACGGTGGCCGACAATATGGGCTTTGCCCTGAAGATCAAGAAAGCCGATCCGGCCGACACCGCCGGCCGCGTCGGCAGGGCCGCCAGCATTCTCGGCCTGGACAAGCTGCTCGACCGCTATCCGCGTCAGCTTTCCGGCGGCCAGCGCCAGCGCGTCGCCATGGGCCGCGCCATCGTGCGCGACCCGCAGGTGTTCCTGTTCGACGAGCCGCTGTCCAATCTCGACGCCAAATTGCGCGTGCAGATGCGCGGCGAGATCAAGGCGCTGCACCAGCGGCTGGGAACCACCACCATCTACGTTACCCACGACCAGATCGAGGCCATGACCATGGCCGACAAGATCGTCGTGCTGCATGACGGCCTTGTCGAGCAGATCGGCGCGCCGCTCGATCTCTACGATCGCCCGGCCAACCTCTTCGTTGCCGGGTTCATCGGCTCGCCGGCGATGAATTTCATTCGAGGCCATGTCGAGGAAGGTGTTTTCCGCAGCGCCGGTGGACTGATCTTGCCGCTGCCAGAAGGCATCGACCTGACCAACATACCCGGCCGCGACCTCATCTACGGCATCCGCCCCGAACACATCCGAGCGACGACCGCCAAAGGAATCCCCGGCACGATCGTGCTTCTGGAAGCAACGGGTTCGGAAATCTTTGCCCGGGTCGACTGCGCCGGAGAAGAAATCTCCTGCCTTTTCCGCGAGCGGCTGGCACTGAAACAGGGCGAGCAGATGCGCATCGAGATCGACCGCGCCTGCGCTCATCTGTTCGACGTCAAGACCGGGCGGCGATTGTAGGGGGCGATGGGGGCTGCTGACAGGGCAACTTCCGCACGAAATATTTCTGGTGAGCGCGTCGGGGTTCGAACCCGAGACCTACTGATTAAAAGTCAGTTGCTCTACCGGCTGAGCTACGCGCTCCCGCGGGCTCTAAAGGCCGCCCTCGAAATTGCGCGGAACATAGGGAGAGTGCCGCGACCGGTCAACCGGAAAAAGATGGCCCTTCGACCGGGGTTTCAGCCATCGCCAGACGCGCCGCAAATTGCGTCGTCACCAGCCCGGTGAGCCGCTCCCGCAACGTGGTCGCCGCTTCGATCTGTTGGCGCGCGAGACGCGCCTTTTCTCACGCGCCGAATTCGAGAAACATTACAAATCAGCAACTTACTGTTTTGGTGGGAACCATCGCACGAGCGGGCCGTTTTCGTCTCACAAGGGACGTCAACCACCCTTCAAGGAGAAGATCATGAACAAGATCGCAACGGGTCTACTGGCGACCACCCTGTCAATTTCGTTTGCCGCGGCCGCCGCTATGCCGGCCAATGCCGCCCAGATGTTCGTGCCCCAGTCATCAGCAACTTCGTCCGACATCGTGAATGTGAGCGATTCTCGTCATGACAACTGGCGGTGGATGCGCCATGGCAACCGCAATTCCGGCAATCGCGATTTCCGCGTAGGCCGCCAGTTCTCGCGCAACAATGATGGCGGCAGCTATTGGAATGGCCATCGCGGCTATCGCGAATATCA
The DNA here is from genome assembly GCF_040323125.1 of Mesorhizobium sp. M0062. NCBI lineage: Bacteria > Pseudomonadati > Pseudomonadota > Alphaproteobacteria > Hyphomicrobiales > Phyllobacteriaceae > Mesorhizobium > Mesorhizobium sp. M0062. Next base: position 40,786 of record NZ_JAMYUO010000005.1, read on the forward strand.
CCGCGGCTATCGCCGTCACGGCGACTACTGGTTCCCGCTGGCTGCCTTCGCCACCGGCGCCTTGATCACCGGTGCGATCGTCAACAGCGAGAACAACCGCGGCGATGCCCATGTGCAGTGGTGCTACGACCGCTATCGGTCGTACCGCGCTTCGGACAACACATTCCAGCCCAATTACGGCCCGCGTCAACAGTGCAATTCGCCCTATTGAGCTGAGTTGGTACCAAGTGTTGAGTAGAAAAGCCTGCGCCGGCAACGGCGCGGGCTTTTCCGTAGGTTGCTTGGGTACGGGCGCGGCGGATTAGCTGGCCCAATTGACGCTCTTGAAGATCAGATACAGGGCTCCGCCTTCACCACGCGGAGAACGGTATGCGCCGAGGCCGTTGCAGATTCGAACCGCAGCTGCGGTCATTTTCCAGCCGAGCACTTCCAAGTCGTTGTTCAAATCTATCGCATAGGGTTGAGCCAGCTCATCAATGGAATGCTCCTGTCCGAAAGACCGAACCAGCTCTGCGTCGGCAAGCAGGTCGCCAGGCAGGTTTGAATTTGCCCAAGCCCAGAGCCAGTTGCTGGCCTTGGCACTCGTCGATCCGGCGATTTGGATTTCGGCGACGACCTTGGTGATGCCGTTGTCCGAGAACAGAAGCTTTCCTTCTGTCAGATCATAGTCATAGCGAGGCCAACTGCCGAGTCGGAACTCCTGCTGCAAGCGTGCATTCTTTGCATCCAATTGTTCGACAGCCTCGTCGCGCCAGGCCCCATACCAGTGTGGATTCATCCCCTTCCCCCGCCATGATTTACTACCGCGCGCTCAGCGTCCGGCGCACCGCATTGCGCCAGCCCGCGAGCTTTGCCGAGCGCACCGTGGCATCCATGTCCGGCTTGAAGCGGCGCTCGAGCGCCCAGCTCTTGGCAAAATCCTTCGCCTTCGGCCACACGCCTGCTTTCGAGCCGGCAAGCCACGCCGCACCCAGCGCCGTCGTCTCCAGAATGGTCGGGCGATCGACCGGCGCATCGAGGATATCGGCCAGCCGCTGCATGGTCCAGTCGGAGGCCACCATGCCGCCGTCGACGCGAAGCACGGTTTTGGCCGACGCCCCCTTCCAGTCCTTGCGCATGGCGTCGAGGAGATCGCGCGTCTGGTAGGCGACGGATTCCAGCGCCGCGCGGGCGAACTCCGCCGGGCCAGAGTTGCGGGTCAGCCCGAAGATCGCGCCACGCGCCTCGGCGTCCCAATGCGGCGCGCCGAGACCGACGAAAGCCGGCACCAGATAGACGTTCTGCGTGGGGTCGGCGGTTGCCGCCAAAACGCCGCTATGCTCGGCCTTGCCGATCACCTTGATGCCGTCGCGCAGCCATTGCACGGCGGCACCCGCGATGAAGATCGAGCCTTCCAAGGCATAGGTAGTCTTGCCGTTCAGCCGATAGGCGATGGTGGTCAACAGCCGGTTCTTCGAGCGCACTAGATCGGCGCCGGTGTTGAGCAGCGCAAAGCAGCCGGTGCCATAGGTCGATTTCATCATGCCTGGCTCGAAACAGGCCTGGCCTATGGTCGCTGCGTGCTGATCGCCGGCCACGCCAAGGATTTTGATTTCGGCGCCAAACAGGCTTTTTTCCGTCACGCCGTAGTCGTCGGCGCAATCCTTGACCTCAGGCAGCATCGCCACCGGGATGCGCAGGATGGAGAGCAGCTCGTCGTCCCAGACATTTTTCTCGATGTTATAGACCAGCGTGCGCGAGGCGTTGGTGGCATCCGTCGCATGCACCTTGCCGCCGGTCAGCCGCCAGATCAAAAAACTGTCGATAGTGCCGGCGAGCAGTTCGCCCTTTTCGGCGCGCTTTCTCGCACCGTTTACCTTGTCCAGCATCCAGGCGATCTTGGTGCCGGAGAAATAGGGATCGAGCAGCAGGCCGGTCTTTTTGGTGAACTTTTTCTCCAGGCCGTGTTTTTTCAGCTTCTGGCACAGCGGCGCGGTGCGGCGGTCCTGCCAGACGATGGCATTGTGGATCGGCTTGCCGGTCGCCTTGTCCCAGATGACGACGGTTTCGCGCTGGTTGGTGATGCCGATCGCCGCCACATCCGAGGCCTCGCGGCCGGCGGCCTTCAGCGCGCCTTTGACCGTCGCGACGACGCTTGCCCAGATCTCTTCCGGATCATGCTCGACCCAGCCGGAGGCAGGATAATGCTGCGTGAATTCCTGCTGCTTGCTGCCGGCGACCTTCATCGCGCCGTCGAACAGGATCGCCCTGGTCGATGTCGTACCCTGGTCGATTGCAAGGATGTATCCGGTCATTAGTCCTCCCGGTAGCTCGCCTATACAAACAGGGGAGACGGCAAGATGCCGCCTCCCCGTTCACTAAGATCCTGGCGCGTACGCCAAGATTACTTCTGCCAGCTCTTCACCAGTTCGTCGTAGTTGATGGTGATCGGCTTTTCCTTCTCGTTCTCGATCTTCAGCTGAGGCGCGAGATTGCCGTTCTTGACCGCGTCGGCGTTCCAGTAGGCGAGGTCATGCTCTTCGGCCATCTTCGGGCCGATATCGCCCTGGACGCCCGACTTCTCGATGCGGGTCATGACTTTTTCCTGCTCGGCGCAGAGCGAGTCCATGGCTTCCTGCGCCGTCTTGGCGCCGGACGAGGCATCGCCGATCGCCTGCCACCAGAGCTGTGCCAGCTTCGGATAATCGGGCACGTTGGTGCCGGTCGGCGACCACTGAACGCGGGCCGGCGAGCGGTAGAACTCGATCAGACCACCGAGCTTCGGCGCACGTTCGGTGAAGCTCTTGTCGTGGATCGTGCTTTCGCGGATGAAGGTCAAGCCGACATGGCTCTTCTTCACGTCGACCGTCTTCGAGGTCACGAACTGCGCGTAGAGCCAGGCGGCCTTGGCGCGGTCGGTCGGCGTCGACTTCATCAGCGTCCAGGAACCCACGTCCTGATAGCCGAGCTTCATGCCGTCCTTCCAGTAGACGCCATGCGGCGACGGGGCCATGCGCCACTTCGGCGTTCCGTCGTCGTTCAGCACCGCCTTGGCGCCGGCGTCGACCATCGAAGCGGTGAAGGCGGTGTACCAGAATATCTGCTGCGCGACCGCACCCTGTGCCGGCACCGGGCCGGATTCGGAGAAGGTCATGCCCTGGGCTTCGGCCGGAGCGTAGGCCTTCAGCCAGTCGAGGTATTTCTGGATCGAGTAGACGGCAGCCGGGCCGTTGGTGTCGCCGCCGCGCGCCGTGCAGGAGCCGACCGGCTGTGATTTCTCGTTGACCTTGATGCCCCATTCGTCGACCGGCAGGCCGTTCGGCAGGCCCTTGTCGCCGTTGCCGGCCATCGACAGCCAGGCATCAGTGAACCGCCAGCCGAGCGACGGGTCCTTCTTGCCGTAGTCCATGTGGCCATAGACCTTCTTGCCGTCGATCTCGCGGCCGGTGAAGAACTCCGCGATGTCCTCATAGGCCGACCAGTTGACGGGAACGCCGAGGTCGTAGCCGTATTTCGCCTTGAAGTCGGCCTTGTTCTTCTCGTCGTTGAACCAGTCGTAACGGAACCAGTAGAGGTTGGCGAACTGCTGGTCGGGCAGCTGATAGAGCTTCTTGTCCGGCGCGGTGGTGAAGGAGGTGCCGATAAAATCCTTCAGGTCGAGGTTCGGATTGGTAACGTCCTTGCCCTCGCCCGCCATCCAGTCGGTCAGGTTGCGGACCTGCTGGTAGCGCCAGTGGGTGCCGATCAGGTCGGAATCGTTGACCCAGCCGTCATAAAGGTTCTGGCCGGTCTGCATCTGGGTCTGGATCTTCTCGACGACGTCGCCTTCCTGGATGACGTCATGCGTGATCTTGATGCCAGTGATGGCGGTAAAGGCCGGCGCCAGCACCTGCGATTCATACTGGTGGGTGGCGATGGTTTCGGACACGACCTTGATGTCCATGCCGGCGAAAGGCTTCGCGGCATCGATGAACCACTGCATTTCTGCTTCCTGGCCGGCCCGGTCGAGCGTCGACAGCGGGCCGATTTCCTTGTCCAGAAACGCCTTGGCCTCATCCATTCCGGCGTAGGCGTTGCCTACCCCGAGCAACAGGACAAGGGCAGTTGTTGATGTTAAAAATTGCCGTCGCATAGGTTTCCTCCACATTTAGGTTTCAAGTGCGATCTGGAACGGCCACCGGCACGCGGTCGATCCAACAGTTTCCCCCTCTATACGTAGCGGAACACGCCGACGGCGTAGACCACGGAGAGAGCGAGAGCCCACCACAGGTTGGATCCGACAAGACCCAGCCAAGCGAGATGGATAAAGGCGCTGCCAAGCAGCGACAGAAAAAGACGGTCGCCGCGCGTCGTCTCGAAGCGCAGGATGCCGACGCGCGGATTGCCGCCCGGCGAGGCAAATTCCCAAAACGCCATGCCGCACAGCAGCAGAAGAATGGTGCCGAAGAACGCCGCCGTCGGCCACGTCCACGCCATCCAGGTGAGGTCGAGATTCATGGTGACACCCTCCCCAGGGCAAAGCCCTTGGCGGTGGTGGTGAGGATGAACCCGTGCTTTTGTTTCATCACACCCTCCCCAGGGCGAAGCCCTTGGCGATGTAGTTGCGGACAAACCAGATGACGAGCGCGCCGGGGATCAGCGTCAGCACGCCGGCGGCAGCGAGCAGGCCCCAATCCATGCCGGCGGCCGAAACGGTGCGGGTCATGGTGGCGGCGATGGGCTTGGCATCGGTGGTCGTCAGCGTGCGAGCGATCAAAAGCTCGACCCATGAGAACATGAAGCAGAAGAAGCAGGCGACACCGATGCCACTGGCGATCAGCGGCATGAATATCCTGACGAAGAAGCGCGGGAAGGAGTAGCCGTCAATATAGGCTGTTTCGTCGATCTCTTTGGGCACGCCCGACATGAAGCCTTCGAGGATCCACACCGCCAGCGGCACGTTGAACAGGCAGTGCGCCAGAGCCACCGCGATGTGGGTGTCGATCAGGCCGAAGGCAGAATAGAGCTGGAAGAACGGCAGCGCGAACACTGCCGGCGGCGCCATGCGGTTGGTCAACAGCCAAAAGAACAGATGCTTGTCGCCGAGGAAGCGGTAGCGCGAAAAGGCGTAGGCCGCCGGCAGCGCCGCAGCCACGGAAATCACCATGTTCATGACAACATAGGTGATCGAGTTGATGTAGCCCGAATACCAGGACGCATCGGTAAAGATAGTAACGTAGTTGGCGATCGTAGGCTGATGCGGATAGAGCGTCAGCGAGGAGACGATCTCGGCATTGGTCTTGAAGCTCATGTTGATGAGCCAGTAGATCGGCAGCAGAAGCACGATGATGTAGATCGTCGGCACGATCCACCACCAGCGCGATTCCTCGCCGCGCTTGCGCATCAGCCGGGCGACCTGATCCTGCGAAAGCGTGCTCGCCAATTTTCCCGAAGCGGTGGTTTCGCTCACTCTGTCGGCTCTTTCGTTGGCGCCGCTCATCTCAGCGCTCCGCGTCGTAGTTGGTCATCACGGTGTAGAACACCCACGACAACAACAGGATGATCAGGAAGTAGACCAGCGACATGGCGGCCGCCGGACCGAGGTCGAACTGGCCGAGCGCGGTCTTGACGAGGTCGATCGACAGGAAGGTGGTCGAGTTGCCGGGGCCGCCGCCGGTGACGACGAAGGGCTCGGTGTAGATCATGAAGCTATCCATGAAGCGCAACAGCACGGCGATCAAAAGCACACGCTGCATCTTCGGCAGCTGGATGTAGCGGAACACCGCCCAGCGCGAGGCGCCGTCGATCTTGGCCGCCTGGTAGAAGGCATCCGGGATCGAAACCAGGCCGGCATAGCAGAGCAGCACGACAAGGCTGGTCCAGTGCCAGACGTCCATGATGATGATGGTGACCCAGGCGTCGAACGGATCCTGAACGTAATTGTAGTCGATGCCGAGCGCGTTGACGTAGTAGCCGAGCAGGCCGATGTCGTTGCGGCCGAAGACCTGCCAGATGGTCCCGACGACGTTCCACGGAATGAGCAGCGGCAACGACATAAGCACCAGGCAGACCGGCACGCCCCACCCCTTCTTCGGCATGTTGAGCGCGATGAATATGCCGAGCGGCACTTCGATGGCCAGGATGATGAAGGAGAAGATCAGGTTGCGCACCATCGCTTCCCAGAAGCGGCTGGACGACAGCAGTTCCTCGAACCACTGGGTGCCTGCCCAGAAGAAGACGTTGTTGCCGAAGGTGTCCTGCACCGAATAGTTGACGACCGTCATCAGCGGAATGACGGCCGAGAACGCCACCAGCACCAGCACCGGCAGCACCAGGAACCAGGCCTTGTTGTTCCAGGTCTTTTCCATCTATGCCCCCATCTCGACACGCCCCATCTCAACCAGCCAGGAATCGGCATAGATGTTGATGCCGGCCGGATCGAAGCGAACCTTTGGGTCGGCCGGCACGCTCTCGTCCTCGCCAATGACGGCGGCGATCTCGCGGCCTTCGAGGCTGGCGCGCACCACCTTGTGGCGGCCGAGATCCTCGACCTTGCTGATTTTAACCGCCATGCCCTCGCGGCCGAGCCTGACATATTCGGGGCGGATGCCGAGTTCGATGGCGCCGGAGCTCCCAGCGGCGGTCTTTGGCGCGCCGGGCAACTCGATGCGCTGGCTGCCAATGGTCGCAGTCTTGCCGTCGATCGCCACCGGCATGACGTTCATGCCGGGCGAGCCGATGAAGTAACCGACGAATGTGTGGCGCGGGCGCTCAAACAATTCAGCCGGCGTGCCGATCTGGACGATGCCGCCATCATACATGACGACGACCTGGTCGGCGAAGGTCAGCGCCTCGGTCTGGTCATGGGTGACATAGACCATGGTGTAGCCGAAGCGGCGGTGCAGTTGCTTCAACTGCGATCGCAGCACCCACTTCATGTGCGGATCGATAACCGTCAGCGGTTCGTCGAACAGGATGGCATTGACATCCGAGCGCACCAGGCCGCGGCCGAGCGAGATCTTCTGCTTCTGGTCGGCGGTCAGGCCCCTCGCCTTCTTCTTCGCCCACGACGCCAGGTCGATCATCTCCAGCGTCTCGCGCACCTTGCGGTCGACATCGGCCTCCGGCACGCCGCGGTTGCGCAGCGGGAAGGCCAGATTGTCGTACACCGTCATGGTGTCGTAGATGACCGGGAATTGGAACACCTGCGCAATATTGCGCTCCTGCGTCGACAGATTGGTGACGTCCTTGCCGTTGAACAGCAACTCACCGTGCGAGGGTTGCAGAAGTCCCGAAATGATGTTGAGCAGCGTGGTCTTGCCGCAACCCGAGGGCCCAAGCAGCGCATAGGCGCCGCCATCCTCGAAAGTGTGGTGCACTTCCCGCAGCGCAAAATCGGCATCCTTCTGCGGGTTGGGCAGGTAGGAGTGCCTGACATGGTTGACGTCGATGCGCGCCATCTCTTTCTTCCCCTTCAGGCCGCAAGCTTCGGCGCGGCGACGGCGCTGCCGTTGCTGTCGAAGACCATGATGTGGCGCGGATCGATAAACACCTCGATCTCGGCGTCGGGCTCGAAATCGCGGATGCCGTGGGTCAGCATGACCCAGCGCGCATCGGCGAAATCGAGATGGATGAAGCTTTCCGAGCCGGTGATCTCGGTGATCGTCACCTTGGCGCGCACCGGCACCGCGGCGGCGTTGGGCCGCTCGAGCGACAGATGATGCGGCTGGAAGCCGATCGTGTAGTTGGCGTCGGCAATGCCGGCGAGTTCGGCAGGTACCGGCAGCTTGACGCCGCCCTCGAGCAGGAAATCCGGGCCCTTCTTGGCCAGCACGATGGTGTTAAGCGGCGGATCGGCAAAGGTTTTCGCCGTCACCAGGTCGATCGGCTTGCGGAAGACGTCGATGGTAGGCCCGAATTGGGTGATCCGCCCCTCGGACAGCGTCGCCGTATTGCCGCCGAGCAGCAAGGCTTCATGCGGCTCGGTCGTGGCGTAGACGAAAATAGTGCCGGCGGCGGCAAATATCTTGGGCAGTTCGGCGCGCAGCTCCTCGCGCAATTTGTAGTCGAGATTGGCGAGCGGCTCGTCGAGCAGCACCAGGCTGGCATTCTTGACGATGGCGCGAGCCAGCGCCGTACGCTGCTGCTGGCCGCCGGACAGGCTGAGCGGCGTGCGGTCGAGATAGGGTGTGAGCTTCAAAAGCCCTGCCGCGTTGCGGACTTCCTTGTCGATCTTGGCCTGGTCGGTGCCGGCGACGCGCAATGGCGAGGCGATGTTCTCGTAGACGGTCATCGCGGGGTAGTTGATGAACTGCTGATAGACCATGGCGATCTTGCGCTGCTGCACCGGCATGCCGGTGACATTCTGGCCGTCGAACCAGACTGAACCGGTGGTCGGCACGTCGAGCCCGGCCATCAGCCGCATCAGACTGGTCTTGCCCGACAGTGTCGGCCCGAGCAAAACGTTGAGCGAGCCGTGCTGAAGCGTCAGCGACACGTCGCGGATATGCTCCACCGCGCCGACCATCTTCGTCACGTTTCTCAGTTCCAGCATGATGCCTCCTCCCAGGCTTTGTGCATCAATCGCCTTCCCTATTCCGCTGCCGCGACATGGCGCCGGCTTATGCCGCGCATGAATTCGTCAAGCGCCGAGGCCTGTTCGCGGCTGAGATGCAGACCGCGCTTGGTGCGACGCCACAATACATCTTCGGCGGTCAGCGCCCATTCGTTTTCGCTGAGGTAGCGTACCTCGGCCTCATAGAGATCGGCGCCGAAATTGCGGCCGAGATCGGCGTTCGACTTGGCGAGGCCGAGCAGCACTTGCGCGCGCGTGCCGTAAAGCCTGGTCAACCGACGCGCCAGGCGCTGGTCGAGGAAAGGATAGGCGCTCTTCAGCTTCGCCACCTGGGCGTCGAAACCGGTGGCCGGGAAATCGCCGCCTGGCAAGGGCGCGTTCGCCGTCCACGGCTTGCCGCGCTTGCCGAGAAAACCTTCGATCTTTTCCAGCATCGATTCCGACAGCCGGCGGTAGGTGGTGATCTTGCCGCCGAAAGCGTTGACGATCGGCGCCTTGCCCTCGCCGCCATCGGCTTTCAACACATAGTCGCGGGTCGCTTCCTGCGCCTTCGAAGCGCCGTCGTCGTAGAGCGGGCGCACGGCCGAATAGGTCCAGACGATGTCGGGGCGCGTCACGGCTTCAGCAAAATATTCGCTCGCCGCCGCGCAGAGATAGTCGATCTCGGTGTCGCTGATCTTCACGTCATGCGGATCGCCGGGATAGTCGCGATCGGTGGTGCCGATCAGCGTAAATTCTTCCTCGTAAGGGATGGCGAAGATGATGCGCCCGTCCTTGTTCTGGAAGAAGTAGGCGCGCGGATCATCGAATTTCTTTTTGATGACGATATGACTGCCCTGCACCAGGCGCACATTGTGCACGTCGTTCTGGCCCACGGTGGTCGACAGGACGTGGTCGACCCATGGACCGGCGGCATTGACCAGCAGCCGGGCCTTGACCTCGTCGGCATCTCCCGTCCGCACGTCTTCCACGCGGATCGCCCATAGATCGGCTTCGCGCCGCGCCCCGACGACTTTCGTGCGGGTGCGGATGGTGGCGCCGCGGTCGGCGGCGTCACGCGCGTTCAACGCCACCAGCCGGGCATCGTTGACCCAGCCGTCCGAGTACTCGAAGGCCTTGTGAAACAGCGGCTTCAGCGGCTTGCCCGCCGGATCCTTGGACATGTCCAGTGTCCGGGTCGCCGGCAGCAATTTGCGGCCACCAATATGATCGTAGAGGAACAGGCCGAGCCGGATCAGCCAGGCCGGGCGCAGGCCCTTGGCATAGGGCAGCACGAAGCGCATCGGCCAGATGATGTGCGGCGCGTTCTTCCACAGAACCTCGCGCTCCATCAGCGCCTCGCGCACCAGCCGGAACTCGTAGAATTCGAGGTAGCGCAGACCGCCGTGGATCAGCTTGGTCGAGCCGGAGGAGGTTCCGCTGGCAAGATCGTTCATCTCGGCGAGAAATACCGAAAAGCCCCGCCCAACGGCGTCGCGGGCGATGCCGCAGCCATTGATGCCGCCACCGATGACGAAGATGTCACGGACTGCGTCCACAAATCCCTCCCGCGATTTCGCATTGCAGCATTTTTGAGTTGTTACGAAACCGTATCGGGATTATTTCGAAATAAGAACGAATGTCAAACGAAATGTAACGGGACCGTGATCGATAGCCTAGCCGAGCGACGTTTCGATCAATTGAACCTCCGCTTCCTCGCAGATCTTACGCACCGACGGGATGTCGCAACGGTCGGTGATGAAGGTGTTGACTTGCGAGAGATGGCCGATGCGAACCGGCGCGGTGCGTTCGAACTTGGTCTGGTCGGAGACCAGGATGACATGCCTGGCATTGGCGATAATGGCTTGCGCCACTTTCACTTCGCGAAAGTCGAAATCGAGCAACGCGCCGTCATGGTCGATGGCCGAGGCGCCGATCACCGCATAGTCGACCTTGAACTGCCTGATGAAATCGACCGCGGCCTCGCCGACAACGCCGCCGTCGGAGCCACGCACGACGCCGCCGGCGATTACCACCTCGATCGAAGGATAGATGCGCATCCTGTTGGCAACATTGATATTATTGGTGATGACCATCAGCCCGGTATGGTCGAGCAGCGCCTTGCTGACCGACTCGGTCGTGGTGCCGATGTTGATGAACAGGGAGGCGTTGTCGGGTATCAGCCTGGCCGCCGCGCGGCCGATGGCCTCCTTCTCGTCGGCGGCAATCTTGCGGCGCGCCTCATACTCCATGTTCTCGATGCCGGACGGGAACAGGGCCCCGCCATGGATGCGCGTCAGCAGCCGCTGGTCGCAGAGATCGTTGAGGTCCTTGCGGATGGTCTGTGGCGTCACGTTGAAATGCGTGGCGAGGTCATCGACCAGCACACGGCCATGGTCCTTCGCCATCTGGATGATCTCGGCATGGCGCGGCGACAAATACACTGAGAACCTCCCGTTTTCGTTTTTCTTGTTTGTAGCTGAAAACGAAAGCAATGAAAAGGGAGACGCCGGCTAATGAAATATCGATGATTGCAAAGGCGAACCGGGCAGATACGGCTCAGACCCGCTCCGCCACCTTGCGGGTGACAGCCGCGACTTTACCTGGCGAGCGGATCATCAGGAAATTGCCGGACCAGTATCCCGGGATCCGCCAAGTGCCTTTGATCTCGGTTGCATCACCGTTGATGATGCCGCTGTAGTGAATCGGGTGCGCCTTCAATTCGGCCTTGTCGTATGTCTTGGTAAAGGAGACGGCGTTGCCCTCTCGCTGCCCCTGCAGGCTTGCGTATCTTGCCGTGCTGGTCGCCGCCGGTTCGTGGGTCATCCCCGTCAAGCTGGTTGCCGTCTCGATCAGCGTTGCAACGAAGGAAACCGGCGGCAGTTCGCGCGGATAGAAATAGCGCCCGCTCCAGACGCCCGTCAGATTCTGGCTAACCCCTTCGGCCCTTCCGGCCATATGCTTGCTCGCAAGTCCTTGCTGGCTTGCCCCGGCGGCGGCAACCACCCGGGCAATCCCTGTCAGTCCTTCGGGGATCTTGCACACTCGCAGATGACAGTGAAGGCGGTATCGACATCGGCCGCGGTTGTCTCGAACTGGCCTGCCTGGAAGCGGATGGCGACCCGGCCATCGACACGCGTCTGCGTCAGGTAGATACGGCCGTCATTGTTGATGGCGTCGACCAGACGCAAATTGTGCTCGTCGCAGTCAACGCCGGATGCGGCGCGATGCCGGAACGAGAACAGCGACAGCATCGGCTGGCTGGCGAGCTCGAAATCCTCCTCCTCGGCCAGGCGCCCGGCTATGCCTTCGCTCCAGGCGACGTGATTGCGGATCATGGTGCGCAGCGCCTCGAGGCCATGGGCGCGCAGCAGGAACCACAGCTTCAGCGCCCGGAAGCGACGGCCGAGAGGCACCGACCATTCGGAGTAGTTGATGATGCCGTCATGACCGCGAGTTTTCAGATAGTCCGGCTTGATCGCCAGCGTGCGCACGAGATCCTCCGGCTGGCGGACGAACTGGATCGAGCAGTCGAATTGCGCGCCCAGCCATTTGTGCGGGTTGAAGACGATCGAGTCCGCGCCCTCGACACCGGTCCAGAAATGCCGGTATTCCGGACAGATCATCGCCGATCCGGCCCAGGCGGCGTCGATATGCAGATAGAGCCCCTGGCGTTTGGCCACCGCGGCCACTTCAGCGATGTCGTCGGTGCCGCCGGTGCTGGTGCCGCCGACGCACGCGATGATGCCGGCCGGCAATAGGCCGGCCGCGCGGTCGGCAACAATCGCCGCTTCCAAAGCCGCGGTATCCATGGCGCGGTAGGTGCCGGCGACGGGAATGCGGACGAGGTTTTCCTCGCCAATGCCGGCGACCCAGATGGCGCGGTCGATCGAGGTGTGCACCTGGTCGGAGGAATAGACGCGCAGCCTGCCCTGCCCGGAAAGACCCTTCTTGTTGCCCTGCCAGTCGAGCGTGCGCTCCCGCATGGTCAACACGGCGGCCAGCGTCGCCGATGATGCGGAGTCCTGGATCACGCCGGAAAAGCCTTCGGGCAGGCCGAGCGCCTGGCGCATCCAGTCGACGATGCGCGTCTCAAGCTCTGTCGCCGCCGGCGAAGTCTGCCACAGCATGCACTGCGCGGCCATCGCAGAGACCAGATATTCGGCAACCACCGAGACGGGTGCTGCATTGGCCGGGAAATAAGCAAAGAAACGCGGATGCTGCCAATGCGTCATGCCGGGCACGATCTTGGCTTCGAAATCGGCGAAGATCGTCTCCATCGATTCCGCGGCCTCCGGCGGAGAAGCTTCGATGCTCCTGAAGATCTCGCCCGGCGCTATGGCAGGTCGCACGGGCCGATCGCGAAGGCCGGCGCGGTAATCAGCGCCCCAGTCGGCGGCGCGCCTCGACCAGTCGCGGAATTGCTCGTTGTCCATGGATCCTCCCGACGCGCCGATCAGCCAGCCGTTTGAATTTTGATTAACATGTTAAATAGAGACAGGCAACCGCGACGAAGGTTCCCGCGCTACCCCGGAAAATCCGGCAGGCTGGCAAAGGCCGTCTTCAACGCGTTCGACCAGCCTTCGGAAATAGCACGATAATATCGATCGTCCTGGCCGATGCGCTTTTTCAAACCCACCGTGAACGTGTCCTCCTCCAGGAACAGCAGGTCGAGAGGCAGGCCGACGGACAGGTTCGATTTCAGCGTCGAATCGAACGATACCAGCAAGAGCTTGACCGTTTCAGCCAGGCTCATCGTCCTTTCATAGGCACGGATGATGATCGGCTTGCCGTATTTGGTCTCGCCGATCTGGAAGAACGGCGTGTCGTCGGTCGATTCGATGAAATTGCCCTCGGGATAGATCATGAACAGCCGTGGCGGGCTGCCCTTGATCTGGCCGCCGAGGATGAAGGAGGCGTTGAAATAGGAATCCGCCTTTTCGCCGGCAGGCGACGAGCTGGCGATGACTTCCTTGACGGTGTCGCCGACCAGCCGCACCGTCTGGTACATGGATGGGGTCTCGAGCAGCGTCGCGTGGCGTTCCGCCACCGCCTTGGTGCGCTCGTCGAGCAGGCTGACCACGGCCTGCGTCGTAGCCAGATTGCCGGCCGACATCAGTACGATGACGCGCTCGCCTGGCTCTTCCCAGACATGCATCTTCTTGAAAGTGGAGATCGAATCCATCCCTGCATTGGTGCGCGTGTCCGACATGAACACGAGCCCACGATCGATCTTGAGGCCGACGCAATAAGTCATGGAATCTCTTCAGGCAGCAATCTTGCCGGAGACTACTGCTCTACCGTGACGGTGACTGCAAGCTGTTCCTCCGCCTGTCCCAGTCGAATTCCCGACACCGGCGAGGCGTCGCGATAATCACGGCCGGTGGCTACCCTGACATAGCGTTCATCGGGGGAAATGCCGTTGGCGGCGTCGAAGGCGACCCAGCCGAGACCCTGAACATGGGCTTCGGCCCAGGCATGGCTTGCCGCCTGCTCGATGGCCGCATCCATCATCAGATAGCCACTGACATAGCGGGCCGGAAAACCCATGACGCGGGCTGCGGTGACAAAGATGTGGCTGTGATCCTGGCAAACGCCGGTCTTCAGCGCCAATGCCTCTTCCGCCGGGGTCGTCACGCTGGTGGTGCCCGGCGTGTAGGCGACGCGCTCGACGATCAGCGCCATCAGCCGATGCAGCCTTTCGATGTCGGTACCTTTGCCGACCGCCGCGGCAAGCTCGCTTATGCCCTCGCCGGGGATGGTCAAAGCTGTCTCCTGGCTGAACAGCCACAGCGGCGCAAAGCCGTGATGCGGACCCGAGACGCCCGCTGTGTCGCGCGTGACAACCTCGCCGGAGGCCTCGACGGTGATGAAGTCGCGCTCGCCCTCGACGCTCAACAGCCTGTTATCGTTGCCGAAATGGTCGTTAAAGCGGACTTCCTCGCGCGCGCCCTCGATCTTCAGCGCCCAGGACAGCACGGTCTGCGTCGGGCCACTGACCGGTAACAGGCGTAGCCGCTGCAACAGATAGTGCACCGGCGCGTCGTAGCGGTATTCGGTACGGTGGGTGATCTTGAGCCGCATGCCTATTTTCCGTTTGTAAGCATGATCTTATCCGAAAACCGGGTCCCACTTGTCGCTAGCGCGGCCCTCCGGTTCGCGATCATGCTCAATTGAACCGGTAATCTTGTGCGATCTCTTCGCCAAGCTTGGTGTTGTCTTGAATGAACCTGGCCAGGAATTCGTGCAGGCCGGCGTCGAATATGTCCTTGATCGACCCTGCCTGCAGCATCGCCTGTGTCCTGTCGACGGTGGCGTGGCAGGCATGACGGTCGCCATAGTCGTCGCCGAGGAACTTCAGATGCTCGGCAAGAAAACGATAACAGAAGGTCAGCGAACGCGGCATGCGCACATTGAGGATCAGATAGTCGGCAATGTTGGTGGGTTTGTAGTCGGCCTCATAGACCCAGCGATAGGAACGGTGCGCCGACACCGAGCGCAGGATCGATTCCCATTGGTAGTTGTCGAGGCTCGAGCCGACCCAGGAGATCGACGGCAGCAGCACGTAGTATTTCACGTCGAGGATGCGTGCCGTGTTGTCGGCCCGCTCGACATAGGTGCCGAGTTGTGAGAAGTCGAAGATCTCGTTGCGCAGCATCGTGCCGTAGAACGAGCCGCGGATCAGCGCCGTCTCGCGTTTGATGGCGTCGAGCACACTCGGCAGGTCGCGCTCGTCGATCGGCTTTGCCAGCATGCGCTTCAGGGCCATCCAGGCTTCGTTGATGCTCTCCCAGGTCTCGCGCGTCAGCGCGGTGCGCACCATGCGGGCATTGTTGCGAGCGGTCTCGATCGCCGACATCGTGCTCGACGGGTTCGAGGTGTCGCGCAGCAGGAAGTCGGCGACATTGGCGGCGGTGTAGTCCTTGTATTTCTGCGTGAAGGTGACGTCGGAGCCGGCGCTGAGCAGCACCGAATTCCACTCTTCCGACGCGCTCTGGGTGCGGGTCAGCGCCATGCGAAGGCCGGCATCGACCAGACGCGCCATGTTTTCCGCCCGCTCGATATAACGGTTCATCCAGTAGAGCCCGTTGGCGGTGCGGCCGAGAAGCATGGCAAGACCCTTCGGACTAGTGAGTAGGGAATAGTGAGTAGGGATTAGTAAGCATTTGATTCTCTGTGGAATATGGCATTTCTTGTCCCTCTACTGCCTACTGCCTACTGCCTACTGCCTACTGCCTACTGCCTACTGCCTACTGCCTACTGCCTACTGCCTACTGCCTACTGTCTACTGTCTACCTAATCGTCCAACACCCACGTATCCTTCGTCCCGCCGCCTTGCGAGGAATTCACGACCAACGACCCCTCCTTCAGCGCCACCCGCGTCAAGCCGCCGGGAACGATCTGGATTCGGTCGGAGACCAGAACATAGGGCCTGAGATCGACATGGCGCGGCGACAGGCCTTTTTCGGTCAGGATCGGGCAAGTCGACAGCGCCAGCGTCGGCTGGGCGATGTAGTTGGAGGGCTTCGCCTGCAGCTTCTTGGCGAAATCCTGGCATTCCTTCTTGGTCGCAGCCGGGCCGACCAGCATGCCGTAGCCGCCGGAGCCGTGCACTTCCTTGATGACCAGCTCATGGATGTGTTCGAGCACGTATTTCAGGCTGTCGGGCTCCGAGCAGCGCCAGGTCGGGATGTTGCCGAGGATGGCTTTGCGGCCGGTGTAGAACTCGACGATGTCGGGCATGTAGGAATAAATCGCCTTGTCGTCGGCGATGCCGGTTCCCGGCGCGTTGGCGATGGTGATGTTGCCGGCGCGGTAGACGTCCATGATGCCGGGCACGCCAAGGGCCGAGTCCGGCCGGAAGGTCAGCGGATCGAGGAAGGAATCGTCGACGCGCCGGTAAAGCACGTCGATCTGCTTGTAGCCTTCGGTCGTGCGCATAGCGACGTGGCCGTCTACAACGCGCAGATCCTGGCCTTCGACCAGTTGCACGCCCATCTGGTCGGCGAGGAAGGCATGTTCGAAATAGGCGGAGTTGAAGCTGCCCGGTGTCAGCACGGCAATGGTCGGTGCACCCTTGGTGCTTTGCGGCCGCACTGCCGCCAGCGACTGGCGCAGCAATTGCGGATAATTCTCCACCGGCCGCACCTTGATCTGCTGGAACAGCTCGGGAAAGAGCTGCATCATCGTCTCGCGGTTCTCCAGCATGTAGGAGACGCCCGACGGCGTGCGCGCATTGTCCTCCAGCACGTAGAACTCGTTCTCGGAGATGCGGACGATATCGACGCCGATAATGTGGGTGTAGACGCCGGCCGGTGGCCGCACTCCGATCATTTCCGGCAGGAAC
This sequence comes from Mesorhizobium sp. M0062, assembly GCF_040323125.1. Taxonomy (NCBI): domain Bacteria; kingdom Pseudomonadati; phylum Pseudomonadota; class Alphaproteobacteria; order Hyphomicrobiales; family Phyllobacteriaceae; genus Mesorhizobium; species Mesorhizobium sp. M0062. The sequence goes on from NZ_JAMYUO010000005.1 coordinate 57,645, forward strand.
GCCTCGTTCCTGGCGATCAGCTCCCTCGGCACGCGGCCGGCGCGCAGGATTTCCTGGCGGTGGTAAATGTCGTCGAGGAAAGCGTTCAGCGCCTGCACGCGCTGCTCGATGCCTTGCGTCAGCCTTCGCCATTCATTGCCGGAGATGATGCGCGGCACGATGTCGAAGGGGATCAGCCGCTCGGAGGCTTCCTGCTCGCCATAGACGGCGAAGGTAATGCCGGTCTTGCGGAAGACGCGCTCGGCGTCCTGCATCTTTTCGGTAAGCCTGGCCGGGTCCTGCTCCTTCAGCCAGCGGTCGTAAGCCGTATACGGTTGTCTAAGCCCGGAAACTTCCGGAAGCATTTCATCGAACGCTGCCAATCGCATACTCCCCTGTGACGCCATTTCACTGGCGTCGCGGGAGAAAATCAAGCGCAATCGGTGATTTGGAGGATATCGGCGATCAGTATGTTCCGACTGCCCAAAATTCGGGCAGTCGGAACAGGACCTTAATCAGGCTCTGCCTTGTCGCCGGGCAAGTGCCTGATGCGGCTCTAGCAGTTCACCGGGCAAGTGCCTGATGCGGCCATAGCAGTTCACCGTTTCATGGAAACGGCGACCTGCCATGGCTTTTTGCTTTGCCGCAATTCCGGACGGAAAACCGCTTCACACTTTTCCTGGAATTGCTTTAGAATGCGCGGAAAGTGACGACCGTGAAGGTGTCCTTGATTCCGGGAATAATCTGCACTTTCTCGTTGACGAAGTGGCCGACATCTTCCTCGTCGTCGACGTAGAATTTGGCAAGCAAGTCGTAATTGCCGGCGGTCGAGTAGATCTCCGAGGCGATTTCGGCATCGGCGAGCGCGCTGGCGACCTCATAGGACTTGCCCAGATCGCACTTTATCTGCATGAAAAACGTCTTCATTGCCGGTCCCGATCAAGCTTCAGCACTCAAGCGGCCCTTGTGGCAGACTGCCGCCCGGCTTTCAAGCATCAGGCGGAGCGGGCCTTGGCGACGGCTTGTCTCAGTTCGGACACGGGCATGCCGCGCCGGTACAGGTTGCCGCCGATGACCAGGGCTGGCGTGCCGCGCAGCTTGAAAGCCGTCGCCTGGGCTTCGGTGCGGACAAGGGCAGCGTCGATGTCGGGTTCACGGATGGCGAGGTCGGCACGCACCATCGCCACATCGACACCGACGGAAGAAAGGATGTCGTTGGTGCGGCGTTCCGAAAGGCCGCGCTGGTTGGTCATCAGCGCATCGACCGCCGCGCCATAGTGTTCGCCGCTCAGCAGCGTCACCCGCGCCGCGTCGCGCGACACGTCGCCGAAGATCGGCCAGTCCTTCATCACAAGCCGGACGCCGTTGTCCTCTTCCATCAACTTCTTCAGTTCGACGAAGACGAGCTTGCAGATCGGGCATTGATAGTCGACGAATTCGGCGATGGTGACGTCGCCATCGGGGTTGCCGAGCGCTGGAATGGCGGGATCGAAGGCGACTTCCGTGACAGTCGGCCCGGTGCTTGCCCAGGCGGGCAAGGGAGCCAAAACTGCGAGGCTTGCCGCGCCCTTCAGCAAAAGGCGCCGGTCGATCGGCTGCTTGAACATGGTCGTCCCCTGGTTGCGCGAACGGGTCCCCACCCGTCCCTACGATGCGCGCCCCGCGTTAAAGGAGGCTTAAGCATGATCATGTGGCACTTGCGTGGCGAATATTGCGGTTGCTGAAACCGTGAGGCTCCGCAAACCGTATGGTATGATGCGTCCCGGGACAGGTTTTGTTGGGGGACAATGGAGACAGGCCATGCGCCGCACCGCATTCGCAGTTGTTTCATTGCTGTTCGCGTTGTTCGTGTCGGCAGCCCTTGCCGGCGACGCCGAAGTCAAGGCCGGCCAGGCCGTCATCGATGGTCAGTTGAAGGCGCTCATCGCCAATGATGGCGCCAAGGCGTACAGTTTCGCCGCTCCAAATGTGAAGCGCATCTTTCCGACCGTCGACACCTTCATGAACATGGTGACCAACGGCTATCCGCCGGTGCGCCAGCCGCAGAGCTATTCCTTCGGCAAGGTCGAGCAGATGGGGCCAACTTCGCTAATCCAGCAAGTGCTGATCGTTGGGCCCGACGGCAAGGACTATGAGGCGGTCTACACGCTGGAACAGCAGCCCGACGGCAGCTTTCAAATCACCGGCTGCAGCTTGCGCGCTGCGAATTCGCTCAGCACCTAGATGTGCTTATAGCACCGGAATATCGCCCCTCGCCCATCCCTCTGAAATGTCTGATGTGTGCGCCTCGAAGGCCTTTGCCTCGATCGCGGCGCGAATGTCCTGCATCAGCTTCTGATAGTAAGACAGGTTGTTCCAGGTCAGAAGCATCGCGCCCAGCGCCTCCTGCGAGCGCACGAGATGATGCAGATAGGCGCGTGAATAGTCGCGTGCCGCCGGGCAGTCACTCTCCTCGTCCAGCGGCCGCGGATCGTCCGCATGGCGGGCATTCCTGAGATTGACCTTGCCGCGCCTGGTATAGGCCAGGCCATGGCGGCCGGCGCGGGTCGGCATCACGCAGTCGAACATGTCGATGCCGCGCGCCACCGATTTCACGATGTCGTCCGGCGTGCCGACGCCCATGAGATATCGAGGCTTGTTGTCAGGCAATTCCGGACAGGTGATCTCCAGCATATCCAGCATCACCGCTTGCGGCTCGCCGACGGCCAGGCCGCCGACGGCATAGCCCTTCAGCTCCATCGCGCTCAGCGCCTGCGCCGAGCGCACCCTGAGTGCTGCGTTGTCGCCACCCTGGACGATGCCGAACATGGCCTTGCCGGGCTGGTCGCCGAACGCTGTCTTGCAGCGCTCGGCCCAGCGCAGCGACAGCTCCATCGCGCGCTCGATCTGCTTGAGGTCGGCCGGCAGCGCTGTGCATTCGTCGAGCTGCATCTGGATGTCGGAATCGAGCAGGCCCTGGATCTCGATCGAGCGCTCCGGCGACATCTCGTAGGCAGCGCCGTCAATGTGCGAGCGAAAGGTGACGCCCTTCTCGGTCAATTTTCTGAGCTTCGACAGCGACATGACCTGAAAACCCCCACTGTCGGTCAGGATCGGCTGTGGCCAGCGGGCGAACTCATGCAGGCCGCCAAGCCGCGCCACGCGCTCGGCGCCTGGCCGCAGCATAAGATGATAGGTATTGCCCAGAATGACGTCGGCGCCGACGCCGCGCACCTGGTCCATATACATGGCCTTGACCGTGCCGCCGGTGCCGACCGGCATGAAGGCCGGCGTGCGGATTTCGCCGCGCGGCATGGTGATGGAACCGCGCCGCGCCTTGCCGTCGGTGGCGAGGATCTTGAAGGTGAATGTCTCAGCCATTGAATTCCTTGTCATGGACAGGCGCGCCTGGCGCCTGCCTGTCGAGCGACTGGCGGTATTGGATGCAGCCGCGCATGAATTTCGGCCATGGCGGCACGGCAATCGATGGATCGGTCTTTTCCGGCAGCAGGTCCCACAGGTTGGGATGATGCCAGCATAAATCATGGCCGGTAGAATCTCGGTGCTGGCGAATGCCGGCACGCAATTTCTTCACTTCGGCGATCAGGCTTTCGCGATCAAAGGCCTGCAGGTCATCGTCCATCGCTCATCTCCGCTCGATAAAGCAGGCTTGCATCTCCGTAGGAATAGAACCTGTAATCGTTCCCGATGGCATGAGCATAGGCCGCACGCATCGTATCTAGGCCGCTGAAGGCCGAAACCAGCATGAACAGCGTCGAACGCGGCAGATGGAAATTGGTCATCAGCAGGTCGGCGGTCTTGAACCGATAGCCCGGCGTGATGAAGATGTCGGTCGGGCCGGACCAGGCGGTCAGCGAGCCATCAGGCCGTGCCGCGCTCTCCAGCAGGCGCAGCGAGGTCGTGCCGACAGCGATGATGCGCCCGCCCCGCGCCTTGGCGCCATTCAGAGCGTCGGCTGTTGCTTCGCTGACCGAGCCGGTCTCGGCATGCATCTTGTGGTCAGCGGTGTCGTCCGCCTTGACCGGCAGGAAGGTGCCGGCGCCGACATGCAAGGTGACGAAGCGGCGTTCGATGCCTTTTGCATCCAGCGCGGCAAACAGCTCCGGCGTAAAATGCAGGCCTGCGGTGGGGGCAGCGACTGCGCCCTCCTCCTTGGCATAGATTGTCTGGTAATCCGTCAGGTCGCGTGCGTCGTCGTCGCGCTTGGAGGCGATATAGGGGGGCAGCGGGATGTGGCCGACGGCGCGCAGCGCTTCGTCGAGAAATGGGCCGGAGAGGTCGAAGCCGAGCAACGCCTCGCCGGCGTCGCCCTTCTCGATCACCGTGGCGTCGAGTTGGCCGAGAAAACAGGAATTGCCGTCATGGCCGAAATGGATGCGGTCGCCGGCGGCGATGCGCTTGCCCGGCCGCATGAAGGCCAGCCAGCGGTCCGGCGCCATGCGCATATGCAGCGTGGCGTCGACCTGCGCCTGCGCTTCGCCGCGCCGCCTGATGCCTCTCAACTGGGCAGGAATGACCTTGGTGTCGTTGAAGACCAGCACGTCGCCCGTTCTGAGCAAGGACGGAAGGTCGCGCACCGCGCGGTCCGCAAAGTCTTCGCCTGGCCTGACCACCAGCATTCTGGCGCTGTCGCGCGGCTCGGCCGGGCGCAGCGCGATGCGCTCCTCCGGCAGGTCGAAGTCGAAGAGATCGACGCGCATCAGTAGAGCCGGACGAGCAGCGCTCCGGCCAACAGCAGCACCGCGCCGGCGATGCGGCCGAGCGAAATCTCGCGCACCGCCACGCCGAGAAAGCCGACGCGATCGATCAGCATGCCGGCCAGCAACTGGCCGGCAACCAGGAACGCCATCAACGCGGCTGCACCAATGCGCGGCGTAAGAATGGTTGACAGGGTAACATAGAAACCGCCGAGCATGCCGCCGGCGATGAACAGCCAAGGCGCCGGCGCCTTCCAGTCGAGCGAGATGTCCTGCAGCCGCACAACGGCAATGGAGATGATACCAAGCACGATCGCGCCCGACAGGAACGAAAACGCAGCAGCCGCGACCGGGAGCCCCAGGCCGCGCGCCAGCTGCGAGTTGATCGGCGCCTGGACGGCGATGAAGGCGCCTGACAGGATGCCGAGCAGCGACCAGACCAAGCCCATCATCTTCGTTTGTCCTTACCTGACGTCGGCCGCGACCTTCAGCGACACGATCTTGTCGGGATCGACCACCGGCTCGCCGCGCTTGATCTTGTCGACATTGTCCATGCCTTCGATGACCTGGCCCCAGACCGTGTACTGGCGGTTGAGGAAAGCGGCATCGTCGAAGCAGATGAAGAACTGCGAATTGGCCGAGTTCGGGTTCTGCGAACGGGCCATCGAGCAGGTGCCGCGGCCATGGTTGGCGTTGGAGAACTCAGCCTTCAGGTCCGGCTTTTCCGAGCCGCCCATGCCCGCACGCGAAGGCGCAAAGGTCGGCTTCGACGAATTGCCGAACTTCACGTCGCCGGTCTGCGCCATGAAGCCTTCGATGACGCGGTGGAAGACCACGCCGTCATAGGCGCCTTCGCGGGCCAGTTCCTTGATGCGGGCGACGTGGCCGGGAGCCAAATCGGGGAACAGTTCGATGACGACCTTGCCCTTGGTCGTTTCCAGGATGAGCGCGTTCTCGCGGTCCTTGATCTCAGCCATGTCGTATATCCTTTATCTCAGAAAACAGATTGATTTGATTGGTTTACTTGTCGGCGGCGATGCGTACCTTGATCATGCGGTCGGGCTCGCTGACCGTGCCGTTGTCGGCCTCGTCGCCCTTCTTGATCTTGTCCACCAGCTCCATGCCGCTGACGACACTGCCAACGATGGTGTACTGGCCATCGAGGTTCGGCGCCGGCGCGAACATGATGAAGAACTGCGAATTGGCGGAGTTCGGGTCCTGCGAGCGGGCCATGCCGAGCGTGCCGCGCTTGAAATGTTCGCTCTGCGAGAATTCGGCCGGCAGGTCGGGCAGGTCTGAACCGCCAGTGCCGACGGCCTCGGGGCTGAACCCCTTCTTCATGTTGCCGAACTTGACGTCGCCGGTCTGCGCCATAAAGCCGTTGATGACCCGGTGGAATGCGACATCGTTATAAGCGCCTTCACGCACCAGCTTCTTGATCTGCGCGACATGCTTGGGTGCCAGGTCGGGGCGTAGCGCGATGGTGACGTCGCCGTTCTTCAAGGTGATGACCATGGTGTTTTCCGGTTCGGCGGCGAAGGCCGAAACGGATGCGGTCACGAGACCGGCAAGCACGACGAGGAACGAGGCGAGCTTTTTCAGCTGCATAAGGGATCTCCGAAGGTCTTTGTTAGGGTGCATGTCGTTGCCCCAAAAACCGGCATCCACTTTGGGGCGACATGCACTATTTCGCGAATTTGGCGGTGAGCGCACCGGCAACGGCGGCCGGTACGAAGGGACGGATGTCTCCGCCCATCGAGGCTATCTGGCGCACAAGTGTGGCAGTAATGGTGCGTACCGATGGGCTGGCGGGCAGAAAAACCGTCTGCAGTTCCGGCGCCATGGTCTCGTTCATGCCAGCCATCTGCATCTCGTAATCGAGATCGGTGCCGTCGCGCAGGCCGCGGATCATGATCGAGGCGCCATGCTTGCGGGCCGCGTCGATGACCAGCCCGTCAAAGGCGACGACCTTGATCCGGTCGCCGTCGCGGCCAAATTCGGCCTTGGTCGCGGCCTCGATCAGCTTCACCCGTTCGTCGAAGGAAAACAGCGGCGTCTTGCCGGGGTGGGTGCCGATCGCCGCATAAACCGTGTCGGCGACAGCCAGCGATGCCTTCAGGACATCGAGATGGCCGTTGGTCAGCGGGTCGAAGGAGCCGGCATAAAGGGCGATGCGATCGGTCATGGGAGGTGCTTCTAGCGGGGCATTGGGCGGAAGGCAAATGCGATTGGGAACATCTGCGTGAACCTTTTCGCAGACATGAACGACAGATGAATGCCTTGATCACGAAGACTTCACGCCGCGTTCGCTAGTTTGCACTTCGGAAAATGAAACCAAAACCCGATCTAACCGTTGGATAGGCGCAGGAGAACACGCACATGCTGATCTACATGCTCGCCACCGCAATGACCGTCGCCATGCTGATCGCCACCGCATTCGGATTGCATAGCGAGGCAGAGCGCGTCCGTGTCCGCACAAAGCGGTTCGAAGGTTTCGGCGCTCGCTGGCCCCACCGTCACCCCTGATTTATTGCTAGTTTCTTGTTTGCGCCGGCCCATCGGGCCGGCGTTGTTGGTCAAAACCTATTCGGCGCTGTCCGGTACGGCATCTCCGGCGCCGGCCTCAATGACACCCTCTTCGACATCCTCGTCGGCCTGCGGCTCCGAAATCCGTTCGACCGAAACGACCTTCTCGCCTTCGGCGGTGTTGAAGATGGTCACGCCCTTGGTGGCGCGGCTGGCGAAACGGATACCGTTGACCGGCACCCGGATGACCGTGCCGCCATCCGAAACCAACATGATCTGGTCGTCATTGCCGACCGGGAAAGTCGCCACCAGCTGGCCGATCTCGGCCACCTTCGACACGTCGGTGGCGCGGATGCCTTTGCCGCCGCGTCCGGTCAGGCGGAAATCGTAGGATGACGAGCGCTTGCCGTAGCCATATTCGGTCACCGTCAGCACATACTGCTCATGCGCCTTGAGCTCTTCGTAACGGCTGTCGGAAAGCTCGGTCTCCTCGCCAATCTCCTCATTGGTGAGTGCAATCTCTTCTTCCTCGCCGGTCACCTCGGCGGCAAGCCGCCGCTCCAGTGCTGCCCGCTTGAGGTAGGCGGAGCGTTCCGCCGGTGAAGCATCGACATGCTCGATCACCGACATGGAGATGATGCGGTCGGTCTCGGCCATGCTTATGCCGCGCACGCCGACCGAATTGCGGCTCTGGAAGACGCGCACATCGCCAACGCGGAAGCGGATGCACTGGCCGGAGCTGGCGGTCAAAAGCACATCGTCATTGTCTGTGCAGGTCTCGACGCCGAGAATCTCGTCGCCCTCCTCCTCCAGCTTCATGGCGATCTTGCCATTGCGGTTGACCTGGACGAATTCGGACAGCTTGTTGCGGCGCACGGTGCCGCGCGTGGTGGCGAACATGACGTCGAGTTCGCCCCAGCTGGTCTCGTCCTCGGGCAGCGGCATGATGGTGGTGATGCGCTCGCCCTGCTCCAGCGGCAGCATGTTGATCAGCGCCTTGCCGCGCGACTGCGGATTGCCGATTGGCAGCCGCCAGACCTTTTCCTTGTAGACGATGCCGCGCGAGGAGAAGAACAGCACCGGCGTATGCGTGTTGGCCACAAACAGCCGGGTGACGAAATCCTCTTCCTTGGTCGACATACCGGAGCGGCCCTTGCCGCCGCGGCGTTGCGCCCGGTAGAGCGACAGCGGCACGCGCTTGATGTAGCCGGAATGGCTGACGGTGACGACCATGTCCTCGCGCTGGATCAGGTCCTCGTCTTCCATGTCGGCGCCGCCGTCGGTGAGCTCGGTGCGGCGCGGCGTGCCGAACTCGTCGCGCACGGCGGCAAGCTCGTCCTTGACGATCTGCTGGATGCGGGCGCGGGACGACAGAATATCGAGGTAATCCTTGATCTCGTCGCCGATGGTGTTCAGCTCGTCGGCGATTTCGTCACGGCCGAGCGCGGTCAGGCGCTGCAGGCGCAGTTCGAGGATTGCGCGCGCCTGTTCCTCGGAGAGGTTGTAGGTGCCATCCTCATTGATGCGATGGCGCGGATCGTCGATCAGCAGAATCAATGACTCCACGTCCCCGGAGGGCCAGCGCCGCTCCATCAACTGCTCGCGCGCCGTCTGCGGATCGGGCGCGGTGCGGATCAGCTTGATCACTTCGTCGATGTTGGCGACGGCGATGGCGAGGCCGACCAGCACGTGGGCGCGGTCGCGCGCCTTGCGCAGCAGGAATTTCGTGCGCCGGCTAATCACCTCTTCGCGGAAGCTGACAAACGCCTTCAGCATGTCGGTCAGGTTCATCACTTCCGGCTTGCCGCCGTTCAGCGCCACCATATTGGCGCCGAAGGAGGTCTGCAGCGGCGTGAAGCGGTAAAGCTGGTTGAGAATGACGTCGGCGACAGCGTCGCGCTTCAGCTCGATGACGACGCGGTAGCCCTGGCGGTCGCTTTCGTCGCGAATGTCGGAAATGCCTTCGATGCGCTTGTCGCGCACCAGCTCGGCCATTTTCTCGATCATCGAGGCCTTGTTCACCTGGTACGGGACTTCCGTGATGATGATCGATTCACGGTCGTTGCCGCGCTGTTCGACATTGACCTTGCCGCGCATGACGATGGAGCCACGGCCCGTCGCATAGGCGCTGTAGATGCCGGAACGGCCGAGCACGATGCCGCCGGTCGGGAAATCGGGACCCGGAATGATCTCCATCAGCGCCGGCAAGTCGATTGCCGGATTGTCGATGATGGCGATCGCGCCGTTGCAGATCTCGGCCAGATTATGCGGCGGAATGTTGGTGGCCATGCCTACGGCAATGCCGCCGGAACCGTTGACCAGAAGGTTGGGGAAGCGCGCCGGCAGCACCTTCGGCTCGGTATCGGAGGCGTCATAAGTCTCCTGGAAATCGACGGTTTCCTTGTCGATGTCCTCCAGCAGCTCATGTGCGACCTTGGTCAGCCGCGATTCGGTGTAGCGCATCGCCGCCGGCGGATCGCCGTCGATGGAGCCGAAATTACCCTGCCCGTCGATCAGCGGCACGCGCAGAGACCAGTCCTGCGCCATGCGCACCAAGGCGTCGTAGATCGAGGCGTCGCCATGCGGATGGTATTTACCCATCACGTCGGCGACCGGGCGGGCCGACTTCACATATTTGCGGTTCCAGTGGTAACCGCTCTCATGCGCCGCATAGAGAATGCGGCGGTGCACCGGCTTCAGGCCGTCGCGCACATCGGGCAGCGCACGGCTGACGATCACGCTCATGGCATAAGAGAGGTAGGAGCTCTGCATCTCCTCGATGATGGAGATGGGCTCGATGCCGGTGGGGCCGCCGTCGGCGCCGCGCGGGGGTTTTTGGTCGGTCAAATCGGATCACAATCTAATCAGGAATCACTGACCGCTTATATAGGAAGCACGGCCGAAACTCCAATATTCGTGGTGCTTTTCCAATGAGGATTTCAGTGGTAAATTCAAATGGATACCTCTGATCGCGACGATTTGGCCATAACGCATTCGCCGCCGCCAGGGCAAAAGCCTGCGGTGGACCGTTTTCCAAGCCAAGAGCGTATCTGGAGGCAGGCGGACGCATCAGCGGGTAGCCACCCGCCGGGCGCGATAGTCGCCAGGCGTCTCGCCCATGACGCGCCGGAAACGGCGGTTGAACGTCGACAAATCGTTGAAACCGGCCTCGAAGGCGATTGCCGAGATGGCATCGCCTGACATGCGCAGCCGCACCGCCGCGCGGTGCAGCCGGGTTCTCAGCAGAAACTGATAGGGCGTCATGCCGGCGACCTGCCGGAAGGTGCGCAGGAAATGATACGGGCTGGTCGCCGTCGCGCAGGCAAGCTCGGAAAGCGAGACCGGCCGGTCGGCATGGAGCTCGATCTGCCGCACCGCCTCGGCAACCCGTTTCTGGTCGCGGCGGCTCGGCGCTCGGACGCCCGGCACCGCATCGCTGGCCACAGGCAGTGCTGCGCCGGCAACTGCCAGTGCTGCGCCGGCAATTCGCAGGCCAAGCTCCTCAAAGGCGTCGATGTCGACCATCTCGCGCGCCGCTTCCGCCTCGGCCAGCAGCGATGCCAGCGCCGGCAAGGGCGGCATATGCGGCACGCGGAAGGCGAGCTTGCTCGCGCCGGGCACGTCGCTGGCGATGCGGTCGAGATAGGCCGGAGCGAAGTGGAAGGACAGGCAACGGTCGCCGGCGCCATGCTCATGCCCGCATTCATAGCAGGCGCCGACATTGCCGAGCAGGATCGCGCCCGGCGCCAGCATGGCGGCGCCTTGCCTGGTGCGGTAGCGGAAGGTGCCGCTGGTGACAGCGGCTACGCAGAAGGTGTCGTGCGCCTCCTCGAACGGGCGGTCGCCGGCGCCGGCCGTGCACAGCACGTCGGACACATGCCAGCCCTGCCCCGATGCCAGGTTTTGTTCGCTCGTCGTCATGGCTTGAAAGATAGCAATTTTTCCCAAGCGCGACACCCGGTCGGGGCCTATCGCTTGCAGCCTCCTGACATAACGAAGGCAGCAAGTATGATCGGTACATCCTCCTTTGCCGAAGCGCTCCACAGCGACGGTCCCAACCCCGGCCTGGCTGAAAAGCTTGATCTCTACGGCCGCTTCGTCGGCGCCTGGACATTCGATGCCACGCGCCATCTCGAGGACGGCACGGTTCTCACCGGAGGCGGCGAGGTGCATTTCGGCTGGGTCCTGGAAGGCAGGGCGATCCAGGATGTATGGATCCTGCCCGCGCGGGATGCCGGCCCCTCGCCTTCTCTCGGCAAATGGACTTTCTATGGCACAACGCTGCGGGCCTATGATCCCGGCTCGGATGCCTGGCACATCTTCTGGAGCGACCCGCGAAACCAATACTACAGCCGCCAGCTTGGTCGCGCCGAAGGCGACACAATTGTGCAGGTCGGCGCCGACGGCACTGGTTCCTCGGTTCGCTGGAGCTTTTCGCGCATCACCAAGGACGGCTTCCGCTGGCTCGGCGAGCGTTCGCACGACGATGGCAAGACATGGCGTCTCGAAGTCGAGTTCCTGGCGCGCCGCGTCGCCCAGGACTGATGACGCAACATATTGCAAAAAAGGTGAAAAAACATACTTGACCATGTCTCGATCGGTGTCCGCGACACCAACGTTTCGAAGCCCGTCTACGATGCCGCGCTAAAGCCGCTCGGTTATTCTTGCCTCGGCCAGTCGCCAGGCTCACTGGGTTATGGTGCGCAAGCCGTCGCGCTGTGGGTGAACGACGCGGAGCGGCCAGTGCCATCGGACGAGAAGTTCGGTCTGCATTTCTGCTTTAGCGCGCCGACGAGGCAGAGTGTCGTCGCCTTCCATGCCGCCGCCTTGCGTGCAGGCGGCAGCGACAATGGCGCGCCGGGCCTGCGCGCCGACTATGGCGAGGACTATTACGCTGCCTTCATCGTCGATCCCGACGGCTATCGCCTGGAGGCCTATTGCAACGCTGCCGCCTAACATAGCCGGCGTCTCCGGTATCGGCATCTCAGACGGTTCCCACCGGGCAGGCTTTGCTCTACCACTATCGTGGCGCAGGGGTCCGGCCCGGCGGGAGGGGTCAGCGATGCCGAGTTTCGACAGCCTGTTCAACGCCTTCGTCACCATTCTGGTGACCATCGACCCGCCAGGTCTCGCGCCGCTCTTCCTCGCGGTGACACGCGGCATGAACCGCGAGGAACGTCAGCAGGTTTCAGTGCGCGCCTCGATCATCGGCTTCCTGGTGATGGCGCTGTTTGCGGTGGCCGGGGCGTCCATCCTGTCGGTGTTCGGCATCACGCTGCCGGCTTTCCGCGTCGCCGGCGGGTTTTTGCTGTTCTTCATCGCGTTCGAAATGGTGTTCGAGCGCCGCCAGGACCGCAAGGAGAAGATCGGCGACGTCGCCATCACCAAGGACATGATCCACAACATCGCGGCCTTCCCGCTGGCGATCCCGCTGATCGCCGGCCCCGGTGCGATTTCGGCGACCGTGCTACTGTCGGGCTCGTTTCAGGGTTTTGCAGCACAAGCGGCGCTGGTCGGCATCATCTTCGTCTGCCTTGCCATCACCTATCTGGTGTTCGTGCTGTCGGAGCGCATCGACCGCATCCTCGGCCAGACCGGCCGCTCGATCCTCACCCGCCTGCTCGGCGTCATCCTGGCCGCGCTTGCGGTTCAGTTCGTCGCGGATGGCATCAAGGCGCTGATGGCGGGGTAACGGCAGCCCCTACTCCACCGCCGTATCGACGACCTTGAAATCGTGGGTGATGACAGCCGTCTTGGCCAGCATGGCCGAGGCCGAGCAGTATTTCTCGATCGACAGGTTGATGGCGCGCTGGACCTTGTCGCGCGACAGCGCGTGGCCCGTGACGATGAAATGCATGTGGATGCGGGTGAAGACTTTCGGGTCGGTTTCGGCCCGGTCGGCGTCGAGTTCGACAACACAGTCCTCGATCGCCTCGCGGCCTTTTTCGAGGATGTGGACGACATCATAGGCCGAGCAGCCGCCGGTGCCGATCAGCACCAGCTCCATCGGGCTCGGACCCGGCGTCTTGCCTTCCGGCCCGGAGGCGGTTCCCAGCACAACCTTGTGGCCGCTGCCGGACTCGCCGACGAAGGTGCGCTCCTCGACCCATTTGATCCGGGCTTTTCACGGCAATCTTCCTTTCAGAAAGCGTCACTGGCCGAAGACGACCGTGTGCATGATCCGCCCCGGCAGCAGCGTGAACACGCCGGCGCCGATCAGGGCGAAAACATACAGCGATATCATGACCCTGCGATGTGTGGCGACCCGATGCATATGCGCGTGCCAGACCGCCAGCGGCACGGCGATCAACACTAACATCGACAAGAGATGGATCGGGCTGAACGGACCGACGAGGCGTATCTGCTGGATCCAGAAACTGGAGATGGCGACGACCAGCATCAGCGCCGCCCAGGTATAGCCGACGACACGATGACGCGTCGTGCCTTTCGGCAGCGCTAGTTGCGTAGCGCCAATGGCCAGCGCGGCAAGGGCCGCGAAGGCGTGCCATGGAATGGGAGGGCGCGCCGATAGAAGCGGTCCGAGCGACATCGCGCCCTCTCCTCAGATATCGCTGACTACCGTCAGCTCAGAACGGGATTTCGTCGTCCAGTTCGCGCGACGAGCCGCCGCCACCGCCGCCCTTGGAACCGCCGCCACCGCTGTTGCCGCCGCGGTTGAAGCTCTCATTGGGGCCAGACTGGCCGAAATCCGAGCCACGGCTCGCGCCGCTGCCGCCGGCATAGTTGCCGACCTGACCGCCGCCCTCGCCGCGAGAATCGAGCATCTGCAGCTCGCCGCGGAATTTCTGCAGCACGACTTCGGTCGTGTACTTGTCGGCGCCGGTCTGGTCTTGCCATTTGCGTGTCTGCAGCTGGCCTTCGACGTAAACCTTCATGCCCTTCTTCAGGTACTGCTCGGCGACCTTGGCGATCTGGTCATTGAAAATGACCACGTTGTGCCATTCGGTCTTTTCCTTGCGCTCGCCGGAGTTCTTGTCGCGCCAGCTTTCCGACGTGGCGATGCGGATGTTGACGACCGGATCACCGGAATTCAGGCGGCGGATTTCAGGGTCCGCGCCGAGGTTACCGACCAGAATGACCTTGTTGACGCTACCCGCCATGACACTTCTCCGTGCTCATCCGAAACAAATTTCAAGTCGTTCACCTTACAGGCCGCGCACAATCCTGGCTTGCCGCGGCTGGCTTTTCCCACAAGGTTTTTGTTCCCTTTTCGTTCCTATACTGTTAACCACGGATTGTCAAGGAATGGCAGCAATCGCCGACGCGGGCGCGTGGATTTAGCTGACACGCAGGGGCGAGAAGCGGTGTCGTCAGCGCCGTTTTTTAGCTGGCCGCAACGGACCGAAAAAGCCGCTCCACTCCATGCCCATGCCATGGGCGCGCTGTGCGATCACGGTTGGCGCCGACATCAGCCCGACTGCAGGTTCAGATTTCAGAGCCGGGTCATTCAGCAATTTCCCGATCGCGCGCCCGTGCCACCAGACCTGAGCGACGAGCGCCGCTACCACCGCGATCAGGCCCCAGGTCCCCAATCCTTCGCCGAAGATGTAAATCCCGTAGGGCGGCGATAGCGCCGTACCCAGCTTGGCCAACAAGATCACGGCCACGAAACCGATGACGGCGATGGCGCCTATACCGAGGACGAGGCGGCGATAGAGCCTCAGAGCCTCGTTGAGGTTCTCGGCGGACGAAAGATCGACGTTGGAATTCATAAATACTACTCCTGCCTCGCGATGATCGGCCCATCTTGTTCCCCATGGATTAGAGGCCCGGCAGGATCCAATCAATACGGGGCATTCAAAACACCCCTTGCCAAATCGATAAGTATCGACTTATGCTTTTGCCATGATCGAAGCAGAGATTTTTCGCGCCCTGGCCGACCCGACGCGACGCGCCGTCTACGAGCGGCTGACTTCCGGAGAGATGAGCGTGTCGGAGTTGCGCACCGGCATGAGCGTGTCGCAGCCGGCGGTGTCGCAGCACCTTGCCGTACTGCGCGGCGCCGGCCTGGTCAGCGAAAGGCGGGCCGGCCGCAACGCCTACTATCGCGCCGATCCGCAAGGGCTCGAGCCGCTGCTCGGCTGGATCGAACGCTACCGCGCATTCTGGCCGGAGCGCATCGAAAGACTGAAGGCCGTTTTGAAGGACATGGACCAATGACCGACGAAAAGCAGACGCAGACCGCCAAGGATGCCCTCGCCTTCGAATGCGATCTGCCGGACGCACCGGAAAAAGTGTGGCGGGCGCTGACCGTGCCGGAGCTTTTGGCGGAATGGATGATGCCGAACGACATCAAGCCGGAAACCGGCAGCCGCTTTGCCTTTGCCGGGCCTGAGAAGCCGATCGAGTGCGAAGTGCTCGATGCCGAACCGGGGCGCCTGCTGCGCTATTCCTGGCGCGAGCGTTCTGAAACCGGCGATGCCAATGGGCTGGACAGCATCGTGACCTTCACGCTTGCCCGCACTGTTTCCGGTGGCACGCATTTGCGCATTGTTCATGACGGGTTTGCCGCGGCGGCAACGCCTGCGGTTGCGATGGCCGGCGCCGGCTGCCTGCTCTCGCTGCACGCATACAAGCCCAAGCCGCCAGTCGCCGCCAACGCGCCGCGCCTGTTGCTGCGCGCTGCCTGAACCGGAAAAATCAGAACGGAGACAATGAGATGAGCGGCTTTGCCAATCTGGTGCCGATGGTGATCGAGCAATCGAGCCGCGGCGAACGCGCCTTCGACATTTTCTCGCGGCTGCTGCGCGAGCGCATCATCTTCGTCAATGGCGAGATCAATGACGGCATGTCGGCGCTGGTCTGCGCCCAGCTCCTGTCGCTGGAATCGGACAATCCCGACAAGGAGATCTCGCTCTACATCAACTCGCCGGGCGGCGTGGTGACCAGCGGTTTCGCCATCTACGACACGATGCAATATGTCAGCTGCCCGGTGTCGACCGTGTGCATGGGCTTTGCCGCGTCGATGGCCTCCTTCCTGCTGATGGCGGGAACGCCGGGGCGGCGCATCGCGCTCCCCAACGCCAGCATCGTGCTGCACCAGCCTCTGGGCGGCTTCCAGGGCCAGGCCTCCGACATCCAGCGTCACGCCGAAGGCATTTTGCGCACCAAGCGGCACATGGCCGACCTCTACGCTCACCATTGCGGCCGCACCCACGAAGAGGTCGAACGCACGCTTGACCGCGATTTCTTCATGACCGCGAAGGAGGCCAAGGACTGGGGCCTCGTTGACCACGTCTTCGACACCCGCAAGCAGGCAGCGGCCTGATCACCGTATCGAATGCAGGCCGGTGTTCCCTCAATTTCAACGCCGCTGGTCTGGCCTCGCCTTGAGCGCGGCACTATAGTCTTGCCATGCGCTACCACCTGAACAGACTGACCATAGCCATTGCCATCACGGCGGCGACATCGAGCATGGCCTTTGCCGGGGGCAGCACCAGCACGTCGCGGAAAGGCGCCCTGCCCGGCGTGACCGGCGACTACCGCATCGCCAAGCCCGCGCCGCAGCCGGAGCCGGATGACGCGCTGCCTGCCGGCGAGAACGGCACGTTCAAGATCGGCGACACCGATGTCAGGATTTCCGGCAGCATCACTGTCGATGTCGGCACTGGTGGGATCAAGCCGCCGCGCCGGTAGCCCCTTTTCCCAGTTACTATACGGAAGAGAAAGCCTGCGCCGACGACTTCCTCACAAAAGAACAGCCCCGCCGTTGCTTCCGCTAACGGTCGGGGCTTTTCTTGGATTCCAAATCCAAACTGCCGGTAGTGTTATACCGACTTTGATTTCGGATGCTTCGCGGCGTTCAGCCGACGATCCGACTAGCCGTCTCTGATTTTTGTGGGATTCGGCAGGTCACGGTTTGTCGGGTGGTTTGTTGGATTGTCGCGATGCGTCCATTTGGACACATACACTTCAATGCCTCGAAACTACCTGGCACTTACGCCCGCCGCGGCTCCACTAGCAGGTGGAGCCTCAAGGACTATCCGGTGGCGTCATGCTCCGCTCCTATGTCCGTTGCGACAGGTGTCAATCCGAAGCACAAATCGCAAAAACCTGCGGCGTCTCGCAGGCCGCTATGGGCGGCGAGGCCATCAAAGACGGCCGGCTCCGTTGACTCCGGCAGAGTGCGCCCCCGATTCGAGGACGTCAACCTTGAATAGCCGGTTACGGAAAATGTGATCGCCGGGAGCTTACGTCAGGGTCAGTTTCTGAAACACCTTGTCAGTTTCTGCACAGCTTTGTCAGGAGCGTGTTCGGTCTTTGTTCTTTCCGCTTGCCCCTTCGCGCGAAAGACGGTTAAACGGCTTTGGTCGAGAAGTGTGGCGTCTCTCGACGTGGCGGCAAAAATACCTACATAGGGAATGGCCGGGAAAACCCGCCGATCCCACTGACACCAGACCTGAGGCGGCGACCGGCGATGGCCGACCATAAATACCTTTCCATTCGCGGGGCACGCGAACACAACCTAAAGAATGTCGATCTCGACCTGCCGCGTGACAGCCTGATCGTCATGACCGGCCTGTCGGGCTCCGGCAAATCGTCGCTTGCTTTCGACACCATCTATGCCGAGGGCCAGCGCCGTTACGTCGAGAGCCTGTCGGCTTATGCGCGCCAGTTCCTCGAAATGATGCAGAAGCCGGATGTCGACCAGATCGACGGCCTGTCGCCGGCCATCTCGATCGAGCAGAAGACCACGTCGAAGAACCCGCGTTCGACGGTCGGCACCGTCACCGAGATCTACGACTACATGCGCTTGCTGTTCGCGCGCGTCGGCATCCCCTATTCGCCGGCGACCGGCCTGCCGATCGAGAGCCAGACGGTTTCACAGATGGTCGACCGGGTGCTGGCGGTCGAGGAAGGCACGCGCCTTTTCCTGCTGGCGCCGATCGTGCGCGGCCGCAAGGGTGAGTATCGCAAGGAACTGCTGGAGCTGCAGAAGAAGGGCTTTCAGCGCGTCAAGGTCGACGGCGTCTTCTATGAGATCGCCGATGTGCCGGCGTTGGACAAGAAGTACAAGCACGACATCGATGTCGTCGTCGACCGCATCGTCGTGCGCGGCGACCTGGCGACACGGCTTGCCGATTCCATCGAAACGGCGCTCAAGCTGGCGGAAGGGCTGGCGGTGGCCGAGTTCGCCGACCGGCCGCTCGACGCCAGCCAGACCGGCGAGGACTCGGTCAACAAATCGAAGAACGAGACGCATGAGCGCATCCTGTTCTCGGAAAAATTCGCCTGCCCGGTTTCCGGCTTCACCATTCCGGAGATCGAGCCCAGGCTGTTCTCGTTCAACAACCCGTTCGGCGCCTGCCCGACCTGCGACGGCCTCGGCAACCAGCGCGCCATCGACGCCAGCCTGATCGTGCCGGACGAAAACGTCTCGCTGCGCGACGGCGCCGTCAGCCCGTGGGCGAAGTCGACCTCACCCTATTACGCCCAGACGCTGGAAGCGCTGGGCAAGGCATACGGCTTCAAGCTCGGCGACAAGTTCAAAGACCTGACCGAAGAGGCCAAGGAAGCCGTCCTGCGCGGCACCGGCGAGCGCGAGGTCACCTTCCAATATGATGACGGCCTGCGCTCCTACAAGACCACCAAGACGTTCGAGGGCGTCATTCCCAATCTCGAACGGCGGTGGAAGGAAACCGAATCCGCCTGGATGCGCGAGGAGATCGAGCGCTTCATGTCGGCGACGCCCTGCCCGGTCTGCAAGGGTTACCGGCTGAAGCCGGAAGCGCTGGCGGTCAAAATCGCCGGAAAACACATTGGCGAGGTCACCGAGCAGTCGATCCGCAACGCCGACAAATGGTTCACCGAACTGCCGCCACATCTCAACGACCAGCAGAACGAGATCGCGGTGCGCGTTCTCAAGGAGATCCGCGACCGGCTGCGCTTCCTCAACGATGTCGGCCTCGACTATCTGACGCTGTCGCGCAATTCCGGCACGCTGTCGGGCGGCGAGAGCCAGCGCATAAGGCTGGCGTCGCAGATCGGCTCCGGCCTCACCGGCGTGCTCTATGTGCTGGACGAGCCGTCGATCGGCTTGCACCAGCGCGACAATGCCCGCCTGCTCGACACGCTGAAGCATCTGCGCGACATCGGCAACACGGTGATCGTCGTCGAGCATGACGAAGACGCCATCCTGCATGCCGACTACGTCGTCGACATGGGTCCGGCCGCCGGCATCCATGGCGGCGAGATCATCGCCCAGGGCACGCCGCAGCAGGTGATGGCCAATCCTAATTCGATCACCGGTAAATATCTGTCGGGCGCGCTCGAAGTCGCCACGCCCGGTGTCAGGCGCGAGGCCAAGAAGAACCGCCGGCTGAAGATCGTCGGCGCGCGCGGCAACAATCTCAAGAACGTCACTGCCGAAATCCCGCTCGGCACCTTCACCGCCGTCACCGGCGTGTCTGGCGGCGGCAAATCGACCTTCCTGATCGAGACTTTGTTCAAGGCGGCGTCGCGCCGCATCATGGGCTCGCGCGAGCATCCGGCCGATCACGACCGCATCGAGGGCCTCGAATTCCTCGACAAGGTCATCGACATCGACCAGTCGCCGATCGGCCGCACACCGCGTTCGAACCCGGCCACCTACACCGGCGCCTTCACACCGATCCGCGACTGGTTCGCCGGGTTGCCCGAGGCCAAGGCCCGCGGCTATCAGCCGGGCCGCTTCTCCTTCAACGTCAAGGGCGGCCGCTGCGAGGCCTGCCAGGGCGACGGCGTCATCAAGATCGAGATGCACTTCCTGCCCGACGTCTACGTCACGTGCGACGTCTGCCACGGCAAGCGCTACAACCGCGAGACGCTCGACGTCGTGTTCAAGGGCAAGTCGATCGCCGACGTCCTGGACATGACGGTCGAGGAAGGCGTCGATTTCTTTGCCGCCGTGCCCGGGGTGCGCGACAAGCTCGACACGCTGAAGCAGGTCGGCCTCGGCTACATCCATATCGGCCAGCAGGCGACGACGCTGTCGGGTGGTGAGGCGCAGCGGATAAAACTCGCCAAGGAATTGTCGCGCAAGGCGACCGGCAAGACGCTCTACATCCTCGACGAGCCGACCACCGGCCTGCACTTCCACGACGTCGCCAAGTTGCTGGAAGTGCTGCACGAACTGGTCGACCAGGGCAACACGGTGGTGGTGATCGAGCACAATCTCGAAGTCATCAAGACCGCCGACTGGGTGCTCGACCTCGGCCCCGAAGGCGGCGATGGCGGCGGCGAGCTGGTTGCCCAAGGCACACCGGAAGCGATCGTGCGCGAAAAGCGCAGCTACACCGGCCAGTTCCTGAAGGAGCTTTTGGAGCGGCGGCCCGGAGGCAAGCGCGAAGCGGCGGAGTAACTGACAGACCGGTCGGGCGCCTGGAGAGCTTTGAATGACAGTCCGACAGGCGCTTGCCGGTGATCTCGACGCAGTCGTCTCGCTGACGCAGACCGCCTATGAGCACTACACGCCCCTGTTAGGCGCGCCGCCGCTCCCAGTCACCGAGGACTATGCGCCACGCATCGAGCGTGGCGAGGTCTGGCTCTTGGAGAGCGGCGCGGAACTCGCCGGGCTGATCGTTATTGAGCGCCATCCCGATCATGCGATGATCTTCAGCGTCGCGGTCTCCCCCGCTTTCCAGGGCAGGAAACTCGGCACCGCGCTGCTCGACTTCGCCCAGGAA
The DNA here is from genome assembly GCF_040323125.1 of Mesorhizobium sp. M0062. Lineage (NCBI taxonomy): Bacteria > Pseudomonadati > Pseudomonadota > Alphaproteobacteria > Hyphomicrobiales > Phyllobacteriaceae > Mesorhizobium > Mesorhizobium sp. M0062. The sequence continues at coordinate 78,532 of NZ_JAMYUO010000005.1, forward strand.
CAGGCGCGGCTATGGGGTGTGCCGGAGGTGCGGCTCTACACCAATTCGCGCATGGAGCGGAACATCGAGATCTATACGGCCTATGGCTTCCACGAAACGGGCCGCCGAGCCAATCCCCACCGTCCCGGATGGACCGTGGTCGACATGATCAAACCGATTGGAAAAATAGCCTGACCGCATTTTTAGAACTGGGAGGAAGACGATGATCAGCCAAGGAACAATCCGCGCCGGGATGGGCGGCTGGACTTTCGAACCCTGGGATACGTCTTTCTACCCGGACAAGCTTTCCAAGGCCAAACAGCTAAGTTACGCCACCCGCCAGGTACCGAGCATCGAGGTCAATGGCACCTACTATTCCAGCTTCAAGGAGCCGACCTTCGTCAAATGGGCGGGCGAGGCGCCGGACGGTTTCGTCTATTCGCTGAAGGGCAATCGCTTCGTCACCAACCGGCGCGTGCTTGGCGAAGCCGGCGAGTCCATGACGCGCTTCCTCGGCTCCGGCATTGCCGCGCTGGGCGACAAGCTGGGCCCGATCCTTTGGCAGTTCGCGCCGACGAAAAAGTTCGACGCCGACGATTTCGAGGCCTTCCTGAAGCTGCTGCCGGAAAAGCAGGATGGCGTGGCGCTGCGCCATGCGCTGGAAGTGCGCAACGACAGTTTCAGCGTGCCGGAATTTGTGGGCCTGGCGCGCAAATACAAGGCGGCGATCGTCTATGCCGACCATGCCAAATATCCTGGTATCGCCGACATCACCGGCGATTTTATCTATGCGCGGCTGCAGACCGGCAGCGACGACAATCCGGATTGCTATACGCCGAAGGGCCTGGACGAATGGGCAGCGCGGGTGAAGACCTGGGCGCAAGGCAAGCAGCCGGCCGATCTGCGGCGCGCCGATCCGACTTTCGACGCGCCGGTGAAACCGCGCGACGTGTTCGTCTACTTCATCACCGAGGGCAAGGTGCGCGCGCCGTTCGGCGCCATGGCGCTGATGAAGCGAGTGAGCTGATCGGTTAAAGCGCGTCGCGCTGAAACGGATTCATACGGCGCGATTTAAGTCTTAAGTCTTTGTCTTGATGCATGCCGTTGTCCCAGAACCGCGGCACACTTCTGGGCGACATGCATTAGGAGCAATTCCAGGAAAAGTGCGGACCGGTTTTCCCGGAAATCCGGGTAGCGCTTTCCCTTGAAAAGGGTTTCAACCCAGAATTGCTACGATCAACAGAAGCGTGATAGCTTATGCGCATCGTAACCTTATCGATACCTCCTTCCTGCATAAATCCGGTGCGGGTCCTTTCTATAGGCCGGCCGCCGCGCGCAAGGACGAGGGCATGTCGCTCGACTACAGTTCCCTTCTGTTGGCTGTCGGGTTTTCCGCCGCTTGCCTCGGCCTGACGCTGTTCGGCATTTGGCTTACCGCGCGCTCGGAAAAATTCCTGCTGACCTGGGCGGTCAGCGTGCTTCTGATCGTCGCCGACGTCTTCGCCTACCAGGCCTATATCGACGCGCCCGGACGCCTGCTCGGCCTCGCCAGCTTCACGTTCCTGCTGCTCGGCTTCGCGACCATGCTGGGCGCTGCCCATCAGTTCACGACAGGGAGGTCACCGCTGCCCCGCATTGCTGTCGGCGCCGGCGTCTCGCTGGCAGTCGCCTTGCCGCCGATGGCGCTTGGCTATGACGGGCTGGGCTTCATGCTGGAGAATGCCTTCGCCGCGCTGCTTTTGTTTGCGATGGCCTATGAATACTGGAAGGGCCGCACCGAATTCCCTGCCCCGATCCTCGGCATTGCCGGGCTCTACACAGCCACCGCAATTTCCTTCGTGCTGTGCTCCGGTGCACTTGTCTGGGATGGCAGGCTGGTGCTTGGCCATGCGCCGAGCAACTGGGCCGAGGATTTCAGCCTCATCGTCGTCATCGCGTGCATGACCGGCATCGGCGCGCTCTCGCTGGCGCTCAACCAGGGACGCCTGGCGCAGTATCATCGCCGCGAAGCGCTGACCGATCCGCTGACCGGACTGCTCAACCGGCGCGCTTTGTTCGATCTGCACGGCAAAACACCTGTCCGGTCCTTCACCGCCGTGATCGTGTTCGATCTCGACGGCTTCAAGGCGATAAATGACGAGTTCGGCCATGCCACCGGCGACGAGGTGCTGAAACTGTTCGCCAAGGATTTGACCGCCAATCTCCAGCCGGGCGATGTCGCCGCGCGCATGGGCGGAGAGGAATTTGCATTGGTGCTCGATCGCACCTTGCCTGAAAAGGTGGAATTCATAGCCGAGCGGATCCGGGCCAGTTTTGCCATGCGCCGGATCGATACCGAGACCCGCCTGCTGTCCTGCACGGTCAGCGCCGGCTACGCCTTCGGCAGCGAGGGCGGCACCAAATTCGACAAGGTGCTCAGCGCCGCCGACAAAGCGCTTTACGGCGCCAAGCGCGGCGGCCGCAACCGTGTGCTCGCCTTCCGGCGCGCCGGGTAGGCTGGGCTGATATTCAGCCGGCCTGAACCTCACCACACGTAAAACAACACCCCAAAGCGCGTCGCATGAGGCCGTTCAGGCGCGACGCGCTTTTAGGCCGCTATGACGATCTCGTTGTAAGTGTCGAGGTCGACGTAGAAAACCTTGGTGATTTCGCCGATCAGCTCATCCTGCTGGTAGCCTTGCGAGCGCAGAATGTTGATGGCGGTGATGATGTCGACACGCTCTGTCAGCCGTCGTTTCTGGTGGTCCTCGACGAACCGTTCCATAGCCCATTCTCCTGGCAAGATTATCTGAACGCATTGACCGACAATCAGAACTGCGAGGGAAGCTAGGGTGGCTTGCTTGCGTGGAACTTGCAGGCTGAGCCAGCATATTCCCTCGATCTGCTACAGAACCAGACTGATACGGAAGCGGCCGACTCACCGAGGCCTAGGAAAGACTAGCATGTAGTATTCGGCGTGCCAGAGTGTGGCGGCCTCGGACGAAAGTCCGACGCAACGGGTGCGGACCTTCGCGACTTCATCATCCTTGGGCGTAGCGACGCGAAGCGGAGCGAAGACCCAGGGATCCATGCCGGGACGAAGAAGCGTCATTAACGGTGCAGAATGTGGAATGGCCAATGTGCCGCAGAAGCGATCTTGTTCTGCATCGCGGCACTCTTTGGCTGATGTCGCGGCATGGATTCTAGGGTCTGCGCGCGTCGCTCCGCTCCTTGCTCCGCCCTAGAATGACGAAGTGATTGTGGGCATTTCAGCCAATCTTCGACGTGTACGATCCGTGCAGCCGTCGACCTGCGTTAAACCGTCAGAAACTTCCTGACGTCCGCCCGGTCGAGATCTTCGGCCGGGCCGGTGTGGACGATCTGGCCGCGGTCCATGATGTTGACCTCGTCGGCGAGCTCGCGGCAGAAATCGAGATATTGCTCGACCAGAAGCACCGCAATGCCGGCCTGATCGCGCAAATAGCGGATGGCGCGGCCGATGTCCTTGATGATCGAGGGCTGGATGCCTTCGGTCGGCTCGTCGAGCACCAGCAGTTTCGGCCGCATGACGAGCGCCCGGCCGATGGCGAGCTGCTGCTGCTGGCCGCCTGAGAGATCGCCGCCGCGCCGCCCCAGCATCTGCTTCAGCACCGGAAACAGTTCGAAGACATGCGCCGGCACGTTGCGGTCGGCGCGCTTCAACGGCGCAAAGCCGGACTCCAGGTTTTCGCGCACCGTCAGCAGCGGAAAGATCTCCCTGCCCTGCGGTATGAATGCGATGCCCGACCGGGCGCGATCATACGCCGCGCTCCGGTCGAGCGCCTTCCCCTCGAAGGCAACGCTTCCGCTCGTCAGCCGGTGGTGGCCGACGATCGATCTCATCAAACTGGTCTTGCCGACGCCGTTGCGGCCGAGCACGCAGGTGATCTTGCCGGCACCCGCCGTCAGCGACACACCGCGCAACGCCTGAGCAGCGCCGTAATGGAGCGTGGCGTTGGAAACTTCGAGCATGTCAGCGCCTTCTCCAGAAGCGGAGGAACGAAAAGTCGAAGCGATGGAATTGCACCCGCCAGACCATGCTCATCTCCCGAGATAAACTTCGACGACCCGCTCGTCGGCCGAGACGAAATCGAGCGAGCCTTCCGACAGCACCGAGCCCTCATGCAGGCAGGTGACCTTGACGCCGAGTTCGCGCACGAAATGCATGTCGTGCTCGACGACGATGACCGAATGGTCGCGCGCTATGTCCTTGAGCAGCCGCGCGGTTTCCTCGGTCTCGGCATCGGTCATCCCTGCGACCGGCTCGTCAACCAAAAGCAGCTTCGGGTCCTGCGCCAGCAGCATGCCGATCTCCAGCCACTGTTTCTGGCCATGGCTGAGATTGGCTGCCAGATCGTGGCGCTTGTCGCCCAGCCGGATGATGCCGAGGATGTCGTCGATCTGTCTGGCTTCGGCGGCCGAGCGGCGATGGAACAGCGCCGGAAAGATCGAGCGCGGGCCCTTCAGCGCCAGCATCAGATTGTCTTCGACGCTGTGGCTTTCGAAGACGGTCGGCTTCTGGAATTTGCGGCCGATGCCCATCATGGCGATCTCCGCCTCGTCGTGCCGGGTCAGATCGACCTGGCCGTCGAAGAACACTTCGCCCTCGTCGGGCCGGGTCTTGCCGGTGACGATGTCCATCATCGTCGTCTTGCCGGCGCCGTTGGGACCGATGATGGCGCGCATCTCGCCCTTGTCGAGCACCAGCGACAGATTGTTGATGGCGCGGAAACCGTCGAAGGAGACCGAGACGCCGTCGAGATAGAGGATGGTGTTGGACTTCGACATCGCTCTATTCCGCCGGCTGCGGTTCAGGCCCGGACGCGGACCAGGCACCGGGCGTTGTTGCTGCGCTGCGCACGATCTTCGATGGCGGCGGGGCATCAGGGTCTGTGCCCGCTTCCTCTGCAATCGCTGCAGCCCGCATCGCCCGAGCGTTACCGCGCCAGGAATCCCACATGCCGACGATGCCCTTGGGCAGGAACAGGGTTACGGCGACGAACAGGCCGCCGAGCGCAAACAGCCAGAACTCCGGCAGCAGGCCGGTGAACCAGGATTTGCCGGCATTGACCAGCAGCGCGCCGACGATCGGGCCGACAATGGTGCCGCGCCCACCGACGGCTGCCCAGATCACGACTTCGATGGAATTGGACGGCTCGAATTCGCCGGGATTGATGATACCGACCTGCGGCACATAGAGCGCGCCGGCGATGCCGGCCATGACAGCCGAGACGGTGAAGGCAAACAGCTTTACGTTCTCCGCCCGCCAGCCGAGGAAGCGGGTGCGGCTCTCGGCGTCGCGCACCGCCATTAGCAGCTTGCCGTATTTGGAGCCGACGATCGCCCAGGTGATGAAGACGGCGAGCGCGAGTATGATGGCGCTGGCGGCAAACAGGGCCGAGCGGGTGGCGTCGGCCTGCACGTTGAAGCCCAGAATATCCTTGAAATCGGTCAAGCCGTTGTTGCCGCCGAAACCCATGTCGTTGCGGAAGAAGGCGAGCAGCAGCGCGTAGGTCATCGCCTGGGTGATGATGGAGAGATAGACGCCGGTGACGCGGCTGCGGAAGGCGAACCAGCCGAAGACGAAGGCGAGCAGGCCGGGCACCGCCAGCACCATGATGGCGGCGAACCAGAAGTGGTCGAAACCGGTCCAGAACCAGGGCAATTCCTTGTAGTTCAGGAACACCATGAAATCGGGCAGGATCGGATTGCCGTAAACGCCGCGCGAGCCGATCTGGCGCATGAGGTACATGCCCATCGCATAGCCGCCGAGGGCGAAGAAGGCGCCATGGCCGAGCGAGAGGATGCCGCAATAGCCCCAGACGAGATCGAGCGCCAAGGCAAGCAATGCATAGCAGAGGTACTTGCCCGTCAACGCGACGATGTAGGACGGAATATAGAACGCGCTTTGCGGCGACACTGCGAGGTTGAGCAGCGGCACGATAATGGCGGCCGTCAGCAGGATGAAAATAGTGATGGCGATGCGACGGTCGGCACCCGCGGCGAAGAAGCGTCCCGTGATCATGTTTCCACCGCCCTGCCCTTGAGCGCGAACAGGCCGCGCGGGCGCTTCTGGATGAACAGGATGATCAGCACCAGCACGACGATCTTGCCGAGCACCGCGCCAGCATAGGGTTCGAGAACCTTGTTGACGATGCCGAGCGAGAAGGCGCCGACCAGCGTGCCCCAGAGATTGCCGACGCCGCCGAAGACCACGACCATGAAGCTGTCGATGATGTAGCCGCGGCCGAGATTGGGCGAGACATTGTCGATCTGGCTGAGCGCGACGCCGGCAATGCCGGCAATGCCGGAGCCGAGCGCAAAGGTCAGCGCATCGACCCAAGGCGTCCTGATGCCCATCGAGGCGGCCATGCGGCGGTTGGCGGTGACGGCGCGCATCTGAAGACCCCAGGGCGTGCGCTTCATAACAAAGAGCAGCACGCCGAAGACGGTGAGCGCGAAGACCAGGATCCAGAGGCGGTTCCAGGTGACGGCGAGTTGGCCGACATCGAACGATCCCGACATCCAGGAGGGGTTGCCGACCTCCTGGTTGGTCGGTCCGAAGATCGAGCGCACCGCCTGCTGCATGACAAGCGAGACGCCCCAGGTTGCGAGCAGCGTTTCCAGCGGCCGGCCGTAGAGGAAACGGATGACGCCGCGCTCGATGATCAGGCCGACGGAAGCGGCAACCAGGAAGGCGAGCGGCAGCGCGATCACCAGCGACCAGTCGAACAGGCCGGGGAATGAGGTTCGGATCACCTGCTGGACGACGAAGGTGGTGTAGGCGCCGAGCATCACCATCTCGCCATGCGCCATGTTGATGACGCCCATGACGCCGAAGGTGATGGCGAGGCCGATGGCGGCCAGCAGCAGCACCGAGCCAAGCGAGATGCCGTACCATATGTCCTGGCCGGCATCCCACAGCGCCAGGCTCGAATTGATGCTGGCGATTGCCGCCGTCGCGGCATCCTTGACCGCGCCTTGCGCATTGGCCTCGACCGCGGTGAGCAGCGAGACCGCGTCGCGGTCGCCGCGCGCGCCGATCAGGGCAATGGCGGCAAGCTTGTCGGCCTCCGGCTTATCGGAGACCAGCACCGATGCCGCGCGCGCCTGTTCGAACAATGCCTTGACCTTGGCGTCGGTCTCGGCGGCGATGGCTGCATCGAGCGGCTCGATATTGGCGGCATCGGGGGTCTTGAACATGGTGTCGGCGGCGGCGATGCGGACAGAAGGATCTTTCGCGCGCAACGTCAGCGTTCCCAGCGCATCTCGGATGACACGGCGCAGCGTGTTGTTGACCTTGATCTTGGTGATGTCGGCCTTGGCGGCGTCGCCGGCTTTCTCGCCGCTCAGCGGGTCGAGCAGCGTGACGCTGTCGGCGGCCTCACTGCCGACGAAGACGGCTGAATCGGCTTTACGAATGTAGAGATTGCCTTCGGCGAGGGCTGCAAGCGACCGTTCAACCAGCGGATCGCCGGTGGCGGCAAGTTCGCGCACAACAGCCTCAGTGGTGGCAAAGCCCGTGCCCGTGGCGAATTTGGCGACGATGGCGCGCAGATCGGGTTCGGCTGCGTTCGACGGCAATAGGCTTGCCACCAGGAACACCAGCATGGGGCCGAGAGTGCGCAACAGGATCATCCGTTCAGATACTCTTCTGTGGGGAAATTCCGCGTCCGGGCGGGCTGAAGCGCCCGGACGCTTGGCGGTACCGATCGTGGACGCGTCCACGATCGGTCAGTCCCGGGAGGGATCAGTTCGTGCCCTTGCCGCCGCATTTGCCGGTGGCAACGTTGAAGTTGCCGCAGGACAGAGGCGCGCGCCAATCCGAAATCAGGTCCTTGGAATCGGGCAGATAGTCGGACCATTCGTCGCCCATCACGAGGCCGGGCGTCTGCGACACGGTCTCGAACTGGCCGTCGGCCTGGATCTCGCCGATCAGCACCGGCTTGGTGATGTGATGGTTCGGCATCATGGTCGAATAGCCGCCGGTGAGGTTCGGCACGGACACGCCGACCATGGCGTCGATGACCTTGTCGGGCTCGGTGGTGCCAGCCTTTTCGACCGCCTTCACCCACATGTTGAAGCCGATATAGTGAGCTTCCATCGGGTCGTTGGTGGTGCGCTTGTCATTCTTGATGAACTTGTGCCAGTCGGCGATGAACTTCTTGTTTTCGGGTGTGTCGACGCTCTCGAAATAGTTCCAGGCAGCGAGATGGCCGACCAGCGGCGCGGTATCGAGACCGGCCAGTTCTTCCTCACCGACCGAAAAGGCCATGACCGGGATGTCCTCGGCCTTGATGCCCTGGTTGCCGAGTTCCTTGTAGAACGGAACGTTGGCGTCGCCATTGACGGTCGAGACGACGGCGGTCTTCTTGCCGGCCGAGCCGAATTTCTTGATTGCGGAGACTTCGGTCTGCCAGTCGGAGAAGCCGAACGGCGTGTAGTTGACCATGATGTCTTCGGCGGCGACGCCCTTGGCCTTCAGATAGGCCTCGAGGATTTTGTTGGTGGTGCGGGGATAGACGTAGTCGGTGCCTTCCAACACCCAGCGCTTCACCGAGCCACCGTCTTCGCTCATGAGATAATCGACAGCGGGAATCGCCTGCTGGTTCGGGGCGGCGCCGGTGTAGAACACGTTGCGCTCGCTTTCCTCGCCCTCATACTGGACGGGGTAGAACAGGATGTTGTCGAGTTCCGAGAACACCGGCAACACCGATTTGCGCGACACCGAGGTCCAGCAGCCGAACACGGCGGCGACCTTGTCCTTCGAGATCAGCTCGCGCGCCTTTTCGGCAAAGAGCGGCCAGTTGGAGGCCGGATCGACAACGACCGCCTCGAGCTTCTTGCCGAGCAGACCGCCCTTGGCATTCTGCTCTTCGATGAGCATCAGCATGGCGTCTTTCAGCGTCGTCTCCGAAATCGCCATGGTCCCCGACAGCGAATGCAGAATGCCGACCTTGATCGTGTCTTCGGCGGCCTGGGCCGGAGACGACATCGACAGGCCGGCGGCGACCACGCCGGCCGAAAACATTTTTGTTATTGTGGAGAAATTACCCCTCATACCGAAGACTCCCAAGCTGTTTGATTGCACCGCGATAATGCAATGCAACTGCCGTGCCAAACGCAAAGGCGCCGCTCACGAAGATGGAATAGCCGAGCGTTATCAGCCGGTTGGTATATTGGCCTCGAGAAAACAGTGGTAGCCGGCGAAAATTGATTGAGGCAAATTTGCGCAGCGCACATGGCTTTTGCCTAATTTTTGCCCAATTGAGACAAATGCCTAGTTTTTGATCTCCGGCCGTGTGTTCCGGGCTAACAATGTTGCGGTACCGCGCAAAAATAGGGCAAGCTCGCCCTTCAAAAGAGTGACGTCATGACATCTCGCATCTCACGCATTTCCGGCATCCTGCTGCTGATGGCAACGAGCGGCGCCGCGCGCGCCGATTTCAGCGAGGGCAAGCTTCCGGACGGCACCTATCATTGCGAGGTCTACCTGCTCGGCGCCTTCCTCAACCTCGGCGACATCACCATCAAGGGCAATGTCTATACCGGCCCGGTGACATTCGGCACCGCGACGCAAGGCTACAACTATCAGATGAATGCCAATGGCGAGATAACCTGGCTCGGGCCGCTGGGCGGCTATACCACCGGTGGCAACTCCGTCTCCATGACACAGGCAACACTGGACGGCGAGACCGCCCCGTCATTCGACATCATTCTGAAGCAGCCCGACGGCGCCTTCACCGCCTCGACCTGCACCAAGGGCTGAGCGATGCGTAGTGCCGCGCCCAGTTGCGGCAAAACCTTCCTCTTATGTCATGTGAATGTTGCCTAAGCAGACTAGGGCAACGGTGCGCCGTAACATCCACCCTGAGAGGCAGACACCATGGCCAATGCACCGTCTTCATCCTCCCCCGTCATCCGCGAAATCATTGCCGAGCGCGTCTCGCGCCGGTCTCTTTTGAAAGGCAGCCTCGCCTCCGGCGCGCTGATTGCCGGCGGCAGCTTTGTCGGCTCCTTGTTTGCCGGCGAAACGCATGCCGCCACAGCGCAGTCGACGCTCGGCTTTCCCGAGCTGAAACGGGTCTACGGCAAGACCCATGCCGCCGCCGAAGGCTATGAGACGACCATCGTCGCGCGCTGGGGCGATCCGCTTGCAGCCGGCCTCGCCGAATTCGACGGCAACAAGGTCGCGGCGGAGGAACAGGAAAAGCGCTTCGGCTACAATTGCGACTACATCGCCTTCATGCCGCTGCCCAAGGGTACGGCAAATTCCGATCATGGCCTGCTCTGCGTCAACAACGAATACATCTCGCCCAATGTGATGTTTCCAGGAATGACCGAGGACGATGCCGGCAAGACGATGACCAAGGAACAGGTCGATCTCGGCATGGCGGCGATGGGCCATTCGATCGTCGAAGTGCAGTTGAAGGACGGCAAGTGGGAAACCGTGGCGGACAGCCCGCTCAACCGCCGCATCACCGCCAACACCGAAATGACCGTTTCCGGACCGGTTGCCGGCCATGCGCTGATGAAAACTTCGGCCGACCCGACTGGCACGAAAGTGCTCGGCACCAGCTATAATTGCAGCGGCGGTGTTACCCCGTGGGGCACGGTGCTGACCTGCGAGGAAGGCGTGTCCGACATTTTCGGCGGCGACCCGAAGAAGGCGCCGACCGCCGAGCTTCTGGACCGTTACGGCTTCGACGGCTCCGATATCTATGGCCGCGGCCGCTTCCATGACCGCTTCAACCTCGACAAGGAACCGAACGAGGCCAACCGCTTCGACTGGGTGGTCGAGATCGACCCTTACGATCCTAAGTCCAGGCCGGTGAAGCGCACGGCACTTGGCCGCATGTCGCATGAGGCCTCGACCGTGGTCCTCAACAAGGACGGCCACGTCGTCGTCTATATGGGTGATGACGACTATTTCGAATACATGTACCGCTTCGTCTCGGCCAAGGCCTATGATAGGGCCAATCCGGCCTCCGGCGCCGATCTGCTCGACGATGGCGTGCTGTCGGTCGCCCGCTTCGATGCCGATGGCTCGATGACGTGGCTGCCGCTGGTGCACGGCCAGGGCAAGCTTACCGCCGAGAACGGTTTTGCCGAACAGGCCGAGGTGCTGTTGAAGACGCGGTTTGCGGCAGATGCGCTCGGCGCCACGCCGATGGACCGGCCCGAGGACATCGAGACCAATCCGGTGACCGGCCGCGTCTATGCGGTGATGACCAAGAACAAGAAGCGCGACCAGTCGAAGGTCAATCCGGCCAACACGCGGCCGGAGAACCTGTGGGGCCATATTGTCGAACTGATCCCACCCGGCGGCCGCGGCGCGGATGCCGACCACACCGCGGAAAAGTATGCCTGGGACCTGTTCGTGCTCTGCGGCAACCCGAAAGATGCCAAGGTCGGCGCCACTTTTCATCCGGATACGTCGGACAATGGCTGGTTCGTCTGCCCCGACAACATCACCTTCGACCCGGCGGGGCGGCTGTGGGTGGCGACGGACGGCGCCAATGATTTCGACCTGCCGGACGGCGTCTATGGCGTCGACACCGAAGGTGCGGCGCGCGGCCTGCCGAAGCTGCTGTTCACCTGCCCGCATGGCGCCGAAGCGACCGGCCCATGCTTCACGCCGGACGGCACGACTTTGTTCCTGTCGGTGCAGCACCCTGCGGAAGATGCAGAGACGCTCGACAAGGCGCAGACGCTGTGGCCCGACTTCAGGGATGGCCAGCTGCCGCGACCGTCCGTCGTCGCCATCCGCCGCAAGGACGGACAGCCGGTCGGCGCATAGTGAGTCCTAGGAAAAAAGGGCGGAACGCGCCATGCGCGTTCCGCGTAGCGATCCCGGAGGACGGCTCAGATCGTCTTGGCCGACATTTGCGAAGCGATGTATTCGGCCTGGCGGATAGCCAGCGACACGATCGTCAGCGTCGGATTTTCAGCCGCACCGGTGGTGAACTGGCTGCCGTCCGACACGAACAGGTTTTTGATGTCGTGCGCTTGGCCGTGCTTGTTGACGACGCCGTCTTCCGCCTTTTCGCTCATCCGGTTTGTGCCGAGATTGTGGGTTGAGGGATAGGGCGGCGTCGGGAAGGAGCGCGTCGCGCCGACCGCATCGTAAAGCGCTGTGGCCTGCTTGTAGGCATGGTTGCGCATCGCCGTGTCGTTGGGATGATCATCGAAATGCACGTCGGCGATCGGCATACCGTGCGCGTCCTTCTCGTCCTTGTGCAGCGTGACGCGGTTTTCCGCGCGCGGCATGTCCCCGCCGACGATCCACAGGCCAGCCATGTGATCATAGTGGTCGAGCGCGGTGGTGAAGGAACGGCCCCAGCCGCCGGGATTGAGGAAGGCGGCCATGAAGGGCAAGCCGAGCGACAGCGTCTCGAATTCATAGCCGCCGACAAAGCCGCGTGAGGGATCGTGCCGCGCCTCGTCGCGGATAATGCCGGCCATGGTGGTGCCGCGATACATATGCACCGGTTGGTCGAAGATGGCGTAGACCGAACCGGTGGTGTGGCGCATGTAGTTCTTGCCGACCTGCCCCGACGAATTGGCAAGCCCTTGCGGAAACTTCGCTGACTCGGAGTTCAGCAGCAGGCGCGGGCTTTCGATCGAGTTGCCGGCGACGGCGACGATGCGGGCCTTCTGCTCCTGCAGATTGCCGTCCTTGTCGGCATAGACGACGCCGGTCACCTTGCCTGAGGCGTCGTGGTTGATCTTGATCGCCATGGCATTCGGCCGGACTTCGAGATGGCCGGAGGCCTCGCCCTTGGGGATCTCGGTATAGAGCGTCGACCATTTGGCGCCCCATTTGCAGCCCTGGAAGCAGAAGCCGGTCTGTTGGCAGGAGTTGCGGTCGTCGCGCTCGACCGAATTGATTGCCATGTTGCCGGTATGACATTCCTTATAGCCGAGCTTGTCGGCGCCGGCCTTGAGCACCTTGAAGTTGTTGTTGCCGGGCAGCCGCGGCCAGCCATTGGTGCCGGTGACGCCCATCTTGGCTTCCGCCTTGGCGTAGTACGGCTCCATCTCGGCCAATGTGACCGGCCAGTCCAGCAGGTTGGCGCCTTCCAGCTTGCCGTAGGTCGAGAGCGTCCTGAACTCATGCTTCTGGAAGCGCAACGAGGCGCCGGCCCAGTGCGTGGTCGAGCCGCCGACCGATTTGACGATCCAGGCCGGCAAATTGGGGAAATCCTTCGACACCCGCCAGTCGCCTGAGGTTGTGCGCTTGTCCGTCCAGGCGAGCTGGCTGAAGGAACCCCACTCGTCGTTGATGAAATCCTCGTATTCGTGGCGCGCGCCGGCCTCGAGGATGACGACATCGACGCCTTTCTGGGCGAGTTCGTTGCCGAGCGTGCCGCCGCCGGCGCCGGAGCCGACGATCACGACCACGCCGTCGTTGTTGAGATCAAATGAAGCTGCCATGGTTTCCTCCCATGAATTCCTGTTTGCGGGGTTTCAGAACGACGGAAGGGCTCAGAGCCACTCTATGTCGTCGAAACCGCGCGCGATGTAGCCGCCCTTGGAGTAGGATTCGCCCTCGTAGCCGAAAATCGGCCACACCTCCTGCTGGTTGTAGAGGCTGACGACGAGGCCGCCGCGGATGGACTGGAAGAACGGCGTCGCCTCGATCTGCTGCAGCACGGCAACGCGCTGCTCCTCCCAGCCGAGGCCGCGATAGCCGCCCTCGCCCGACTTCTTGTCGAGGTTGGCGATGCCGTCTTCGATCATCGTCTTGTAGGCAGCGTCCTTGCCGGCCTGCTCATCATGCCCTTTTACGGCGATGGCGTAGTATTTGTCGGGCACCTGATCGTGCGGATAGATGTCGCGCGCCATCTGGATCAGCGTTGCCATGGTTTCGGGCTTGAGCGCCGATGTCTCGAGCCCCCAGGCATTTTCAGGGCTGATGACGGCGCTGCCGGAAATGACGAGCAACGCGCCGATGCCGCCGCGCTTGGGAAGTTCACGACGTGAGAGCCTCGCGTCATAGATCGTGACCATTTGTTCCTCCCTGCTTGCTGTTTGCGCCCTTGAACAGCGCCGTTGCTGGCGCCGCGCGGCTAAATGCGGCTGATAATCCCCTACTGGAAGCGCCCTCCACGCTGCAGAACCTCGATCTTGTAGCCGTCGGGGTCCTCGATGAAGAAAAAGCGGGCGATCAGCGATCCGTCGCGGTTGAATTCGACGATCTTCTTGGGGTTGAGGCCGAGCGCGCCGATCCGGTCGTGTTCGCTGTCGAGATCGGACACCGAGACCGCCAGATGGCCGTAACCGTCGCCAAGCCCATAAGGCTCTGTGCGGCCCTTGTTCACGGTGAGTTCGAGCTCGAACCCCGTTTCGGCGTTGGGAAGGTAAATCAGCGTGAATGTCTCGAAATCCAGCCTGTCGGCGACGTCGAGCCCGAAAGCGTTTCTGTAGAAATCGACGGATCTGGCCTCTTGGAGAACCCGGATCATGGAATGGATTGCCTTCGCCAAATCAGTCTCCGCCGCTGCATGTTGGAGGCGATTATGGGCGGCACGCGCGAAAGGTGGTGGCAGCCGGTTACCACGGTTAAATTTGCAATCGCTGCTATGCCAGCGCCTAAAGACGAAAGTCCGATTGCCGATTCGGCCCACAAGGCCGAACATGCAGGGACAACCACAACTTGAAGGCGCGACACGCTGCGCCCAAAACCAACAATATCGGGAGGTAAGGATGTGCAGGGTTTTTGCCGGGCAGGATCCGGAAGGCTATCGACAGATCAACCGGTCGATCCGCATCGACGGTCACTCTACGAGTATCCAGCTTGAAGGAACGTTCTGGGCGCTGCTTGACGAAATTGCCGACAGCCAGGGCCTGACGACGCCGAAGTTCATCTCAAAACTCTATGACGAGGCGATCGAGATCAACGGCGCCATTCCCAACTTCGCGTCGATGCTGCGTACCACCTGCGCGCTCTATCTGCGCGGTCACCGGCCAGACATGGATGAGCTGACGCCGAAGCGCGAAGCGGCCTGAGGAAGCTAGCCTTCCGCCGCAACGTCGAGCCCGAGCCGCGCCATATCGGTGAACAGCGCCTGACGTTCGGAATAGGCAGTCTGTTCGCCGGTCACGATGTTGTCGACGACGGTCAGCAGCGACAGCGCGCGGGCGCCGAAATGCGCCGCGATTCGGTAGAGTGCGCTGGTTTCCATATCGACAGCGAGAGCGCCAAGCGCCTGCGCTTCGGCAAAGCGGTCGCGCCCTACAGGGTGGTAGAAGACGTCGCTGCAGATGGTCAGCCCGGCCTGGTGGTCGATGCCGAGCTGGGCGGCGCAGGCCAAAGCGTGGGCGAACAGGCCGGGATCGGGCCCGGCGGCAGCATCGTAGAGGCCGAAGACCTGGCCGCTTTGGTCGCTTTCGGCGCGCACCGACTGCGAGATCACCAAGGAGCGCAGCGGCACGCGGGGTGTCAGGCCGCCGCAGGTACCTGTGCGGATCAGCGTTTTGACGCCGTGAACATCCAGGAGTTCATGCACATAGACCAGGAAAGACGGGACACCGATGCCGGTGGCCTGGATGCTGATGGGACGGCCGCGATAGAGACCAGTGAAGCCGAGTGCGCCCCGGCGGCGGTTGACGCAGCGCGGTGCCTCAAGAAATGTCTTTGCCATCCACTCGGCGCGTTGCGGATCGCCCGGTAACAGCACCGTTGCGGCATAGTCGCCCCTGGCAGCCTCGTTGTGCGGCGTCACGACATGCTCCCCAATACCCGCCGCCCGTTTCGCCTGCAATCATGGCAGCGTCACGTCATTGCGCAAGCTTTGAATTAGGGCGCCCTAAGACTCCAACACATCCTTGACCACGGTGGCCAGCTGCTTGAGGGAGAACGGCTTCGGCAGGAAGCCGAATTGCGCGTCCGGCGGCAGGTTTCTGGCGAAAGCGTCTTCCGCATAGCCGGACACGAAGACGAACTTGATGTCGGGCTGGCGCTTGCGCAGTTCGCCGAGCAGCGTCGGTCCGTCCATTTCCGGCATCACCACGTCGGACACGACGATATCGACTTTGCCGCCGAGCGCCTCGAAGACTTCCAGCGCCTCGACGCCCGAGGAGGCCTCATGGACGGTATAGCCGCGCGAGGTCAGCGCCCGCGAGCCGCCCATGCGCACGGCGTCTTCGTCCTCGACGAGGAGCACAGTGGCCGAGCCCGACAGGTCCTTGGCGCTGTCGGCGGCTTTCACCGGCGCAGCCGGCGCCTCGCTGACGTCGCCGGGCTTCTTCGCCTCCACGATATGGCGCGGCAGGAAGATGCGGAAGGTCGAACCCTTGCCGACTTCGGAATCGCAGAAGATGAAACCGCCGGTCTGCTTGATGATGCCATAGACCATCGACAGGCCAAGGCCGGTGCCTTTGCCGACTTCCTTGGTGGTGAAGAACGGCTCAAAAATCTTCTTCAGCACGTCCGGCGCAATGCCCGAGCCGCTATCCTCGACCTCGACCACGACATAGTCGGCAGGCGTGAGCTCGCGGTAGGAGAAGCTCTTGCATTGTTCGGCGGTGACGTTGCGGGTGCGCACGGTGAGGTCGCCGCCGGCCGGCATGGCGTCGCGCGCGTTGACGGCCAGGTTGACCACCACCTGCTCGAACTGGCCGATATCGACCTTGACCGGCCACAAATCGCGGCCGTGGTCGACCTTCAGCTTGATCTCGTTGCCAACCAGGCGGGCAAGCAGCATCCGGAGATCGGCAAGCACGTCGGTCAGGTTCAGCACTTCCGGCCGCAATGTCTGCTTGCGCGAGAAGGCGAGCAACTGCCGCACCAGCGAGGCCGCCCGGTTGGCATTCTGCTTGATGTTCATGATGTCGGGGAAGGACGGGTCCGACGGCCGGTGATTGGTCAGCAAAAGATCCGACGCCATGATGATGGCGGTCAGCACATTGTTGAAGTCGTGGGCGATGCCGCCGGCGAGCTGTCCGACCGCCTGCATCTTCTGGCTCTGCGCCATCTGGCCCTCGAGCGCCTTCTGCTCGGTGGTCTCGACGGCATAGACGATGGCCGATTCCTCGGCGCCCTCGCCGGTACCGTCGGCGACGGCGTTGACGTAGAAGCGGATGTGACGCTCCTCATTGCCTGGCAGCAGCGTGTCGATCGGCTCGATGTCGGCCTGCCTCAGCCGCGCCTTTTCGAACGCGGCGGCAAAGGCCGGCCGGTCGCGCTCATGGATCACGGTGTCCAGCCGCACGCGGCGGTCAACCGCGTCGCCGTCGACGACGGAGGAAAACAGCGACAGGAACGGCGCGTTGGTGCGCAGGATGCGGCCGCCATTGTCGACGGCAGCAATGGCCATCGGCGTCGAATTGAAGAAACGGGTGAAGCGCACTTCCGAAGCCCGAAGGTCGGCCGATGCGTCCTCGCCCTGGGTGCGGTTGAGCACAATGGTGCGGGTCGGACCGTTGGTCCCCTCGCGGCTGGCCGAGACCCGATGCATGAAGCGCACCGGCACCGCCTCGCCGGTTGTCGTCGTCAGATCGAGATCGATGACGGCGTTGCGGGTGGTGCCGGGATCGGCCTTGACCGAGCGCACCAGCGCCATGCCGTCGCCGGCGACGATTTCCGGGAGTGTCACGGCGCCAGGGGTGAAGCTCGCCAGATCGATGCCCAGCCATTCGGCGAGCGTGGCGTTGATGTAGGTGACACGGCCTTCCTGGTCGGCCGAGAAGAAACCGGCCGGCGCATGGTCGAGATGGTCGATAGCCTTTTGCAGGTCGAGGAAGAAACGCTCCTGCTCGGCCCGTTCCTGCGAGATGTCGGCGAGTTGCCAGGCAAGCATCGGCAGGCGCTGACCGGGAACGCTGAAGGTACGGGCTCGCGCCCGGTACCAGCGCGCGCCGGGTTCGGCGCCCGGCCGGATCGACTGTGCCAGCCGGAACTCACCGTCGCCGGCCTGGCCATCGCGCAAGCCCGAGGCCAGCCGGTATATGGTCACCGAAGCTTCGGGGACATCGGAAAGCAGGCCTTCGACCGGCTTCAGATCGGCGGCCGACGCAGCCCCGGTCATCTCGGCATAGGCCCGGTTGGCGTAGACCACGCGGCCCTTCGTGTCGGTGACGATCAGGCCCTGCGACATGGAATCGACGAAGGCCTTCGACAGTTCATCCCCGGTCGAACGCGGCGCGATCTGCACGAAGCCGATGGCCGTGGCGAACAGGAAGCCGACGCCGATCATGGCAAGCACGCCCAGCATGCCGAGCAGGAACGGATCGCCAAGACGCTCGCGGAAAATGCCGAAAACGATCGCGGCCCCGGTCAGGACGATGATGAACACGATGAGCCGGGTAACCGCGCCTGGCCGCGTGTTCTGATCGACGATCGGTACCGGATAGAAATCGCCGCGCGTTTCCCTGGCCATATGCCCCCTGCTCGTGAGTTGTCCGACACCGCCCCCGGCCGGTTGAATCACATTCTCCTAATCCGGAAAAGGCCCTGGCGGCAAATGTCGGATAAAAATGACGCGTCGGTGTTTTCAAGCTGTTCACGAAGCGTGAAGGCAACTTGCGGTGGCTGGCCGCAACGGTCTAGTGTCCCTCCACTTCAAAAGCCGATTGGGGGCACCGATGCAGTGGCTGGATAATGTGGCGGGTCCCGGATATGCCGCAGCGCTGCTGTGGACGTTTGCTGCCCTTGTCCTGCTGGTCATCGTGCTCATCATCATCAGGCTGGTCCGCAACCTGACCTTCGGCACCTTCGTTGCCGGCGGCAGGAACCGCAAGACACGGCTGGCGGTCATGGACGCGACGGCGGTCGACAGCCACCGCCGGCTGGTGCTCATCCGTCGCGACGACATCGAACACCTGCTTTTGATCGGCGGCCCGACCGACGTTGTCGTCGAGCGCGATATCAGACTTGCAGCGCCACGCCGTCCGGCATTGACCGGCGATGGCGGTGTTGGCCAGCAGCAACAGGCGCCGCGGCCGCGCGCAGCACAACCCGCTCCCACCGCGCCCGCAAGGCAGGCGCCACCGCCGCAACCGGTAAGGGCTGCTCCAGCCGCCGTTCCGCCGCGCCAGGCCGCGCCGGCGCCGAAACCGGCTCAAATCTACCAGGCGAGCAATGTGACACCGCTGCCGGCCTATGGCTCCGCCGCCAATACTGCCCGGCAGGCCCCGCCACCGAAGCATGAGTCCATCGACGATACCCTGATGCGGGAGCTCGAGGTCTCGCTCGACGATTCGCACCCCAAACCGGCAAGCAAGCCGGCTGCGAAGGCACCGCAGTCTCTCGACGACGAGATGACCAAGCTGCTCGGCGAACTCGCCAGCCAGAAACGGTAAAGCCCGGCGAACCGTCACATCTTGCCGATTCCCGATCGAACGCCGCTTAAGCGTGTCGTCCGTTTCAGCGCGACGCGCTTTAACTTGGGGGCGGACTAAACCCTTCGGCCAAAAACAGAAATGGCCGGAAAACCCGGCCATTTCTGATGAAACAGTCCTGCCTGACGGCAGCGGCTCAATCGTCGCGATAGACCTTCTCGCGGCGTTCGTGGCGCTCCTGCGCTTCGATCGACAAGGTCGCGATCGGACGCGCATCCAGCCGCTTCAGCGCGATCGGCTCGCCGGTTTCCTCGCAATAGCCGTATGTGCCTTCATCGATGCGCTGCAGCGCCGAATCGATCTTTGAAATGAGCTTGCGCTGGCGGTCGCGGGCCCGAAGCTCGATGGCGCGGTCGGTTTCCGAGGAAGCGCGATCGGCGAGATCGGGATGGTTGGCGTTTTCCTGCTGCAGGATTTCGAGGGTTTCGCGCGCTTCGCGCAGTATGTCGGTCTTCCAGGTGACGAGCTTCAGGCGAAAGTAGGATTTCTGCCGTTCGTTCATGAACGGCTCGTCTTCGGAGGGTACGTAATTGGCTGTAACGATATCGTTCATTCGACTCACCCAACAACCCCAAATTTGGCGCCTATATATTCGCGCAGAGAAGGCTGCACAAGCGTAATCCGCGCGCGTTTCACGCAATTGTTAATGCCGCGCGGGCGATCCTCAGCAAAGCCTTCCATAGCAAGGGCGCGGGCGAATTCGCACATGATTCGCTGCGCTTGGGCGTCGCCGCCCATTGTGCCTCAGGCCTTTCTCGTGGCTAATCCAGTTGTGTCATTGGTGGGCAGCACACCATTGGGGGTCCGGTGAGCAGACTGTATCTGTTGAGGCATGCGAAGGCTGGCTGGGCCCTTCCCGGCGTGCGCGACTTCGATCGCCCGCTCGACGCATCCGGCATTGCCGATGCCGAAATGATGGGGACTGCGATGCGTGCCCGCAACTACATCCCCGATATCACGCTCTGCTCCAACGCCAAGCGGGCGCGCCAGACGCTGGAAGGCATCGCCGGCCACACCGATACCGGCCGGGTGCTGTTCTTCGACACGCTCTACAGCGAGGATGCCGCCGGCTACCTCGCCATCATCCGCAGCAATGGCGGCCCCGGCTCGCTGCTGGTCATCGGCCACAATCCGATGACGGAAGACCTTGCCATGGCGGTCTCGGGCGATGGCGACGAGGCCGCGCGGGCCATCATGAACCATGGTTTCCCGACCTCCGGCCTTGCGGTCGTGCGCTTCGACGGTACCCTCACCGACGCCGCGCAAGGTTCGGGCTATCTCGAAGCCTTCCTGACGCCCGCCGATCTCTGAGCGGAAACCGGCCAGGTCCAGGCGCCATTTCAAACTGGAGATGCAAAGCCTATATCGGGCGAACGGAAGCCTCGAGAGAACAGATTTTGGCATCATCGCTGACCACTTTCACCGACGAAGCGAGAATTGCCCTGGATACGCTGTCGGGGCGTGCGAGCGGGCTTTTTTCGCCGTCGCTTCGGCTGGGCGTTACCGGCCTTTCGCGCGCCGGCAAGACAGTGTTCATCTCCGCCCTTGTCCACAATCTCATCCATGGTGGGCGCCTGCCGCTGTTCGAGGCGCAGAAGTCGGGACGGATCGCTCGCGCCTTCCTCGAGGAACAGCCGGACGATGCCGTGCCGCGTTTTCAGTACGAGGACCATATCTCCGCCCTGGTCAACGACCGTGTCTGGCCGGACTCGACGCGCGCCATTTCGGAACTCAGGCTCACCATCGAATATGAGTCTGCCTCCGGTTGGAACCGGATGTTTTCCAGCGGCCGATTGTCGGTCGACATCGTCGACTACCCCGGCGAATGGCTGCTCGACCTGCCGCTGCTCGGCAAATCCTTCGCCGATTTTTCGCGCGAGGCGTTCGAGATGGCGATGCTGCCGGTGCGGGCCGACCTGTCGCAGGACTGGCGGGCGCTGTCGGCGAGGATCGAACCCAATGCCGAAGCCGACGAGATGACGGCGCGGCGCCTCGCCGAGAGTTTTGCCGCCTACCTCAAGGCCTGCAAGCTCGACGAGCGGGCGCTTTCGACCTTGCCGCCCGGCCGTTTCCTGATGCCTGGCGACCTCGAGGGATCGCCGGCGCTGACCTTCGCGCCCTTGCTGCTCAAGGGTGAGAAACGGCCGCGCTCCGGCTCGCTGCAAGCGATGATGGAGCGCCGCTACGAGGCCTACAAGACGCATGTGGTGAAACCGTTCTTCCGCGAACACATCACCCGCCTCGACCGCCAGATCGTGGTGATCGACGCCATGCAGGCGTTGAACGCCGGCCCCGGCGCGATGGCCGACCTGGAACGCGCGGTGACCGAAATCCTCTCCTGTTTCCGTCCTGGCCGAGGCAATTTCCTCACCGACCTGTTTTCACGCCGCATCGACCGCATCCTGGTTGCCGCGACCAAGGCCGACCATTTGCATCACGAAAGCCATGACCGGCTGCAGGCAATCGTGCGGCGGCTTGCCGACCGCGCCGTGGCGCGGGCAAATTTCACCGGCGCCGATGTCGATGTGGTCGCCATGGCGGCGGTGCGCGCGACGCGCGAAGGCACGGTCAAGCAAGGCCGCGACACCCTGCCGGTGATCATCGGCACGCCGCTGAAGGGCGAGAAGATCAACGGCGAAACCTTTGATGGTAAAGCCGAAACCGCCATATTTCCCGGGGACTTGCCGGAGAAAATTGATGCGGTTTTCGACGTTTCGGAAGCCGACCACCGGCAGAGCAGCGACGATCCGGCGATCCGTTTCGTGCGCTTTCGCCCGCCAAAGCTCGAACGCACCGCTGAAGGCGTCACGCTGTCGCTGCCGCATATCAGGCTCGACCGCGCCTTGCAGTTCCTGATCGGAGACCATCTGGCATGACCGCGCCCCGCAGACCGGCAGCTTTCCGCATCGAGCCGGAGGCCGAACCGAAGCAGGAAACGCGCAGCCCCCATGCCGAGCCGCCGCGCAAGCCGCGCACCGTCGTCGTGCCGGCCGAGATCGATGTCTTCGATGAGCCGGACATTGTCGCCGCCGAACCGCCGCCGGCGACCGCGCCGCGCAGGCGCTCGCTGTTTGCCAGCCTGTTTTTCGGCGCGGTCGGCGTGCTGGTTTCGCTCGCCGTCGGCCTGTGGACCGACCAGCTCATCCGCGACCTGTTCGAGCGCGCAGAGTGGCTGGGGTGGCTGGCAGCGGGAATGGCCGCAATTGCCGTGTTGGCCCTCGCAGTCGTGCTGGTGCGCGAATTCCTGGCTATCGCCCGGCTGGCCGAGGTCGAAAAACTGCAAAAGCGGGCGCTCGATGCCGTGGCCCGCGACGATCCGAAGGCTGCAAGGGCCGTCGTCGAAGAGCTTTCGGCCTTTGTCGCTGCGAAACCCGAAACCGCGGCCGGCAGGCGCTCCCTGGCCGAATTGCGCGGCGAGATCATCGATGGCGGCAATCTGGTGCGACTGGCCGAGACCGAAATTCTCGGGCCGCTCGATGCGAGAGCCAAGGTGATGATCCTCGAAGCAGCCAAACGCGTGTCGCTGGTCACCGCCGTCAGCCCCCGCGCACTCGTAGACGTTGCCTATGTCGTGTTCGAGGCCGGGCGCCTGATCCGCCGCTTGTCCGAACTCTACGGCGGCAGGCCGGGCACGCTGGGCTTTTTCCGGCTGGCGCGCAGCGTTCTTGCCCATCTGGCGGTGACCGGCTCGATCGCCGTCGGCGACAGCTTTGTCCAGCAGATCGTCGGCCATGGCCTTGCCGCACGGCTTTCGGCGAAACTCGGCGAAGGCGTGGTCAACGGCATGATGACGGCGCGTATCGGCATTGCTGCCATGGAGACGGCGCGGCCCCTGCCCTTCATTGCCGGCAGGCGGCCGGGTATGGGCGATTTCCTGTCGGCGCTGACCTCGTTTGCGGCCAGAAAAGAGAATGAAGCACCCGCCTCGACCAAGTGAACGCCCTCTCGCGGTCACCAAGCATTAACCAATCTTGTTCATGGTCGTCCAACAACAGCCTCCTTGTTGCCGGGTGTCGTCTATGAAAAGCGTAATCTTGTCCTGCGTCCTGCCCCTGGTCGCGCTTGCAGCACCTCTGGGCCCGACCGGGAAAGCCTTTGCAGCGGAGCCCGACAAGCAGTTCTTCCGCACCGTTGAAGGCAAATGGGTCGGCCCGGGCGAAATCATCGCCGGCAAATACAAGGGCACGAAGTTCACCTGCAGCTTCGACGGCTCGACGCCGGACAACAAGACCGGCATGACGCTCGATGGCGACTGCCGCGTCGGTGTCTTCACCCAGAAAATGTCGGCGACCGTCGAGCGCAAGGGCCGCGACTACAAGGGCAATTTCATGGGCGGCGCCGCGGGGTCGGGCCTGGACATCATCGGCGGCAACGTGGTCGATGCCCGCAAAGTCGTCTTCACCATCAACCGCAACCAGCTGCGCGGCGTCATGCAGGCCCGCATTCCCGACGACAATTCGATGACGGTGACCATCGCCGTGCGCGTCGACCAGCAGCTGGTGCCGGTCATCGGCATGAGCCTCAAGCGCGTCGACGCCGTCGAAGTCGGCTCCATCGCCAAAAACTGACTCTCAAGCGGTTCCCCGAAAAAAGCGCGGAACGGGGTTGCACTGCGCGTTAGCTGAGCTGTTCCGCTCAGCTCGATGTCGGGAAGGACACGCCACCTTGCGGCCAGGTTGGCGCTCCTCAAGCACGGGCCGCTCGGGCGGCACCTTTCTGCCGCGACCGGACATGTGGCGCGCAACGGACGATGTCAGCGTCTCCGATGGCCCAAGCCACAGCAAGGCCAACGTGTCATGGTCCTGTGCGTGCCGGCGGTCCTCCGTGTCAGCGCGATGCGCTTTAAGAACACCAGCAAAAAAGGCGGCGGCTACTCGAGCCACCGCCTTCCTCAATTTCCGAACGAAGAATCAGCCCTTGATGGCGGCCGTCAGATCGTCATAGGCCTTGCAGGCGTCGGCCGGCGTGGTGGCGCCCTGATATTTGGTCGTCACAGCCTGCACCTTGGCGGTCAGGTCGGCGGCCTTGGTCGGATCCTTGGTGATCGCTTCCTGCAGCGCGGCGGTCATTTCCTGCGCCTTCTTGGCCGCGATTTCCTGCGTGCATTCAGGCGCCTTCGAACAGGCCGATGCGGCAAGCATGGCGACACCCACGCCGACGAGCAAAAACTTCTTCATGTCAGTCATTCTCCTCACGAAGGCAGAACTTGATCGTCGCTGCCTTCCAACGGCCGAAGCCTGGCGTCCCATAGCCGCCGATTGCGGCAAAACGCAACGTGTGCGGCGCATAAACCTGTGCAGCGCTGCTGCAACGGCGCGGACGGCCTGATTGAGGCCGCCCGTGTCAGACGAAGCGAGGTTTCAGCCACGAGGCTGCAGCAGCGCCAGTGCGGCCGTCGCCGCGGCAAGGACGGCGGTTAGGGTCAAAGGTCCCGTAGCGCCATAGGTGTCCACGACATAGCCGCCGACAACCGCACCGACGGTGATGGCAACCTGGAAGGAAGTGACCATCAGGCTGCCTGCTGCTTCCAGCGCATCAGGTGCCGCGCGAGACATATTGGTCGGCAGCACCACCGGCGCCATGCCGAAGGCGAAGCCCCACAGCGTAACAAAGCCGAAGGCAACGCCGGTTTGCGCGCCCCAAAGCACCAAAGCGAGTGCCGCAAACGCCATCAACGCGGCGGTAACTGCGAGGGCCATGTGGATGTTGGTGTCGGCCAGGCGGCCACCGGCAATATTGCCGATCACAGCGGCGATGCCGAACCCGAGCAGCGCCAGGGCAATCGGCCCGGTTGTGAGGAGCGTCACCTGTTCGAGGAACGGGCGCACATAGACCGAGCCGGCAAAATGCCCGGTCATCAGCAGAACAATGGCAAGCATGCCGAGTTGGATGCCACGCCGCCGTGTCAGCCGAAAGACGTCTGCAAGGCTGTTGCTTGCCGCCGCAGGCAAGGTCGGCAGGCTGAGAAGCTGCAGCAGCATGGCAAGCGCGGCCAGCCCCGCCGTCATGGCCATCGCGCTGCGCCATCCCAGCCAGTCACTGATCAACGCACCCATCGACGGCGCGGCAATGGTCGCGAGCGAGACGCCGAGGGTCACGATCGCCATGCCGCGACCTGTCGCATTGGCGCCGACCAGCCGCGCCACGACGGCAACGGAAAGTGCCCAGAAAGCGCTAAGAGCGATCCCCAACCCGGCCCGGCCCAGCAACAGCAGCCAGAAATTGGGCGCCAGCGCCGCAAGAATATTGGAACCGACCGCCAGGGCCATGAGGCCAACCAGCACCGCCTTGCGGTTCAATCGGCCGATGAGAACATTGCTCAACATGGCCGTCATGGCGCCAACGGAAGCGGTGGCGGTGACGACCTGTCCGGCAGTTCCCTCGCTGATGCCGAGATCGCGCGCCATCGGCGTCAACAGACCTGCCGGCAAGAACTCGGCTGACACCAGGGCAAAGCTGGTGGCCGCCAATGATAGGACCGCAAACCATGTGGCCGCGCTCCACGCGGCTGGTGCATCGGCATCAAGGCCGATTGCGGCGTCTTCAAGCTGTAATGTTGTGTCCGTCACGGAAAGATCTCCACAGTTGGAGATCTTAGATAGGCGAGTCCGCCCGGATGTTATGTACCTTAAAATCCGAAATTCATATCCATTCGTCCGGGAATTGTGCGACGCACAACGCCTGGCGAGACATTGGTGATGCGCTTGAACGCGCGGGCGAAGGACGCCTCGGAATCATAGCCCAAACGGGTAGCGACTTCGGCAACCGACAAGCCGTTTTGGCCCAGCAATTCGCGGGCAAGCTGCATTCGCAGGCGGGCGAGATAATGTGCGGCACCCTCCCCCAATACCGCGCTGAAGCGCTCGGCGAAAATCGAACGCGATTGGCCTGCCACGCCGGCGAGGCTTCCCAGCGTCCAGTTGTGGCCGGGGTCGCGGTGCATGGCCGCCAGAGCGCGGCCTATATGGGGGTCGCGGATGGCTGCGAGCCAACCGGTGGTCGATGCGCCGTTGCAATTGACCCAGCACCGGATGAGCCTGGCTGTCAGCAAATCCGCCATACGCGACAGGATGGTGGCGCTGCCCATCTGCGGTTGCGCGGCCTCCACCGTCATGGCCGCCAGCAAAGGGCCGACCATCGGGTCATTGCCGGCCACGTCGCAACCCTTGATGAGAGGCGGCATCAACGTGATCAACGGATTGAGCGCATAGGAGCCGAGAGACATGGAGCCGCAGAAAAGGGTGCTTGTCGCGCCCGTTCCCTGCCGTATCACTTCGCAAACGTTGCCGCCCAACTTGATCACCTGGCAGCCCTCGAGCGAATCGCCCACCACGTCCGGCGCACTCGCCAGCCGATGGGCGATGCCTTGCGGCAGCAGCACCAGATCGCCATCGCGCAACTCCTGCCAGCCTTGCGCTTCGGTGTGAATCCAGCATGGACCCTGGCCGACAAAGTGAAAACGAAGCAGTTGTTGTTGCGGAAAGTCTATGCTCCATGGGTGCCGGAGTTCGCAGCGGCCATAGTTGACGCCACTCAAGCGAAAGTCTTGCAGAACTTCGCTGAGCGCATCCATCGGGATATGTGGCAGCGGCGACGGCCGGGACGAATAATCAGGCATTTGTCAGATATAGATACCGGCCGTCCGACAGGCAAGCGCAGACTGTTGTTCCACCGGGGAATCGCTGCCACGGCACCCTACCCATCCTGGCAGGCTTCCCGCCCTTGCCTCCCGCTCCCGGTGCATGCAAGGAGTGCTGTCGGACACAGGGACAAGAGGCATGGCAGCGGAAGCATCGGGCAGCGATCTCATTCAGGTGGTGGCGCTGCTTGCCGCAGGCGTCGTCGCCGTTCCGATCTTCAAACGCATGGGGCTGGGCTCGATCCTAGGCTATCTCGCCGCGGGCGTGGTCATCGGCCCGTTCGGTATTGGCATTTTTTCCGAATCGGAAGCCATCCTGCATGTCGCCGAACTCGGCGTGGTCATGTTCCTGTTCATCATCGGGCTGGAGATGCAGCCGTCGCGGCTATGGGGCCTGCGCCGCGAGATTTTCGGCCTCGGCGCGCTGCAGGTCGGCGTCTGCGCCTTGCTGCTCACCGGTGTTGGTCTCGCCGGCGGCTTTCCGATCGCGCAATCCTTCGTTGCCGGCGCCGGCTTTGTCCTGACCTCGACGGCGATCGTCATGCAGCTTCTGGAAGAGCGTGGCGAGATGGCCAGCCCCAAGGGCCAGCGCATCGTGTCCATCCTGCTGCTCGAGGATCTGGCAATCGTGCCGCTTCTGGCGCTGGTCGCCTTCCTGGCGCCGGGCGGCAGCGAGATGACCCTGCAGCAAAGGCTGACCGAAATCGGCATCGGTCTTGGCGCCATCGTCGGGCTGGTGGTGGCCGGCCGCTATCTGCTCAACCCGTTCTTCCGCATCCTGGCCGACGCCAAGGCGCGCGAAGTCATGACGGCGGCAGCCCTTCTGGTCGTGCTGGGGTCGGCGCTGGTCATGCAGCTTTCCGGCCTCTCGATGGCGATGGGCGCCTTCCTCGCCGGCGTGCTGTTGTCGGAATCGACCTTCCGCCACCAGCTGGAGGCCGACGTCGAGCCATTCCGCGGCATCCTGCTTGGCCTTTTCTTCCTCGCCGTCGGCATGTCGCTCGACCTACATGTGGTGGCCGACAACTGGCGGCTGATCGCCGTCTATGTCGTCGCCTACATGGCGATGAATGCGCTCGGCATCTACCTCGTCGCCCGCTTGCTGAAGAGCGGTCATCGTGAAGCGCTGGAACGCGCCGTGATCATGGCGCAAGGCGGCGAATTCGCCTTCGTCCTCTATTCGGCCGCGGCGGCGGTTGGCATCATCGACAGCCGGGCCAACGCAACGCTGACCGCGATCATCATCATCTCCATGGTGCTGACGCCGCTGGCCATCATTGCGCTCAAATATGTGACGCCGCGCGACGAGCAGTCGCTTGAAGGCGTCGACATCGCCGACGGCCTTACCGGCAGTGTGCTGGTCATCGGCTTCGGCCGTTTCGGCCAGATCGCCAGCCAGCCGCTTTTGTTGCGCGGCATCGACGTGTCGATCATCGACAATGATGTCGAAATGATCCAGGCGGCCGCCGATTTCGGCTTCAAGGTCTATTATGGCGACGGCACGCGGCTCGACATTCTGCGCGCCGCAGGTGCAGGCCGCGCCCGCGCCGTGCTGATCTGCGTCGACAAGCCGGACGCCGCCGTGCGCATGGCGGAACTGATCAAGGCGGAGTTCCCGCTGCTGACTGTCCTGGCGCGTGCCTTCGATCGTGGCACCGCGCTGTCGCTCATCCGCGCCGGGGTCGACTTCCAGCTGCGCGAGACCTTCGAATCGGCCCTCGTCTTCGGCGGTTCCGCGCTCGAGGTTTTGGGCGTCGAGCCGGAAGATGTCGCCGATGTCATCGAGGATGTGCGACGGCGCGACAATGCCCGACTGGAGACGCAGCTGGCCGAAGGCGTCCGCGCCGGGCAACGTTTCCTCAGGGGCAATACCGGCACGCCGATCCCGACGCCGCTGACGCAACCGCGCCGGCCCGGCCAGGCGCTGAACGAAGAGACGGCCGGCGTGCTGCACAAGCCCGAGCCCGCCGATCAGGGGGAAAGCTGATGACCGCATCGGATGAGCGCGCGCTCGCCGTCACCAAATTCTGGCGCGAGGCCGGCGAAGACGCGTGGTTCGAGAAGAACGACGTCTTCGACGCGGATTTCCGCAGCAGGTTTCTCGACCTGCACTTTGCCGCCGCGCGGCGCGAGTGCGACGCATGGTCGGAGCATGCCGAGGGTTCGCTGGCGCTGATGATCCTGCTCGACCAGTTTCCGCGCAACTGCTTTCGCGGCTCAGGCCATATGTACGCCACCGATCCGCTGGCACGGCACTTTGCCGCCAAGGCGATTGCGGCCGGCCATGACCTTTCGCTGGAAGAAAACCTGCGCGTCTTCCTGTACCTGCCCTACGAACATTCGGAACTGCCCGCCGACCAGGACAGATCGGTCGAGCTCACCACCGCCAGGGCGCCGGAGTATGTGAAATACGCCATCGAGCACCGCGACATCATCCAGCGCTTCGGCCGCTTTCCGCACAGGAACAAGATGCTTGGCCGCGAGACGACGGCGGACGAACAGGCATTTCTCGATGGCGGCGGCTTCTCCGGTTAACCCAGCCACCAATCGCGGCCGGAAGCCAGCCGCTCTATGCCTGACGTATCGACGGCGCTGAGCCGCTCGGTCACGCTCCTGCCGCCCACCGCCAGATCCGGCGCGATCTCTGCCAAGGGCGCCAGCACGAAGGCGCGCTCCACCATTCGGGGATGCGGCACCTCCAGCCCGGTTTCGTGGATTGTGCGGTCGCCGAACACCAATATGTCGATGTCGATCAGGCGCGGACCCCAGCGCTCCTCGCGCACCCGCTTCAGCTTGCGCTCGGCCTCGAGGCAGAGGTCGAGCAGCGCCCTTGGCGCCAGCGAGGTCGAGATTTCGGCAGCGGCGTTGAGGAAATCCGGCTGGTCGAGCTTGCCCCAGGGCGGCGTGCGGTAAAGTGAGGAGACGGCGACGACGCGCGTGCTCTCGTCGGCGTCGAGCAGGCGCAGCGCCGCCGCCATCGAGGCCGAGGGATCGCCGAGATTGCCGCCAAGGCTGAGATAGACCGTGTTATTGTTACTCTGGCCAGACAACGGTCACCTCGACATAATCGAGCACGCCGGGCACCGGTGCGTTGGGCTTGCGCACGGTGATCTCGGCCTTCCTGATCTGCGGGAACCGTGAAGTCAGCGCCTTCGCCACTTCGAGCGCCAGCGCCTCGATCAGGAAGCGGCGATGTCCAGTGACGATCTTTTCAATCACCGTGAAGGCGATGCCGTAATTGACGGTGTCCTCGATGGAATCATCCTCCAGCGGGCGGCTGGGCTCGACCGTCAACTCGGCATCGACATAAAAACGCTGGCCAAGCGCCTCTTCCTCATCCAGCACGCCGTGCCGGGCAAAGAAGGCGCAGTTCTTCATGCGGATGACGTACATTTCTTACTGTCCTGGGCTCAGCGTCCTGGCTTTTCGCGCGCCAGCATAGCATCGGCGACCGCCAGTGCGTCCACGTTGATTGCGACATCGTGGACGCGAAACAGATCGGCGCCCTTCAGCCTCAGAATGACACTGGTGGCTGCCGTCCCGGCGGCGCGCGCGCCGGCTTCGCGGCCGGTGACGGTGCCGATGAAGCGTTTTCTGGAGGTGCCGGCCATCAAGGGAAAACCGAGCTCCTTAAGCTCGGAAAACCGCGCCATCAGGTCGAGGTTTTCCTCAGCCGTCTCCTTGGCGAAGCCGAAGCCGGCATCGAGTACGATATGATCGTCCGCAACGCCGCTGCGCCTGGCGATTTCCAGCGAAGCCTTGAGGAACAAAAACTGGTCGGCGATGACGTCGGGCAGTTTTTGCCGCCCGCGCCCGGTATGCATGATGACCAGTCCGGCGCCGGTCTCGGCGGCGACGCGGGCGATGCCCGGTTCGCGCTGCAAGCCCCAGACATCATTGACGATATGCGCACCGGCGGCGACGGCGAGGCGCGCGGTTTCCTCGCGATAGGTGTCGACCGATACCAGGGCTTCGCCTGAACCGGCGAGTGCTGCGATCACCGGCAGGATGCGGCCCTGCTCTTCTTCAGGCGTCACGGGCGAGGCGCCGGGGCGCGTCGATTCCCCGCCGATATCGACGACGGCGGCGCCTTCTTCCACCATGCGGTGCGCCTGCGCCACCGCCTGGTCAGGCGTGATGAACAGTCCGCCATCCGAAAAACTGTCGGGCGTGACGTTGAGAATGCCGACCACAATGGCTTTCTCGCCAAGGTCGAGATGGCACTTATGCGCCAGTTGCCATCGCCTTGTCGTCATTGTCCTTCAACCATGTGTCTCATTGGCATGTGGCTCATTGGCATGTGGCTCATCGAGCGCTTGCAATCCATCAACGATGCGTGATCGGTGGAAGATCAATTCCGTTGCGCCGGCAACGGCCGTAAAGCAAGGTGAGTGAAGAGGCAACATGATGAAACGACCCCTGCTCTGCGCCCTGATGCTGGCTTTGACCGTCCTGCCGGCGAATGCTGCCAATCTGGTGAAGACCTACAGCTATTTTGCCATCGGCGGCAGCACGCTCGATGACATCGAGACGCAATTGTCGAAGCATGGACCCGAGGTGAAAAGCACCGGGATGCGGCATCCAGGCGCCACCCAGATGGCGTTCACCACCCGCATCAGCTACGCGCAAACCGCAGACACCTGCCGCATCGCCAAGGCCGCCGTTACCGTCAAGGTCAAGGTCATCCTTCCGGAGTGGCGCAGGCCGCGCAAGGCCGATCCCGATGTCAGGCTGTTCTGGGACACCCTGTCGGCCGACATCAAGCGCCATGAGGAGCGTCATGTCGAGATCGCCAAGAACCACGGCCGTCTGCTCGAAGACGCGCTGAACGCGAGCTTTGCGCAAAAGACCTGCGCCGGGGCAAAGGCGAAGGCGGCGCAGATCACCGCGGCCGAACTCGCCAGGCATGACCAGGACCAATTGCGCTTCGACCGCGTGGAAGGCGTGAATTTCGAAAGCCGCATCCTGCGGCTGCTGCGCTACCGCATGCAGCGCGTCGAGAACGGCCAGCTTCCGCCCGGCTGAAACACGGCGATACCAAGCCAATTCTGCCGAAACATGAGGCCAGCCCCAGAAAATTTTCGGGCATAGGTCGAAATCGGCCTATACGGGACGACATATGTCAGGCTCGCAAGATATGTCAGGCTGGCAAGGCGCGAGCTTCGAAACACCAGATCAAGACCAATTGAGGCGGCGCGTAGCGGAGCGGCCATTTGGCGCCGCGCAATCGCTCTCAAACTTTATGGATGAAATGATATGGACCAAGCTGTCGACAAGCCGGCTAGGCTGCCTCCCGCCGCACCGCTGACGGAAAGCGAGAAGAACGTCATCATCGCCGGCATCCTTTTGTCGATGCTGTTGGCGGCGCTCGACCAGACAATCGTCGCGCCGGCCATGCCGACCATCGGGCGTTCGCTCGGCCACGCCGACTACCTGCCGTGGATCGTGACCGGATATCTCCTGACGGCGACGGCCATGGCGCCGCTCTACGGCAAGATTTCCGACGTCTACGGCCGCCGGCCGACCGTCTATGCGGCGATCCTGATCTTCCTTCTGGGATCGCTGGTCAGCGCCATGGCCCCCAACATGTTCGTGCTGGTCATCGGCCGGGCGATCCAGGGTGCGGGCGGCGGTGGCCTGTTCGCCCTGGCGCAGATCGTCATCGGCGATCTTGTGCCGCCGCGCGAACGGGCGCGCTATGCCGCCTGGATTTCGGGCACCTGGGCGGTCGCCAGCATCGCCGGACCTCTGCTCGGCGGCGGTTTTGCCGAACATCTGCACTGGTCGCTGATCTTCTGGATCAACATCCCGCTTGGCATCGTGGCCATGGCAATCATCAACAAGCCGCTGCGCAAACTGCCGGTCGCCGCAAAGCGGCATCGCATCGACGCCCTGGGCGCGCTGCTTCTGGTGGTGGCGACGGCATTGCTGCTTTTGGCCCTCAACTGGGGCGGCAGCGCCTATCCATGGGCCTCGCGCGAGATCGTCGGCCTGCTCGCCTGTTCGGCGGTCTTCTGGGGTGCGTTCGCGCTCAGGCTGA
The DNA here is from genome assembly GCF_040323125.1 of Mesorhizobium sp. M0062. Lineage (NCBI taxonomy): Bacteria > Pseudomonadati > Pseudomonadota > Alphaproteobacteria > Hyphomicrobiales > Phyllobacteriaceae > Mesorhizobium > Mesorhizobium sp. M0062. The sequence continues at coordinate 111,552 of NZ_JAMYUO010000005.1, forward strand.
TGCGTGCGGCCGAGCCGCTGATTTCGCTTGAAGTGCTGAGCAATCCGATCGTGCTTGCCGGCACGGCGTCGATGTTCCTGCTGCAGGCCGCCAATATCGGCCTGTCGGTGTACCTGCCGGTCTATCTGCAGTCGATCATCGGCCTGTCGGTCAGCCAGTCGGGCCTTGCCATGCTCGGCCTGCTGCTCGGAACGGTCGCCGGCGCGACGTTCAGCGGCCGCACGATACCGCGCTTCTTCCACTACAAGCGTATCGCCATGGTCGGCGTTCTCTTCGCCATTATCTGTCTTGGCGTGCTCAGCCTGGTCGCCGGCCGCGCCTCGCTGCTGGTGGTCGAGCTCTTGACCATCTGCATCGGCCTTGGAAGCGGCACCACCTTCCCGGTCGCCACCGTATCGGTGCAGAACGCCGTCGATCGCGCGCATCTCGGCGTTGCCACCGGCGTGCTGACCTTCCTGCGTTCGCTGGGCAGCGCGCTCGGCGTCGCCATGCTTGGCGCCGTCGCGCTCGGCTATGGCCTGCCGCTTGCCGGCGAAGGCGCGCCGGCTGCCGGACAGATCGTCTCGGCGACGCCCTTCATGATGATCTTCCTTGCCGCGGCCGTCACGCTCGTGCTGGCGCTGATGACGCTGGCGCTGATGCCGGAGAAGTCACTGCGCGGCCGCGACGAGGCCGAGGCGCCGGTCGTTCTGGTGGAGTAAAAGCGCTGTAGGACCTACTCCACGACGCCGAGCTTCTTCTGCAGGCTGGTCGACGACGTCGTGTACTGGAAAACGATGCGCTCACCGGGGCTGATGATGCGCTTGGCGGCCTGCGCCATCAGCGCCACCTCGTGAAAACCCGACAGGATCAGCTTCAGCTTGCCTGGGTACCAGTTGATGTCGCCGACGGCAAAGATGCCTGGCACCGAAGTCTGGAATTTCTCGGTATCGACCGGGATGAGGTTCTCATGAAGGTTGAGCCCCCATTCGGCGATCGGGCCGAGCTTCATGGTCAGGCCGAAGAACGGCAGCATGCGCGTGCACGGCACCTCGATGTCGCCGTCAGGCCCGCCCTTGATGGTAGCAGAGGCCAGCTCGCCGTCGGCGCCGGTCAGGCCGCTCACCTGGCCGACCCGGAACTCCAGCTGCTTCATCTCCTGCATGGCATACATCTTGTTGACGCTGTCGGGCGCCGCCCTGAATTCCGCGCGCCGGTGGACCAGTGTCACGCTTTTTGCCACCGGCTGCAGGTTCAGCGTCCAGTCGAGTGCGGAATCGCCGCCGCCGACGATGACGAGGTCGTGGCCGCGGAATTCCTCCATACGGCGCACCGAATAGAAGACGCTCCTGCCCTCATAGGCCTCGATGCCGGGAATGGGCGGCCGTTTGGGCTGGAACGAGCCGCCACCGGCGGCGATCACCACCACCTTGGCTTCGAACACCTCGTTCTCGTCGGTGGTGACCCGAAATGAGCCGTCGTCAAGCTTTTCCAGGCTGGAGACCATGCGGTTGAAGGTAAAATCCGGCTTGAACGGGTGAATCTGCTCGAGCAGTCTGTCGACCAGGCCTTGCGCCGAGATCGATGGCCAGCCTGGAATGTCGTAGATCGGCTTTTCCGGATAGAGTTCGGCGCATTGGCCGCCCGGTCGGTCGAGGATGTCGATCAGATGGCACTTCATGTCGAAGAGGCCGAGTTCGAACACGGCGAACAGGCCGACCGGCCCCGCCCCGACAATGAGTGCGTCCGTCTTGATTACATCGGTCATGCCAGGCGAGCCTCATTGTCAAACTGGGGCGAAACTGGCGCGAGACTGCATGAGCATTGGCCCGCTGCCAAGCGGCGGCGGGAAAAATCAGATGGTACGGGAGATCAACCCTGGCGAGCTGGCACGCGCACGACGAGGCCGTCAAGCGCGTCGCGCACCTTGATCTGGCAGGACAGGCGCGAGTTCGGCTGGACGTCATAGGCAAAGTCCAGCATGTCCTCTTCCATCGCCTCCGGCTCGCCGACCTCGGCCGTCCAGGCTTCGTCGACATAGACATGGCAGGTCGCGCAGGCGCAAGCGCCGCCGCATTCTGCCTCGATGCCCGGCACCGCGTTGCGGATCGCATTCTCCATGACGGTCGAGCCGTTTTCGGCCTCGACATCGAAAGGAGTGCCGTCATGGGCAATGAAGGTCAGCTTGGTCATTTATCACCTGAAGGGAGTCCCAGCCGAGATAATCACTCCACCGGACAAGTCAACTGCGGCGCGAAAGCGCCGCTTTGTGACGTTTTTTCGGAAAGCTGGCCAAAGCACGCCCTGGCCCCGTCGATTCATCCCGGTGGCCGCTGCCGAGCGGCAGCCATTACCGGCTGATGGCGGCGATGAAATCGCGCACTTCCTCGATCAGGGTGCCGAGGCGCTTGAGGATGCGCGCATCTTCCGGCTGCTGTTCGATCGAGGTGGCGCAGTCGGCGATGGCAAAGGCGCCGACCCCGCGCGCCGAACCTTTCAGCCCATGCGCCAGAAGCAGTCGCTCCCTGACATCGGCATCGACTATTCTGTCGCGGACGGAAAGCGCCTGCTGTACGAACAGCGCCAATACCTCCTGTTCGAGGGCGCGATCGCCCATAGTCTGACGGGCCAGATGGGCCAGATCCACTGGGCGCGAACGGGCCGGTCCCGACGCATCGCCGCCCGGCATTGAGAAGGCAATGCCGCTTTCACCGCGTACCAATTTGAAACTCCTTGTGCCGATCGCCGAAAAAACTAGGCGATTTCCGTCGCCAACGCGTTAATGAATGGGCTGGAAAATTGTTGCCGTTGAGACGGTTAGATCACGTTGTCGTTAACCTTATATTTAAAGTTTTACGTATCTCGCGGAATGCATGTTTTCTTTACCCCTGTGTGTCATTACGATACGAAGGTCCATTTTCAGCCTCCTGCGTGGGATAAGACGAGCCAGAATCAGGCAAAAATAAGAAGTCCCTCGGCAGCTAGTACAGGGTAGCGAAGGCATGGCGAAGAAACCAACGACGACCAGAACTCTCGACAGCGACGTAGCCAGGGAACTCGAAAAGGCACTAGACCTCGATCTCAGCGGAGACGGCAGCGGCGATCTCGATATTGCGGCGTCGATGGAAGATCTGGAAGCGCAGATATCGCAGGCCGCGGACGAACTGGCGCGCGAAGGCCGCCCCCAGAAGCCCGCCCCCGCTCAAAACGCGCCCGTCCAACAAAACCAGAGTGCGAAGCCGGCAGCCAAGCCCGCCGAGCTGCGCCCGGTCGAATCGCGCAACAGCGCCCAGCCAGCCGGCTTCAAGCCGGCAAACGATGACCGCCAAAAAGATTACAAGACGCTGCTGCACAGCCTCAACCGGCGCGCGTCGAGCACGATCTATTGGGTCGTGGCGTTCGTGTCGCTGGCCTGGATCGCCGGCGCCGGCGGCCTCGCCAATCTGCTGTTTGGCCCCAGCATCTGGAAAATTCGTACGTTCGATCAAATCCTGGCCCGCCCTGAACTGATCGGCCTGGCGATCGCGGCAATCATACCGGTCGTCCTGTTTTGGGCCTTCGCGGCGATGATCCGCCGCGCGCAGGAAATGCGCATTGCCGCGCAGTCGATGACGGAGGTGGCTTTCCGCTTGGCGGAGCCGGAAAACCTCGCCCAAGACCGCGTGATGATGATCGGCCAGGCCGTTCGCCGTGAAGTGGCGGCGATGGGCGAAGGCATCGAGCGCACGCTGGCGCGCGCCGTCGAGCTCGAAACGCTGGTCCACAGCGAGGTCAACCAGATCGAACGCTCCTATTCGGAGAATGAAACGCGCATCCGGTCGCTGGTCGACGGGCTGGGCAGCGAGCGCGAAGCCGTCGTCACTCATGCCGAGCGCGTGCGCGCCTCGATCACCGGCGCGCATGAAACGCTGAAGGACGAGATCGGCGCCGCCTCCGACATTATTCGCGACTCTATCCTCAACGCGTCGACCAAGCTGTCGATGACGATCACGAATTCCGGCGACACGCTGATCGACCGCATCAATGAAAGCTCGATGTCGATCTTCGATTCCGTCGAAACCCGGCTGGATTCAATCACCGACAGGCTGTCGACATCGGGCGAAGCCTTTGCTTCGCTGCTCGACACCCGCATCGCCAAGCTGACGGACACCACAGACGGCCTGACCCGGTCGCTGACCGACCTGCTCGACGACCGCACCACCGGTATGGTGTCGCTGCTCGGCGGCGCCGCCCGCACCCTGAGCTCGGAATTCGAGTCCAGCCTGAACGGCATCGAGCGGACGCTGGCCGAGCGCGGCCAGGCGCTGATCAGCGAATTCCAGACCCGCGCCGAAGCACTCGATACCGGCACGCAGAAGCTCAACGCCGCGCTCGAGGCGCGCGCCCGCCAGATCAACGAAACGCTGGTCGAGCGCGCCCGCGAGATCGCCCACACCTTTGCCGAGAGCAAGGATCATTTGTCGGCGATGATCGATCAGGGCAAGACCCAGATCGGCGCCGACATGGCCGACATCGTCTCGTCGACCTCGTCGATGCTCGAAGCCCGCGCCAGCGATTTCGCCGGCCGCATGGAAGCCGCCCGCCATGTCGTGTCGCGCTCCTTCGACACCGACATCCAGCGTCTTGCCGACGCCCGTGTCGGCATCGAGGACGCCGTCGAAAACCACAGCCGCAAGCTGTCCGAAAGCCGCGAACGCATGGCGGCTGCCATGCAGGCGGACCTGGCGAAGTTCGCCGAGGGCCGTGCCGGCATCGATGCGGCCGTAACCAACCAGGTGCAGAAGCTGGCCGAAGGCCGCAACCTGATCTCGCGCGCCCTGGAAGAGGATCTGCGCAAGGTCAACGAGTCGCGCGCCGCCATCGACGCGTCGCTGGGCAGCCATCTCGAGCGGCTTGAAGAAGGCCGCAACCGGCTCAACCAGGCTTTGCATGAAGACTCCGGAAGACTTGTGCAAGCCCGTACGATCATTGACGAAATGGTCGCCGGACATGTCGGTAAACTGGCCGAAGGCCGCAACATTCTGTCGCGCGCCCTGGAAGCCGATCTCGGCAAGCTCGCCGACAGCCGCGCCTCGATTGACGGGCTGGTCGCCGGCCAGGTTGAAAAGATCGCCGAAGGCCGCGCCATCCTGACCAAGGCGCTCGAAAACGACATTATCGGCATCAAGGGCGTGATCGAGAACCACTCTGCGAAACTGGCCGAGGATCGCACCGAACTCAGCAAGGCGCTGGAGAACGACCTGTCCGGCATCAGAGGCCTGCTCTCCGACCATTCGAGCCGGCTTGCCGACGATCGTGGCCTGTTGTCACAGACGCTCGAGGCCGACCTCGCCAAGCTCGCCGAGAGCCGGTCGAGCATCGACGGGCTGGTCGCCGGCCAGGTCGAGAAGCTGGCCGAGGGCCGCGATATCCTCAAGCGCGCGCTCGAAGCCGACCTCAACACCATCAAGGGCGCCGTCGCGGGTCATTCCGACAAGGTGGCGGAAGAGCGCGGTCAGCTTTCCAAGGCACTGGAGGCCGATCTGCAGACTGTGAACAGCCTGATCGCCGACCACTCGAACCGGCTTGTTCAGGATCGTTCGACGCTATCCCAGGCGCTTAAGGATGACCTTCAGAATGTGAACAGCCTGATCACCGACCACTCGAGCCGGCTTGTCCAGGATCGTTCGACGCTATCCCAGGCGCTTCAGGACGATTTGCACAATGTCAGCGGCATCATGGCCGATCATCAAAACAGGCTCGTCCAGGACCGTTCGGCGCTCTCAAAGGCACTGGAAGACGACATCGCCAAGCTGGCGGAGAGCCGCTCCAACATCGATGGGCTGGTCGCCGGACAGGTCGAGAAGCTCGCCGAGGGCCGAGACATCCTCACACGGGCGCTCGAAGCCGATCTCAATGCGATCAGGAGCGCCATTGCCGACCAGTCGCAGAAGCTGAGCGAAAACCGTGGCGAGTTCGCACGGGTGCTGGAAGCGGATTTGGAAAATGTCAACAGCCTGATCGAGGGTCACAGCGACAAGCTCGTCCGGGATCGCGCGACGCTGTCGAAGGCTCTCGAGGACGACCTCGCCAAGCTGGCCGAGAGCCGGTCGAGCATCGACGGACTGGTCGCAGGCCAGGTCGAGAAGCTGGCCGAGGGCCGAGACATCCTGAAACGTGCGCTGGAAGCCGACCTGCAGAAGCTGTCGGCAAGCCGCGGTGAGGTTGACGACATCATCGCCGGCCATGTCGGCAAGCTGGCCGAAGGCCGCAACATGTTGACCCAGGCGCTGGAAGACGATCTGGCAAAGCTCGCCGACATACGCAAGGACGTCGACCGCTCTCTGTCGGGCCATATCGACCAGATTGCCGGCAGAAGCACCGATATCTCGGCGGCAATCGCTGCCGATGTCGAGAAGATCGAGCAGGCCTTCAGCAAGCAGACCGGCATCATCGAAGAGCGCGCCGGAACCATGGAGCGCGCGTTGTCGGTGGGTGTCGACAATGTCCGCAGCGTGCTTGAAAAGAGCGCCGTCTTCGTTGCCGGCGCGCTCCGTGAGAAGGTGATGGAAGTCACCAGCGCGCTGCACGAACAGGCCGGTGCTGCCTTCAGTGATGCCGACCGCAAGATCGCCGAGCGTGCCGAGCAGACCTCGGCCGCCCTTTTGGCCCGGGCCGAGGACATCGCCCGGACCTTCGAGGACGCGGATCGCCGTCTGCACGCCCGTGCCGAGGACACATCGAGCGCCCTGCTTGCTCGCGCCGAGGATACGACGAATGCCTTGCTTGCTCGCGCCGAAGACACGACGAGCGTGCTGCTTGCCCGGCATGACGAGACGTCGAACTCGCTGCTCGCCCGCGCCGAAGAAACGGCCGGACGGCTGGCTGCCCGCGCCGGCGAGATCGCCGGCACGTTCGACGCCGCCGACCAGAAGCTGGTCGCCCGCGCGGTCGAGACGGCGCAGTCGCTGGCCGACCGCGCCGGCGACATCCTGCGTAACTTCGAGGGTGCCGACCAGCGGCTGAGCATGCGCATCGGCGAATCCGCCGAAGCGCTGGCCGCCCGCGCCTCGGACCTTGGCCGCATCTTCGACGCCGCCGACCAACAGCTGATCTCGCGCATCGCCGAGGGTTCGGACGCGCTGTCAGCCCGCGCCACCGAGATCAGCCGCATCTTCGACGAGGCCGATCACCGCCTGGTGTCGCGCATCGCCGACTCCACTTCGACGATCGGCGAGCATGCCGACAACATCGTCGGCGCCTTCGCCAGCACCGAGCAGCGTGTTGCCGAACGTGCACGCCAGACCGGCCAGGAACTTGCCGTCCACGCCCGCGAGATGGAGCAGGCTTTGGCCGGGGCCGACGAGCGGCTGGCCGCGAGCGTTGCGTCCGCAGCTTCGCGCGTCGAGGAACAGGTCGCCAGCGTCGAGAACCGCCTTCTTTATACGACGGAGACGATGGGCCAGAAGCTCAACGAGCAGGTTTCCAGCGCAGAAGCTCAGCTGATCTCGCGCGCCAACACGATTGCGGAGACTTTTACCGCGGTCGGCCAGCACATCGGCCAAAGCACCAACGACGCTGCCAAGACAATCGGCACCAATACCCGCGAGCTCAACACGATGCTGGCGGCGCGTTCGGCCGAGATGGCGAAGATCCTGGACGAAACCGCGCGGCCGCTGGTCGAGCGCTTCGCCCAGGGCGGCTCGGAACTGCAAAAGAGCATGGAAGAGGTCACCGAACGCGCGACCGAGAAGCTGCGCAGCGAAAATGCCGCCCTCGTCAACGCGCTCGCCAGCCGCACCGCCGAAACGCTGTCGGCCGTCGAAGGCGCGCGCTCGTCGCTCGCCGATAGCGTCGCCGACCTCATCGGCCGCATGAGCGTCTCCAGCTCGCAGCTTGGGGAGCTGATCGAACAGGCGGCGATCAACCTCGGCCAGGTTGACGAACGTCTGAGCGGCAGCACGCAAAGCTTCGCGGCAACCACCGAAAAGGCCGCGCAGACCTTCGCCAGCTCGGCACGCCTGGTCGATTCGAACACGACGCGGCTTACCGAACTGTCGTCGTCGACCCTGCGCGAAGTGGCCTCGATCGCCACCAAGTTCGACGAGCACAGCCGCTTGCTGTCCTCGGCTTCGGATCTGTTGAGCTCGGCGCAGAGCAATCTGGAGCACACGCTTGAGCGGCAATCGTCGCTCGAAGATCTCGCCGTCGGCCTGGTCAAGAAGTCGGAAGACCTCGAGAAGGTGATGCGTTCGTTCGAAAACCTTGTCGGCCAGACGATGCAGAATGCCGAAGGCAAGACGCTGGCATCAGCCGACAAGATCCGCATCGCCATAACGGAAGTGGTCGATTCGGCAACCAGCCGGTTCGCCGATGCGACCGAGGAGATGCGGCGCACCGCAAGCTCGATCAAGAGCGAGCTCGACCTCACCCGCGCCGAGCTCAAGAAGGGCGTCATCGAGATGCCGGAAGAGGCCAAGGAATCGACCTCGGCGATCCGCCGTGCCGTTGCCGAGCAGATCAACGCGCTCAAGGAACTTTCGGATATCGTTGCGAAATCGGGACGCGGCGGCGACAATGCCGAACCGCGCGCCCTGCGCCCGGCGCCGCAGGCGCCAGTGCAGCGCCCGGCCGAGCCGGTACGCCGCCCGCCGCCGGCGCCACAGTCGGAGCGCCCTGCTCCGCAGGCGCCGCTCGGCGGCCTGCGTGGCACGCTCGATATCGAACGCTCTCCCGAAGCACCGCGCCAGCGCGACGCCAACGCCCGCACGCCGCAAGGCGGCTGGGTGCGCGATCTCCTGACCGGAGCATCGCGCGAGGAGGAAGTCGCCAGGCCGGCAGCGCCCGCGGAAGCACCGCGCGCAACTCCCGCCCAGCGCTCGCCGCTGCATGTCATGGAGTCGCTCAACTCGCTCTCGGTCGATATTGCCCGGGCGATCGACCACGACGCCTCGATCGAGCTGTGGAACCGCTACCGGCGCGGCGAGCGTGACGTGTTCACGCGCCGCCTCTACACGCTCAAGGGCCAGCAGACCTTTGACGAAATCCGCCGCAAATATCAGGCCGAGGCGGAGTTCCGCGCCGCCGTCGACCGCTACTGCGACGATTTCGAGAAGCTGCTCAAGGACGTCTCGCGCAACGACCGCGACAACATCATGGCGCAGACCTACCTGACGTCGGACACCGGCAAGGTCTACACCATGCTGGCCCATGCGAGCGGCCGTTTGCACTGATTGAGGCGACACCACAGACACAGAAAAGGCGGGAAGTTCCCGCCTTTTTCTTTGTGCAAAATCGTCGGTCTGCGCTGCCCCTCATCCGCCTGCCGGCACCTTCTCCCCGTATAGCGACGGGGTGAAGGGAGATGGCATCAGCCTCGCCGCCCATACTGCAACGGTGACAATTGGCGGAATCATTGGCCGCGGCGTTCTTTCGCCCGTCACTATACGGGGAGAAATGCCCGGCAGCGCAATGAGGGTCAGCGCGAACCTGCGATATTTGGTCGAGTGATGGCTTAACGCGACGAACGATCGTTCGAAGCCTCGACCGGCTCAGATCACCGAATCCGTCCAGCCCACGATATCCTTCGCCGCCTCGCCGAAGGCGCTGTCGAGCGCGTTGACATAGGCCGGATTGCCGCCGCCGGAGACGGGAGCGGATGCGGTGAAGCTCTTCGAGGCGCGCACCTCGCCGTTGCGGTCGTTCAGGATGCGCACGAAGAGATTGACCTCGGCATGCTCGCCACCATTGACGCGGACTTCGAAGGAGCGGATCTCGACGATCACCTGGAAGTCGATCGCCAGCCCCTCGCCCGGCTTGCCGACGCCGGCAAAGCTTCCGGAGCGCTGGAAGGTTTCGGCGAGCCTCGCCTGCACGATCAGCGGCAGCCGGTCGGCCCATTGCGCGCCCTTGAGATACTGGATCGAGCGATCTGACGGCTTGATGACGATGTTCTGGCTGTCCAGCGCCTTGAGCGCGGAGGGCTGGGCGATCAGGATCTGGCGGCGGCTGTGGCCATGGGCGTCGATCGACGGGGCGGACAGCTCGAACGTATCGAGTGGCGCCGGCTTGCCTCCCAATGCCGCGCAACCAGCCAGCGTCAGGCCAAGCAAAACGACTGCCGATCTATACCCACCCAACCCGAACGTCACGCGTGATCCCCACTGTCCCCGGATCGTATGATGAATCCGCATCCCCGGTCCATGTAATTGCTGCGGGCGGGCACGGAAGTCAACGCCGTGCCCTGCCATCGAACTGCCGGACCTCGCCGTCGCCGCCCGACAGGATGCGCTGCGGGTTGCGGCTGAGATCGGTCACCGCCTCTTCGATGCGGCTGATCGAACGCCGGCTGTCCTGGACCAGCGCCTCGACATTCGACAGGCCCTGGCCCGAGAAGCGCGCAATATTGTCGGTGATCGTGCCAAGCCGGGCGTTCAGCGTGTCGGCGACCTGCTTGAACGACTTCAGCGTGTCCCTGGCATCGGCCATGACGCCGTCGGCTTGGCCCGAACCGAGCAGCGTATCGACCCTTTTCAGGATGCCGTCGACGCGCACCGAGGCATCGTTGAGGCGCGACGCAAGCTGTTTGGCGTCCTTGATCGTCTCGTCGATGTCGTCGGCCCGGTCGGCGAACTTGTCGGTCACCTTGGCGATGTCGGCGGCGGCCTTGTTGGCATTTTCGCTGGCCTTCTGAATGTTGGCGAGCGCCACGCGCACCTGCGCCGGATCGATGCCGTCGAGCACATTGTCGACCTTGGCCAGCGTGCCTTGCGTGCGCGTGGCGAAATCGTTGACCGAGCCGACCGCGGTATCGACGTTCTTGATCACGCCGTCGAGCTGTCCGCTGGTCTCCTTCAGATTGGCGGTGACGGCGTCCACATTGGCGACGATGCTCTTGATCTTGTCCTTGTCGACGGCATTGAGCAGGCTTTCGGCAGCCTTCAGCGTGCCGTCGAGCTTGCCGGAAACACCCTTCAGCTCATCCGACAGCGCGCTGACGGCGGTCAGGAACTTGTCGATGCCGTCGGCATTCCTGGCCAGCGCATCGGAAAATGTCTGGGCGTTCTTGACGGTCTGGGTCAGCGGCCCGCGCACATCCCTGGTGAAACCTTCGAGTTCGGAAAGCACCTTGTCGGCACGGGTGAAGATATTCTGCGCCGTCTGCAGCAGGTTGGTGACCGCCGATGGATTGGCGACGATCTCGGCGGTCCTGCCTTCCTTTGCCGCCTCTTCCAGGAGATTTGGTTCCTTTGGATCGGCGCCCTTCAATTCGATGTTGACCTGGCCGGCAAGGCTGGCGATGCCGATATCGGCCTGCGTCGATTTGGTGAGCGGCGTTGTCTGGTCGATCTCGGTCGTAGCAATGGCGGCATTGGGGTCATTGCGGTCGAAATAGACGCGCTTGACCACCCCGACCTTGACGCCGTTGAACAGCACCAGACTGCCGGGGCCGAGGCCGGAGGCCGAACCCTGAATGCGCACGCGCAGCTCCGCCGTCTCGCCGCGATCACCGATCTGGGCGGTCCAATAGACGAACCCGAACGCCGCCAGGATTGCAGCCAGGGTGAAAATGCCGACAATTACGTAGTTGGCTCTGGTTTCCATTGCCCCACTTATGTCTATGCGCGCGCGGCAAGATCAAGTTGCCGAGCGCGTTTTCCGCGGAAATAGGATTTGACCCACGGTTCTTCGCTTTTCAGCATGTCGTCGATCGTGCCTTCGACCAGGATTTTCTTGTTGCCGAGCACCGCCACGCGGTCGCAAGCGGTAAACAGCGTGTCGAGATCGTGCGTCACCATATAGACCGTCAGATCCATCGTATCGCGCAGCTTGACCACTAGTTCGTCGAATTCGGACGCGCTGATCGGGTCGAGGCCGGAAGTCGGCTCGTCGAGGAAGACGATGTCGGGGTCGAGCGCCAGCGCCCGCGCCAGGGCGGCGCGCTTGATCATGCCGCCCGAAAGCTCCGAGGGAAATTTTTGCGCGGCGTCCGGCGGCAGGCCGACCAGTTCGATCTTGAGCAAGGCCAGCTCGTCCATCAGTTTCTTCGGCAGATCGAGATATTCGCGCATCGGCACCTGCACGTTTTCCTGCACGGTCAACGCCGAAAACAGGGCGCCGTGCTGGAAAAGCACGCCAAGCCGCATATCGATGCGCAACCGTTCGATGTCGCTGGCCTTTTCGAGGTCGAGGCCAAACAGCTTGATCGTGCCGGACTGCTTGTGCAGCAGGCCGAGAATCGTGCGCAGCAGCACCGATTTGCCGGCGCCCGAGGCGCCGACGAAACCGAGGATTTCGCCGCGCTTGATGTCGAGCGCCAGTTTGTCGAGGATCAGCTTGTCGTCCAGGGCAACGGTGATGTCGCGCACCGACAGCACGATATCGTCTTCTTCCATTCCCTGCACAGCCTTGGTCGCCTTTGAGTTTCTGCGCATCATGTCAGAACTCGATCGATGCGTAGAAGATGGCAAAAAGGCCATCGAGGATGATGACAACGAAGATCGATTTCACAACCGAGGCGGTGACGTGCAGACCCAGCGATTCGGCGCTGCCGCCGACCTTCATGCCTTCTACGGAAGCAATGGTGCCGATGATCATGGCCATGAACGGCGCCTTGATCAGCCCGGCGAAGATGGTGCTGATATCGATCGCGCCGCGCAGCCGGTCGATGAAGGCCGTCGGCGCAATACCGGAATAAAGCCAGGCGGCTAGGATGCCGCCGCCAAGAGCGGCAAAATTGGCGACGATGGTGAGACAGGGCAGCGCGATCACCAGCGCCACCAGGCGCGGAAACACCAGCACGCCGATCGGGTTGAGGCCGATGACCTTCAGCGCGTCGACCTCCTCGCGCATCTTCATCGAGCCGATCTCGGCGGTGATGGCGCTGCCGGAACGGCCGGCGATCATGATGGCGGTCATCAGCACGCCGAGCTCGCGCAGGATCAGCACGCCGACCAGATCGACAACGAAAATGTTGGCGCCGAAATAGTTGAGCTGGTAGGCGCCCTGCTGGGCGACGATGGCGCCGACGATCGCCGACATCAGCACCACCACGGGGATGGCGCCGACACCCATGCGATCGATCTGGTTGAAGATCGCCGCCGGATTGATGGCATGGCCGCGCCCGAGCTTCATCTGGGCGCCGCCGATGGTGGCGCCGAGGATGTTCATCGAGGCGAGGAAATCGTCGCGCATCTCATAGATGCGGCGGCCGACCGCCTCCAGCCCGCGGAGGATGATGTTGGGGCGCCGGACGCCGCGCGATTCGGGCTCGCGCCGGACAGCTTCGCCAACGGCGCCGAGCAGGATCGAGGCGACATCGCTTTGCCCCTGCATCTTGATCACGACACCCTTCTTTTCGAAGACACTGACCAGGCGATCGATCAGCCAGGCTCCGGCGGTGTCCATCTTCTCGATGTGGGAAAGATCCAAAGCGAGCGTCTGGAAGCCTTTGCGCTGCTCGATCTTGCGCATCTCGGCGTCGATCAGCGCCACTGTCGTCGTCGTCCAGATGCCGGAGAAAGCGCAGCCGAGGACGCCGCCCTCCTCGCCGACCGCAACGCGGGGCTGGTGGTCGGCCTCCTTGGCGGCGTTGCCGCTTGCGTCGCGTTTGCCGATGGTCAACATGGCGTCCTGTTTAGCCTGACGGGTCGTACCTGTCGATTTGCCGACGACGCGTTGTCGCATAGCCGGAGCAGAAAATTATGGCGCGTGTCATTTCGGTTGAGGCCGAGCGTTTTCCCATTGCCGGCACCTTCACCATCTCGCGCGGGTCGAAGACCGAAGCCGAAGTCATTACCTGCACGATCAGCGATGGGGACAATCGCGGATGGGGCGAATGCGTCCCCTACAAGCGCTATGGCGAGACCATGGAGGGGGTGCGCGACGCCACCGAGGCCATGCGCCGGCAGATAGAAGGCGGCATCAGCCGCAAGGAACTGCTCGATGCGATGCCGGCGGGTGCTGCCCGCAACGCCATCGATTGCGCCTTGTGGGACCTGGAGGCCAAGATCAGCGGCGTTGCGGTCGCGGACGCCATCCACGTTGTGCCCTTGTCGGCGCTGGAGACGGCCTACACGCTGTCGCTGGGCGAGCCGGAGGCAATGGCGGCGCAAGCCCGCGCCAATGCCGGGCGGCCGCTGCTCAAGGTCAAGATCGGCGGCGACAACGACTTGGCCCGCATCCGCGCCGTGACCGAAGCGGCGCCCGACAGCCGCATCATCCTCGACGCCAATGAAGGCTGGACCGATGCCAACATCATCGAGAATCTCGCTTTCGCCGCCGAACATGGCATAGCCCTGATCGAACAGCCGCTTCCCGCCGGCCATGATGCCATCCTGCGCCACATCGCGCATCCGGTGCCGATCTGCGCAGACGAAAGCGTCCACGAGGCGAAGGACCTCGAAGCGCTTGTCGGCCTCTATGACGCCGTCAACATCAAGCTCGACAAATCCGGCGGCCTGACCGCCGCCCTTACCCTTCGCGACCGCGCCCGGGAGCTGGGATTCGGCGTGATGGTCGGCTGCATGGTCGGCACGTCGCTGGCGATGGCGCCGGCAGTGCTTTTGGCGCAAGGCGCCGACTTCGTCGACCTCGACGGTCCGCTGCTGCTTGCCCGCGACCGCCAGCCCGGCCTCGTGTACCAGGGGTCGCTGGTGTTACCGCCTGACAGGATGCTGTGGGGCTGAACGCGCGGCGAGCCCGATCAGCGCCAGGCCGATGATGGCGATCGGGATCATCGCCAGGAAGCCGTCGACGCCGTAGCGCTCATAAAGCGGGCCGGACGCCAGCGTCACCGCCGCCATGAAGAAGCCGTTGAAGAAATAGGCAATGCCTTGCGCCGCACCCGTGCGTTCTTCCGAAACCGTTTCGCCGATCATCTTCTGCAGGCAGATCAACACCATCGCCACCGACACCGAATGCAGGGTCTGGACGCCGAAGAAACCGGCGACGCCAAGCCCGAGTGGCCAGATCAGCGGAAAGGCGATCCAGCGCACGATGGAGCCGACGCCGGCGATCAGCATCACCTTGACGACCGAGACCGAGGCAAAAATACGGTTGAAAAACACGAACATGCAGACCTCGGCTACCACGCCCCAGGCCCACAGCAGGCCAACGACGGAATCGCTGATGCCGACCGATTTCCAGTAGATGGAGACAAAGCCGTAGAGGAAGGCATGGCTGGCGGTGATGATGCCGACGCCGAGGGTGAAATACAGGAAATACGGATTGAGAAGGCTCGGCGCCTGATGCTGGATGTCGGCGGCAGATAGCGGCGAAGCGCGGCGCGGGCGGCCAAGCCGCGGCGCCAGCAATCCGGCGACGAGCGCGGCAGACAATGCCGCAAAGATGATTACCGGCACGGCCTGCGGGCTCGTCCAGGCGAGGATAAAGCCGCCTGCGACATTGGCGCAGAGATAGGATATCGAGCCCCATTTGCGCATCGCGGTGTAGTTCGAGCCGAAGCGGCGCACACCCGACAGCGCGAGCGAATCGGCGATCGGCGAATGCGGCGTCCACACCACCGTCAGCGCCAGCGATACGGCAAGCACCGCCGCATAGGTGGGAGTGAGGAAATAGCCGGCGGAAAGCACCATCGTCGCGGCCACCAGCGCAATATAGACATCGGCCCTGTCCTTCGCCCGGTCGGCCAGCGCGGTCAGCAGCGGCGTCGTCACCACGCGCAGGAACATCGGCGCCGCCAGGATGATGGCGATCTGCTCGGCGTGGAAACCCTGGGCATGCAGCCACAGCGGGAAATAAGGCACATGCGTTCCCAGGGACATGAATAATGTCGCGAAGATCAGGCTCATGCGCAGTTCGAAATGGCGCGGCTTGACGAGTTGTTTGGGCGAGAGCGGCGGCAGCGACATGAATCGATCCAATTACGCTGCACAAAGGGCTGCAACGCAGATCGATCCCTTAACATGCGCGAAAGCGGTCCGAAACTGCCTGGACCAGTCGATTAACAGGAGGGTTATGCCGCTTCGACGACCTTGTCTTCGATGAGCAGCGGGATGAACGGCTCGTCCGGTGCTTCGGGCAGCACCAGCGCCCAGTGGATGATCTCCATCTTGCCGTCGAAATGTTCGACCACCGCCGTGCAGCTCTCCACCCAGTCGCCGGTGTTGATGTACTGCACATCCTCATAAGTCTCGATCGCGGCGTGATGGATGTGGCCGCAGATGACGCCGTCAACGTGCGAGCGGCGGGCCTCCTCGGTCAGCACGGTCTGGAACGAGCCGATGAAGTTGACCGCCTTCTTGACCTTGACCTTGGCCCAGGACGAGAACGACCAGTAGGGAAGCCCAAGCAGGTGGCGCAGCCTCGTCACCGCGCGGTTGACCAGCATCGCCGCGTCATAGGCGTAATCGCCGAGATAGGCCAGCCAGCGTGCATTGTGGACGACGGTGTCGAACTGGTCGCCATGGATGACCAGCAGGCGCCTGCCATCGGCGGTTTCGTGGATGGCGCGGTCGGCAACGACGATGCCGCCGAAATGCACGCCTTGGAACTGGCGCGCGAATTCGTCGTGATTGCCGGCGATATAGGTGATCGAGGTGCCCTTGCGCGCCTTGCGCAGCAGTTTCTGGACGACGTCATTGTGGCTCTGCGGCCAATGCCAGCTGCGCCGCAGACGCCAGCCGTCGACGATGTCTCCGACGAGATAGATGATATCGGCGTCGTGATACCGCAGGAAATCGATCAGGAACTCGGCCTTGGCCGCCTTCGATCCGAGATGCAGGTCGGATATGAACATGCTGCGGAAAGTGCGGGTTTCTGTACCGGACATCAGATCGTCACCGTTGCTTTCGCGCAGGCTATGCCCCGATTCATGCAACAACCGTATGACGGTTGCGATTGGGCCAGCCAAAGGGCTAGCGTGCCGCGCCATTCACAGGAGAAAATCGTCATGGATCTGGGCATCAAAGGCAAGAAGGCCATCGTCTGCGCATCGAGCAAAGGGCTGGGCCGCGGCTGCGCCATGGCGCTGGCCGAGGCCGGCTGCGATCTCGTCGTCAACGGCCGCAATGCCGAGCTGCTGGCAAAAACCGCGGCCGAACTGCGCGAACGCTACGGCGTGAAGGTGACCGAGATCGTCGGCGACGTCTCGAAACCCGACGTGCAGAACGCGCTCCTTGCCGCCTGCCCCGACCCGGATATCCTGGTCAACAACAATGGCGGCCCGCCCTTGCGCGATTTCCGCGAACTCGACCGCGCAAAGATCCTCGAAGGCGTGACGCAGAACATGGTGACGCCGATCGAACTGGTGCAGGCCGTCATCGACGGCATGGCCATGCGCGGCTTCGGCCGCATCGTCAACATCACCTCGCTGTCGGTCTACGTCCCGATTCCCGGCCTCGATCTGTCGTCCGGCGCGCGAGCCGGGCTGACCTCGTTCCTGGCCGGCGTGGCGCGCACGGTGATCGACCGCAACGTCACCATCAACAGCCTGCTGCCGGGCAAGCTCGACACCGACCGGCTGCGCGGCCCGCATGAGGCCGGCACGATGGAAGACCCGGCAGCGGCCGCAGCGCGCAAGACCCGCATCAGCGCCGACGTTCCGGCCAAGCGGCTCGGCACGCCGGAAGAGTTCGGCCAGATCTGCGCCTTTCTGTGCTCGGTCCATGCCGGTTATCTCACCGGCCAGAACATCCCGGTCGATGGCGGCCTCTATGTCAGCGCGTTCTGAAGGGCTCGATGGATAATCGGCAGGATTTCAGCGCAATCATTTGAAATAGTTCGATCTTTCCGGACCGGGTTGTTTTAGCCGCCCTTGCGTCATTTGGCGTCGCGAAAAACCATTTTTGCGTGCTAAAAGGCTGCAAAGCAGGTTTGAGGGAGCGGCCGCATGGAAGGCGAGAACAAGAAAACGGCACGTTCGGACCTCGACGAAGCCGCCCTCTACTTCCACAAGCATCCAAGGCCGGGAAAGCTCGAGATTCAGGCAACCAAGCCGCTCGGCAACCAGCGCGATCTGGCGCTGGCCTATTCGCCGGGTGTTGCCGCGCCCTGCCTCGAAATCCGCGACAATCCGGCAACCGCGGCCGATTATACAGCGCGCGCCAATCTGGTCGGCGTCGTCTCCAACGGCTCGGCCGTGCTCGGCCTCGGCAATATCGGCCCGCTCGCCTCCAAGCCGGTGATGGAAGGCAAGGCGGTGCTGTT
Organism: Mesorhizobium sp. M0062; assembly: GCF_040323125.1. Lineage (NCBI taxonomy): Bacteria > Pseudomonadati > Pseudomonadota > Alphaproteobacteria > Hyphomicrobiales > Phyllobacteriaceae > Mesorhizobium > Mesorhizobium sp. M0062. Next base: position 129,678 of record NZ_JAMYUO010000005.1, read on the forward strand.
CAAGAAATTCGCCGGCATCGACGTCTTCGACATCGAGATCGACGCGCCGGGCATAGAGCGCATGGTCGAGACGATCTCGGCGCTGGAACCGACATTCGGCGGCATCAATCTCGAGGACATCAAGGCGCCCGAATGCTTCGAGGTCGAGGCGCAGTTGAAGGCCCGCATGGGCATTCCCGTCTTCCATGACGACCAGCATGGCACCGCCATCATCGTCGCCGCCGCCGTGCTCAACGGGCTGGAATTCGCCGGCAAGACCATTTCCGACATCAAGATCGTCACCTCAGGCGCCGGTGCGGCAGCGCTCGCCTGCCTCAACCTGTTGGTCTCGCTTGGCGCCAAGGTAGAGAACATCTGGGTCACCGACCGCTTCGGCGTCGCCTACAAGGGCCGCACCGACGAGATGGATCGCTGGAAAGACCCCTATGTGAAGGACACCGAGGCGCGCACGCTGGCCGATGTGATCCCTGGCGCCGACGTTTTTCTCGGCCTGTCGGCCGCCGGCGTGCTGAAGCCGGAATTGCTTGATCATATGGCGCCTAAGCCGTTGATCCTGGCGCTGGCCAACCCCAATCCCGAAATCATGCCGGAGGTCGCGCGCGCCGCTCGTCCGGACGCGATGATCTGCACCGGCCGTTCCGATTTTCCCAATCAGGTCAACAACGTGCTTTGTTTTCCTTACATCTTCCGCGGTGCGCTGGACTGCGGCGCCAGCGCCATCAACGAGGAGATGAAGATGGCCGCGGTCCGGGCGATCGCCGCGCTTGCCCGCGAAGAACCGTCCGACGTCGCCGCCCGCGCCTATTCCGGCGAGACGCCGATCTTCGGACCCGACTTCCTTATCCCCTCGCCCTTCGATCCCCGCCTGATCCTGCGCATCGCGCCGGCGGTGGCCAAGGCTGCCTGCGACACCGGCGTCGCGACCCGGCCGATCACCGACTTCGCCGCCTATATCGACCAGCTCAACCGCTTCGTCTTCCGCTCCGGCCTAGTGATGAAGCCGGTGTTTTCCTCGGCCAAGGCGTCGACCGCCAAGCGCGTCATCTATGCCGACGGCGAGGACGAGCGCGTGCTGCGCGCAGCCCAGGTGGTGCTGGAGGAAGGCATTGCCGAGCCGATCCTGATCGGCCGCCCGCATGTCATCGAGGTCAGGCTGAAGCGCTACGGCCTGCGTATCAAGCCGGGCGTCGATTTCGGCCTGATCAACCCGGAAGACGATCCGCGCTACCGCCATTATGTCGACCTGTTGATCGAGCTTGCCGGCCGGCGCGGCGTGACGACGGAGGCCGCGCGCACCATGGTGCGCACCGACAATACGGTGATTGCGGCACTGGCGCTGAAGCGCGGCGATGCCGACGCCATGATCTGCGGCCTCGAGGGCCGTTTCGAGCGGCATCTGCGCAATGTGACGCTGGTCATCGGACCACGCGCGGGCGTCAAGGACCGCGACCTGTCGACGCTGTCGATGCTGATCTCGCAGCGCGGCATCATCTTCCTCACCGACACCCATGTCTCGGTCGACCCGACGGCCGAGGAAATCGCCGAAATGACCATATTGGCGGCGGAGGAAATCCAGCGCTTCGGCATCGAGCCGAAGGCAGCGCTGCTGTCGCATTCGGATTTCGGCTCGCGTGATTCTCCCAGCGCGCTGAAGATGCGGCAGGCAGCGGCGATCCTGGCGCGCGTTGCGCCCGACCTGCAATGCGACGGCGAGATGCATGCCGATTCAGCCCTGTCGGAGCATCTGCGCCAGCGCGTCTATCCGCATTCGCGGCTGAAGGGCGAAGCCAATCTCCTGGTGTTCCCCAACCTCGACTCCGCCAACATCACGCTGACCGCGCTGCGCACGATGATGGACGCGCTGCATGTCGGGCCGATCCTGCTTGGCACCGACAAGCCGGCGCATATTTTGACGCCGTCGGTGACCTCGCGCGGCGTCGTCAACATGACGGCGCTTGCGGTGGTCGAGGCGGCGCACAAGGCACAGGCGGTGGTTCATTTCAACTGACGCCGTCAGGCAGGCACGAAACGGTAATGCCCGGTCTGCTTGAAGGCGAACAGCGTGTCCTCCTTGCGGGCGCCCGACCCGATATTGTGGATGACCAGCGGCCTTCCCGGCACGTCCGCCGAGCGTTCGGATGAGACGATGACGATGTGCGGCAGGTTACCGGGCAGCATCTGGGTGACAAGATCGCCCGGCTGAAAGTCGGCAGGATCCTCGCTTACGGCCAAGGAAGCACCCTTGCGCCCGAAAAAGGCGGCAAGGTTGCCGACCCGTCGGTGATCGATGTTGCGGTCGGTCGCTTTCAGACCCCAGGTCTTGGGATAGGCGGCGAAATTGGCGGCCATATCCTCATGCACCAGTTTCTGCAGGTCGAGATTGAAGGCGCGGCGATAGGCGCGCACAATGACATCCGTGCACACGCCCCTATCCGGCGCGACGTCGCCGCCGGGATAGCCGAGGCGGACATAGGCCGGGTCGTAGAAGGTGGTGACGCCGATCTGCTCACGCCCGGCTTCGACCAATTTGCTGCGCCAGTCCGGAGCGGCTGGATTTTCCTGCGCCCGGACGGCGGGCGCCGCCAGGCACAACAGACCGAACTGCAGCGCGGTTCGACGGGTAATCGCGATCATGCCAGCTCCCCGGGGCATTGCTGGATCGTGGGATAATTCCGGGGCGATTGCGCCTTTTTCATGCAGCGGTGAGATCGCACAGTTGCCGCCCTATCCAAACGCCTCCTGCAGCGCGTCTATGGGCTAAGACCATCCTTGGTTGTAGATTGAGGGAACGGTTAACGGCGAATCCGGTAGACAGGCAGGCAAGCGGGGTTCGGGCAATGACGGGCGGACGATGGAGGCTGAAGCACCTGGCTGCGCTGCTCGGAGCGCTTGTGCTTTCGGCCGTCGCCACCACTGAACCGCAGGCCGCCTCCCGCGTTTGCCGTCAACTGGAAGCCGAGCTTGCTTCTTCATCGAATGGCGGCGGCAATTCCAGCATGGTGCGGAAGTATGACAAGGCCATCTCCCGCCAGTTCGAACAGCTATCAAAGGTGCGCGGTCGTGCGAGCGATGCGAATTGCGGGTTTTCGCTGTTTTCGCGCAATGTCAGCCAATGTGCTGCGCTGAACAGCAGCATCGATCGCATGAACGCCAATCTCGATGCGTTGCAAGCCAAGCGCGCGCAGCTTGCCGGCGGCGGCTCGCGGCGCGACCGCGGCCGCATCCTGGCCGCGCTCGACGCCAATGGCTGCCTTGACGAGCCCGCGCCGCGCCGGGAGCCGCTGCAGGAAGCCAGCCGCGAACCCGACGACGGCAATCTGTTCGACCAGCTTTTCGGCGGCAACCGGCAGATCGACACGCTCGATCAGCCCGATGATCCCGGCGAGGAGCGCAATGTGCGCCGGGTGCTCAATCAGCCCGGCGTGCCGGATTTCCCGACGGTCGGCGGCGAGTTCCATACGAGCTGCGTGCGCACCTGCGACGGCTATTTCTTCCCGATGTCGAACTCGGCTTCGCTCGGCGATTTCGAGCGCGACCAGAAGAATTGCGAATCGAGCTGCCCCGGCACCGAAATGCAGGTGTTCTATTCGCGCGGCATGGAAGACGATTCGGCCAACATGACGTCGTCGGTGACCGGGAGGCCCTACAGCGAGTTGCCTACCGCTTATCTCTACAAACAACCCAACCAGTCGCGGCCGCAGGCATGTGGCTGCAACGCGCAGGCCGGAAATTTCAAGATCATCGGCGGTAACCCGCCACCGCCCGAGCAGTTTCAGCCCGATATTGAGACCACGCCGTTCATTCCGGTGCCGGCGGCCAAACCCGATCCGGGCGCGGATCCGGAGACGCTGGCGAACGTACAAGGCGGGCTCGACCGCGCCGCCATCAAGCGCCTTGCCGTCAAGCCGGTGGTGTCGCCGGTGTCGCTGATCCCGCCGGACCAGCGCAAGGTCAGGGTCGTCGGGCCAGCGTTCCTTCCCGACCCAGCAGCGGCAATAGATCTGCAAGCTCCGGCCCGGAAGCAAGTCCGGTAAGCGCCAGCCTGAGCGGCATGAACAGCGCCTTGCCCTTGCGGCCGCTGGCTTCCCTGATCCTGGCCGTCCAGTCTTTCCAGACCGTACCGGTCCACGGCTCTTCCGGCAACAGGTCGAAGGCCTGCTGCAGGAAGTCGCGATCCTCGTCGGAAAATTCCGGCGCGGGCTGCGGGCCGTCGGCAAGGATGCGCCACCAGCCGACCGCGTCGCTCAGCCGGTCGAGATTGCCGCGCACCGCCAGCCAGAACGGCTCGGCCTTGTCGCCGGAGATGCCGAGCACGATCAGCCGATCCCGCGCCTCGGAAAACGGCATGTGGTGCATGAGCGCACGATTGAGCACGAACAGCTCGTCCGGGTCGAATTTGGCCGCCGATTTCGACGTGGCGGCGGGATCGAAGCGCGCGGCCAGTGCCGGCATGTCATGCACCGCTGCGACATTTTCCGAGGTGCCGACAAGGACGGCCAGCGAAGCCACAGCCATCGGTTCGATGCCCTCCTCGCGCAGGCTTTCGATCGACAGCGCACCGCTGCGCTTCGACAGGCCCTCGCCCGAGGCCGTGGTCAAGAGATTGTGGTGGCCGAAGACAGGCGGCTCGGCGCCCAATGCCTTGAACAGCGCGATCTGCACGCCGGTGTTGGTGACGTGGTCGTCGCCGCGGATGACATGACTGACCCCCATCTCGATGTCGTCGACGACCGAAGGCAGCGTGTAGAGATAAGTGCCGTCCTCGCGCCGCAGCACCGGATCGGACAGTGAGGCCAGATCGACGGTTTCCTCGCCGCGCACCAGATCGTTCCAGTGCACTTCGGTGCGTTCGGGCTGCAGCGGATCGCTGGTGAAATTCGGCAGCAGAAAGCGCCAGTGCGGCCGGCGGCCATCGGAGCGGTATTCGGCGATCTGCTGCTGCGAAAGCGCCAGCGCCTCGCGGCCATAGACCGGCGGCAGGCCGCGCGTGCGGCGCACCTTGCGGCGCAGGTCGAGTTCTTCGGGGGTCTCGTAGCAGGGATAGACAACGCCGGCTCTCTGCAGCCGCTCCACCGCCGCGTCGTAAGTTTCGAAGCGCCGCGACTGGTATTCGGTGGCGTCGGGAAAAATCCCCAGCCAGTGCAGGTCGTAGAGGATGGCGTCGGAAAATTCCTGCCTCGAGCGGGCAATGTCTGTGTCGTCGAAGCGCTGAATGAAACGGCCCTTGTTGTTCATGGCAAACAGCCAGTTGAACAAGGCGGTGCGGGCATTGCCGATATGAATGCGGCCGGTTGGTGAGGGGGCAAAACGGACGGTAACTGTCATGGGCGGGGCGTAACGGATGCTCTTGGAATTGACAAGACGCGCCCCCGCGCGACGCCAAAGACATAATGCACGCCAGCTAAAATGAAAAGGCTGTGAGCCAGAATCCGGCCGGGCCTGTCTCGGGTGAACCGCTCACCAGCGGTCCACGCCGGCAGAATCGGGCTTTCCTCAGCCGCTTTTTGTCCCCGTTATCCACATATGTGACACACAAGATGTTGGGGTCACAAAAGCTACGCAAACGAATCCTTGACGACGCAAACCGAGTCGCCTTTTATGTGCCATGTGCTCTTGTTGAGGGCGCGACCGGAGAGTTTCGAGCCCGGTCATTTTCCCGGATTTTGTGCGTTTTGGCCATGATTTCCGCCTGTTTACGAGGCTGGCGGAAGCGTTGGATCGTGGGGGCTTCGGGAGCGAAAAGGGAGATTTGTCGGACTGGAATAAATTGTCTGTTAACACTATATTTAGTGTTTGCAGGCAGGTTCGACGCTAGATAGTGTGAATTTCCCTCGGTCGAGGGAATCGAGGAAAAATTCAGTTTTGAGGGACCCGCAGGGTTCGGCGCAGAGTTGGAACAGCGGCATCGTAAGAAGCTCGACCAGCAAGGCGACGAAGACTGCCACAAGGAGAGCCGGTGTTTTCGAACGCCGGCAGACGGCGGACATGCGCGTTTCGCATTGGGGGCAGAAATCCCCGGGGAAAAGCGCTATATATAGACAAAAGGGACCGGACCAATGCGCATCGAGCGTCGTTTCACCAAGCCAGGCCAATCAGCTTACGCGGAGATCGAATTCCGCAAGGCGCTTTCGGAGATCAAGAATCCGGACGGCTCGGTGGTGTTCCGCTTGGACAATATCGATGTGCCGGCGCAGTTCTCGCAGGTTGCCGCCGACATCCTGGCGCAGAAGTATTTCCGCAAGGCCGGCGTGCCCGCGCGCCTGAAGAAGGTCGAGGAGAACGACGTCCCCTCCTTCCTGTGGCGCTCCGTCGCCGACGAGGCCGAGCTTGCCAAGCTGCCGGAAGCCGAGCGCTACGGTTCCGAAATCGACGCCCGCCAGGTCTTCGACCGGCTGGCCGGCACCTGGACCTATTGGGGCTACAAGGGCGGCTACTTCAAGTCGGAAGAAGACGCGAGCGCCTTCCGCGACGAACTCGCCTATATGCTCGCCACCCAGCGCGTTGCGCCGAACTCGCCGCAATGGTTCAACACCGGTCTGCACTGGGCCTACGGCATCGATGGTCCGAGCCAGGGCCACTATTATGTCGACCCGTTTACCGGCAAGCTGACCAAGTCGAAGTCCTCCTACGAGCATCCGCAGCCGCATGCCTGTTTCATCCAGGGCGTGCAGGACGATCTCGTCAACGAAGGCGGCATCATGGACCTGTGGGTGCGCGAAGCGCGCCTGTTCAAATACGGCTCGGGCACCGGCTCCAATTTCTCCATGCTGCGCGGCGAAGGCGAAAAGCTGTCGGGCGGCGGCCGTTCGTCCGGCCTGATGAGCTTCCTCAAGATCGGCGACCGCGCGGCGGGCGCAATCAAGTCGGGCGGCACCACGCGTCGTGCGGCCAAGATGGTCATTGTCGACGCCGACCATCCCGATATCGAGGAATTCATCGACTGGAAGGTCAATGAAGAGCAGAAGGTGGCGTCGCTGGTCACCGGCTCCAAGATCGTGAAAAAACATCTCGAAGCGATCATGAAGGCCTGCATCAATTGCGAAGGCCATGATGACGATTGCTTCGACCCGTCGATCAACACCGCGCTGAAGCGCGAGATCAAGGCGGCCAAGAAGTCGGCCGTGCCGGAGAACTACATCTACCGCGTCATCCAGTTCGCCAAGCAGGGCTACACCGCGATGTCGTTCAAGACCTACGACACCGACTGGGATTCCGACGCCTACCTCACCGTTTCCGGCCAGAACTCCAACAATTCGGTGTCGCTGAAGGACAACTTCCTGCGCGCCGTCGAGGACGACGCCGACTGGCATCTGACCGCCCGCAAGGACGGCAAGGTGCTGAAGACGCTGAAGGCACGCGACCTCTGGGAAAAGATCGGCTACGCCGCCTGGGCTTCGGCCGATCCGGGCCTGCATTTCAACACGACGATGAACGACTGGCACACCTGCGCTTCGGCCGGTGCGATCCGGGCCTCCAACCCGTGCTCGGAATACATGTTCCTCGACGACACGGCCTGCAACCTGGCCTCGATCAACCTGCTGCCTTACCGCAATGCCGACGGCACGATCGACATCGCCGCCTATGAGCACACGGTGCGGCTGTGGACCGTCGTCCTCGAAATCTCGGTGATGATGGCGCAGTTCCCGTCGAAGGAGATCGCCAAGCAGTCCTACGAATACCGCACGCTCGGCCTCGGCTATGCCAACATTGGCGGCCTGCTGATGACGTCCGGCATTCCCTATGATTCCGACGAGGGCCGCGCCATCTGCGCAGCGCTCACCGCCATCATGACCGGCACTGCCTATGCCACCTCGGCCGAGATGGCTGGCGAGCTCGGCGCCTTCGCCGATTACGACCGCAATGCGCAGAACATGCTGCGCGTCATGCGCAACCATCGCCGTGCCGCCTATGGCGAGAAACAGGGCTACGAGAAACTCGCCGTCAATCCGGTGCCGCTGGTCGCGTCCGACCTGAAGCAGCAGGAATTGGCCACGCACGCCAAGGCTGCCTGGGACCGCGCCATCGAACTCGGCGAAGAGCATGGCTACCGCAACGCGCAGGCGACCGTGATTGCGCCGACCGGCACGATCGGCCTGGTCATGGATTGCGATACCACCGGCATCGAGCCCGACTTCGCGCTGGTGAAGTTCAAGAAGCTCGCTGGCGGCGGCTACTTCAAGATCATCAACCGCGCCGTGCCGGAAGCGCTGCGCACGCTGGGCTATTCCGAGAGCCAGCTCGCCGAGATCGAGGCTTACGCTGTCGGCCACGGCAACATGAACCAGGCGCCGGCGGTCAACCCCGGCTCGCTCAAGGCGAAGGGTTTTACTGACGACAAGATCGCGGCGCTCAATGCGGCGCTGAAGTCGGCCTTCGACATCAAGTTCGTCTTCAACCAGTGGACGCTGGGCGCCGACTGGGTGAAGGAGACATTCGGCTTCACCGATGAGCAGCTCAACGACTTCTCGTTCGAGATGCTGCCGGCGCTCGGCTTCTCCAGGAAGGACATCGAGGCCGCCAACATCCATGTCTGCGGTGCGATGACGCTGGAAGGCGCGCCCTTCCTCAAGGCCGAGCATCTGGCGGTGTTCGACTGCGCCAGCCCGTGCGGCAAGATCGGCAAGCGCTCGCTGTCCATCAACAGCCACATCCAGATGATGGCGGCGGCACAGCCCTTCATCTCCGGCGCCATCTCCAAGACCATCAACATGCCCAACGATGCGACGGTGGAAGACGCCAAGGGCGCCTACATGCTGTCGTGGAAGCTGGCGCTGAAGGCCAACGCGCTCTACCGCGACGGCTCGAAGCTGTCGCAGCCGCTGAATTCGTCGCTGCTCGCTGACACCGAGGATGACGAGGACGATGCGGTCGAGCAGTTGATCGCGGCGCCCGCTTCACAGCGTGCCGTGCAGGTCACCGAGAAGATCGTCGAGCGCGTCATCGAACGCCTCTACCGCGACCGCGAAAAATTGCCGAACCGCCGCAAGGGCTACACCCAGAAGGCAGTCGTCGGCGGCCATAAGGTCTACCTGCGCACGGGCGAATTCGATGACGGCCGCATCGGCGAGATCTTCATCGACATGCATAAGGAAGGCGCCGCTTTCCGGGCGATGATGAACAACTTCGCCATCGCCATCTCGCTTGGCCTGCAATATGGCGTGCCGCTCGAGGAATTTGTCGAGGCCTTCACCTTCACCAAATTCGAGCCGGCCGGCATGGTGCAGGGCAATGACGCCATCAAGAATGCGACGTCGATCCTCGACTATGTGTTCCGCGAACTCGCCGTGTCCTATCTCGGCCGCCACGACCTCGCCCATGTCGACCAGTCGGATTTCGACAAGACGGCGCTCGGACGCGGCATCAACGAAGGCAAGGCGACGCCGTTCTCGAAGGGCCTTACCCGCGGCGCCTCGCCGGTCAAGTTGGTGTCTGGCCTAGGTGGCGAACCCAAGGGTTTTGCCGGATCGCCTGCCGCGGCCCCTGCCCGGGTCACTCCAACTGCGTTCTCAGGCTCCAACGTGTTGGCGCTTAAACCAGCAAGCGACGAAGCCATCGCCTACAAGCGCGACTATGAGGAGCGAGCCAAGGAATTGGTCGAAGATATTGTTTCCGAGGAGGCTGCCGACCCCACCGGGTTGTTCACCGACGAAGCAGCGAAAGAAGCGGCCGAGGCAAAGGCGCTTGCCTCCACGCGCCGTCAGCAATCCTTGATGCAAGGCTACACCGGCAACGAATGCTCGGAATGCCACAACTTCACCATGGTGCGGAACGGCACCTGCGAGAAGTGCGATACCTGCGGCTCGACGAGCGGGTGCAGCTGAGAAATCGAGGGTCGGACGAAGATTCCTAGGAGATTTTCATGAGCAATGGCAGTCCGGAAAAATTTGGCGCATTTGTTGAGCGCACACGCCGTGAGAAGAGATGGTCACAGAACCAGCTCGGAAAGTTGATCGGTGCAGGCAGCGCATACATCACGAGTGTGGAAAACGGGGAAATCTGGCCGACCGATTACATCCTAGACCAACTTGCGGCGCTTTTTGGGGTGCCTCATGAGTATCTGATCGTTATGCTCGGACCGAAGCCGCAATCGGCCGTCGAAGCTCAACCTCGACCTAAGGCCTGAAACGCCCATGCGGCCAGGAGGATACCATGAAATCCCTGGATCGCTTCAACTCCGAAAAGCTAAGTGAACTTGAGATCGCCGATCGTGCCCGCAACTTCAGAGGTACCTTCGGCGTCTCAGACAAACTTTATATAAATATCATAGAAATTCTTGAATTCAGATTGAAGGAGATACTTCCCGATTTCAAATTGATGGTTCGGCGTGACATCGAACTGGACAAAACTGCACAGGCTATGAATGATCCACCGAGGATTTTGGTTAGAGAGTCGATCTATGACGGAGCTTGCGACGGAGATCAGGAATGCCGCAGAATACTGGCCCACGAATTGGGTCATCTACTCTTACATGCGCACATAGGCGGCACAAAACAGCAAGATATTCTTGGCTACTCTCCTCAATTTGAGAATATGAATGCGCTGGATAGCATAGAAGATCAGGCAGATATATTTGCACGGAATTTCTTAGTTCCGCCATTCATTGCATTCGAGCATAGACACGATATAGAAAAGCTCTCAAAAATTACCGGCGCTCCCATCAATATTGCGTCAGCCGCTGCATTGATTTCTAAGCGCACTGAGATGCTGAAGGTCAGGCAGCCACCGAAAAGACAACAGTAAATTTGTTTCGCGCCAGCATCAAGTTGTGGCAGAGCGCGCCGAAGCCTTCTGAAGTGGTCGGCCTAACGGACTGATGACATGCGTTATGCAGTCGTAATCGAAAAAGCCGGAGAAAATTTTTCCGCCTATGTGCCGGATCTACCGGGCTGCATCGCGACTGGTGCGACAGTGCCGGAGGTGGAAATCGAAATTCGCGACGCAATACGGTTCCATATCGAGGGCTTGCGTGCTGATGGGCTGGATATACCGAAAGGCCTCAGTCTCACAAAATACGTCGAAGCATAGAGACAGACCCCGACCAGGATTTTCTGCGCCTACCTACTCCACCACCCTCAGCGTCTGCTCGTCAAACAACGGTTCGTCCTGCCCCGCTCGCACAAACAGCACCTTGTGCCCGTCGCCCGCCGGTACCTCGAAATACTGGATGCCATCCGGCATTTCGCCCCAGTCGCCGCAGGGCGGTTCGGGAACTTCATCACTGGCGAGCGCCTGCAGCTCCTTGGCGTAGGCGGCGTCGGGGTTGAATGTGTAGCGCTTGACGCCGGCGAGCACGGTGCCCTGCGTATAAGGCGCCAGTACGCAGCGAGCGCTGACTGATTTGTCGGTCTTTTCCAGCAACAGGCGCAGCACCGCAGCCTCGGCGGTTTCGCCCGATTTGATGTCGAACACCACGACCAGTGGATCGGGCGCGCCGCCGTCGCTGTATTTGATGGCGAGCGCATTGCCGGCGAACTCGAAATGGATCTGGCGGAAGCCGAAATCGCAGCGCTGCGCCCAAGCGGCCAGCCCAACCGTCTTGTCGGCCATTTTTTCCCAGACGCATTTGTCGATCGGCGGGCGCGACGGCGACGGCTCGTCCGCATATGCAGCGGCTGATATCGCCGCGGCGGCAAACAGCACGCAAATCCAGACAATCGGTCTCATGGCGCTATTCATCGCTGCATCCTGTCAATGTGAAGGCGTCCCACGCCGAGCCGTCCGGATTGGCATTGGCGAAATCGGCAAATTCGGTGAAGCCCGCGCCGAAATCGGGCAGCAACAGCCCTTTCGGCGCCGGTGTCGCTTCGCGCGAATTCAGCTGCTCGGCGCCGCCTCCGGTCAAGGCATAGACCTGGCTCATCCATATCCGGCACATCCCGCTGCCGTCCTCCAGCCCCGCTTCGCGGTCGTCGTCGGTGCAGGCATGGCGGATGGTGCCGAGCGGAAACGAATTTTTGCCATTGGTCCAGGTGATGTCGGCCGGCAAGCGCGTGTCGGTGTTGGGGACGGTCACCGAAAACACTTCGGCCGTCAGTGCCGCCGGTTCATTGTCGAGCGGCCGGAATTGCAACACCGCGCCCGAACGCGGCTCGCGATAGGTGGCGTGGCTTAGCAGACACTCTCTTGCGCTCGCTGCCTGCACGGCGCCGAGCAGAGCCAGGCAAACGACGGCCAGCCTGCGAACGATCATTGGATGTCTCGTCATGAAAGTGGCGCCTCAGATAAAACCGACCAGCCAAGCCGCGCCGCCCAAAAACGCGGCCGAACAGACCCACAGCAGCCAAAGCCCGCGCACCCTGCATTCGAGCACTGCCGAGGCGGGGTTGGCTGGGTCGTAATGCACGTCGACCTTGCCGCCCTCGGCATAGCTGCGCGCCTGGCCGCTGACGAGGCCGGGCATTGAAGCGGTGACCGTGGCGCCGAAGGTGACGCGGTCTGAGGTGTAGTGCTGGCCTGCGACGCCGTAGCTGTACACGATGCGGGATTTGAAGACGGTGCTCCAGCGTCGATGGCTGCTGTAGTTTCGCAGCGTCTGCAGGCCCGAGGAGTCAATGCGGCCGGGGGCGACCGGCCATTTTGCCGCCTGCTCGGCAAGCGACTTCTGGACGAAGGCCATGCGCAGGATCATCAGCCCCATGAACAGCAGCAGCGCTCCGGCGCCGAGGTTCTGCGGCTTGGGCAAATGCGGCCGGATCGCCTCCAGCACGCCACCGAGCGAAAACACCAACACCACCGTGCCGATCACCAGCCCGGCCGAGAGCTTGACCATGAACTTGAAGGCGCCGTCCGGCAGGGTGCGTTCGATCACGGCCTTGCCCGGATCGGCCGGATTGTAGAAGACGGTCACTTCAGCGCCGGTGGGAAACTGCGCCAGGGTTTCGGTGACTTCGAAATTCCCCAGATTCTCCTTCACGCTGTAGCGCGAGCTTTGATATTTCTTTTTACCGACCTTGTATTCGAAGGTGATCGCCGGAAAATTGCGCATCTCGGTGGTGTCGCTGCTGTCCGAGCCGACGCCCGACCTTCTGACTTCACGCGCCTCGACGCGCGACGAGATGATCTTGCCCGGCGCCGGCAGCCAGTGGCTCATCGCCTGCACCTCGCGCCATTTGACGAAGGTGATGAACGACAGACCACCCGCGATCGCGCAGGCAAATCCGACAATCAGAAATTTGAGCTCTACGTCCACCGCGTCCCCCAGGAGTTCAGGAAGCTGCAAATAGATAGCACGGCGAAGGCAATGTCTTGATTATTCGCAAAGGACGAACCGCCCTTCCTCGGGTATCGAAGCCCCGCCAACTTTGTTAAGAGTCGCCCAAACTGTTAGGAGCCACGAGACCAGGATGACAGCACTGCGCGTTCTCTCGGATGCCTTCATTCCGGAACTCCCGAACCACTACAAAGGCAAGGTCCGCGAGAATTACGATCTGCCGGATGGCCGCCGCATCATCATCGCCACCGACCGGCTGAGCGCCTTCGATGTGATCCTGACCGCAATACCGCTCAAGGGAGAGTTGCTGACGCAGACGGCGCGCTACTGGTTCGAGGAAACGGCGGACATCTGCCCCAACCATGTGCTCGATTATCCCGACCCCAATGTCGTCGTCGGCACCAGGCTCGACATTCTGCCGGTGGAAATCGTCGTTCGCGACTACCTCGCCGGCACCACCAGCACTTCGGTGCTGACGAAATACAAGAACGGCGAACGCGATATGTACGGCATCCGCCTGCCGGACGGATTGCGCGACAATGAGAAGCTGCCGCAGGCCATCATCACGCCGACCAGCAAGGCGCTCGATGGCGGTCACGACGAGCCATTGACGCGCGATGAGATCTTGACGCGCGGCCTGTTGTCGGAAGAGCAATGGGACACCGTCTCGCGCTATGCGCTGGCGCTGTTTGCGCGCGGCAAGGCGTTGGCCGCCAAGCGCGGCCTGATCCTGGTCGACACCAAATACGAGTTCGGCACGGACAAGGATGGCGCCATCATCCTTGCCGATGAAATCCATACGCCCGACTCAAGCCGCTACTGGCTTGCGGCAAGCTATGAAGAGCGTTTCAAGGCAGGCGAGCGGCCGCAAAGTTTCGACAAGGACTTTATTCGCGCCTGGGTGACCGCGCGCTGCGATCCCTACAAGGATCGTATTCCGAAAATCCCCGCCGAGCTCATCGAGCAGACATCGCGGGTTTACACGCAGGCCTTTGAGACCATCACCGGCAAGACCTTCACCGCCGATATCTCGGGAAAGACGGTGCTGGACCGCATTCGCGAGAACCTGCGATCTTATTTCTGACGGCGGCTGGCGGCCGCCGGTCAACTTGCCGAGGTCGCGGACACGGACGGTTCTGGCGGAGCGCGCCACGTGCCGAGATATGATCCGCACAGGATGAGCGCGAAGGCCGCGACAATGCCGATATCGAGCGGCTCCGAAAGGACGAGCACGCCGGCTGCCACGGACACGGCGGGCGCCACATAGGTGATGACGACCGCCCGTTCGGGGCCGATCTCCCGCACCAGCAGGAAATAGGTGGCGAAGGCAATCGACGTGCAAAACACGCCAAGACCGAGGATTGCGCCAACCACCGTTGTCGACGGCATGGCCGCCGGCCAGGCCAACGCCGCCGGCACGGCGTAGATCAGCGCGGCCCCTGCCAGACAGACTGCCGTCAGCGAGGTTGCCGGCACATCGTTCAGCCAGCGCGACGCGATGATCGAACCCGAGGCATAGCAGGCCGCGGCCATGAGAATCTCGACGACCGCGAGAAATCCGCCACCCAAGGTCGGCAGCGCCAGCACGAAGACACCGGCAAAACCGAGGAAAAGGCCGGTCCAGCGGCGTATCCCCAGCCGCTCATCCGAACCCATCAGCTTGGAGAGCGCGACGGTTACGGCCGGCGTCATGGCAATCAGCAGCCCGGCGGTGGAACTGTCGATGCTGACTTCGCCATGGGTGATCAGCCCCCATGGCAGGATCATCTCGACCAGACAGAATGCGGCGACCGCCCGACAATGTGTCTTCAGCCATCCGAAACTGCGCTGGACAAGGACGAAGGGCAGCAGCGCCAGGGCGCCGACGGCTGTTCGGGCAAAGACCAGGAAGGGCACCGACACCTCGGCAACTGCCAGCTTGATCAACAAATAGGGAATGCCCCACAGGAGGCTGAGCAGCACGAACAAAAACAGTCCGCGGCGCGTCATGACGGCCTCACAGCCAGAAAGGTGGTCCACTCTTCGCGATCGCGGCCGACGTTGAATTCGTCTCCGACAAGGACCAGCCCGGCGTTTTCGAGGCGGGCCGCGAAGTCGTCCCTGCGCCAGTAGACCGTATGATATTCGCCGCTCTTCTCGCCATCGCCAATGCGCATCGAGACGAGGAAGGCGCCGCCCGGCCGCAACGACCCGGCAATCTTGGCAAGCACCTGGTCGGCCTGCTCGCGCGGCACGTGGATCAGGACGCACAATGCGAGCACCGCGTCGTAGGGGCCGCCGAGATCGTCGGTGATGAGATCGAGAAACTCACCCTGCTTGCCGCGTGCGGCCTGCAACTCGAGAAACCGCTTCGTTGCGTCTGTGCGCCGAACCTGGACACCGAGCCCTTCGACGAAGTCCGCATCGTATCCGGGTCCCGAACCGACTTCCAGAATCCGGCCGCCTTTGCCGGCGATCTTCACCAGGCGCTTCAGCCATTTCTGTTCTCTTTGGTTCGGAACGTGCCGCACCAGAGCGTCGTAGCGTTCGGCATAGTCCTCATAGGCGTTGATCGTTTGGCGGCTCTTCGCCAGATCCTCGGATGGCACAGTCATCTTTCCCCCATGGTCAAAGAGCTTGCTTAGCCAATGGTGCCGGGAGGCACGCGTCCGTCAAGCATACCGATATCCCTGAGGAAATGATCCGACAGCGAGCGGCGGTCGAGCAGGCCGCGCTTGCGAGGCCTGAACGGCGCGGTGAAGAGGTCGAGCACCGGGCGGCGAAGCGTGTTGTAGAGAGCGATGGTGGTGGTCATTGCCGTATCCTCCAGGGTTTGATCCGATGAATGCAGCATGCCGTTTTCCGGGCTTGGTTTCCAATCGAACGTCGCGTAGTATGCATCAGCGGGATTGATGCGTCATGAGCTGGGAACTGCCACCATTAGGAGCCATCAGGGTCTTTGAAGCCGCGGCCCGGCTGGGCAGTTTCACCAAGGCAGCCGAAGAACTCGGCATGACCCAATCAGCTGCCAGCTATCAGATAAAGGTGCTGGAAGAACGTGCCGGAACGCCGCTTTTCATAAGAAAAACAAGGCAGATCGCGCTGACCGAGGCCGGACAGCAGCTGGCGCCGCACGCAACAGGCGCGTTCTCGACCCTGGCCGACGCATGGGTCGCCACCAAGGGTGGAGCGACCGGCGTGCTGTCGGTGACGACCATGGAAACCTTCGCATCGAACTGGCTGGCCGTATGGCTTGGAACATTCCAGCTGATGCATCCCGACCTTGCCGTGAAGGTGAATACATCGCACGGGCTGGTCGATTTCACGCGCGGCGACATGGATGTCGGCATTCGCACCGGCAGTGGAAATTGGCCGGGCCTGACGGCTCACTATCTGTTCAAGGCGGACTATACGCCGATGCTCAGCCCGAGACTCGCCGAAAGCGTCGGCGGCATCCACCGCCCCGAGGATCTTTACCAAGTGCCGCTATGCTGTGCCGACGATCCCTGGTGGGAAATCTGGTTCAAGGCTGCCGGCGTGCCGTTCGAGCCCGATCGCGTCATCGCTGGCCCGAAGCTGGGTACGCAGGCCTATGATGCGATGGCGGCGCTGACCGACAAGGGCGCCGCGATCCTCACCAGAAACCTTTACAGCGCCCTGTTGGAAAAGGGCCAGTTGATACAGCCGTTCGACGTGCTTGGCTCGGACGGCGACGGCTATTGGCTGGTGCATCTGGAGAGCCGCCGCAACGCGCCCAAAATCAAGGTGTTTCGCGACTGGGTGCTGGCGCAAACGGCAGAGATACGCGAACGCGAAAAGCGCGACAGCCCTCTAGGCACCGCGATAAAACTCGCCCGCGCCTCAACCCTCAGTCCTTGAAGGTCAACCCGTACTTTGCAACCTGCTCCTTCGGCATATCCGCAAGCGCCTGGCGCGTGGTGTAGCCGCCGTAGATCACCTTGCCGTTCTTGATCATCCAGTCCTCGACGTCGGCCTCGGTTACCGTCATCCTGTCGCCCATCTTGTACTTGTTGCCATTGACCGGCACGTCAGCAAGCAGGCCGATATAGGAGCCTTCGCTGTAGCCCACCAGCTGCAGCCAGATATGCTCGGTGGCGCCGTTCTGGGTCAGCGGGAATTTTACCGTGTAGGTGCCCGGCGTGCCGGCGTCCATCAGTTCGTGGAAGCGCTTGAGGGTCGAGCGGCCGCTGTCCTTGGCGGCCTGCATCGCCTTGTCCTCGGTGGAATAGGACACGACGTTCTGCTTCGACTCCGCCAGCGAAGCGCCACTTCCGCCCGGCATGTGGCCGAGCGAACTGAAAAACCCGTAGCCGACGGCGGCGGCAAGTGCGACAGCCACAACTGGATTGCGCAATGGATCCCTCCGAAAACCCGATCACGGGCACGTTACCGGAAGGCTGTTGCGATACCGCTAAAGGACACAGTGAGCGGATCGTTAGCGAGACGCTGAAAATTCAACCCAAGGCGCAGCGGCAGGCAGCGCAGGCGCACCGGCACCGGCCTGACGTTCAGTCGGCGTCGGCGACGGTCGTCTGCCCGCCTGCCCATGCCCGCCAGGCGCGCTCGTCGCCATGGAAGACGTTGAGGTCGATGCGGCCGGTCACGCCGTGCGACAGGCCGGAGCCGGAGTACTGCCAGAACAGCCATTTGCGGCCGGGATAGACTTTTGAGGGATGCCGCGCCACGGCGCGCAGCCAGAACGGATAATCGAGAAACGCACCCTTGAGATTGTCGCGATAGAAATCCGGTGCGGTGTAGATGATGGGCCGCTGGCCGTAATGGCGCTCCAGCTTGTCCATGAACACCTTCATCTTTTCCAGCACGGTGGCCCGCGACGGCC
Source organism: Mesorhizobium sp. M0062 (assembly GCF_040323125.1). Classification (NCBI taxonomy): domain Bacteria; kingdom Pseudomonadati; phylum Pseudomonadota; class Alphaproteobacteria; order Hyphomicrobiales; family Phyllobacteriaceae; genus Mesorhizobium; species Mesorhizobium sp. M0062. The sequence continues at coordinate 147,728 of NZ_JAMYUO010000005.1, forward strand.
GCCGCTTGCAGGAAGATTCGCCGTTCCACTCGACATCGATCACCGGTGGCAGCGCGCCTTCGACCCTCGGCACATTGCGGATGAACCAGTCGGCCTGCTCGCCCGCAGTGCGGCACCAGTAGAAGAAATGATAGGCGCCGCGCTTCAGCCCGGCGGCGTCGGCATTGCGCCAGTTCTTCATGAACATCGGGTCGAGATGGTCGCCGCCATCGGTCGCCTTGATGTAGGCGAAGTTGGCGCCCTGGGCGCGCAGCTTGCCCCAGTTGACATTGCCCTGCCAGCGCGAGACGTCGACGCCGTGGACGGCAAGGTAGCGTGGCGAAGCCTTGCCGAAATTGATCGGCTTGGCGTCGCGGAAACCGTAGCGGGTGACCGGCGAGGCCAGCATGGCCGGCGCCGCGCGCGTCAACCGCTTCGGCGCAGACATCAGAGCGGCGGGCTCGAGCTGTGGTCTGGTGCTCCCCTGCGGCGTGCCCGCGACGATGGCCTCTTCTTCCTCGACCATGGAAAAGGGCGGCGCATTGTCGGCCACAGCGTTGTCGGCCACCATGTCGGACCGCATCGGCGCGAGGTCGGCGGTCTCCGCCGGAGCCGCTGTGACCGGCGCGCTCGGACGCACGACCGAACTGGTCGTCTCGTTCGACGGCTGCAAGCCATCGACGCCCGCTGTGGACGAACAGCCGGCAAGCCACAGCGATGCCAACATGAAACTGACGACGCCTGAAATCCGCATCTGGACCTGTACGCAAAACACAACAGACCGAAGGCAAACAGACGCCGCCGGACAAACCGGCCTCGATTACTAACGAGAAATTACCAACAAAGTTTGAATCAAGTTGTTAGGAATTGGCCCTCTTGTCTTCTCCCCCTGTGGGAGAAGGTGGATCGGCGCGTAGCGCCGAGACGGATGAGGGGTGTTCCAGCGGAGTGAGGCGTTGGCGTTCCCTGGAACACCCCTCATCCGACCGAGCTTCGCTCGGCCACCTTCTCCCACAAGGGGAGAAGGGGAAGCCCTTACCTTCCCAGCCATTGCTGCATGCAGCTTTTCGCCACCACATGCGCCGGTGGCACGGCGTCGGCGGCCGGGCGGCGGGCACGTTCGAGCAGCAGGCGAACCTGTTCGGGGCGCACGCGGTCACGCTCCATGACGAGGAGGACCATCGGGTCGCTCAAAAGCTCGTCCAGGGTGTTGATTCTGTCGCTCATCGGTCGTCTCCTCGATACCGGCCCGCAGACGATAGATAGGCAGGCAATCATGGCCCGCCAATGACGCTTTGCCGGCTATGTCGTGGTTTCGGGATTAATTTCCGGTAAGGCCGGCGTCAGTTCGGAGGCGGCGCGCCTTCATGGTGCGGCAGGCCGTCATCGAGTTGCAGCCAGGGCTGCTTCGAGGCGGTCCACATATGCATTTCCGGCTTGAACAGCGAGGGATCGTCGAGCGAGCCGGTGGTGATGCCGACGATGCCGGCGGAGTCGCGTCGGGAAAACAGCGTGGTGCCGCAAGCGGCGCAAAAGCCGCGCTTGAGGTCCGGAGAGGTGTTGACCGTCGCCACCTCTCCCTCGACGGTGACATCGTCGATGCGAAACAAAAGGCGGGCATTGAAAGCCGCGCCGATCACCTTCTGGCAGCGCCGGCAATGGCAGACGCGCTGGTTGAGCGGCGCCGCCTCGGTGCCGTAGCGCACTGCCCCGCAATGGCATCCGCCCTGGTATTTCGTCATCATTCGAACCCATCGCACTGAAGGTCTCTTGATGATATCGACAGGTACCTCCGGTCAATTGAAAAGCCCTGATGGCGCCATCGATTGCGCCGATAGGACCAATGGCTGCGCCAAGGCTCCGTAGCCTCGCAGGCACAAAAAAGCCGACCGCCTCTTCGAGACGGCCGGCATGTATTTTCAGGCAAGCTATTTCGTTTCGCTGAGGACTTCGTCCCAGGTCTTCACCTTGGTTTCGCCATTGAGGAAGGGCAGTGCCGCGGCCGTCAGCTCCGGTGCGAAGAAGACGTCGTAGTGGGTGCGATTGGGAATGATGGCCAGCCGGTTCTGCGACAGGTTCTCACGCATCCAGCCGGCATCCTTCAGCCCGCCGCCGAGCATCTGGTAGAACTTGATCTCGTGCTCGGGCTTGTACATGTCGCTGTCGCCATAGGCCAGCATAACTGGCATCTTCAGCTTCGCCACATCGGCGGAATAGTCGTAATCCTTGCGCATGAAATTGCCCAGCGCATCGAGCAGTTTAGGGAAATCGTCGGGACGTGGGGCGACGGCGACGTAGGATTTGTACATCGGCGTGTCCTTCATGAAATCGGCGGCGGCCGCGCTCACCTGCGCCTGCTGGCCGCGCATCTCGTCATAGAAGCCATTGGCGGCGAAGCCGGTCGAGACCAGGACCAGCCGGCGCACCGTCTCGGGATGCTGAACGGCCATGCGGAAGGCGACGCCGCCGCCCAGCGAATAGCCAAGCACGTCGACCTTGTCATAGCCGAGCGCCTTGACGATACCAGCCATGTCGTCGCCCATCCCCTCCAGGCTGAAGGGTCGCTCGCCGAGCGCGGTGCGGCCATGGCCCTGCAGGTCGACGGCAATGATGGTGCGGTTTTCCGCCAGCTTCGGCAGCAGCGGCGCGAACATGTCCGACGTGCCAAGGCCGCCATGCAGCAGAAGCAGCGGTTCTCCCTTGCCATAGACGGCATAGTAGTAATTCAGGCCGTCGATCGGCAGCAAGCCGGACTTTTCCGGCTTCGGCATGGCTGTTGCTTCGGTGGTCATGGCGGGCTTGGTCTCCTCTGCATTGGCTGGGCCGGGCGCTGCAAACAAGGCAGCGACCGAGGCAAGAATGGCGAAATAGATTCGTCTGGACATGTCGGTCTCCTCAGGTTCCCCCCAAGGACGAGCGAGCACGCCGCGTGCCGACATGCCCTGCGAAAAAATCCGCGGAAGAATGATCGGTTTGGCTGTTGTCGATCGGTCGCGCGCCTCAGTGGCGCTTGGCTTGCACCAGATAGGCGTCGATCTCGGTCTCGCCGAGCCATTTGGCGGCTTCCAGCCGGTGCAGGCCCTCGACCAGGATGTGGCGCTTGCCGTCATGGCGAACCTGGATCGGCGTCTTCATGCCGTTTTCCAGTATGTCTTCGGCCAGGTGCCGGACCGTTTCGGGATGCAGCGTCTTCTTGCGCGCCGTCGGCACGTAGATGTCATCGACCTTGACCTTCTGCACTCTCAGCATGCCGGCTCCCGAGGCGGAAAATGCCGCCTCGCCTGAGATAGTCGGTTTGCCGGGTGCGGCCAAGAGCGGCCAAGCAATTGTGTCGTATGCAATTGCTGGCCCGATCGTTTCCATTTGACGCTTGGCCGGCAGATGGCCGAAATGGCGGCCTGTCACTTTTCCGGTGTTCATGACCCATCTGCCAACCGAATTTCCCGATTTCGGACTGACGCCCGAGCAGCGCCGCGAGGCGGTGCGCGGCCATTACTATGAATGGCCGGGAATGGACGGCGAGCGGGGCGAGATCTGGTGCTATTCTGATCGATTTTCCTACCGCGCCGGCGAGACCGTGACGCTGCATGTCAGCTCGACGGCGCCGCGCTTCAGCATTGTCATTGTCCGCGACGGCGGCAGCGAGACAAAGGTCTTCGAGCAAACGGGGCTTTCGGCGCGCTGGCAGGATACGCCCGACCAGTGCTCGGTCGAAGGCTGCGGCTGGGAGGCGTCTTTCGAATTTCGCATCGGCGACGATTGGCCATCCGGCGCCTATCGGCTGACGCTGACGGCGGACGGGCGCGACTGCAAAGCTATCCTTTGCCACCACCTCATCATCGTCGCGCTCCTGCCCGGCAGCAAACCCGGTCGCGTGCTGCAGGTGGCGGCGACCGGCACCTGGCTGTCCTACAACACATGGGGCGGCTCCAACGCCTATCAGGGCATCACCGGCCCGGGCCGCGACCAATATGCGCGCATGGTGTCGACGCAGCGGCCGTGGTGCCGCGGCTTTGTCGTGCTGCCCAAGGACGCGCCGCGCGTGCCCCTGGAGGTCGCGGTGCCGCCGAAAACAGTGCCGCGCTATCCGCACATGGAATGGGCGTACGCCACGGGACATTCGAAGAAATACACCTCCTCCGGCTGGGCGAGCTATGACAGCCACTTCTTCCGCTTTGCCGAGCGCGCCGGCTATGGCGTCGATCTCGCCAGCCAGCACGATTTGCACTTCTCGCCCGAAATCCTCGATGGCTATGACTGCGCGGTCTTCGTCGGCCATGACGAATACTGGACCTGGGAAATGCGTGATGCGGTCGACGCCTATGTGGCGAATGGCGGTCATGCGGCTCGCTTTGCCGGCAATTTCATGTGGCAGACAAGGCTCGAGGACGAAGGCCGCCGGCAGGTCTGCTACAAATACCGGGCGCGGGCCGAAGACCCGGCCTATAGCGGCGACGTCACCCGCGCCACCAATTCCTGGGAAGCGCCTGAGATCGGTCGTCCCGGTGCAATGACCTTCGGCCTCAACGCGACGCGCGGCGTCTATGCCGGTTGGGGCGGGTGCGCACCGCGCGGCGTGCGCGGCTTTCCGGTCTATCGGCCCGAGCATTGGGCCTTTGCCGGCACCGGCATCTATTATGGCGACCTGCTCGGCGCCGACAGCCATGTCTATGGCTATGAGGTCGACGGGCTCGATTTCGAGATCCGCGGCGGCCTGCCCTATCCGACACCGGACAGCGGTGCGCCTGACGGGCTGCAGGTGCTGGCCGTCGGCATGGCGAGCCAGGTCGAGGAAAGCGCCGACATCCCGATCGAGGACCAGTTTCTCACCGACGAGGATGGCCGCTTTACGGCCGAAACGCTGTTTGGCGAGGCGACCGACGCCAATCTGGAAAAGGTCAAACGCGGCAACGGCATGATCGTCAATTTCGCGCGCGGCAAGGGCGAGGTTTTCCACGCCGGAAGCTGCGAATGGGTCGCCGGCCTGCTCAGGCAGGATCCGATTGTCGAGCGCGTGACCAGGAATGTAATCGACCGCTACCTCGGAAAGACCTGACATGCAGAAGCCCTCCTCCGCCGGTTCAAAAGCGCGCGCGCCATCGCACCTGTTCTACCTCTCCAGCCTGCGGCGGCCGCTGATCGACCGCGCCGAAGGCATCTATATGTGGACGCAGGACGGCCGCCGCTTCATCGACGGATCGAGCGGGCCGATGGTCGCCAATATCGGCCATTCCAACCGCAACGTGCTCGACGCCATGAAGCGGCAGATGGACCGCGCCACCTTCGCCTACCGGCTGCATTTCGAGAACGAACCGGCGGAAGAACTGGCGCGGGAACTCGCCGGCAAACTGCCGGAGGGCATGGACCGAATCTTCTTCGTCTCCGGCGGTTCGGAGGCGACGGAATCCTGCATCAAGCTGGCGCGGCAATGGGCGGTCGCGACCGGCCAGCCGAAGCGCTGGAAGGTTATCACGCGTTTTCCCTCCTATCATGGCGGCACGCTGGGTTCGCTTTCGATAACCGGCGACGACGCGCTGGCGGAAACGTTCACACCGATGATGCGGGTGATGCCGACCGTGCCGGCGCCGACGGCATGGCGCGACCGCGACAATCTTTCGATGGAGCAGCGCGGCGTCCGCTATGCCGACATGCTGGAGGAGAAGATCCAGGCCGAGGGCCCGGACAGCGTGCTCGCCTTCATCATGGAGCCGATCGGCGGTGCGGCGACTTCGGCCCTCGTCGCACCGGACAGCTATTATCCGCGTATACGCGAGATCTGCGACCGCTACGGCATCCTGCTCATCCATGATGAAGTGATGAGCGGCGCCGGCCGCACCGGAAAATTCCTTGGCGGCGACCATTGGAACTGCAAGCCCGACATCGTCGCGCTGTCGAAGGGGCTTGGCTCCGGCTATGCGCCGCTCGGCGCGCTGGCCGCCCCGATGCGGCTGGTCGAGCCGCTGCTGGCGTCGGGCGGCTTCCAGCATGGCCACACCTATGCTGGCAATCCGCTCGCCTGCGCGGCCGGGCTCGCCGTGCTCGGCGAGATGGACCGCCTCGACCTGATCGCCAATGCCGCCGCGATGGGCGACGTGCTGATGGACGGGCTGAAAGGGCTGGCGAAGCGTTTTCCGTTCATCGCCGATGTCCGAGGCAAAGGCCTGCTCACCGGCGCCGAGATGGTTGCCGATCCCGAAACTCTACGGCCGATCGAACAGGGCAAGAAAGCCACGCAGCGCCTGCTCGACCTCGCCTACGAGCGCGGGCTGATCATCTACGGCCGCAGGGTCAAGGGCGGTGTCGACGGCGACAATTTCATGGTGGCGCCGCCGATGATCGTCACGGCTGAAGAGGTCGGCGAGATCATTTCCATCATCGGCGATTCGCTGGAAGTTCTGGCCGCCGAACTCGACCTGCCGGTCGAAGGCTGAGGGCTAAAGAATGGCGCCGAGGAAAGTCATCATCACCTGCGCGGTCACTGGCTCGGTGCACACCCCGTCCATGTCGCCCTATCTGCCGGTGACGCCGGACCAGATCGCGACCGACGCCATCGCGGCGGCCGAGGCTGGCGCCTCAATCCTGCATCTCCACGCCCGCGATCCCAAAGACGGCCGGCCGACCGCCGATCCTGAGGTGTTCATGCAGTTCCTGCCGCGCATCAAGCAAGCGACCGATGCGGTGATCAACATCACCACCGGCGGTTCGTCGCTGATGACGCTCGACCAGCGGCTGGCGGCACCACTGCGGGCCGAGCCGGAAATGTGCTCGCTCAACATGGGCTCGATGAATTTCGCGCTGTTCCCGATGCTCGACAAGCCAAGGGAGTGGCAGCACGAGTGGGAACCAAAGCTGCTCGAAGCCACGCGCGACACCATCTTCAAGAACACCTTTGCCGATATGGAAGGCGTGCTCGAAAAGCTCGGCAAGGGCTGCGGCACGCGCTTTGAGTTCGAATGCTACGATGTCGGCCATCTCTATTCGCTGGCGCATTTTCGCGACCGCGGGCTGGTGTCGGGGCCGCTGTTCATCCAGTTCGTGCTCGGCATTCTGGGCGGCATCGGTGCCGATCCCGACAATCTCATCCACATGAAGCGCATTGCCGACAAGCTGTTCGGCGACAGCTACCAGTTCTCGGTGCTCGCCGCCGGCCGCCACCAGATGCCGCTGATCTCGATCGCAGCGGCGATGGGCGGCAATGTCCGCGTCGGGCTGGAGGACAGTCTCTACGACGGACGCCAGCTGGCGAAATCCAACGCCGACCAGGTGCGCAGGATACGTGGCATTCTCGATGGCCTGTCGCTGGAGGTGGCCACACCGGCGGAGGCGCGGGAGATGCTGGCGCTGAAGGGTGGGGACCGGGTGGCGTTTTGAGATGATTGAGATGGCGGCGCCCAGTCGCACCCCCCTCTGTCCTGCCGGACATCTCCCCCCCAAGGGGGGAGATTGGATGTCGCCACGGCCTTCGCAAACTTCCAAAGTTGCAGGATGGACGGCAGCGCAGAAACTGCTGATCTCCCCCCTTGAGGGGGAGATGGCCGGCAGGCCGGAGGGGGGTGCCTTGGCATCATACCTCCAGTGACTGCCTCGCCTAAAGTCACCCTCCGCCCCGGCACCATCGACGACGTCGACACCATCCATGCCGCGCTGCTCAAGCTCGGCACCCATATCGGCGCGCATCAGGAGATCACGTCCACTGCCGACGATCTCCGCCGCTACGGCTTTGGCGACAAACCCGCCTTCTCCACCCTGATCGCCGAGATCGGCGGCGATTTTGCGGGGCTCTGCCTGCATTTCCCGATCTTCTCGACATGGATGGGGCGGCCCGGCGTCTATATCCAGGACCTCTATGTCGAGGACCGGTTTCGCGGCCGCAAGATCGGCGAAAGACTGCTGCGCCGGGTCGCGCGCGACTGCCGCCGGGATGGCGGCGCCTATCTCAGGCTGTCCGTCGACACCGACAATGACGGCGCCAAGGCTTTTTATGAGAGACTGGGCATCGCCTGGTCGAGCTACGAGCAGACGCAGAAGATTGTTGGCGATGCCTTTTTCGCCTTTGCCGATGCAGCGCAGGATGGGGACGCGGAATGAAAGCCTTCTTTGCCGAGGAGCAGAAACGCCACGACCCGAAGGCCTTTCTGTCCAGCGGTGCGCCGCAGCCCAATCCCGAACAGCCGGAGCGGGTAGAGCGATTGTTAGCCGGCGCAAAATCCGCCGGATTGATGATCGAGCGGCCCAGGGAACATGGCCTAGGCCCGGTGGCGGCCGTGCATACGCCGGAGTATCTCGCCTTCCTCGAACACATTTTTGCGCGCTGGCAGCGCATCGAGGGCGCATCCGCGGAAGTCATCCCCAACATCCATCCACTGGCCCGCACAGGGTCCTATCCGGCCTCGGCGGTCGGCCAGGCCGGCTACCACATGGCCGACACCGCTTGCCCGATCTCGGCCGAAACCTGGCACAGCGCGCTGTGGAGCGCCTGGAGTGCAGTCGAGGCAGCCGAAGCGGTGATATCGGGCGCGCCTGCCGCTTATGCGCTCTGCCGGCCGCCCGGCCATCATGCCTTTGCCGATGTCGCCGGCGGCTTCTGCTTCATCAACAATTCAGCGGTCGCGGCCCAGGTGTTGCGCAAGCAGGCAGCGCGGGTGGTGATCCTCGATGTCGACCTGCATCACGGCAACGGCACGCAAGGCATCTTTTATACGCGTTCCGACGTCCTGACGGTGTCGCTGCACGCCGATCCGGTGCGCTTCTATCCGTTCTTCTGGGGCCATGCCGATGAGCGCGGCGAAGGTCCGGGCCTCGGCTATAATTTCAACCTGCCATTGCCGCGCAAATCAGCCGACGCGGCGTTTCTGGAGGCGCTCGAAGTGGCGTTCCAGCGTATCCGCGCCTTTTCGCCGGACGCGCTGGTCGTGGCGCTCGGTCTCGATGCGTTCGAGGGCGATCCGTTCGGCGGGCTTTCGGTGACCACGCCCGGTTTCTCGCGGATCGGCGAGGCAATTGCCAAGCTTGGCCTGCCGGCGGTTATCGTCCAGGAAGGCGGCTATCTCTGCGACGCGCTCGGCGACAATCTCACGGCGTTCCTCACCGGTTTCGGCGGCAAACAGCGATAGCTGACTAGCGCTGCTGCCTCAGCATGGCGATCACCCGGTGCACGCTTTCCAACGTCTCGTCGATCTCTGCCGCCGTGTTGTAGTGCGCAATACCGATGCGCACGACGCCCTGCTCGGCCGGAATGCCGAGATGGTGGACGATCTCCCAGGCGTAGTTGTGACCCGACCATAGAAAAATGTTCTCGGCATTCATCTGCCGCACGATCGTCTCTGGCACGATGCCGTCGACGGTGAAGGACACGGTCGGCACGCGCTCAATGACACGCTTCTGATCGGTGATGCCGCGGATGGTCAGGCCCTCAATGGCGGACAGCCCATCGATCAGCCCCAGCGCCAGCGGGTTTTCGTAGGCGATCGACACTTCGTATGCCTTTGCGATCTTTTGCCTTCGCGAACCGCCCTCGCCGGCCGCAGCACCGAGTTCGGCGAAGTAATCGACCGCTGCGGTAAGCCCGGCCATCAGTTCGATCTGCGGCGTGCCGAGTTCGAAGCGCTCCGGCAGGCCATTGGAAGAGCAACGGCATTTGTAGGGTTGCAGCGCATCGATGATGTCGCGGCGTCCCCACAATATGCCCATGTGCGGGCCGAAGAACTTGTAGGCCGAGCAAACCAGGAAGTCGCAGCCGAGATCCTGCACGTCGACCAGCCCGTGCGGCGCGAACTGCACGGCATCGACATAGACGAGCGCGCCGGCCTGTTTGGCGATAGCCGTCAGCGCCTTGACCCGGTTGATCGAGCCGGTGAGGTTCGACGCATAGTTCAGCGCAACGAGTTTTGTCCTGTCGGTAAGCAGAGCGCTGAGCGCCGCCTCCTCGACCTGCCAGCTGTTCTCGTCGAAAGGCAGGAAGCGCACCAAGAGGCCAAGATCTTCGGCCAGTTGCAGCCAGGGCGAGACATTGCCCTCATGATCCATGCGGGTGACGATGATCTCGTCGCCCGGCTTGAAGCCGCGGCCGAGCGTGCGCGACATGTGATAGGTCAGCGTCGTCATGTTGGCGCCGATGATTATTTCCTCCGCGCTCGCTGCACCCAGGAAATCGGCCATCGCCTCATGGGCGTCGTCGAACACCTTTTGCGCGGCAAGCGTGGTTTCGAAATAGCCGCCGAGATTGGCGTTGGTGGTGAGGAGGCAGCGCGCCACCGCATCGGCAACCGCCTGTGGCACCTGCGTGCCGGCCGGATTGTCGAGATAGATGCGCCGGCGGCCTTTGTCGGTCAGGTCCAGCGCCGGAAATTTTCCCCTGACGGTCTCGATCGGAAAATCCATTGCTGTCCCCTTCCCCTTGTGTTTTCTACGGAATTCCGCCCGGAGTGCCCGCTTACGGACAAGGATTGCCCACGCGCTGGTGGATCGCGTCGACGGCCTTCTGCATCTCGTCGGTCCAGGTCACGTCGACTGAGGACAGCGCCATCTCGAGCTGGGCAATCGTCGTCGCGCCGATGATGCTGGAGGTAACAAAGGGTCGGCTGGCGACATAGGCGTTGGCGAACAGCGCCGGTTCGAGGCCGAAGGAGCGCGCCAGTTCGTTGTATTCGAGCTGCGCCTCCGCCGCATTTGGCGTCTCGTAGCGCTGGCCGCGGTTGAACAACTGCGAGCGCGAACCCTGCGGCCGTGCGCCATGGTCGTATTTGCCGGTGAGATAGCCTTGCGCCAGCGGCGAATAGGCGAGGAAGCCGACATCCTCGCGCCCGCAGACTTCGGGCAGGTTCACCTCAAAGGTACGGTTGACCAGATTGTAGGCGTTCTGCAGCGAAACGATGCGCGGGCCGACGCCCTTGTCGGCCTCGGCGATGAAGCGCATGACGCCCCAGGAGCTTTCGTTCGACAGGCCGAGATGGCGGATCTTTCCCGCCTTCACCAGTTCCTCGAAGACTGCGAGTGTCTCGGCGATCGGCGTCTCGCCGGGCGGCGCGCCAACGGCATCGGCACGGCGCGGCACAGCACCCACGCGGGTCGGGTTGGCGCCCCAGGGGATGTCGCGCTCCGGCCAGTGGATCTGGTAGAGGTCGAGATAGTCGGTGCCGAGCTTGGCAAGCGATTTGTCGATGGCGTCAAAGATGTCGGCGCGCACCAGTTTTGACGGCCGGTCGCCACGAAACCAGCGGTTGGCGGTGCGGCCGACCACTTTCGAGGCCAGGATGACCTTGTCGCGATTGCCCTTGGCCTTCATCCAGCTGCCGATGAACTTCTCCGTCCGCCCCTGCGTCTCCTCCTTGGGCGGTATCGGGTAGAGCTCGGCCGTGTCGATGAAATTGACCCCGCGCGCAAAGGCCAGATCCATCTGCGCATGGCCATCGGCCTCGGTGTTCTGCTGGCCCCAGGTCATCGACCCCAGGCAGATCTGGGTAACAAGAAGATCGGTCCGACCGAGACGGCGTTTGTGCATGGGGTTTCTCCGGCGGGAGGTTTGCGCGGACGGCGCGGGGAGGAGATTCCAGCATAAAGCAAAGGCTGCGGCTTCTCCAACCCCCTGCCGGCTCCGGGTGGTGCCTCAGTTTGAATTCCTGAGCCACGGGATAGTCGCATGGCATTCACTCTCAGCCGCCTCAGCGGTCTCGTAAAATCCTCCTCCGAAGCTGTTTTCGGAGGGTGCCCAGTAAGCATATCTCTCGTCGAGACCGTGTTCGCCTTCGTACCAAGCGTCCTCACGGAACGTGTAATAAGAAGCTTCACCTACTTCAAATCTGACGATATTGGCCGTGCAAGCCGATCATCTCGATAGATCGTTTTGAGTACAGTGCTCATCCCAGTCACTTTTTTTGCAAGGTCCGCGCTTTTCCGGCTTTGGCGCAACGCGCGTCCATCTTCTCGCAACGCTCTTTCATCGACCAGGCTGATACACTACTCGGCTCCAACCTTTGCGTGAATTGTGAGAGTGCTCTAACGGCGTGCCCCAGCCAAAGCCCGCCGCTTGGCTTCGTCGATCAACATGTTGGCCACCTGCATGCGGATCATGGCGCGCTGGCGCAGATGCGGCGCGACACGGTCGGGATGGTTGGCGAAAGCGAAGCTGCGGCGCATGCGGCCGAGATCGGCGTTCTTGACGGGATGATCGAGGCCGAGTTCGACCGCGATTGCGTCAGGATCGATCGGTGGCAGCTTCTCCTCGGGCTTTGCTTCCTCGCCGGCCAGTGCCTGCTTGGCCTGGTCGAGAAGGGCTGCGAATTCGGCGGCAAGATCGGACCCCGCTTCGCGATACTCGGCCGTGAAGGTTTCGCCGGAGACCTTGATGCGGCCGGAATGAAGCTCGTCGGCCACGGAGAGATAGTCGAACGGGATCGACGGCCGCGCGCCTGTCTCCCCGCCAGCCTCGTCCTTGTCGGAGGCGACGAACAGATCGTCGAGCAAGGAAGCGAAATCCCGCTTGGCGCCGATGTCAGCCTCCCCCTCGTTTTGCGCATGCGAACAGAGCCGGTCGCACCATAGAACCGGCTCGTTAAAAATGAATGCCACTGATCTTAACCAGTTTAGGCGTTCGCCGGGCTTGCGCGACCGGTTGATGGTGCAGCTCAACAAAAAGCCGGACTGCATTTGCATGCAGTCCGGAAATTCGCCAGGAGTGGCGAGGAAAAGCCGGCCATGTGCCAGCGTCTATGCATACGGTGGGGATGCGCCACAAGTTTCAGCGCACGCGGCAATTGTGCCGAAAAAAATTCGCTTGGAATGGCTGCCATGCAAATGCTGCACTGCACAATCTTCACAATTTTCCTATACTCGGCGCCGTGGAGGATCAACAAGGGGCCGAATCATGGGGTTCTTCACTGAAATGTTTGCCCGTCCGCGTCCGCAGGAGCATCTGCGTTATCGTTCCGCACTGGCGTTGCTGCATTCGATGAGCAATGCCGACCGCGCCGACATCGGCATCAAGCCGGCCGACTTCCCGCGCATAGCCCGCGAAATGTCACCGCGTTGATCAAGGCCTTGGCGCCGAACCAGCGTCAAACGAAGTTTCCCGGCAGCGACCGGGAAACCTCGGAATGCCGAATTCGTCAACGATTCCCGAGATAGGCACCCTTGGTCAGCGGCACGCCATTGTGGCGCAGGATGTCGTAAGCCGTGGTCACGTGGAAATAGAAGTTGGGCATGGCGACATGCAGCAGATACTGCATGCCGGGCATCGAGGCTTCGCGCTGGCCAAACTTCAGTTCGACCACCCTTTCATCCGAACCATCGAATTCGACGGCCGAGAATGACGCCAGCAGATCGAGCGTCTTGGTCAGGCGCGCCTGAAGCTCGGCGAAGGTCGCTTCATTGTCTTCGTATTTCGGCACCTCGCGACGGGCCAGCCGTGATGGCGCGCCCTTGGCGTGGTCGGTGGCGACCTGCACCTGCCTGACCAGCGCGTACATGTCGGGCGCCAACCTCGCGGTCAAAAACACCTGCGGGTCGATCTTGCGCTCGGTTGCATTCTGTTCGGCCGCCGACAGCACGCCGGACAGCGCCTTCAGCCTGGCCGAAAACACCGGCACCGAGGCTTCATACATCGATAGTGTCACGTTCAAATCTCCATTGCGGCTGAAGCGCCGACGGCGGGACGTAGCGCCTTCCCGGAGGATTTTTCAAGCGTCACCACGTCGCCGCAATCTCTATGATAGACTCCTTCGTGGTGGAGATTCTCCGATGAGACGCGTCTTTCTGGCAGCGGCCGCCTTTTGCTCCCTTGCCGCATCCGGCCAGGCTGTGTTCGCCGACGATGAACCGGCAGCCGATGACCAGGCCCCTTACGTCGATGACAGGTCAGACGCCGAGGCCGTCATCCGCTCGCTCTACAGCGCCATCAACCGGCACGAATTCGCCCGCGCCTGGGCTTACTACGGCGATACCAAGCCGGCAAAGGATTTTGATACCTTCGTCAAGGGCTATGACGGCACCGACAAGGTCGACGTCGAAACCGGCGCCATTTCCGATGAAGGTGCGGCCGGCAGCATCTATTACAGCGTTCCGGTCGCCATCCGCGCCACCGACAAGGACGGCAAGGAAGCAGTTTTCGCCGGCTGCTACACGCTGCGCCAGGTCAGCGCTCCAGGCCCCGCCGTTCCGACCGATCTTTATCGACAAGGGCGCGCTGAAGCCATCCAAGGCCGATTTCGAGGGGGCGCTGCCGCCAAGCTGTGGTGACGGGCCGCCGCCGCCGAAGAAGGACACCGCACTCGAGCACGTGAAGAAACTGTTCGCCGCTGATTTTGGCGATCAGTGTGACAAGCAATTTCTCGGCGAGGAGCCGAACATCTTTTCGATCAAATACAAGGCAAAGGACGCGGCTGCCAGCGATCCCGACAAGGAAACGCGGCTTTTCGAGTTCTACTGCCAAGCGGCAGCCTATAACGCAAGTTCGGTCTACTACATGACCGACGAAGTATCGGGCGTGCGGCAGTTGCAGTTCACCGAGCCCGAAATGGATATCCGTTACGAGAACAATGACAGCGACGGCAAACTGCTGGGCATGGATATCATCGGCTTCCGCACAACCGGCTGGGCGGCCAATTCCGAATATGACGAAGAAGCCAAGACGCTGACCACGTTCAACAAATGGCGCGGCATCGGCGACGCCTCGGACAAGGGGATATACCTGTTCCGTAACGGCGATTTCTCCCTCGTCCAATATGATGTGGACGCGTCTTACGATGGCGAGGAGAACCCGCAGACGGTGGTCGACTACAACACCGCGCCGTAGGGGTCTTAGCAGGAACCGCCGCGCTCAAGCAGTCCTTCACATTCGCCTTCTCGTTTCAGGCCGGGAACGCATCGGCCGGAAGAAGGCGCGAATGTCTTCGACCAGAAGACTCGGTTCCTCCAGCGCAGCGAAATGGCCGCCTCGCGGCATCGATGTCCATCGCTGAACGTCAAAGACCCGCGCCACCCAGGATCGAGGCGGCATCGGCAACTCGCGAGGGAAAAGCGCTACCCCAAATGGCGGCGAAACGCGTTCCAGCGTCTCGAACGCAAGAGGGAACAGTCGATTCTCCTTGTAGAGCCGCAAGGACGAGGTGAGCGCGTTGCTGAACCAATAGAGCGAAACATCCGTAAGGAGCGTGTCCATGCCGAAGGTGCGCTCCACGTCACCGTCGCAATCGCTCCAGCTACGGAACTTCTCGATCATCCAGGCTGCGAGACCGATCGGCGAGTCTGTCAGAGCATAAGCAAGCGTCTGAGGCTTCGTGCCCTGCAGATGGGCATAGGCGCCCTCCGTTGCCGTCCAGGCCGCGGCGTTGTCCAGAAAGGCCTGCTCCTCAACGGTGACGGGTGGCAGACCTGCACCCAAGGGTGGCCGATAGCTCCCGGGAATGTAATTGACGTGGACGCCAAGCACGCTTTCGGAATGGAGCCGTGCCATCCAGGCGGAAACGCCCGCCCCGATGTCGCCTCCTTGGGAAGCGAAGCGGTCGTAGCCGAGCCCCCGCATCAACTGTACCCATAACTCCGCGATGCGGCCGGAATGGAAGCCTGGTTCCGTCGGCGCCTGGGAAAAGCCGTATCCGGGCAAGGAGGGAACTACCACGTGGAAAGCGTCGGCCGGGTCACCACCATGGGCAGCTGGGTCTGCCAGCAATGGAATGACGTGTTCCATTTCGATGAACGAGCCGGGCCAGCCATGCGTTATGATCAGCGGCAGCGGCGCCGGTCCGTTGCCTGGCTGGTGGACAAAGTGGACATCTAGGTTGTTCAGCCTCGTCAGATATTGCGGCAGCCGGTTCAGCCGCGCCTCTTGCACTCTCCAGTCGAAGCGGTCTCGCCAGTAATCCGCAAGGCGCTTGATGAACGGCAGGTCGGCCCCATCACTCCAGCCCGCTTCGCTTAGCGGAATTGGCCATCGTGTTGCGCTAAGCCGGCGCTGGAGATCTTCAAGTTGTTCGTTCGGAATTTGGATCTTGAAGGGGTGAGCGTCCATCGCTGTGCTTCCGATCTGTTGGATCATATCAGCCTACCCCAGTAAGGATATCGGCCGAACCATGATCGCCAAAACCAACGGGCACCTCTGGGCCATATGCCTCAGGGCGCTTTTGACAGCATCCAGTTCAACGTTTGGCGCCAGTCCACCATGCGGATCGGCGTGCCGTGGGTGCCCGTTTCAAAACGGACGAACCGGGTCGGATAGGCTTTCGAGTTCGCAATGATGGAGCGGAAGAAGGCTTCCTGTTTCTCCACGGGAAAGACCGGGTCCTTGCTGCCCTGGCCGAAAAACACCGGCACGTGACGCCTGTAAGCCGGGCTCGAAAGGAAGCTGTCATCCCATAGCGAGCCGAGCAGCAGCAGCCCGCTGATGCGCCGTCCGGTATCGTCGCGGCCGGCAAGTTTCCAGCACAGCGCACCACCCATCGAGCCGCAGGCGACGAAAATCTTCGCGTCCGGCGAGGCCTCGGCATAGTGGCCGATCAGGGCTGCGATCTGCGCCGCGCCCTTGTCGCCGAAATCGGTGAAATCGGGTGAGAGATAAAGGCCGCCATTGCCGGCCATCAGGTTCTTGATGCGGTTGAAATTGCCGCCGAAGGTGAAGTCGTCGACACCCTGCTTGCGGCTGCCGCCCTGCCCGTGCAGGTAAAGCACGATGATGCCGGCGCCATCGGTCTTGCCGACAGCGACATGCCTGACATCGCCGGCATCGGTTTTCAGCATCAAATCCTGCTGCACCTTGCGCACGCCGGTGTCGGTATACTGCGCATGCACGCGCTTTTCCGGCACTTCGTCGCGGTCGTTGATGTCGCGCATCTCGCGATAGTCGATGACGGTGTAGGCGCCTTTGTCCGTGGACGAGAGCGTCGCCGGATAGGCGAAGAGGTCATCCTTGTAGGGTTTTAGTTCGAGCGCGTCGGCGTGGGCGGCAGAGAACAGGAAAAAGAGCGAAATCAGAAGGCTATGGAGCGCGGCCGCCCCCCTCTGGCCTGCCGGCCATCTCCCCCTCAAGGGGGGAGATTGGATATCACGTCGCCTTCCGCCAATCTTCAAAGCTGCAGGATAGACGCCGCCATCGAGGCTGCTGATCTCCCCCCTTGAGGGGGAGATGGCCGGCAGGCCAGAGGGGGGTAGAAGCGCTGAGGCAAGTAAAGAGAGAGCCATGCTAAAGGCATGCGTTTTTCGGCTTCGCTTTGTCAATCCTGCAGCACGCCGCCGGCGTCTTCCAGCGCCTCGCGGGTGTCGACATCGATCGACGCGCCGTCGCCGATCTCGACGTCGATGACATCCAGTCCCTCGGCCTCGACCAGATGGCGGGCGCCGGTGTCGCCCTCGAGGTGAGCGATGCCTCCAAACAGCGCGCGTGGCAGCAGCACCGGATTGCCGCGGCGGCCGTCATGGGCGGCACGCACCAC
Organism: Mesorhizobium sp. M0062; assembly: GCF_040323125.1. Taxonomy (NCBI): domain Bacteria; kingdom Pseudomonadati; phylum Pseudomonadota; class Alphaproteobacteria; order Hyphomicrobiales; family Phyllobacteriaceae; genus Mesorhizobium; species Mesorhizobium sp. M0062. The sequence goes on from NZ_JAMYUO010000005.1 coordinate 165,127, forward strand.
TGAGCGGCCGCCGTCCCTACGGAAGGCCTCGATCAACCGGTCGAGATCGGCCGATGAGATACCCGGCATGTCGCCGAGGACGATCATGGCGCCGGCCGCCTCGGCTCCAACGCGGGCAATGCCGGCTTTTAGAGACGAGGACAGGCCGTCGGCAAAATCCGGATTGTCGGCGAAGATCACGTCGAGGCCGGTCAAGGCTTGGTGCACCCGCTCACGCTGGTGGCCGGTGACGACAACGGTGCTGGTTGCCTTCGAGGCCAGTGCGCGCTCGACTGTCCGGCGCACCAGCGGTTTGCCGTCGAACAGCGCCAGAAGCTTGTTCGGCCCGCCCATGCGGCTGGAGCGACCGGCGGCCAGAAGCACGATCTCGATCTTCAGCCCGGCTCCCGCCGGCAGCGGCTCGCGCGGCTGCGGCCGGGTCGGGATTTCCATCAAGAGGCCGCCAACGCCCATGCCGGCGATGTCCTTGGCGGTGACGTCGAGACCGGCGATCAGCCTGTCGAGCACCCAATCGAAACCGTTCTCCTTGGGGCTGCGGGCGCAACCGGGCGCGCCGATGACGCGCTTGCCGTCGAGCGTGCCCAGCACCAGCAGATTGCCGGGATCGACGGGCATGCCCGCGCGGATCACCGTGCCACCTGCTGCCTCGATCGCCGCCGGAACGACATCGTTGAAATCGCTCATCGCCGAGGCGCCGAAGATCACCACCATGTCGTTGTCGCGCGCCAGCGCGGCGGCGGCCTCGGCGACGGGCGCAATTTCGTGCGGCGTGCGGCGCTCCGTCGTCAGCCGGCCGCCGGAGCGTGCCAGCCGCGCTTCGGTGACGCGTAGCGTCTTGTCGAGCACGCTCGCCTTGATGCCGGGCAGCACCGTCTGGATGACGCCGATGCGCACCGGATGGTAGGCGTTGACGGCGAAGATCTCGCCGCCGGCGCAGATCTTTGTCACCGCATCGACAAGGGCCGAGGCAACGGCGAACGGGATGATCTTGACCGTCGCCACCATCTGGCCCTGCTCAACCGGCGCGTGCTGCGCCAGCGTGGCGATGGTGATGGTCGGGTCGACCGCATTAATGGCGTCGATCATGGCGGCATCGACGGTGAAGAGACCGGCGGCCTTGGCATGGAGGTTGACGCGGCCGGTCGCGGCCGGTTTTGCCTCTATGTTGCGGTGGGCCATGCTGGCAGCAATCTTTTCGGCCGCCGCATCCTCGCTGAGGTCATCGGCGGCAAGCACCGCCACGACGATCTCGGTAATGCCGGCCGCCTTCAGCACCGCCACGTCCTGCGTGCTCAGCCTGTGCGCCTTGCGGAAACGCCGCTCGCCCGCCGTCGTGGCATGCGCCAGCACCGCGCCTTGCGCCTTGTCGATTGGAACCGGACCGAATCTCACGCCGCAGCGCCTTTCGATTCCAGCCCGCGCGAGCGAAAGGCGTGGATCGTCTGCGCCAGGATGGCGACGGCGATCTCGGCCGGGCTCGCCGCGCCAATGTCGATACCGATCGGTGCGTGGATGCGGGCGATCTGGTCGGCGCTGGCGCCGAGCGCCAGCAGGCGCTCGACGCGCCTGGCGTGTGTTTTGCGGCTGCCGAGTGCGCCGACATAGAAACAGTTGGCGTCGAGCGCGGCCTTCAGTGCGAAATCGTCGATCTTCGGATCATGGGTTACGGCGGCGAGCGCCGTATAGCTGTCGAGCGGCTGGCGTTTCAGCACATCCTCCGGCCATTCGGCATGGAGTGCTACATCGGGAAAACGGTCCGGGGTGGCGAAGGCGGTGCGCGGATCGACGATCTCCAGGGGATAGCCGGCGATCCTGGCCATCGGCGCCAGCGCCTGACTGATATGGACGGCGCCGATCACCACCAGGCGCGGTTGCGGCAAATGCGCGTTGAGGAAGAAGGTTCGCCCTTCCGCCTCGACCGAACCCGAATTGCCAGTGCGAAACGCCTTGGCGATCGCTGCTCCAAGATCGCCGGCGACGGGATCGCCTTCACGCACGATACGGTCGCGGCCGTCGCCGAGATCGGTCACCAGGATCGCCGCACGGCGGGCACGGCGTTCGGCATTGAGGGCTTTGAGAGCGTAGGGATCCATGCCTAACCGAGCCGCTCCACATAGACCTTGATGCGGCCGCCGCAGGACAGGCCGACCTGCCAGGCGGTTTCGTCGGCAACGCCGAACTCCAGCATCTTCGCTTTCCCCGAGTCGATGACGTCCATCGCCTCGCTCACCACGGTACCCTCAACGCAGCCGCCCGAGACCGAGCCGTGAAAATTGCCTTCGGCGTCAATGACCAGATGACTGCCGGCCGGCCTCGGCGCCGAACCCCAGGTCTCGACCACAGTGGCGATGGCGACATCCTTGCCGTCCTTCATCCAGCCTTCCGCGATGATCAAGGGGTCGCGGGCCTCATCGAGATAGATGCTGTTGTCCATGATCGCTTGCCTCAAAGTCTGTTTTCTCTGGGAGCCTGTTTTTCGGAATCCAATATGGCTATGCGGCGCGCCTGACACCAGCGTCCAGCCAGCGACGCGGATCGACCGAAGCGGCCGATTTCTTGTCCAGCGAGGCGCAGAGGTCGGCCAGCGCATCGAGATTGTGTACCGAGCGGAACTCGTCGACATGAGGCAGCATCGCTCTGACGCCGCGGGCCCGCGCCTCGAAGCCGCCAAAGCGCAGAAGCGGGTTGAGCCAGATCAGCCGCCGGCAGGATTTGTGCAGGCGATCCATCTCCTCCGACAGGCCGGAAACATCGTCGCGCTCCAGCCCGTCGGTGATCAGCAGCACCACCGCGCCCTGCCCGAGCACGCGGCGTGACCAGTGCTTGTTGAACTCCGCCAGCGTATCGCCGATGCGGGTGCCGCCCGACCAGTCCTTCACCGCCGCCGAGCAGTCGGCAAGGGCGGCATCGGGGTCGCGATGGCGCATCTGCCGCGTGAGATTGGTCAGTCGCGTGCCGAAGACGAAGGTGTGCACGCGCCGCCGTTTTTCGGTCAGCGCATGCAGAAAGTGCAGGAAGATGCGCGTGTACTGGCTCATCGAACCGGAGATATCGGCGAGAACCACCAGCGGCGGATGCACTTCGCGGGCTGAGCGGAATTTCGGCAGGATCAGTTCGCCGCCGGTGCGCGCGGCCGAGCGCATCATGGCGCGTGGATCGATACGGCGGCCATGCAGGTCTGCCTTGAAGCGTCGGGTACGGACCATGTCGAACGGCAGCCGCAGCCGGGCAATCGCCTTCTTGGCGTCTGCCATCTCGTCGGCATTCATCTGGGCAAAGTCCTTGCCACGCAGCACTTCATTCCCGGAGAAGGTTAGCCGGGCGTCGACTTCGATCTCCGGGATTTCCCTGACCGGCCGATTCTTCTCGTGGCCTTCGAACATGGCCTGGCTGACGCGGTTTTCTGCCGCGCGCGGCTTTTGCTTCTCCTTGGTGTCGGGCGCCACAGGCGAGAACATCGCCAGAAGTTTCTCGATCAGCTCGCGCGATTTCCAGAACAGCCGGAAGGCTTCGTCGAAAACAGGGTGATCCTCGTGCCGCGACACCAGCACGGCATGCAGCGTCCAGTAGAAATCGTCGCGCGAACCGATGCCGGCTGCCAGCACCGCCTCGATCGCATCCTTGACCGAAGCCGGCCCGACCCGCATGCCGGATTTGCGCAAGGTGCGGGCGAAATAGACGATGTTGTCGGCGATGCGCCCGTCTTCCGTCGCCTCTCTGGGTTCGGGCGCCTTCACTTGCCCTACTCCGCCGCCGCCAGTTCGGCCTTGACCTCGTCGAGGATACGCCGGCCCTCGCCCGCGCCGATGCGGGCAATGTCGTCCTGGTATTTCAGCAAAACGCCGATCGTGTCGGAGACGGTTTCGGGATCGAGCGCCACCTTGTCGAGTTCGGTCAGCGCGCCGGCCCAGTCGATGGTTTCGGCGACGCCCGGCGCCTTGAACAGCTCGACCCGGCGCAGCTTCTGGATGAACGACACCACTTGCGCGGAAAGCCGGCTGTTGGCCTGCGGCACCTTGCGGCGCACGATCTCCAGCTCGCGCTCGGCATTGGGATAGTCGACCCAGTGATAGAGGCAGCGCCGCTTCAGCGCGTCGTGGATTTCCCGCGTGCGGTTGGTGGTGATGATGACGATCGGCGGCTCCTCCGCCTTGATCGTGCCAAGCTCGGGCACCGTCACCTGGAAGTCGGACAGGATTTCGAGCAGGAACGCCTCGAAGGCTTCGTCGGTGCGATCGAGTTCGTCGATCAGGAACACCGGGGCAGCACCCGCCTTGCCGGTCAGCGCATCGAGCACCGGGCGGCGGATCAGGTATTTTTCGGAAAAGACATTGCGCTCCATGTCGGAGCGGTCGACCGAGCCTGCCGCCTCCTCCATGCGGATCTCTATCATCTGCGCGGCGTAATTCCACTCATAGACAGCGGACGAGACGTCGAGCCCCTCATAGCATTGCAGGCGGATCAGCCGGCGGCCGAGTGCCTGCGCCAGCACCTTGGCGATCTCGGTCTTGCCGACGCCGGCCTCCCCTTCAAGGAACAGCGGCCGCTGCATGCGCAGGGACAGGAACAGCACCGTTGCCAGCGAGCGGTCCGCGACGTAGTCCGCGCCGGTCAGGAGATCGAGCGTTTCGTCGATCGTCCGCGGCGCGGGGCGCGGTTTCAGCTCGGTCATTCTTTCTCCGTTGCCGCCTCTGCTCCGCTCTGCAGCACGTGGTAGTCGCGGGCGTGGTAGATCAGCGGCCGCAAATTATCGCCCATGCGCAGGCCTGTCACCTTGCCAAAAAGCACACGATGGGTGGCGAGATCCTTGGTGTCGATCAATTCGCAGTCGAAAACCGCCAGAGCGCCCTTCAGGGTAGGCGCGCCCGTCGATATGACATCCCACTCGCCAAGCGCGAAACGCTCATCGGCCGACAGCCCGGTCAGGCCTGAAAACGCCACCGATAGCGGCTGCTGGTGCGAAGCCAGCGTGTTCAGCGCAAACCGGCCGTTTTGCACGAACAGCTCGTTCTTGGCATTCTCGCGGTTGAGACAGACGAGAACCGTCGGCGGCGTGTCCGACACCGAACAGGCGGCAATCACCGTCGTGCCGCGTTTGCCGGCGGGCCCGTCGGTGGTCACCACATGGACGTGGCCGGCAAAATGCGCCATCGCGTCGCGATAGGCCTGAGGCCCTATGTCGTTCAACTTCAACACCGATGATTTTCCATAAGCGGGAATCCAAGCGTTATATATGGCGGCACACAATAGGCCACAAGCGAAGTGGTTGACGCCAATCCGCAAATTCCCGTGTTGCGCCTGGGGCGGGCAGCCTTTAGGTCTTGGCGGAAGAGACGCTGGAAGCATGCGACCGGCACGGAGGAATTCGTCGTCAGAATGCGACCCCCAACAGCTGTAATAGCGGCACTGCTCTGGCTGCTGCCTGCAAGCGCCGGCGCGCAGACTTTGCTTGTCGGCGTCGCCGCACCCCTGTCCGGTCCGTCGGCGATCCTGGGCAAGCAGATCGAGGCGGGTGCTGCCCTGGCAGCAGAAGCCAACGGCGCCGAGATCAGGACGGTCGACGATGCCTGCACCGCCGATGGCGGGGCTGCCGCCGCCAGGGAATTCGCCGCTGCGAAGGTCGATATCGTCGTCGGCTTCCTCTGCACCGAGGCGATCCAGGCGGCGCTGCCGATCCTGAAGGATGCCAACATACCGGTCATCACCGTTGGCGTGCGCACCGAAAGCCTGACCGACCGCCGCGCCAAGACCGGCTGGCCGGTCTATCGGCTGGGGCCGCGCGGCGACGACGAGCGCAATGCCGTGGCCGGCATCCTGACCCGGCTGTGGCAAAGCGAATTGTTCGCCATCGTCGACGACGGCACCATCTATGGCCGCGAAATCGCCGAGACGCTGCGCGCCGCGGCCGAACAGGCGGCGCTGAAGCCGGTCTTCACAGACACGTTCCGGCCCCAGCTCGACAACCAGATCGGGCTGATCGGCCGGCTGAAGAAGGCGGGCGCGACGCATGTCTTTGCCGGTGGCGACGGCGACGACATCGCCATTATGGGCCGCGACGCCGGCCAGCTCGAGGCCGGCATCGTCTTTGCCGGCGGCGAGAATTTGCGCACGCCACCCGGCGATGTGCCTTACGCCATCGGCACGCTGATGATCGCGCCGCCGGAATGGGCCGATGTCGCCGATCCCAAGGTGCTGGCGGCGTTTACGGCCAAAAACATCGCGCCTGATGGCTATTCCTTGCCTGCCTATGCGGCGGTGGAGATCGCCAAGACGGCCTCGGCGGTGTCCGAGGGCTCCGGCAAGGGGCTGGCCGACGCGCTAACCGGGCATGATTTCACCACCGCGATCGGGCCGCTGCGGTTCGACGACAAAGGCGATCTGAGCCAAAACCTCTATCGCGCCTTCCGCTTCGACGGGACGCGTTTCGTGCCGGCGGAGACGAACTGATGTTTCGCACCGGACCGCGCAATCTGATCACCGATGTCGCCGGCCTGCGCGTCGGCAACGCGTCGGACGCGAGGTTGAAATCGGGCGTCACGACCGTGCTGTGCGATGAACCGGCGGTCGGAGGCGTGCAGATCCTCGGCGGCGCGCCGGGCACGCGCGAGACCGACCTGCTCGAACCGCACAATTCCATCGAGGCGGTCCATGCCGTGGTTCTCTCGGGCGGCTCGGCCTTCGGCCTCGACGCCGCATCGGGCGTGCAGGCGGCGTTGCGTGAAAACGGCATAGGGATCGATGTCGGCGGCTTTCGCGTGCCGATCGTGCCGGCAGCGATCCTGTTTGACCTGCGCAATGGCGGCGACAAGGATTGGGGCCAGTACCCCCCCTACCGTGACCTTGGCTACGAAGCCGCCCAGGCGGCAACAGTCGACTTTCCGCTCGGCACAATCGGCGCCGGCACCGGCGCGCTAAGCTCCGGGCTGAAGGGCGGCCTCGGCTCGGCCTCGACCGTGCTCGACAGCGGCGTCACCATCGGCGCACTGGCCGCCGCCAACCCGACCGGCTCGGTGACGATTGCGCGTACACGCTATTTCTGGGCGGCGCCATTCGAGATCGGCGATGAATTCGGAGGCCTCGGCTATCCCTCGCCGATGCCGGACGACGCCAGGCGGATCCTGTTGAAATACCGCAACAAGCGTGTCGGTGGACAAGCCGAGGCCGGAGGCAACACCACCATCGCCGTCATCGCCACCGACGCCGTGCTGACCAAGGCGGCAGCCAAGCGGCTGGCCATTTCAGCGCATGACGGCTTCGTGCGCGCCATCTGGCCCGTGCACACGCCGGCTGACGGCGATCTGGTGTTCGCGCTGGCGACGGGCAAGAGCGGCATAGAACTCAGCGCCGACGATGCCGTCGATTTCTTTGCCGCCGCCGGCGCCACCATGGCGCGCGCCATCAGCCGCGGCATCCATGCCGCGACGCCGGCCGAAGGCGATCTGTTTGCGGTGTGGTCGTCGCGCTGACTTTCAATCAGGTCGGGTCGGACTCTTCTTCCTCGAAGCTGACCGCGACATCCGAATTTGCCGACAGCCAGACTTTCTGGCCCTCGACCTCGGCAAGCAGGCTCAAGGGAATGTAGTGGTGATGCCCCTGATGGGCGCCCTCGCCGCTGTCGGCCTTGGTCAACTTGATCCGCTCGCCATCGACCCGGTCGACGGTGCCGATGTGAACGCCGTCGGCGCCGATCACTTCCATATGCTCGCGAATCTTGCTGGCCTCATTCATGGGGTGTTCTCCTTTTGAAAACGATCGACGATAACAAACAGAGGCGAAATTGGATGCATCGCCTTTTGAATAGCACGATGTTTTGACTGTCTCGTGATAGGGAACGATCGAACCAGGGCAGGCGGAGCGGAACCCCGATGCGAAATCTCGTCCTGATTGGCGTTTGCCTGCTGGTCCATCTGGCATCCGCCATGGCCGCCCGAGCGGGCGATGTCGCCGAGCTTGAAATCCTCGGCTTCAGCAAGGATGGCAGCGTCTTCGCCTTCGAGGAATATGGTGTGGCAGACGGTTCGGGCTTTCCCTATGCCAATCGCTACTACATCAACACCGCCGACGACACGTTCCTGAAGGGCACGCCAATCCGGGTCCGGCTGGAGGATGAGACCGCCTCGCTCGAGACGGCCCGTCAGCAAGCCAAGCAAAAAGGCGAAGCAATCATTGCCCAGGCCGAGCTTACCGCCAACCGCGGCATCACCGCCGGCTTCAACCCGGTGACCGAATTGTCGGCCGACCCGTTCCGCATGGTGGTGAACCCACGGCCGATCTTTTCGCCGGTCGACCCGCCGCTGGAATTCCGGCTGGACGAGATCGGCATGAATGACACCGAAAGCTGCCAGAGCCAGGGCGAGGTCAACGGTTTTCGCCTGCTGCGGATCGAGGCCAGGGATGGCGGCCGGACCCATCTGCTGCATGAGGATAAATCGATCCCGAAAAGCCGTGGCTGCCCGAACGGCTACAGGATCGGCGCGGTGCAGACGTTCTCGATGGACAGCATCAGCGCCTATGCGGTGCTGATCGCGGTGCGCCAATACGGCTTCGAAGGGCCGGATTTTCGCTGGATCGCCGTGACCGGACGCCTGTGACATCGCTCGATCAATCCAGTTGGCGCAAGCGCGCCGGAAATCGCGTCAGCCGCGCCATACCATCGACGGGCGCGGCGCTTGTCGGCGCCTTGCTGTGGGCGATGGCCATGGGCGCCAGCGCGCTGACCGGTCTTTGGCTCGACAATTGGGAGACCCCGGAAAAGATCCGCTTCGTCGTCCTGCTGTTTGCGACCGGCGCGGCATTGGCCTTTCCCGTCGGGTTGTTCGCGGCGCGGCTGGTCTCGCTCGACCGGCATTGGGAGGTGGCGTTCGCCGCCGCCTTCGTCTGCCTGCTTGCCACGACGCTCGCCTTCACCGGCGGGTTGTTTGCGCTGCAATACCGCTCCTACTATGCCGAATGGCACGCGGAGGCCTTCACCGCCCGGTGGGCGTTCGAACTGGTCTTCACCTCGCTGACGGCGCTCTACCAGTTCGTGGTGCTGGGTATCAGGCTCTATTTTCCGCTCGGATTCATCGCGCTTGCCGCCGCCAGCGTGTGGTTTGCACGCCAGCAGCGTTGAGCATTCGGTCCGCCTCTGATAGGAGGCGCACTTAACCACCGACATATCAGGACTGACGGATGATCCCTCGCTATTCCCGGCCGGAAATGGTCGCCATCTGGTCGCCGGAAACCCGCTTCCGCATCTGGTTCGAGATCGAGGCCCATGCCTGCGATGCGCTGGCCGAGCTCGGCGTCATCCCCAGAGAAGCCGCCAAGACCATCTGGGAAAAAGGCGGCGCCGCCCAATTCGACGTCGGCAAGATCGACGAGATCGAGGCCGTCACCAAGCACGACGTCATCGCCTTCCTCACCCATCTCGCCGAATTCGTCGGGCCGGATGCGCGTTTCATCCACCAGGGCATGACCTCATCGGATGTTCTCGACACCTGCCTTGCGGTGCAGCTCGGCCGCGCCAGCGATATTTTGCTGGCCGACCTCGACGGCCTGCTCGCCGCGCTGAAGCGCCGGGCCTTCGAGCACAAGGACACCGTCACCATCGGCCGCAGCCACGGCATTCATGCCGAGCCGACCACGTTCGGCGTCAAGCTGGCGCAGGCCTTTGCCGAGTTCTCACGCTGCCGCGAGCGGCTGGTGCACGCACGGGAGGATATTGCCACCTGCGCCATATCGGGCGCGATCGGCACCTTCGCCAACATCGATCCCTATGTCGAAGAACATGTGGCGAAAAAGCTTGGGCTGAAGCCGGAGCCGGTGTCGACGCAGGTCATCCCTCGCGACCGCCATGCCATGTTCTTTGCCACGCTCGGCGTCATCGCCTCGTCGGTCGAGCGGCTGGCGACCGAGATCCGCCATCTGCAGCGCACCGAGGTGCTGGAAGCGGAAGAGTATTTTTCGCCGGGCCAGAAGGGCTCGTCGGCAATGCCGCACAAGCGCAACCCGGTGCTGACCGAAAACCTCACCGGCCTTGCCCGCATGGTGCGCTCCATGGCCTTGCCGGCGATGGAGAATGTCGCGCTCTGGCACGAGCGCGACATTTCGCATTCCTCGGTCGAGCGCATGATCGGCCCGGACGCCACGATAACACTCGATTTCGCGCTGTCGCGGTTGACCGGCGTCATCGACAAATTGCTGGTCTATCCCGACAACATGCTGAAGAACATGAACAAGTTCCGTGGCCTGGTGCATTCGCAGCGCGTGTTGCTGGCGCTGACCCAAGCCGGCGTCAGTCGCGAGGACGCCTACCGCCTGGTGCAGCGCAACGCCATGAAGGTGTGGGAACAAGGCGCTGATTTTCTTGAAGAACTGTTGGCCGACAAGGAAGTCACCGCAGCGCTGCCCGAAGCCGAGATCCGCGAGAAATTCGACCTGGGCTATCACACCAAGCATGTCGACACGATCTTCAAGCGGGTTTTCGGATAGGTTTTTCGATGCGGCTGGCCGTCCTTTCCGACATCCATGGGAATCTGCGCGCGCTTGAGGCGGTTCATGCGCAGATCAAAGACGCTTCTCCCGACATAATCGTCAATCTGGGCGATTGTCTTTCCGGGCCGCTATGGCCTGAAGAAACCGCGCAATATCTGATGGCGCAGAATTGGCCGACCGTGCGCGGCAATCACGACCGTGTGCTGATCGAGCCGCCTGCTTCCGGGTTGGAAGACGTCGATGCTTTCACTCACCAACGCCTGTCCCAGGCGTCATTGACCTGGCTCTCGGCATTGCCGGTCGCCCTGTCGCCTGCCCCGGACATCCTGCTTTGCCACGGCAGCCCGAGTGACGACAACGTGTTCCTGCTCGAGGAAGATGGAGGCAGCCACTTCCACCCGTCCAATGAAAAGCAGATCAGGCACAAGCTCGGCAGCGCCGGCGCCGGGCTGACCTTGTGCGGCCATACACATACGCCGCGCCTTGTGCGCTTGTCGGACAACCGGACAATCCTCAATCCCGGCAGCGTCGGCGTCCAGGCATTCCCCGGCCTGACCGTGACCGGCAGTCCGCATGCCCGCTACGCCCTCGCTACGCGCAAGGACGGACAATGGTCGTTCAGCCATCACGTGGTCAATTATGACTGGACCGAGACGTCCAGCCGCGCGACAGCCACCGGCTTCGACAGCTGGGCGCATGGGCTGCTGACGGGCTACGCCGCCAATTCCTTGTAAGAACCGAGCAGACGCTCAGCCTGGGGCGCCTGGCACGGTGCGGATCACCGTGCCCCACGGATCTTCCCGTGTGATGTCAGCGGTTGTCTTGTCCGAGCGCATCTCGACCCAGGCCAGCCCTGAGCGGGACGGATCGCGGCGCCCGGCGCCGGCGCTGTGCCACGAATTGCCACCGATATGATGGTGGTAGCCTCCCGACGACAGGAACACCGCCTGCCCTCCATACTTAGCGACCGTGTCGAAGCCAAATTCGTCGTGCCACCAGGCCTCGGCATCTTCCGGCCGGCCGACGCGCAGATGGACATGGCCGATAATGCTGTTTTGCGGCGCGCCCTGCCAGCCGGCGTCACCGGCCGGCACGCTGCCAACCACGGCGGCCAGATTCAGCCGCTCGGTCGCCATGGCGATCTTGTCGCCGTTCCACTTCCACTCCTGCGGCAGACGGTCCCTATAGATTTCAATGCCGTTGCCTTCGGGGTCGGTCAGGTAGAGAGCCTCGCTGACCAGATGGTCGGAGGCGCCCTCGATGCGGATCTTGTTGGCGGCGGCATGGTTTATCCAGCGGCCGAGATCGGCGCGGCTGGGCAGCAGGAAAGCGGTGTGGAACAGGCCGGCGCTGCGCGGATCGTCGGGCTTGGCCGCTGCGTCAGGCTCGATGACCAGCAGCGGGCGCTCGGCAGCGCCCAGCGTGATGGCGCCATCGGCGCGGCTCAATTCCTGCAGGCCGACAACAGCCCGGTAGTAATCGGCAAGTCCTTCGGCGTCGCGCGCCTTCAGGCCCACGCGTGACACGCTGACGGGGGTCGTCGCGGCAAAGGGCAGTTCGCTCATAAACTCTCCGTTCAGCGCGTTATCCCTGGGGCGCGCCACCAGCCTATTCTGTTGTCCATCTCTCCCCGCCTCAAATCGTCGATCCTGATCGTTCACACAAGATGGAAAGAATCGAACAGGTTGTTCACGATTGTGATGCACCGCATGCGTCAGCGCGGGTTGCACGAGACACGGCCGCTCGCTATCTCAGCGCCATGAAAGTCAAAGACGCAGATATCCTGATCGTGCCGGGCTACACCAATTCCGGCCCTGAACACTGGCAGACACGCTGGCAGTCGAAACTGTCGACAGCGCGTCGGGTCGAACAGGCGGAGTGGTCGAAGCCGGTGCGCGAGGACTGGACGGCAAGCGTGGCGAACGCTGTCAACGAGGCCGAGCGGCCGGTGGTGATCGTTGCCCATTCGCTCGGTGTGGCGGCCGCGGTGCAGGCCATTCCGCAGTTCAGGAAGCCGGTCGCCGGCGCGTTTTTTGTCGCGCCGCCCGACGTCGCCAACCCGGAGATAAGGCCGCGTCACCTGATGACCTTTGGTCCCTATGCGCGCGAACCGCTGCCCTTCCCGTCCATCGTCATCGCCAGCCGCAACGATCCGTTCTGCGCCTTCGAGGTTGCCGAGGACATTGCCGCTGCCTGGGGTTCGCTGTTCATCGATGCCGGCGAAACCGGTCACCTCAATGAGGATGCCGGCTTCGGCCCGTGGCCGGAAGGGTCGATGACCTTCGCCAAATTCCTGACCGACCTCAAGGCCTGACCGGGCAAGGCACCACGCCTCAGCCCTTGATCGAATCGTTCATGCTTTTGATGAGTGTCTTTGCGCCGAGCGAAATCAGCGCATGGTCCGAGCCCATCGCCAGCAGCCGGTAGCCCATCGCCACGACGCGGCCGGCAATCGCCGGCTCAACGACGTAGATTGCCGCATGCTTGCCCGCCTTGCGCGTCCGCTCGGCGATGGAGGTGACGGTTTCCATCATGCTTTCCAGCGTCGAATTGACGGTCGCGCCGTTCGACCATGCGATGGAGAAATCCGATGGGCCGAGGAAGATGCCGTCAATGCCCGGCGTGTCGAGGATGCCGTCCAGCGCATCGAATGCGGCGCGCGTTTCGACCATGGCAAAGGCCATGGTGCGTTGATTGGTGTCGCGCAGCCATTCGGCGTGGTCGCCTTTGCCATGGCGCGGAAAAGCATAGGTCGGGCCCCAGGAGCGCTCGCCCATCGGCGGATATTTCATCGCCGCGGCAAAGAGTTTTGCATCGGCCACCGAATTCACCATCGGTGCAATCACCGCCTCGGCACCGAAATCGAGGGCGCGGCTGGCCATGTCGAAGCGGCCGACCGGAATGCGCACCAGCGCCGGCTTGTTGGCGGCCAGCACCGGCACCAGCCCGCGCAGGACCGAGTCCTCGTGGTGTCCGCCATGCTGCATATCGAGGGTGACGGCGTCAAAACCCTGCTTGGCGATGATTTCGACCGTCAAAGCGTCCGGAACGCCGGACCAGGCGGTGAACAGCGTTTCATCCGCCGCCAGGCGTGACTTCAGGGACATGGTGCTTTCCTCGTTGGGTTGAGCCTTGTAACAGGCCCACGCACAGTTTCAGCCGGAAAAGGCTGAAAAGGCAAAGAAAAACCGCCCGGCTGGACCGGGCGGTCGATTGGTCCAGCGCTACTCGCTCTAGGTATTCTTGATCTGCTCGATCGCCTGCGCCATCAGTTCGTCCATGGTGCGGCGGATCTGGTGATCCGACTGGTCGACGCCGGCGGCGTCGAAATCCTTGCGGATCTTGCGGAATACGTCGTGATCGCCGGCTTCCTCGATATCGGAAACCACAACTTCCTTGGCATAGGCGTCGGCGTCAGTGCCGGATTTGCCCAGCTTTTCGGCGGCCCACAGACCGAGCGCCTTGTTGCGCCGTGCGGAAGCCTTGAAGCGAAGTTCTTCGTCGAAGGCGAATTTGCGCTCAAAACCCTCTTCGCGGTCTTTCATGCTGCTCATGGCTTCCCTCCGATGAAATCGATTCGCGTTGGCGATGGATATGTGTGTTGCCGCAGCACAAACCAAAAGGGCGCGGGCCGGTCAATATGCTACATCACTTGCTGCGCTGCGGCATTTCATTCCTGAAAGCGGTCGATGGAAAGGATTTGCCGATTGAGCAAACGCTGTGATTGGGATAGACCCGGCATTGAACCCCACCCGTCGCCGCACCAATTTAGGCAGACGGACAGGAACTGGTCGCTTGCCGCCTGCCCGCAAATCCAGAGAAAAATCAGATGAAAAATCGCCGCCGCATTTATGAAGGCAAGGCCAAGATCCTCTATGAAGGACCGGAACCGGGCACACTTATCCAGTTCTTCAAGGATGATGCGACCGCATTCAACAAGAAGAAACATGAGGTCATCGACGGCAAGGGTGTGCTCAACAACCGCATTTCCGAGTACATCTTCAACCATCTGAACCGCATGGGCATTCCGACCCACTTCATCCGCCGGCTCAACATGCGCGAGCAGCTGATCAAGGAAGTCGAGATCATTCCGCTCGAAGTGGTGGTGCGCAATGTCGCCGCCGGCTCGCTGTCCAAGCGCCTCGGCATCGAGGAAGGCACCGTTCTGCCGCGCTCGATCATCGAATTCTATTACAAGGCCGATGCGCTCGACGATCCGATGGTGTCGGAAGAGCACATCACCGCTTTCGGCTGGGCAAGCCCGCAGGAGATCGACGACGTCATGGCGCTGGCCATCCGCGTCAACGACTTCCTCTCCGGCCTGTTCATGGGTGTCGGCATCCAACTCGTGGATTTCAAGATCGAATGCGGCCGCCTGTTCGAGGGCGACATGATGCGCATCGTCGTTGCCGACGAGATCTCGCCGGATTCGTGCCGGCTGTGGGACGTGGCGACGCAGGACAAGCTCGACAAGGACCGTTTCCGCAGGGATATGGGCGGCCTCGTCGAAGCCTATCAGGAAGTTGCCCGCCGCCTCGGCATCATGAACGAGAACGAGCCGCCGCGCCCGACCGGCCCGGTGCTCGTCGCCTCGACCGATGGCCTCAAAGGCAAGCCGCACTAAGTCTTCATTTCTTGACGCAATTCCGGACGAAAAACCGCTTCACACTTTTCCTGGAATTGCTAAGTCTTCGAACAGGAACCTGTCCAGCATGATCAAGGCCCGCATCACCGTCACCCTCAAGAACGGCGTGCTCGACCCGCAGGGAAAAGCCATAGAGCACGCTTTGTCCGGACTGGGCTTCGGCGGCGTCGGCCAGGTGCGGCAGGGCAAGGTGTTCGACCTCGAGCTTGCCGAGACCGACAAAGCCAAGGCCGAGGCCGATCTCAAGGCCATGTGCGACAAGCTGCTGGCGAATACGGTGATTGAGAATTATAGTGTGACGCTTACCTGAGGTTGTATCCGGGGGCACTATGCCGGAAGTCACGAATGAGCTGATGTACGAACTTCTCAAGAAAATCCATTCACGAATGGATCGGCTTAAGAATGGTCTGGGCGAAGTCAAGCAAGAGATCGTTGCGATCCGGCTGCAGGCGTTGAGCACGCAAACGGATGTCGGCAATATCTACGCGATAACTGGTCGTATCGATCAACGTCTTGAGCGGATTGAGCAGCGCCTTGAATTGCGGGGACTCGCCGAAAAGCCTCAAACACCTTACGACCCAAGGCCATGAGATTTCCGTTTTGGCTTCATCGAAATGACGGCCGATCGACCTTGGCAACCGGATTGCACGTGTTGGCATTGGTGCTGACCTTACCCGCAATGCTGTTTGCGGCTCTCATGCTTCACGACTGGATCCGGGTTTCAACTGACTGGCACGATCTGTTATTTGGACCGAAGAGCGGGCTAGGCTGGTTCGGCTTGATGATTCTAGGGTTCACGCTGCTTGCTTATGTCTGCCTCGCGCTGCTGGCGCGCAGGATCAAACCGTCCCCAACGACCAGGGTGCCAACACCATGAAATCCGCCGTTGTCCTTCTCCCTGGCCTCAACCGTGACCGCGACATGATCGCGGCGCTGACCAAGATTTCGGGACAGGCGCCTGCGACCGTCTGGCAGACCGACACCGAAATCCCCGATGTCGACCTGATTGCCATCCCCGGCGGCTTCTCGTTCGGCGACTATCTGCGCTGCGGCGCCATTGCCGCGCGCATGCCGGTGATGCGGGCGGTTGCGGAAAAGGCGGCCAAGGGCGTCATGGTGATCGGTGTCTGCAACGGGTTCCAGATCCTGGTCGAGGCCGGCTTGCTGCCCGGCGCGCTGATCCGCAATGCGTCGCTGAAATTCGTCTGCCGTGAGGTGAAGCTGCAGATCGCCAATGCCAACACAATGTTCACCCGCCGCTATCAGCCGGGCCAGATCATCCGCACGCCGGTTGCGCATCATGACGGCAACTATTTCGCAGATCCCGACACGCTTGCCCGCCTCGAGGGTGAGGGACAGGTGGTGTTTCGTTATGCCGAGGGCACCAATCCCAACGGCTCGATCAACGACATTGCCGGCATCATCAGCGAAAAGGGCAATGTGCTCGGCCTGATGCCGCATCCGGAGAACCTGATCGAGGCAGCGCATGGCGGCAGCGACGGCCGCGCACTGTTCGAAGGCGCGCTTGGCATCGCCGCCTGAAATCCTTTTTAGAAATTCCTTTCAAAGCGCGGGGGCGGCTGACCATGAGACTGACGATTGTTCGCCTGGGTCTTCTGGCTGCCGCCGGTTTTGCGCTGGCATCCTGCCAGTCGAGCCCGAAGAGCGTGCCCGTGCCGACGGGCAAAAGCGCTTCGCTGCTGGCCATGGAGCAGGTGGCGATATCGGCCCACAAATGCTGGATCGCCAGCAAGGATCCCGCCTTCAAATCCTATCAGATGGCCAATGAGCTGAATTCGTTCAGCGGCACGCCGCGCTTCCTGCTGGTGCCGGCCAAGCATTATGGCGGCAAGCCGCTGCTGGTCGTCCAGGCGCAAGGCAATTCCAGCCGCGTCGACGTGTTCGGTCCGCTGATGGACGATCCGCTCGGCGCGCGCATCGGATCCGACATTGCGCGCTGGCAAACGGGCAACCCCTCCTGCAACGCGGCCGCCTGACGCCATGGGCCGCTTCCTGCAGTTTGCGGGATTGATCATCGGTCTGGCCGGGCTTGTCCTGCAAGCGTGCATCACCATCCCGGCATCGATGGAAGCCGGCCGCAGTTTTCTCGGCTCCATCGTCTTTCTGTTCAGCTTCTTCACCATCCTGACCAACATCGGTGCGGTGCTGGTCCATGTCTCGCTGCTGTCGCCTTCGGGCTACGCCTGGCTGCCGGCCTTTGCCGGGCCGCGGATGCGGGCGGGCGTGGCGGTGTCAATCGCCCTGGTCTTCATCGTCTATGCCACGGTTCTGGCGCAGCTCTGGCAGCCGCAAGGGCTGTTTCTGCTCTGCGACGTGCTGCTCCATTACGTGACGCCGGTGCTGTTCGTGCTGTGGTGGCTGGTGGCTGGCGCCGACGGCAGGACACGGTGGAGCGACATTTCCTGGTGGATGGCCTATCCGATCGCCTATCTCGCCTACGCGTTGGCGCGCGCGCCGATCGCAGGCGAAGTGCCCTATCCGTTCCTCGACGCCGCCAAGAACGGCGTGGCCAGCGTCGCGCTTGCGGCGCTGGCCGTCACCGGGGTTTTCCTGGTGCTTTGCATCCTCGCCGTGCTTGCCGACAAGGGCGTCTCACGCCTCAGGCTCCGCGCACCCGTCGTTGACGAACCGGCTCCGGGTCAGTCCCAGAGCCGTCGGATCCCTTCACGGTAGGCGTCGCCACGCGAAACACCGATATCCCTGAGTTGCTCGTCGGTCATTTCGAGCAAAGCCAGGCGGCCGCGACGGCGCTCGATCAGCACGTCGATCCATCGCGCCAGCGATCTGACCACATCCACGATCCGGCCGACAAAGCCTCGCCGGCTGGACGGGCTCGGCCCGACCAATTCAATGCCCGCGCAGCGGATTGTCTCGATTGTATCCATTGTCTTTCTGCCAACCTTGCAAATTGTACCCATCTTGGTACGGTTCTGATATGCATTGACACCCGATCTGGTGCAATATACAGAATTGTCACCATGACAAATTGGCTCCCTGACCTTACCATCGGTTCCGGCCCGCTTTACCAGCGCCTTGCCGACAGCATCGAGTCGGACATCGACAAGGGCGTCATCGATGCCGGGGCAAAATTGCCGCCGCAGCGCGATCTCGCCTATGATATCGGCACGACGGTCGGCACGATCGGCCGAGCCTATCAGCTGCTGCGCGAGCGCGGCCTGGTGAGCGGCGAAGTCGGTCGCGGGACCTATGTGCTGGCGCAGCAATCGGAAGCGTCACCCGAATTCGCCGAGCCTGCCGTGCAAGGCACGCGCTATGTCGATGCGCCGCCCGGCAAGCTGCGTTTCGACAGCACTGCCGCGCCCGACATCGGCCAGGGCGCCATTGTCGCTGACATGCTCTCGCGCACGGTGCAGGATCACCCGCACGAGATTTCGAGCTACACCAGGGATTTTCCGGAGCGCTGGTTCGAGGCCGGCGCCCGCTGGCTGTCGCGCAATTCGTTCCGTCCGGCGGCCGACACCATCGTTCCCACGCTTGGCACACATGCCGCGGTGATGGCGGCGATTGCGGCACTGACCACACCGGGCGACTATGTCGCCTTCGAGCACCTCACCTATTCGCAGATCGCCCGCAGCGCCGGGCTGATCGGGCGGCGCATAGCACTGGTGGCATCGGACGAAGAAGGCCTCGATCCCGAGGATTTCGAACGCGTCTGCGCGCAAAAGCACCCGAAGATGATCTTCCTGATGCCGACGGTGCAAAACCCGACGCTGGCGATCCTGTCGGTTTCGCGCCGCGAGGCGATCGCTCGTGTCGCGCGCGCGTACAATGTCATCGTCATCGAGGACGATCTCTATGGCGGCCTGACCGAAGATCCGACGCCGCTCATCGCCGAATATGCGCCCGAGCGCACCATTGTCGCCGGCGGTCTGTCGAAATCGGTCGCGGCAGGTGTTCGCGGCGGCTGGCTCTCCTGCCCGCCCGCCTATCGCCATCGCATCCGCGTCGCCCACAAGATGATGACCGGCGGAATGCCGTTCCTGCTGGCGGAGGTGAATGCGCGGCTGGTGCTGTCAGGGCAGGCTGGCGATATCCGCAAACGCAGCATTGCCGAAATTGCCGCCCGGATCGCCATCGTGCGCGAGACACTGGCCGGTTTCGCCTTCAAGTCACACGGCAGCGTGCCCTTCGTCTGGCTGACGCTGCCCGATCCCTGGCTGTCCGGCACTTTCAGGAGCGCATGCCTCGAAAATGGCGTGCTCCTCGACGACGAGGACGAGTTCAAGGCGGGGCGTTCCGAGCAGGTTTTTCACGGCGTGCGTTTCGGCGTCTCGCAGCCAAGGCGGCGCGAGGACATCACCGGCGGCGTCGCGGTGATCCGGCGGCTGCTGGAGGAAGGCCGCGCCGGCTACGACAGTTCGTCCTGACTCGATCCTCCTGTATCCCGATCTTCAGGTTCAGCCCTCTGCCTTGAAGTTTTTGGCTTCCTTCGCGCCCTTGTCCTTGCCGTGCTTCTCGGCCAGGTCCTTGGCCTGCTTGGGCGAAACGTCGGTGGTCTCGGCAATATGCATGGCCTCCTTGTCGGAGAGGCGATTGTCTTTCTTGCCTTGCTTGGTGGCCATGTCGAAATCTCCTGATTGGTTTGAGGCCTAACGGCCGGGATGCCATAGCGTTCCCCAGCGGCTCCCCGCTACCATCGTCGCCCTGTGGTTTTCCGGCGTTTTTCGTCATCCAATGGGGTGTATCACGCCAAAGCTTGCGATATGAGGGGACTCAAATTCCCCTCTCCCATGGACATCAATCGCCGCCCATGACCATTTCCAATTCCGTGCCGATCACCCCGGAACTCATAGCCGCGCATGGGCTGAAGCCCGACGAATACCAGCGCATCCTCGATCTGGTCGGGCGCGAACCGAGCTTTACCGAACTCGGCATCTTCTCGGCGATGTGGAATGAGCACTGCTCCTACAAATCCTCGAAGAAATGGCTGCGCACGCTGCCGACCACCGGGCCGCAGGTCATCCAGGGTCCGGGCGAGAACGCCGGCGTGGTCGATATCGGCGACGGCGACTGCGTCGTCTTCAAGATGGAGAGCCACAACCATCCCTCCTACATCGAGCCCTACCAGGGTGCGGCGACCGGCGTCGGCGGCATATTGCGCGACGTCTTCACCATGGGCGCGCGGCCGATTGCGGCGATGAACGCTTTGCGCTTCGGCGCACCGGACCATCCCAAGACCAGGCACCTGGTCAGCGGCGTGGTTTCCGGCGTCGGAGGATACGGCAACGCCTTTGGCGTGCCGACCGTCGGCGGCGAGGTCAATTTCGACGCCCGCTACAACGGCAACATCCTGGTCAACGCCTTTGCCGCGGGCCTCGCCAAGACCGATGCGATCTTCCTGTCGGAAGCCAAGGGCGTCGGCCTGCCGGTCGTCTATCTCGGCGCCAAGACCGGGCGCGACGGCGTCGGCGGCGCCACGATGGCCTCGGCCGAGTTCGACGACAAGATCGACGAGAAGCGCCCGACCGTGCAGGTCGGCGATCCCTTCACCGAAAAATGCCTGCTCGAAGCCTGTCTTGAGCTGATGGCGTCTGGCGCCGTCATCGCCATCCAGGACATGGGTGCGGCCGGCCTCACCTGTTCGGCGGTCGAGATGGGCGCCAAGGGCGACCTCGGCATCGAGCTTCACCTCGACCAGGTGCCGGTGCGCGAAGAGCGCATGAGCGCCTATGAGATGATGCTGTCGGAGAGTCAGGAGCGCATGCTGATGGTGCTGCGCCCCGAGAAGGAAAAGGAAGCCGAGGCGATCTTCCACAAATGGGGCCTCGACTTCGCTATCGTCGGCAAGACCACCGACGATCTGCGTTTCCGCGTCATCCATCAGGGCGACGAGGTCGCCAATCTGCCGATCAAGGACCTTGGCGACAAGGCGCCGGAATATGACCGCCCCTGGGTCGAGCCGAAGAAGCCGGCGGCGCTCGCAGCCGGCGATGCGTCGAAGGCCGACGTTGCCGATGCGCTGTTGAAACTGCTCGGCGGGCCGAACCTGTCGTCGCGCCGCTGGGTGTGGGAGCAGTACGACACGCTGATCCAGGGCAATTCGCTGCAGCTTCCCGGCGGCGACGCCGGCGTGGTGCGCGTCGAAGGCCATCCGACCAAGGCGCTCGCCTTCTCCTCCGACGTCACGCCGCGCTATTGCGAGGCCGACCCGTACGAAGGCGGCAAGCAGGCGGTGGCCGAATGCTGGCGCAACCTCACCGCCACCGGCGCGCTGCCGCTGGCGGCCACCGACAACCTCAATTTCGGCAATCCGGAACGGCCTGAGATCATGGGCCAACTGGTCGGCGCGGTGAAAGGCATTGGCGATGCCTGCCGGGCGCTCGGCTTCCCGATCGTGTCGGGCAATGTCTCGCTCTACAACGAAACCAATGGCCAAGGTATCCTGCCGACGCCGACCATCGGCGGCGTGGGGCTGATTGCCGACTGGTCGAAGATGACCCGTATCGGCTTTGCCGCCGAGGGCCAGATGATCCTGCTGGTCGGCGCGCCCCCAAGCTGGGGCAGCCATCTCGGCCAGTCCGCCTATTTCAGAGACATTCACGGTCGGACCGACGGGCCGCCGCCACCCGTCGACCTCGCCCATGAAAAGCGCGTCGGCGACCACGTGCGCGCGCTGATCGCGTCGGGCGTCGTGACCGCGGCGCATGACCTTTCCGATGGCGGCCTGGCGATAGCCCTGGCCGAAATGGCGATGGCGTCCGGCATCGGCGCCACCATTCCGGGGCTCGCCGGCACCGACCCGATCCCGGTCTGGTTCGGCGAGGACCAGGGCCGCTACCTCCTGACGCTGTCCGTCGATCCGCAGAGCAAGGAATGGGACGCCATCCGCGACGAACAGAGCAGGCTCGGCATCTTTGCGCCATGGATCGGCTCGACCGGTGGAAACGAAGTGAAGCTCGGCGATGCCAGGGCGATCCCGGTCAGCGAATTGACCGCTGCCCACGAAGGCTGGTTCCCGAACTTCATGGACAAGTCCAGTTGACCAGCCTGGCAGCCCGGACGCTGATCGCAGTCGTCTTCTGGCCGTCGCTGTTCTTCTTCTGGTTCCTCGGGCCGTTCGTCTTTTTCCTGCTGTCGACGACCTCGAGCGAGGTCTGTCCGCTGCTGGAAAGGCGTGACCAGTTCCTTGAGGCGGCCAATGGCACACTGCAGATGCTGGCCTTGCAAAGTCTGATCTATGCGATCCCCATCGTCTGCCTGGTGCTGTGGAGCCGCCTTTTGCCGAACCCGGCGCGCGCAAGGCATGTCGCCACCTGCATCAAGCTCTTTGCCATTGCGGTCATTACCGGCGCGCTGTGGGAATACGGGTCATCGCTGATCTGCGACGGCTATGGCCAACCATTCTTTTCGCCCTTGTGGCAGATGACCAGCTATCTCCCGATTATCACCCTGGCGCTCAACATCCCGCTCTATGTCCTGGTGTTCAGCCTTGGCCGGGGGTTCTCGACCCGCGACGACATTACAGAAGATGGTGTGGTTCACCCGCGGCAGGATGGCCCTTAGACACTGCGTCGCCGACAGAACGGCTTCAACCCGGACCAGAAAGGCTTTAGGCTGCCGTCCGAGTCACTCGTGCCTAGCCGCCCAGAACAGGATTTTGCCATGGCAATGGATGCCCACGACATCGAAAAACTGATCAAGGACGGCATTCCGGACGCCAAGGTGACGATCCGCGACCTCGCCGGTGACGGCGATCACTATGCAGCCGAAGTGGTGGCCGAAAGCTTCCGCGGAAAGAGCCGCGTCCAGCAGCACCAGATGGTCTATGATGCGCTGAAGGGCAATATGGGCGGCGTGCTGCACGCGCTGGCGTTGCAGACCAGTGTGCCGGACTGACGCCAGGCTGGCCTAGCGCGTCGGCGGCTGGCTTGCCAACACGGCAATGATCGGCCCTGCCGGATATCTTCCGCCGACAATCATCCTGTCGCCATCCGACAGCGCGGAGACCGCGCCGTCGAGGAACAGCGCGTTGCGGCATTGTAGCGCGTCGCGAAACAGCCGCGCAAAGCTGCCGAAACTTACCTCAGACCGCGAGATCGCCAGCAAAACGGTGTTTTCATCGCGCACGCCGACGCCGTTGCGGACGTAGCGCGAGGTTCCGTTCGGCTCGAAGCGTGGATGAATCAGGCCATCGATCACCAGCATCGGGCCCGACTGCGTGGCGAAGGCGACATCGGGTTTGGCGGCGGCATAGGCGTTGCTTTCCATGACAGCCGCCTTGCCGTCCTTGCCGACCAGAAAGACGCCGTTCGGCTTCAGGAAGAAATTACCTTCGCTATCGGCAAGGTTGAGCGGCGACTTTTCGCTGCCGTTCTCGACCAGCAGGCCGACCGGCGACAAATCCTCGTGATACATGCCGCCATTCATGGCGAGCAGCACCGGCCTCCCCTCGCCCGCAACCGCCTTGCCGAAGGCCTCCAGCGAGCCGAAGGGCTTGCCGTCGGCACCGACGTGAAAGACAGCGAGGTTGTAGGTCCGCAGGTCGACCGTGCAGACGACATAGGTCACCGCCTCGAAGGCGACATTCCGGCAAGGCGCGGGCAGGTCACCGCCAATGACCAGCGGCGGCGGCTCCGGGCGTCTCGGCCACCAGACAACGGCAATCGCGGCCAGCAGGATGGCGATCAGAAGGGCGGCGCCATATCGTCTTTTCATCATGTCCCGGAGGCTGCAATCGGCAGGGATGCTTGGCCCAAGACAGGCGATCCTTTGCGCCATTTCCGCGACGGCGGCGCAAACATCTTGTTTCGGCCCATCTATGGGTTTATTTGATGGCTATGCTTCGAGCCTGACTCCCACAGGCGTGAAAGGATATCTCATGAGCGGCATCAACGACTACATCGACAGCGAAGTGAAGGGCAACGACGTCGTCCTTTTCATGAAGGGCACGCCCGGTTTTCCGCAGTGCGGCTTTTCCGGCCAGGTCGTCCAGATCCTCGATTACATCGGCGCCGACTACAAGGGCGTCGACGTGCTGACCTCGGCCGAACTGCGCCAAGGCATCAAGGAATATTCGAACTGGCCGACGATCCCGCAGCTTTACGTCAAGGGCGAATTCGTCGGCGGCTGCGACATCATCCGCGAAATGTTCCAGGCGGGCGAGCTGCAGACGTTGCTCGTCGACAAGGGCGTCAGCGTCAAAGCGACAGCCTGATTCTGAGTTGAGACGGGGCAGCCCCGCCCCGGCAAAATGTTACCTCCCCCTATCGGAGTGAGGACGAACTTATGCGCCGGCATGCCGGCGCATATTCGTTTTGAAGATCGGACCCGCCGTGGACCAGCCAGCAAAAGCGCCGCAACAGGCACGCAAATTGCCTATTCCGCGCTGGGAATTCATCGCGCTGTGCGCGGCACTGATGGCGTTGAACTCGCTGGCCATCGACATCATGCTGCCGGCACTGCAGCAAATCGGCGCCACGCTTGGCGTTGGGAATGAAAACCACCGCCAGTATGTGATCACCGCCTATATATTGGGCTTCGGTGGCGGACAGCTTTTCTTCGGACCGATCTCGGACCGGTTCGGGCGCCGCGCGCCGCTCGTTGCCGGGCTGGCGATTTATGTCGTGGCGGCGGCAGCTGCCTCCATCGCCCCGTCATTCGCCGTCCTGCTGCTGTGCCGGCTGGTGCAAGGCATCGGTGCGGCGGCGACCCGCGTCATCGCCGTCTCGATCGTGCGCGACACGTTCGACGGTCGGCGCATGGCCGAGGTGATGTCTCTGATCTTCATGGTGTTCATGGCCATCCCGGTGATCGCGCCTGGGATCGGCCAGTTCATCATGCTGTTCGCAACATGGCACTGGATCTTCGTCACCATGGCCGTCGGAGCGCTGATCGTGTCGGCGTGGTCGCTGCTGCGGCTGCCGGAGACGCTGCATCCGGAGTACCGCCGGCCGCTGACAGTCTCATCCGTCGTCGGTGGTTTCCGCATCGTGCTCACCAACCGCATGGCGCTTTGCTACGCCTTTGCCAGCACCTTCATTTTCGCCGCCATGTTCGGCTTCATCGCCTCCGCACAGCAGATCTATGTCGACATTTTTCATGTCGGCGAATTGTTTCCTGTCATCTTCGCGGGTGTCGCCGGCGTTCTCGCTTTTTCGAACTACCTCAACTCGCGCCTGGTCGGCCGCATCGGCATGCGCCGCCTGTCGCAGAGCGCACTGCTGTTGTTCCTGGTGATCAGCCTTGCCTGGCTCACCGTTTCGCTTCAAATGAAGATGCCACTCTGGCTGTTCATCACCTTCTTCGCCAGCGCGATGCTCCCGTTCGGCGCGCTCGGCGCCAATTTCAACGCGCTCGCGATGGAGCCGCTCGGCCAACTGGCGGGCACCGCGTCGTCCATCCTGGGCTTCATGCAGACTTTTCTCGGCGGCATCCTCGGCACGCTGATCGGCCAGGCCTTCAACGGCACGGTGACGCCGCTTGCCGCCGGCTTCTGCAGCGTCTCGGTCGCGGCCCTGCTGATGATCCTGATCGCCGAGCGCGGCAAGATGTTCCAGCCGCACAACCCACCCATTTCAGGGCACGTCACCGACCTGCATTGAGCAACTGTTCTGCGCTACGAGTTTTATTTGTCAGACCGCAGCCACCTTCAAGCGACGCGTTTCAGGATGCGCCGCCAATCACTGCCGTGAAACGAGGGAACAGCGGGCGCCCTGCGATGGCGCCACCCATGCTGTCCGAAAGAGGCATCGGCAGAGCCTTGTCGAGAGCTTCGAGCACGGATGACACAAAGACCCGGTTGAGCGAGGCATCATCTCCCATATGGGAGAAAGTGGCGCGCGGTTTGCCCATCAGCGTGCCGTTTTTGCGAATTGAGAAACTCAGCGTCAGGGTCATGCCAGCACTTCCAGGCGGCGGCTGCCAACAGGCAAAGATCGCGGAAAACATCTCGTCTATGGTATCGACGGGATCGCGACTGCCGCACGCGCGTTCCTGCGATCTTGCCTCAGTGGCGCCAGCGGCGGCCAAGGCAAGTGCA
The DNA here is from genome assembly GCF_040323125.1 of Mesorhizobium sp. M0062. NCBI lineage: Bacteria > Pseudomonadati > Pseudomonadota > Alphaproteobacteria > Hyphomicrobiales > Phyllobacteriaceae > Mesorhizobium > Mesorhizobium sp. M0062. Next base: position 191,268 of record NZ_JAMYUO010000005.1, read on the forward strand.
AGTGCCGTTGCGACAATTGCGGACCGATGTTTCATTTCGCGGCTCCGGCTTCGCGAGCGATTGGACCACTATAACAGAGCCAATATACTTGACGAAAGCGTCTACCGGCAGTTGGACCGACTATTGCGCCCAGAGTTCCCTGCGCAACTCCTGCCAGCTTTCCTTGTCCGGGGCGACAAGAATGCCGCCGTCGATATGCGAGGGCAGATAGGCGCTACCGTCGATCCGCGCGGTGTAGCCGCCGGCCTCGGCGTGGATCAGCACACCGACCAGATGGTCCCACGGCATCAGTTTGTTGTAGACGACGAAATGGGCATGGCCGCTGGCCAGAAGACGGTATTCATGTGCCGCGCAGCGATAGCCGAACTGCGACAGGGTCTTGGTCTGGTTGCGCGCCAGGAGCGAGCGTTGCGGTTCCGCCAGATATTGCCAGGAGACGGAGCCGGTCATCTGCGAGATCGGCACGGCATCGGCGACGTGCACCGTCTCCAGCGCGCCATGCGCATGGCGGATATGGCTGCCGGCGCCCTTGGCGCCGATCAGCCAGTCCCGGCCTACGGGGTCATGGATGATACCGGCGACGGTTTCGCCCTTGACGACGACGCTCAGCATGACGCCGAAGAGCGGCACGCCGGAGGCGAAGTTGAAGGTGCCGTCGACCGGGTCGACGACGAAGGCGAGGTCGGCATCGCCGAGCCCCTGAAGCAGCGCCGGATTGTCGGAACAGGCTTCCTCGCCGACGATCATCGCCGTGGGATAGCGCTCGCGCAGCCTGGCCGTGATCAGCCGCTCGGCGTTGATGTCGGCCTCGGTCACCAGGTCGGCAGCCGAGGTCTTCTGTCTGATGTCGCCCTCGCCCAGCCGGCGAAAGCGTGGCATGATTTCGGCCCTGGCTGCATCGGCGAGAAGCTCGGCCAGCCAGTCGATCGCTTGGTCGTCAAATATCATCGGAATTGTCTTGTCCTGTGCTGAGGCTGCCATTGAGGGCGGCAAAGTCGAACAGCTTTCTGTCGAGCAGATGCGACGGCCTGGTGTTGGACAGCGCGCGCAGCATCGTATCCTTGCGGCCCGGCATGCGCTTTTCCATATCGTCCAGCATCGCCTTCATGGCGTTGCGCTGCAGGCCTTCCTGGCTGCCGCAGAGATCGCAGGGAATGATCGGGAATTTCATAGCGGCGGCGAATTTTTCCAGATCGACCTCGGCGCAGTAGCTCAGCGGCCGCAGCACCATGACGTCGCCGTCGTCATTGAGCAGCTTTGGCGGCATGGCGGCAAGGCGGCCGCCATGGAACAGATTCATGAAGAAGGTTTCGAGAATGTCCTCGCGGTGGTGGCCGAGCACCAGCGCCGAACAGCCCTCCTCGCGCGCGATGCGATAGAGATGGCCGCGCCGCAGCCGCGAGCACAGCGAACAATAGGTGCTGCCCTGAGGCAGCTTGTCGGTGACCACCGAATAGGTGTCCTGATACTCGATGCGATGGGCAATGCCATGCGCATCGAGGTAGTCGGGCAAAATGTGCTTCGGAAAATTCGGCTGGCCCTGGTCGAGATTGCAGGCCAGCAGCTCGACCGGCAGCAGCCCGCGCCATTTGAGATCGAGCAGCACGGCCAGCAGCCCGTAGGAATCCTTGCCGCCGGACAAGGCCACCAGCCAGCGGTCGCCGGGCCTCGCCATGGCGAAATCCTCGACCGCCTGACGGGTCAACCGCAACAGCCGCTTGCGCAGTTTGTTGAACTCGACGGAAGACGGCACGTCGGCAAACAGCGGATGGAAGCCGCCTTCAGCAATCGGTTCAACTGTTTCGATGTCTGCCAGCATGTTCATGGCTTGTCGCTTTCCATAGCCGAGAGTGCCGGATTAGCGGACATGGCCGACAAAGAAAAGGCCGCCTCGACGGGCGGCCCTTTCCGGTATCGCAGAAAAGCGATCGATCAGCGCGAATAGAATTCGACGACCAGGTTCGGCTCCATCTGCACGGCGAACGGTACGTCGGCCAGGCCGGGGATGCGCGAGAAGGTCGCGACCATCTTGTTGTGATCGACTTCGATATAGTCCGGCACGTCGCGCTCGGCGAGGCCGACCGCTTCCAGCACGATGACCAGCTGCTTCGACTTTTCGCGCACTTCGACGACGTCGCCCGGCTTGCAACGGTACGAGCCGATGTTGACGCGCTTGCCGTTGACGTTGACGTGGCCGTGGTTGACGAACTGGCGAGCCGCGAAAATGGTGGGCACGAACTTGGAGCGGTAGACGACCGCGTCGAGACGCGACTCGAGCAGGCCGATCAGGTTCTCGGAGGTGTCGCCCTTGCGGCGATCAGCCTCTTCATAGACTTTGCGGAACTGCTTTTCGGAGACATCACCATAGTGACCCTTCAGCTTCTGCTTGGCGCGCAGCTGCAGGCCGAAATCGGAAAGCTTGCCCTTGCGGCGCTGGCCGTGCTGGCCGGGGCCGTATTCACGCTTGTTGACCGGGGACTTCGGGCGGCCCCAGATGTTTTCGCCGAGACGGCGGTCGATCTTGTACTTCGCGGATTCGCGCTTGCTCATCGCATTCCCTTTCAAAACAAACCACCCGGAACCTCATGGTCCGGGTGAAGGAAACGCGCCCTCCTCTGGCCTCCGTTTTCGAGGCCTGACAGGGTTTTCCCACGCAACGCGGCGGAAAACCCACGGGACACGTCAGTCTAGACAAAACCCAGGAAACGATAAACCTGCTTTCCCGGGCTTGCCATGCAAAAGAAACAACCGGGCATTGCGGCCCGGTGTTGGTGCGCTCGATAAACGGAGATTTGAGCAGAGTCAAGCGCGTCGCTGGCGCTGGGCCCGGCAACCATATCACGTCTTTTGGCGTTGAGTGCCGTGCCGGATGCGGCGGGAGGTTGTTGCGCCGACGGCATTTAGGAAGGGACTGGAGCCAAAGGAGCCCGAAGTCGCATGAAGAAGTTTTTCCTCTCGTTGGTCGGTGCAGCCGTCATGGCCGGGACGATGTCGATCGCCGTGCCCGAGCCAGCGATGGCCAAGCACTGGCAGGGCCACAAGCATCGTCAGACCTGCCATGTCGTGGTGAAGAAGAAGGTCATCTGGCGGCATGGCCACAAGAAGGTCATCCGCTACAAGGTGAAGCGCTGCTGGTGACGTCAGGAGTTTCGGGCTTGGCCTGAATCGAAGAAGCCCGTGGTTTCGGCCACGGGCTTTGTTTATCGACTCGGTTCAATGTTTCAGTCTGCCGATTTCTTCTCCGGCAGGCCTTTGCGCTTGGTCTCTGCGAATTCCTCGAGCTGCTTTTCGCTCATCGAATTGTACATCGACTTCGACGCGCCTTGAAGTTCGCTCTTCCTGGTCTCGCCGCGCTTGGCCGACAGGGCTGCGCCAGCGGCCTTTTGCTGTGCTTTTGAGGTTGCAGGCATATCGGCTCCTCCTTTGCTGCCAGAGGAGGAAACGTTGCGCTCCGGCGACGGTTCCAGCGCTGGCGGTCAACTTCCGTTCCGCGCTCATGCCTGCCCATGGTCGGCCGGCACTGCCGGCAAAACCACCTTCCCGTGCCCGCAACGCCGGTGTAGGACGGCGCCATGAAATCGTTGAACGATCCCTCGCAGGCACTCGCCACCGGCCTCGCGAAAATCCGCACCGAGTTCCATGTGCCGGAGGGATTTCCCCCTGATGTAGTGGTCATGGCACAGACGGCGGCCAGGTGCGTGCCCGACCAGCATGCCGACCGCACGGCGATGCCCTTCGTGACGCTCGATCCCGCGGCTTCCACCGATCTTGACCAAGCGTTTTCGATCGAAGCGAGCGGTAGCGACCTTCTGTTGCACTATGCCATCGCCGACGTAGCCTGGTTCGTCGCAGACGGCGACGCGGTGGATCGCGAAGCCTGGGCGCGGGGCGAAACCCTGTATTTGCCGGACGGCAAGGCCGGGCTCTATCCCCGGGTCATTGCCGAGGGCGCCGCGAGCTTGCTGCCCGGCGGTCCGCGTCCGGCTGTCATCTTCACGGTCCGGATCGCCGACGACGGAGCGGTAAGGCTGGATGGCGCGGAGCGGGCAATCATTCAAAGCCGCGCCAAGCTCGCCTATGACAGCGTGCAGGCCGCCGACGTCCCAGTCGGCTTCGCCGAAATCGCGCGGCGCATGGCGGCGGCCGAAGACCGTCGCGGCGCTTCGCGCGTCGACCCGCCCGAGCAGGAGGTGGAACAGCTTGCCGATGGCACATTCCAGCTTGCGTTCAGACCGCTGCTGCAATCCGAGCAAGACAACGCAGCACTTTCGCTGGCCGCCAACATGGCGATTGCCGACGCCATGCTGGCACACCGGACCGGCTTGTTTCGGGTGATGGCGCCGCCCGATGCTTCCAAAGTGCAAAGACTGCGCAGCGCGGCACGGGCCTTAGGCCTGTCCTGGCCTCCTTCGACCAGCCTGCCCGACTATCAGCGAACCCTCGATCCTGCCAACATGCAACAGGCAGCGCTGATGCTGGAAATCCGCCGCGCCGGCTCCGGTGCGTCCTACCAACCCTATGAAGAAGGCGTTGTCCCCTGGCACGAGGCGATGGCCGCGACCTATGCCCACGCCACCGCGCCCCTGAGGCGGCTGGCCGATCGCTATGTCGTGCGCTGTGTGCTGGCCATCGTCAACGGCCAGCCGGTGCCGCAAGCCGTTACCGAGGCGTTTTCCAGACTGCCGAAGGTGATGGGCCGCGCAGGCGCCCGCGCCTCGCAGATCAACCACGCGGCCATCGACCTTGCCGAGGCGGTGATGCTGAGGGGGCGCATGGGTGAAACATTCAAGGCCGTCGTCACCGACGTCGGTGATCAGCGTGTGCGCGTTCAGCTCTCGGACATGCCTGTCGTTGCGAATGTGAAGGCCTCTGGGTTCAGGCAGGGCGATGGCCTGACGCTAAGGCTTGTTTCGGCCGATCCGGATCGGCGCGTCATTGTCTTCGAGCTTGCCTAAAGCGCGTCGGCGACGCGCTTTAGTTTTTTCGTTTTGTGCATGTCGTTGTCCCAAAACCGCTGCGCACTTTTGGGCGACACATGCATTAGCGCGCGCTCAATCCAAAACCCTGCATCAGCCGGCTGATGGCGAAATCCGCGTTTCCGGAGGTAAAGACGGCGATGTCGGGCTCGCTTTGCGGCAATGGCCCGTCGACAGCCGGAAGCAGCGACAGAGCGCGCCGCGCAATCGCCTCGGCCGGGTCGATCCAGTCGACCGGCCAGGGCGCGGTCTTGCGCATGCGATTGGCCAGGAACGGATAGTGCGTGCAGGCGAGCACGACGATGTCCGTGCGCAAATCGTCATGCTGGACAAAACACGGTGCGATTTCGGCACGCACGGCCTCCTCGTCGACAAAGCCCTCGCGCATGTAGGCCTCGGCCAGTCCGGCGAGATTGTTGCTGCCGACCAGCCGGACATGGCATTTCTGCGCCCATTTGCCGATCAGGTCGCGCGTGTACTGGCGCTTCACCGTGCCCGGCGTCGCCAGCACCGAGACCAGCCCGGACCGGGTGCGCTCGGCAGCCGGCTTGATCGCCGGCACCGTGCCGACAAAGGGATGGCCAGGGAATTTTTCCCGCAACGCATCGATCACCAGCGTCGAAGCGGTATTGCAGGCGACGACCGAAATTTCCGGATCAAAACGGTCGAGCAGCTTGGCGAAGAGCTCGACTATATGGGCCTGCAGCGCCGGCTCTTCCCAGGCGCCGTAGGGAAAGGCCTTGTCATCGGCGACGTAGACGAAGCGCCGGTCGGGCATCAGCACGCGCGCTTCGCGCAGCACGGTCAATCCGCCAACGCCGGAATCGAACATCAGTATCGGACGGTGGCTCATTGATATCGGACCATGAAAGAGGCTGGATCAGAAGGCTTGGCGGTCATTGGCCAATGCCGTTCTATCTGCAACCATCATGGCCTTGAAGTGGCGAATGTTAGCAACTTCCACGCAAAGCCGGCGAAGACGACCTTGCCTCGGTTGCTCTAGAGCCCGCGCTTGCCGAAGCCGGCGGGCCGCGGACGGCCCAGAGGCTGGGCGGACGGCACCGAGCGCGTGGCCGGTGTGGCGTTGCGCATAGAAGACTGTGCCGCGCTGCTGGCCATCCGGCTGGATGCCGCAGGCATGGGCGTATCGCCATCGAAATCGAAAACCGATGTCAGTTCGTCGATATTGATGCCCGCCACCGGCTTAGCCACCAGAATCGTGCACCAAAGGCCAAAGATCGACAGCGCAAGCAGGTTCAAACCGCTGGACGTGCTTTCCGGATTGTTGAAATCGATGACCAGCAGCGTGCCTGCCTGCAGAAAGGCGTAGATGGCGCAGAACACGATGTAGGACCACAGGATCCAGGCTTTGCCGTTGGCGTCGCGGCTGCGTCGCCAGGCGATGTTGGCACGCATGACCACAGCCAGGAGGGAAACGATCAGAACCGCGCCTGCCATCCCTTGCCGCGATGGACCGGGCGCCGAGTTGACCAGCCCCTCAAAGCCGATCGTGCCAACGATGCACAGCACGGCAAGAACGGCCTCGAGCAGGGCTACGCCGAGGGAGTAGAAGAAGAAGCGCATACGGCCGATTTTGGACGTGAACATCTGCCACCCCACCGTTTTGACAACAATGGATGATAAGCAAATAAAATTCGGTTACTTCAGCCGTTCGAAGCTTAGCGATTTCTAATCTTCTTTATCTGCCTGGGGTTTTCGCGCAGCGGCCGGCAAACGCCTTGGATCGTCTCCCGGCGAGCCGTCACCGCGCGGCATGGCCGGCGAAAACCGGTCGAGCGACGAGATGATGCCGCGCAGCACTTTCAGTTCCGGCTCGGCGAAACCGGCGCGCGTCAAGACGGCGCGCAGATTGTCGACCATCTTGGGTTTCTTGGGCGCCGGGCGGAAATAACCGCGCGCTTCGAGCGCGCCTTCGAGATAGGCAAACAGGCCGTGCAACTCTTCCTTGCTCGCCGGCTTCATTTCAGGACTGGAGAAATTAGTCGCCGTCTCGTCCTCCAGGCCGGATTTCATCCATTCATAGGACATCAACAGCACGGCCTGGGCGATGTTGAGCGACGAAAAGCCGGGATCGACCGGAAAGGTGACGATCTCGTCGGCCAGCCCGACCTCGTCATTGTAGAGCCCAAAACGCTCGCGGCCGAACAAGATGCCGGTGCGCAGGCCGGCCATCTGACGCGCCCTCAGCGCCCTGCCCGCCTCGACCGGACCACGCACTGGTTTGAAGCCGTCGCGCTCCCGCGCCGTGGTGGCGAAGACGAAGTTGAGGTCGGCGACGGCGGACGCCAGATCGCCGAACACTGTTACGGAATCGATGACATGGTCGGCGCGGCTGGCGGCGGCGCGCGCCTTCTCGCTCGGCCAGCCGTCACGCGGGTTGACCAGTCTCAGTTCGGCAAGGCCGAAATTGGCCATGGCGCGCGCAACCATGCCGATATTCTCGCCGAGCTGCGGCTCGACCAGGATGATCGCCGGCCCGGCGGCGGATGCGTTTTCAGGATGACCGACGGCGGACATGATCTCAATGAACTGCTGTTTGCGGCATTTCAGCGTTCCCTGCCACATCCGCTCGGCAAAATGAAGCTTTTGCAAAACACCGGTCGCGGCACAGACGACCCATTCTGCACGGATCGGCGTTTGCGCGGCCAAATAGGCTTTGATATACGCTCCGCATCCCCGGCCGAAGCCATGCGGGCAAGGCCGTTTAGTTCCCCAAAAGCGAGGCATTCTTTTCATGGCGAAGATCAAGGTGGCGAACCCGGTCGTCGAGCTCGACGGCGACGAGATGACCCGCATCATCTGGCAGTTCATCAAGGACAAGCTGATCCACCCTTATCTCGACCTGAAGCTCGAATATTACGACCTCGGCGTCGAGCACCGCGACGCCACCAACGACCAGGTGACCATCGATTCGGCCAATGCCATCAAGAAATGGGGCGTTGGCGTGAAATGCGCGACGATCACGCCCGACGAGCAGCGCGTCGAGGAATTCAAGCTGAAGAAGATGTGGAAGTCGCCGAACGGCACCATCCGTAACATTCTCGGCGGCACCATTTTCCGCGAACCGATCATCATGAAGAACGTGCCGCGTCTGGTGCCGGGATGGACCAAGCCCATCATCGTCGGCCGTCATGCTTTCGGCGACCAGTATCGCGCCACCGACTTCCGCTTCCCCGGCAAGGGCAAGCTGACCATCAAGTTCGTCGGCGAGGACGGCAAGGTGATCGAGCATGACGTGTACGACGCACCCGGCGCCGGCGTTGCCATGGCGATGTACAATCTCGACGACTCCATCCGGGAATTCGCCCGCGCCTCGCTGAATTACGGCCTGCTGCGCAACTATCCGGTTTATCTCTCGACCAAGAACACCATCCTCAAAGCCTATGATGGCCGCTTCAAGGACATTTTCCAGGAGGTCTACGAGGCTGAATTCGAGGCCGAGTTCAAGGCGAAGAAGCTGTGGTACGAGCACCGGCTGATCGACGACATGGTGGCCTCCGCCCTGAAATGGTCTGGCGGCTACGTCTGGGCCTGCAAGAATTATGACGGCGACGTCCAGTCCGACACGGTGGCGCAAGGTTTTGGCTCGCTTGGCCTGATGACCTCCGTGCTGATGACGCCGGACGGCAAGACGGTGGAAGCGGAGGCCGCGCACGGCACCGTGACGCGCCACTATCGCCAGCACCAGAAGGGCGAGGAAACCTCGACCAATTCGATCGCCTCGATCTTCGCCTGGACGCGCGGCCTCGCCCACCGCGCCAAGCTCGACGATAATGCCGAGTTGAAGCGATTTGCCGACACGCTGGAGAAGGTCTGCATCCAGACGGTTGAGAGCGGCTTCATGACCAAGGACCTGTCGCTCTTGATCGGTCCCGACCAACCATGGCTGTCGACCACCGGCTTCCTCGACAAGATCGACGAGAATTTGCAGAAGGCGATGGCGTAAGCCGGCAGCCATGGCCAAGCCGGTCGTCTACGGGGCGGACTACAGCGTCTATGTGCGCATCGTCCGCCTCGTGCTGGCGGAAAAAGGCATCGACTACGACCTTGTGCCGGTCGATGTCTTTGCCGCCGAGGGCACTCCCGCCTGGTACTTCGAGCATCACCCTTTCGGCCGCATTCCGGCCGTCGAGCATGACGGGTTTCGCCTGTTCGAAACCAGCGCAATCGCCCGCTATGTCGACGAGGCGTTCGACGGCCCGGCACTGCAGCCAAAAGACGCCCGCACCCGCGCAACGATGAACCAGATCATCGGCATGCTCGACGCCTATGCCTACAGATCGATGGTCTGGGACGTCGCCGTCGAGCGGCTTGAGAAGGAAGCGCCAGACGAGGCACTGGTCGCCAACGGGCTGCGCCAGGCGGAAACGGTGCTGCGGGTGCTCACCGCACTCAAGCCTCCCGGGCCGTGGCTGCTCGGCGACCAGCTGACGCTGGTCGACCTGCATGCGGCATCCATCATCGCCTATTTCGTCAAGGTCGCCGACGGGCAAAAGCTGCTTGCGGCGTTCGCCGACATCCAGGCCTGGTGGGACGGCATCGCAAAACGTCCGAGCCTGGCGGCGGGCTGATATGGGTTCGGGCCATGGCTGACCCATCTCGCCAGGACGCGCTCACCATCGCCAGAATTGTCAGGGTCAACCACGCCGGTGAGTTCGGTGCGATCAGGATCTATTCGGCGCAGATTCTTGTCGCCAGGCGCTTCTGGCCGGATTGCGTGCCATCCTTGTCGGAGATGCTCGGGCACGAGCGCACGCATTGCGCCGCCTTCCGTGCCGCCATGCCGGCGCGGAAGGCGCGACCGTGCCGGGTGATGCAATTCTGGAGCTGGGGTGGCTGGCTGCTGGGTTTTGTGACCGCCCTGATTGGTCCGCAAGGCATCTGGGCCTGCACGGCGGCTGTTGAAGCGGCGGCGCACCGCCATCTGGATGATCAGCTGTTTTTTCTCGCCAACCGCGACCACGACTTGCACGGCATCATCCTGGCGATCCGCGAGGAAGAGCTCGCCCATCTTCATCACGCCGAAGAGCAGCTGAAATCGCCCGGCCCGGCGCTGAACTTTTTACGGTCGCTGATTTCGATGGCCGCGGACGTGCTGATCTGGCTGTCCACCTGGGGCGATTCCAGCAGAATGACGCGCGCCCTGAAGGCGGCGAAAAGAACTAGCTAGACGGACCGTCTAAGAGCTGATTGCCGGCTTGCCACTATCAGCCACAGAATGGCAAGCACGGCGGCGAAGGCCGGAAAGCCGCACACAAAACCAGATCAGGCATAGGGTGGCTTTCAGGCCGCCTCCAGCGCCGCCCTCACCGCGGCGATCGCATCATTGGCCTTGGAGGCGTCCGGGCCGCCGGCTTGCGCCATGTCGGGCCGTCCGCCACCGCCCTGCCCGCCCAATGCGGCCGAGGCAACGCGCACAAGATCGACAGCGCTGAAGCGGCCGACGAGATCGTCCGTCACGGCGACCACGACGCTTGCCTTGTTGTCTTCGCCCGCACCGACGAAGACGACGACGCCTGAGCCGAGCGAAGTCTTGCCGGCATCGGCCAGCGGCTTCAAATCCTTCGGCGACACGCCGGAAACCGCTTTGCCGAGGAAGCCGATACCGGCGACGGTTTCGGTGGTGGCCGGAGCATCGGCCGCGGCACCACCGCCCAGCGCCAGTTTCTTGCGCGCTTCGCTCAGCTCCTTCTCGAGCTTCTTGCGCTCCTCGAGCAGCGTCTCGACACGCGCCGGCACGTCGGCCGGCGAGATCTTCAGCACAGCGGCCGTCGCCTTCAGGCGTCTGTCCTGCTCGTCGAGATATTTTCGTGCGGCTTCGCCGGTCAGCGCCTCGATGCGGCGCACGCCGGCGGCGACTGCGCTGTCGGAGACGACACGGACCAGGCCGATATCGCCGGTCGCCCGAACATGGGTGCCGCCACAAAGTTCGACGGAATAGGGTCTATTGGCCTTGGCGCCATGCACGCCGGTGCCCATCGAGACGACACGCACCTCGTCGCCGTATTTTTCGCCGAATAGCGCCATGGCGCCTTCGGCGATGGCGTCGTCGACCGACATCAGCCGCGTCGTCACCGGGCTGTTCTGGACGACGATTTCGTTGGCCATGCGCTCGACCTCTTCGAGATCTTCGGCCGAGATCGGCTTGTTGTGCGAGATGTCGAAGCGCAGGCGCTCGGGCGCGACCAGCGAACCTTTCTGCGCGACATGGGTGCCCAGCACCTCGCGCAGCGCCTCATGGATCAGATGCGTTGCCGAATGGTTGGCACGCAGCCGGGTGCGGCGCGCATGGTCAACTTTCAGCTCGACGGCTGCACCTGGCTTGACCGTGCCGTTCGTCACCTTGCCCAGATGCACGAACAGGCCGTCGGCCTTTTTCTGCGTGTCGGAAACCTCGATCGAGAAACCTTCGCCGGAGATGATGCCGGTGTCGCCCATCTGGCCGCCCGACTCGCCATAGAACGGCGTCTGGTTGACGACCACCGCCACCGCGTCGCCCTTGCCGGCGCTATCGACTGTCTTGCCGTCCTTGACCAGGGCCTGGATGAGGCCTTCCGCCTGTTCGGTCTCGTAGCCGAGGAATTCGGTGGCGCCGGCCTTCTCGCGTACAGAAAACCAGATGGTCTCGGTGGCCGCGTCGCCGGAGCCAGCCCAATGCTTGCGCGCTTCGGCCTTCTGCTGCTCCATCGCATGGGTGAAGCCGGCAAGGTCGACCGAGATGTTGCGCTGGCGCAGTGCGTCCTGCGTCAGATCGAGCGGGAAGCCGTACGTGTCATAGAGCTTGAACGCCGTCTCGCCATCCAGCATATCGCCGGCGTGCAGCGTATCCGTCGCCTCCGAGAGCAGGCCGAGGCCGCGCACCAGCGTCTTGCGGAACCTGGTCTCCTCGAGCTTCAGCGTCTCGGTAATCAGCTGTTCGCCGCGCAGCAGTTCGGGATAGGCCTGGCCCATCTCACGCACTAGCGCCGGCACCACCTTCCACATCAACGGCTCCTTGGCGCCGAGCAACTGCGCATGGCGCATGGCGCGGCGCATGATGCGGCGCAGCACATAGCCGCGGCCTTCGTTCGACGGCAGCACGCCGTCGGCAACCAGGAAAGAGGACGAGCGCAGATGATCGGCAATGACGCGGAAGGAGGCGACCGTCTCCTTGTCGGGTCCCTGCCCGAGCGCTGACGAGGCCGCATCGATCAGATGACGGAACAGGTCGGTCTCGAAGACGCTCTCCACCCCTTGCAGGATGGAGGCCATGCGCTCCAGGCCCATGCCGGTGTCGATCGACGGCCGCGGCAGGTCGATGCGCTCATCCTTGGTGACCTGCTCATATTGCATGAACACCAGGTTCCAGAATTCAAGGAAGCGGTCGCCGTCCTCCTCCGGGCTGCCGGGAGGGCCGCCCCAGATGTGCTCGCCACGGTCGATGAAGATTTCCGAGCACGGCCCGCACGGTCCGGTGTCGCCCATAGCCCAGAAATTGTCGGAGGTCGGGATGCGGATGATGCGGTCATCGGAGAAACCGGCGATCTTCTTCCAGAAGCCGGCCGCCTCGTCATCGGTGTGATAGACGGTGACCAGCAGCTTGTCCTTGTTCAGCCCGAACTCCTTGGTGATCAGGTTCCAGGCCAGTTCGATGGCGCGCTCCTTGAAATAGTCGCCGAAGGAGAAATTGCCGAGCATTTCGAAGAAGGTCAGATGGCGCGCGGTGTAGCCGACATTGTCGAGGTCGTTGTGCTTGCCGCCGGCGCGCACGCTTTTCTGCGCAGTGGTGGCGCGCGAATAGGACCGCTTCTCCAGGCCGGTGAAGACGTTCTTGAACTGCACCATGCCGGCATTGGTGAACATCAGCGTCGGGTCGTTGCGCGGCACCAGCGGGCTCGAGGCCACGACCTCGTGGCCCTCCTTGCGGAAATAGTCGAGGAATGTCGACCGGATCTCGTTCACGCCACTCATGAGTGCTGCCTTTTCGCGAAAACCGCCGGCACGGCCGGCGGACACTGGTCTCTGCTTTTTAGAAGATTGACTTGGCCTTTTAGCGGGCACGCCCCACCCTGTCCAGAAACACGGAATTGGGCCAATCCGGCAACTGCCAAGCCGGCTTCACGCTGCCCAAAAACGAAAACCGCCGGCGCGAAGGCCGGCGGTTTGAAACGCAATACTAAAGAACTCGGTTACTTAAGCATCGGATAATGGACTGGATTTATGGCCGAACTCTGGCCGTGCCCTACATGGCGCCGGATTCTTCCTCGAAGCCGTCGTCGCTTTCGCCGCGCTCGGGGCCGCCATTTTCGAGAAACTTCTCGGCAATCAGCCCGGCATTCTGCCGCAGTGCCAGTTCGATCTCGCGCGCCGTGTCGGGATTGTCGCGCAGGAACAGTTTGGCGTTTTCGCGACCCTGGCCGAGACGCTGCGAATTGTAGGAGAACCAGGCGCCCGACTTCTCGACCACGCCGGCCTTGACGCCGAGATCGACCAGTTCGCCGGTCTTGGACACGCCCTCGCCATACATGATGTCGAACTCGACCACCTTGAAGGGCGGCGCCAGCTTGTTCTTGACGACCTTGACGCGGGTCTGGTTGCCGACGACCTCGTCGCGGTCCTTGACCGAGCCGATGCGGCGGATGTCGAGGCGCACCGAAGCGTAGAATTTCAGCGCGTTGCCGCCGGTCGTGGTTTCGGGCGAACCGAACATGACGCCGATCTTCATGCGGATCTGGTTGATGAAGATGACCATGGTGTTGGAGCGCGAGATCGAGGCGGTCAGCTTGCGCAGCGCCTGGCTCATCAGACGCGCCTGAAGACCGGGCAGAGAATCGCCCATCTCGCCTTCGATTTCGGCGCGCGGCGTCAGCGCCGCCACCGAATCGACCACCAGAACGTCGATGGCGCCGGAACGCACCAGCGTGTCGCAGATTTCCAGCGCCTGCTCGCCGGTGTCGGGCTGCGAGATCAGCAGGTTTTCGAGGTCGACGCCGAGCTTGCGGGCATAGACCGGGTCGAGCGCGTGCTCGGCATCGACGAAGGCACAGATGCCGCCCTTCTTCTGGGCTTCCGCCACCGTGTGCAGCGCCAGCGTCGTCTTGCCCGAGCTTTCCGGCCCGTAGATCTCGACGATGCGGCCGCGCGGCAGGCCGCCGACGCCAAGCGCGATGTCGAGGCCCAGCGATCCGGTCGGCACGGTTTCGATCTCGACGACCTGCTCGTTGGCGCCAAGCCGCATGATCGAGCCCTTGCCGAAGGCGCGCTCGATTTGCGACAGCGCCGCGTCCAGAGCCTTTGATTTGTCCACCGCTTTGTCCTCTACAAGCCGCAAAGAATTCTGAGCCATGATACATCACCCCTTGGTCGTCAATGAAGGCCGGACAATCCGTAATCCCTGCCCATTTTGTACTACTTTTGTTCTCGTTTGGCAAGAGGGGTCAAATATCTGAAAAGCAACCTTTATCCGGATTTGTTCTTTTTTTGTCTCATGGTTTCGTTTCCGGATGTATCCACCATTGGGCCAGACGCGCCGGCTGTTTCGATCGGCCGAATCGCCGGCTTGCCTGCGAAGCTCCGCCGCACAGCGTAGCGCTTGTGCGGCTCGAATAACAAAGGTCATATCGCCGTTATGGTGAAATCAGCAAAGATACTGGCGGTGGGCGGCGCCCATATCGATCGCCGCGGCCAGGTGTCGGGCACGTACGTGCCCGCGGCGTCCAACCCCGGCACGATGCGCGAGGATGTCGGCGGCGGCGTCTTCAACGCGCTGCGCAGCCTGGTGCGGCGCGGCGTCTCGGCCTCGCTTTTGTCGGTGCGCGGCGGCGATGCCTCGGCCGAGACGGTTGCGCGCGCCATCGCCGACTCCGGCATTGCCGACCTGTCGGCGGTTTTCCTCGACCGCACGACGCCGAGCTACACGGCGCTGATCGATCGCGACGGCGAGCTGATCACCGGCTTTGCCGATATGGCGCTCTACGATTTGGCGTTCCCCAAGCAGATCCGCCGCTCCAAGGTGCGCGAGGTGGTCGCCGAGGCCGATGCGGTGCTCTGCGACGCCAATCTGCCATCAACGGCGCTGGAGCGGCTGGTGGGGCTCGCCGCCGGCAAGCCGGTGTTCGCCATCGCCATTTCGCCGGCCAAGGTGGTGCGGCTGATACCGGTGCTGAAGGAACTCGCGCAGGTCTTCATGAACCGGCGCGAGGCCATGGTGCTGGCCGGCGTCGATGCCAATGCCACCGAGCGCGAGACCGTCGACGGACTGCGCTGCAGCGGCCTCACCAGTGGCGTGGTGACGGCGGGCGACGGCCCGGTGCTGGGATTCGACGAAGCCGGCGCCTTCTCTATCCTGCCGCCGGCGCCGAGAAAAGTCGCCGACGTCACCGGCGCCGGCGACGCGCTGGCCGGCGCCACCATCGCTGCCCTGCTGCGCGGCCTGGCATTGCGCCAGGCCCTCCGCGAAGGCGTTGCCGCGGCGACGCTCGCCATCGAAAGTTCGGATGCCGTGCCGGCCTTCACCGCCGCGACCTTCACCGAGGCACTGGCTCTTGTGCCCGACGCGCAGGAAATGGCATGAGGGCGGCCAATTGCCATTGCCGGAGCGCCACGTCCAAGCGGACGCGCGGATCTCCGGATCGGAGACCATCATGACACCGCAAAGCGCCCGCCCCTTCATCGACCTCCACGCGCCCGTGGCCGAGGCGCTCGCCGCTGGCCGCCCCGTCGTGGCCCTGGAAAGCACCATCATCACCCATGGCATGCCTTACCCCGACAATGGCGCCATGGCCGCCAATGTCGAAAAGATAATCCTGGACAATGGCGCGGTGCCAGCGACGATCGCCGTGGTCGCCGGCCGCATCAAGATCGGGCTTTCCGACGGCGAGCGCGAGTCGCTGGCGTTGACCGGCGACGCCATGAAGCTGTCGCGCGCCGATCTCGGCTTTGCGGTGGCGCAAGGCCGCACCGGCGGCACCACGGTCGCCGCCACCATGATCGCCGCTGACATGGTCGGGATAAAGGTGTTCGCCACCGGCGGCATTGGCGGCGTCCACAAGGGCGCGGAAAAGAGCTTCGACATCTCGGCCGATCTCGACGAGTTGGCGCGCACGCCGGTCATCGTCGTCTCGGCCGGCGCCAAGGCGATCCTCGACATCGAAAAGACGCTGGAAGTGCTGGAGACGTGCGGCGTGCCGGTGATTGGCCATGGCTGCGAGACGATGCCGGCCTTCTGGTCGCGGCATTCGCCGTTCCGCGCGCCGCTGACCCTGCACAGACCGGAAGAGATCGCGCATTTCTACAAGACCAGGGCGGCACTTGGCCTGGTCGGCGGCATGCTGATCGCCAACCCGGTGCCGCAGGACGATGAAATCCCGGCCGACGAGATGGCCGGCTATATCGAGGCCGCGCAGACGGCGGCGGAAGTGCAGAATGTGACCGGTAAGGCGGTGACGCCCTTCCTGTTGGGCAAAATCCTCGAACTGACCGGCGGCCGGAGCTTGAAGACCAACATCGCGCTGGTCGAGAACAATGCGCGGCTGGCGGCGAGGATTGCGACGGCGCTGTAGGGTCAAAACCAATCGCCTCGGCTTTGAATCTGTCCTACCGGTCGAATGCAGGGCTGAATTTCAGCTGCCCGGTCGCGGGCTCGCTCTGGAAGGGGAGTGATTGCACATATTGCGCGGGCAGTTCTTGATAGCTCAAATTGCCGTCGCTTCTGAAGCCGAAGCGCCCGTAATAGGCTGGATCACCGATCAAGACGCAGCCTTTTGCTCCGTTCGTCTTGAGGATCGCAAGCCCCTCGTTGATCAATGCACTTCCGATGCCTTGCCGCTGCTTATCCGGCCACACAGATACCGGACCAAGCCCGTACCATCCGTCGCTTTCAACTCCAACCGTAACTGGCGAGAAGGCTACGTGCCCCACGATGTCTCCACCTCTGACGGCAACAAGCGAAACCGTCAGATCACCATCATTCCGCAACTTGGTAATGATCGGAGCCTCCGAACCATCGCTGAACGGCGTGGGTTCGAAAGCCGCGATGGTCAGGTCGTGAATGGTCTGCTTATCGTCAGGTCGCTCTGGTCTGATGAACATAGCCATGAGAAATGCCCCAGGGTTACTACTTCCCCGCCCGGCGTCCCGCCTCATACGCCCGGCGCGCCCACACCCTCATCTCGTCAGGGTCATCAAACGCGTCGTCGGGAATGCTCCAGTACGGCATCGCAACCAGCTTGCCGTGGCGGGTGCCGGTATAGGTCCATTGCTTGCAGCCGGCGGCTTCGAAATCGGGCGCGCTTTGCTCGTCAGCCTTGAGCAGCAATTCGCCGCGCAGCACGATGGCGACGATGACGCCGTCGAAATAGATACCCTTGCCGCCGAACAGTTTTCGGATACTGACCGGGCCGAGGCCTTCGAACAGCTCTTCGATGCGTTCATTGTCCATGCCGCAATCATGTCACCGGGCTTGCCATGGCTGCAACCAAAAACCATGCTGGCAAGTTGAGAGCCATCCGTCGGAGTTTTGTCATGCCGCTGCTGCTCAAGGGATCCTGCCGCTGCGATGCCGTCCATTTCGAGGTGGAGAGCAACACGCCGGTGCCGTTCATGCTGTGCTACTGCTCGATCTGCCGCAAGCAGCAGGGCGGCGGCGGCTTCGCCATCAATCTCGGCGCCGATTACAAGACGCTGAAAATCAAGGGCAAGCGCAATCTCGGCGTCTACCAGGCAGAGATCGCGGACGACGAGCATCCAAAGTGTGAGATTTCGACGGGCGAGCGCAATTTCTGCAAGAAGTGCGGTTCGGCGCTCTGGCTCTACGATCCGACATGGCCGGACCTGGTCCACCCCTTCGCCTCGGCAATCGACAGCGAGCTGCCGAAGCCGCCGGAGAAGGTGCATCTGATGTTGAAATACAAGGCGAGTTGGGTCGAGCCGGTGATCGGCAAAAAGGACAAGGCGTTCGACGTCTATCCCGAGGAATCGATCGCCGACTGGCACAAGCGGACGAAGATGTGGGTGAAGTGAGGGCTCGGAGCGCGACTTGCGATGGTTAGCACTGCCCCTCACCCGGCCCTTCGGGCCGTTCGTCATTCGAAAAGCCAAGCAATTGGCTTTTCGCCCGCTGCGCGGACCATTCCTCACCTCCCCGTGAACGGGGATAAGGAAGATCAGGCCGAAGCGCGCGCCTCAGCCAGCGCCTTCAGGTCGGCGGGCTTCAGTTCGACGGATTCGCCGCAGCCGCAGGCCGAACTCTGGTTCGGGTTGTGGAAGGTGAAGCCGGTGCGCAGCGTGGTCTGCTCGAAATCCATCTCGGTGCCGAACAGGAAAAGGGCAGCCTCGGGCGCGACATAGACATGCGCGCCGTCGCGTTCGATATGGTCGTCCTTGGTGTTGGGCTCGGTCACCAGGTCGACCGTGTATTCCATGCCGGCGCAGCCGCCCTTCTTGATGCCGAGGCGAATGCCATGCGCATTGTCGCGCGTGGCGACGATCTCGCGCACCCGGTCGGCTGCCTTTTCGGTCATCGTGATGACGGCGAAGCGTCCCATTCTCTTTCCTCTTCCATCCCATGCAGGTTCAAGGCCTGCCGAATGATTCCTCACCTAAAATGGTGAAGTTTTACCACTGGTGCAAGTGCACCAACCTCAGTCAACCTAGTACCAGCCCACCGCCACCTGCGCCTCTTCCGACATGCGGTCGGGCGACCAGGGCGGGTCGAAGGTCATGTTGACCTCGACGCCAGAGACGCCTTCGACGGCGCCGACGGCGTTTTCCACCCAGCCGGGCATTTCGCCGGCCACCGGACAGCCGGGCGCGGTCAGCGTCATGTCGATCTTGACCGCGCGGTTGTCCTCGATGTCGATCTTGTAGATGAGGCCGAGCTCATAGATGTCGGCCGGTATTTCCGGGTCATAGACCGTCTTCAGCGCCGAGACGATGTCGTCGGTCAGCCGCGCCAGCTCGTCGGCGGGAATGGCCGAGGCGGAAACCAGCGGATTGATGGCTGCTTCCGGCGCGGTGGTGTGGCTCGCATCATCCATGGTCGTCATCCAAAGAACCTGTCACCCGAAGAACTTGCGCGCTTTTTCCAGCGCATCGGCCAAAGCGTCGACTTCGGCCCTGTTATTATACATGCCGAACGATGCCCTGCATGTGGAGGTTACGCCAAAGCGTTTCAACAGCGGCTGGGCGCAATGGGTGCCCGCGCGGACGGCAACACCCTGCCTGTCTATCACCATCGACACGTCATGGGCATGAATGCCCTGCAATTCGAAAGAAATGATGGCGCCCTTGTCCGGCGCGTCGCCGAAGATGCGCAGCGAGTTGATGGCGCGCAGCCGTTCATGCGCATAGGTCTTGAGATCGGCCTCATGGGCGGCAATGCGCTCGCGGCCAACCTTTTCCATGTATTCCAATGCTGCACCCAGGCCAATCGCCTGCACGATCGGCGGCGTGCCGGCCTCGAAGCGGTGCGGCGGCTCGTTGTAGGTGACGATGTCTTCAGTCACCTCCTCGATCATTTCGCCGCCGCCCATGAAGGGGCGCATGCCCTGCAGAATGTCCTTCTTGCCGTAGAGCACGCCGATGCCGGAGGGCCCGTAGACCTTGTGGCCGGTGAAGACGAAGAAATCGCAATCGAGGTCCTGGACGTCGATCGGCATGTGCACGGCGCTCTGGCTGCCGTCGACAAGTACGGGAATTCCACGCGAATGCGCGATGCGCACGATCTCCTTGATCGGGGTTACCGTGCCCAGCGCGTTCGACATATGCGTGATGGCGACGAGCTTGGTCTTGTCGGTCAGGCGCTTTTCGAAGTCCTCGATGTGGAAGATGCCGAGATCGTCGACCGGCACCCAGACCAGCTTGGCGCCCTGCCGCTCCCGGATGAAATGCCACGGCACGATGTTGGAGTGGTGCTCCATGATCGACAGCACGATCTCGTCGCCCGCGCCGATATTGGGCATGCCATAGCCGTAAGCGACGGTGTTGATGGCGGCTGTCGTGTTGGAGGTGAAGACGATGTTGTCGGTGCTTGGCGCATTGAGGAAACGGCGCACCGTCTCGCGCGCCTTCTCATAGGCGTCGGTTGAGGCATTCGACAGGAAATGCAGGCCGCGATGCACGTTGGCGTATTCCTGGGAATAGGCGTGCTGGATCGTATCCAGCACCACCTGCGGCTTCTGCGCCGAGGCGCCATTGTCGAGATAGACCAGCGGTTTGCCGTAGACTTCGCGCGACAGGATCGGGAAGTCGCGGCGGATCGCCTCGACGTCGTATGGGGTTGTTTCGATCTTCTGGTCCATTACAAGCTCTCTTGAGGCACCGCCTCACTTCGTCACGCACCCCTCATCCGACCGAGCTTCGCTCGGCCACCGCCCGGGGCGAGTCACTTGCCTCGCCCGTCCTTCGGACCCCACAAGGGGAGAAGGGAAAGAGGTGCTTACCCATGGGCCACGAACCAGTCGTCCAGCCTTGTTTCCAGGGCCTCGACGATGGTTTCGTCGTCCAGTTCCTCGATCACTTCGGCGACGAACGCCTTGACCAGCAGGCCACGGGCGCTCTTCTCGTCGATGCCGCGCGCCATCAGGTAGAACAGATGGTTGTGGTCGATCTCGGTAACGGTCGCGCCGTGGCCGCAGATGACGTCGTCGGCGAAGATTTCCAGCTCCGGCTTGGTCGAGAACTCGCCATCATCCGACAAAAGCAGCGTGTTGCAGGCCATCTTAGCGTTGGTCTTCTGCGCGTATTGGTGGACGTTGATGCGGCCCTGGAAGACGCCGCGCGCCTTGCCGGTCACCACATTGCGGATCACTTCCGTCGATGTCGTATGCGGCACGGCATGGTCGAGCACCATGGTCACGTCGGTGTGGGTGTCGCCGGCCAGAAGGTTGATGCCGCGCAATTTGAAATCGGCGCCTTCGCCCGTGGTCTTCACCACGATCTCCTGGCGCACAAGCTTGCCGCCGGCATTCATTAAGAACAGCGTCAGCTTCGAATTCTTGCCGAGATGCGCCTTGAACTGCGCCAGATGGGTGGCCGTTTCCGGCTGTTCCTGGATGATCAGCCAGGTCACCTCGGCGCCCTCGCCCAACACCAGCTGGCTGACGGAGCTGGCCAGAGCCGCGCCCTCGCCCGCCTGACGCTCGACGATCGCAGCCTTGGCGCCGGCGCCGACACGCACGGGAAAGCGCACATGGGTCTGTCCGCCGGCTTGCAGGTTCTGCAATTCGATCGGCTTTTCCAGTGCTGCGCCATCGGCGATGTCGACGAAATAGCCGTCGGCGACGAAAGCAGTGTTCAGCGCGCCGATGGCGTCATCGCTGCCATAGGGCTCGAGGCCGGGTGCAATCGAGCCGTCGGTCAGCTTTTCCGACAGGCGCTGGATCGTCACGCCCTCGATCGCGGGGAATTTCGCACTCGAGACGCCGTTCAGAACCGCCAGCACGGCGGAACCTTCGACGATGGGCGTTAGCGTTTTGGCGGCGGCCGTCGGATCGAATGCCGGCACCGCGGTCAACAGCCGGCGCAGGTCAGTGTAATGCCAGGATTCGATGCGCCGCGTCGGCAGCCCGTGCTTGATCGCCTCGATGGCGTCGTCGCGCTTCAGCATCACCGCGCCGTCACCCGGCAGCAACGACAGACGCTCGCCGAAAGCGTCGATCAACGCCGTTTCGGCCTGCGTGCGCTGGGGTTGTGTATGCATATTCATCAGTTTTGCCCCGCCTTTCAGCATAAAATGGCCTTCTGGCGTCTCACGCGGCTTCGCCGATCACGCCGGCATAGCCATTGGCTTCGAGATCGAGCGCCAGCGACTTGTCGCCGGACTTGATCACCTGGCCCTTGTATAGGACGTGCACGCTATCGGGCACGATGTGCTCGAGCAGGCGCTGGTAGTGGGTGATGACGATGATGGCACGGTCGGGCGAACGCAGCGCGTTGACGCCGTCCGAGACGATCTTCAGCGCATCGATGTCTAGGCCTGAATCGGTCTCGTCGAGCACGCAGAGCTTTGGCTCCAGCAGCTTCATCTGCAGGATCTCGGCCCGCTTCTTCTCGCCGCCGGAAAAGCCGACATTGAGCGGCCGCTTCAGCATCGCCATGTCCATCGAGAGCGAGGCTGCCGCCTCTTTCACCCGCTTCAAAAATTCCGGAATTTTTAGCGGCTCCTCGCCGCGCGCCTTGCGCTGCTCGTTCATCGCCACCTTCAGGAATTCCATGGTCGCGACGCCAGGTATCTCCATCGGATACTGGAAGGCGAGGAAGATGCCCGCGGTGGCGCGCTCGGCCGGATCCATTTCGAGGATCGACTGGCCGTTATAGAGGATGTCGCCTTCGGTGACCTCATAGTCCTCACGGCCGGCGAGGATGTAGGACAGCGTCGATTTGCCCGAGCCGTTCGGACCCATGATGGCAGCGACCTCGCCGTTTTTCACCGTCAGGTTCAGGCCGCGGATGATCTCGGTGCCGTCATCGACGATGCGGGCATGCAGGTTCTTGATCTCAAGCATTTTTTCTTTCCTGGATATATTGTCCGGTCAGCCGACCGAGCCCTCGAGGCTGATGCCGATAAGCTTCTGCGCTTCGACCGCGAACTCCATCGGCAGCTGCTGGATGACATCCTTGACGAAGCCGTTGACGATCAGCGCGATCGCCTCCTCTTCCGGGATGCCGCGCTGCATGACGTAGAACTTCTGGTCCTCGGAAATCTTTGACGTCGTCGCCTCATGCTCGAACTGCGCCGTCGAGTTCTTGGCTTCCATGTAGGGCACGGTGTGCGCGCCGCACTGGTCGCCGATCAGGAGACTATCGCAATTGGTGAAGTTGCGGGCGTTGGTCGCCTTGCGGTGCGCCGAGACCTGGCCGCGATAGGTGTTCTGCGAGAAGCCGGCGGCAATGCCCTTGGAGATGATGCGGCTCGACGTGTTCTTGCCGAGATGGATCATCTTGGTGCCGCTATCGACCTGCTGGTAGCCGTTCGACACAGCGATCGAATAGAACTCGCCGGAGGAATCGTCGCCGCGCAGGATGCAGCTGGGATATTTCCAGGTGATCGCCGAACCGGTCTCGACCTGCGTCCACGAGATCTTCGAACGGTGGCCGCGGCAGTCGCCGCGCTTGGTGACGAAATTGTAGATGCCGCCCTTGCCCTCGGCATCGCCGGGGTACCAGTTCTGCACCGTCGAATATTTGACCTCGGCATCGTCGAGCGCCACCAGTTCGACGACGGCGGCATGCAGCTGGTTCTCGTCGCGCTGCGGCGCCGTGCAGCCTTCGAGATAGGAGACGTAAGCCCCCTCCTCGGCGATGATCAGCGTGCGCTCGAACTGGCCGGTGTTCTTCTCGTTCATGCGGAAATAGGTCGACAGCTCCATCGGGCAGCGCACGCCCTTGGGCAGGAAGACGAACGAGCCGTCGGTGAAGACAGCCGAATTCAGCGTGGCGTAGAAATTGTCGGATGTCGGCACGACCGAGCCGAGATATTTCTGCACCAGCTCCGGATGCTCGCGGATGGCCTCCGAGATCGAGCAGAAGATGACGCCGGCCTGCGCCAGTTCCTTCTTGAACGTGGTGACGACGGAAACGGAATCGAACACCGCGTCGACCGCGACACGGCCCGATTTGTAGACATTGTCGCTGGGCTCCTCGAGATCGGAGACGTCGGTCTTCTGCACGCCAGCGAGGATTTCTTGTTCCCGCAG
Source organism: Mesorhizobium sp. M0062 (assembly GCF_040323125.1). Lineage (NCBI taxonomy): Bacteria > Pseudomonadati > Pseudomonadota > Alphaproteobacteria > Hyphomicrobiales > Phyllobacteriaceae > Mesorhizobium > Mesorhizobium sp. M0062. The sequence continues at coordinate 214,939 of NZ_JAMYUO010000005.1, forward strand.
CGGAATGCCGAGCTTCTCGTAGACCTTCAACAGCTCGGGATCGACGTCGCTCAGCGAGGTCGGGCCGGGCGTGCTCTTGGGCGCCGCGTAGTAATAGAGGTCCTGAAAATCGATCTTCGGATAATGGACGCGCGCCCAGGTCGGCTCTTCCAGGGTCAACCAGCGCCGATAGGCTTCCAGACGCCATTCCAGCATCCAGGACGGTTCATCCTTCTTGGCCGAGATGAAGCGAATAATGTCTTCGCTCAGGCCCTTGGGGGCCTTGTCCATCGCGATCTCTGTCTGGAATCCGTATTTGTACTGGTCGACGTCGATCTTTCGGACCCGATCGATCGTGTCCTGCACAGCAGGCATAAGCGTTCTCCATCCACGCCGGGGTCAAGGCCCGACAGTTTTCAAACTATGGCATCGCCGAGGGCTGCCCATGAGGCGCCGAAGGCGGCGTAAGTTTCATATAGTGCGTCTCGGCCGGGAATTCACCCGGCCACTTGCAAACGCACGGCTCTACCAGGCCGCGAGGCCTGAATTCTTTGTCGCCTTCAGGCGGCTTGTTCCCTGCCCGCCCGGCGCTGGGCGATTTCGGCCAGCGCCGTACGAAACAGTTCGATGTCCCCGGCGCTCGTTGCGCGACCGATGGACACGCGCAAAGCGCCCAGGCTGTCGCCATGACCCATGGCTTTCAGCACATGGCTCGGCCCGACCTTGCCCGACGAACAGGCCGATCCCGCCGACAGCGCCACGCCGGCCAGATCGAACGCGATCTGCGCCGTCTCGGCCTTCACGCCGGGAATAGCGAAGAATGTCGTGTTGGCAAGCCTTGGCGCGCCGGATCCGAAGATTTCTGGGTCCGGCACCAGTGTTTTGATGATGGTTTCGACTTCGTCGCGGCGGTGCGCAAGCGTATCGACATGGTTCAGTCCGGCCAAAGCCTGCCGCGCCGCAGCGCCAAAGCCGGCGATGGCCGCCAGGTTTTCGGTGCCGCCGCGATGGCCCTTTTCCTGGCCCCCGCCATTGATCAGCGGCTTCGGCATCATCAGATCGGCTGCCGCAACGACGGCGCCGACACCCTTGGGGCCGCCGATCTTGTGCGAAGACAGAATCAAATAGTCGGCGTAAGCCGCTGACATATCGATGGGAACGCGGCCCGCAGCCTGCACCGCGTCGACCACCAGAATGCCGCCCACGACCTTGACGATTGCGGCGATGCGATCAATCGGCTGGATGACGCCGGTCTCGTTGTTGGCCGCATGGATCGCGACCAACGGCAGGCCTTCGGCCTTGTCATGCGCGGCCAGAGCGGCTGTCAGCTGAGCGAGGTCAGCGATGCCATCGGCGTCGACGCCGATCTGCGAAACCTGTGTTGCCGGGAAGCGGCCGCCGTTCAACAGGCAAGGGTGGTCGGCCTCGCAGACATAGAGCCGGCTCATGCGCACCGTGCCACGGCCCATCCGCCAATCCGGCGTCAGCAGCGTCGATGCGGCTTCCGTCGCGCCGGAGGTGAAGACGACATGCTCGGCCTTGGCGCCGACAAGTGCCGCCACATCGCGCCGGGCAGTGTCGATCAGGCGCCGCGCCGCGCGCCCCTCGGCATGCACCGACGACGGATTGGCGACGAGATCGAGCGCGGTAATCATCGCCTCGCGCGCCTCGGCAATGAGCGGCGCGCTGGCATTGTAGTCGAGATAGGCGCGTGCTGCGGCCATTTTCACCCAATCGATCCCGTCAAGACCCTTTCCGCAAGGATAGCGCGTTATTTCCTTGAAATTGCAAGGCAAGACGTCCTATTTACGCGGCTTGCGGCGAGGATGGCCGGGCCGTCACGGCTGGCTATCCAGTTTTGAACAATTCTAAACTAGCTTCTAAGAAGACGCTTGCCCTGCGTCAAGGCCCGGAAGGGCTGGGGCTAGAGTAAAGAGTTGTTCCGGGCGCCGCGCATTCGTATGCCATTTGGAGTATTTCATGCCTGAGGTCATTTTCACCGGTCCGGCCGGCCGCCTGGAGGGCCGCTACCAGCCTTCCAAGGAGAAGAGCGCGCCGATTGCCATCGTGTTGCATCCGCACCCGCAATTCGGCGGCACGATGAACAACAAGATCGTCTATGACCTCTTCTACATGTTCCAGAAGCGCGATTTCACCACGCTTCGCTTCAACTTCCGCGGCATCGGCCGCAGCCAGGGCGAATTCGACCACGGCACCGGCGAATTGTCGGATGCCGCCGCAGCGCTCGACTGGGTGCAGTCGCTGCATCCGGATTCCAAGAGCTGCTGGGTGGCCGGTTATTCCTTCGGCTCCTGGATCGGCATGCAGCTTCTGATGCGCCGGCCCGAGATCGAGGGCTTCATCTCGATCGCGCCGCAGCCCAACACCTATGATTTCTCGTTCCTGGCGCCCTGCCCGTCATCGGGTCTGATCATCCATGGCGATGCCGACAAGGTGGCGCCGCCCAAGGATGTGCAGGGCCTGGTCGACAAGCTGCACACGCAAAAGGGCATCACCATCACGCAGAAGACCTTGCCAGGCGCCAACCACTTCTTCGCCAACGACGCCGATCTGCTGCTCGAGGAATGCGCCGACTATCTCGACCGACGGCTGGCCGGCGAATTGTCCGATCCGCGGCCGAAGCGGCTGCGCTAAGAGCAATTCCAGGAAAAGTGTAAACGGGTTTTCCGTCCGGAATTGCGTCAAAACAAAAACTCCCGGTCCGATGCCGTCACAGTCGTGCCCATCATGGGCGCGACAATGCCATTTCGGCTGATCCAAACGGTGAAGCCAGCCTGACATGTGGCGCGGCTCGGCTGAACGGTGCACAATGCCGGTTCAGCCAGCGCAAGAAGGCATGACCGATCATGTACCAGCCTCCCCATTTCCAGGAAACGCGGCCGGACGTCCTGCACGGGCTGATCCGGACGCATCCGCTGGGGTTGCTGATCTCCAACGGCACCGATGGCCCGGTCGCCAATGCCATTCCTTTCCTGCTTGATGCAGAGGTTGGGCCGAATGGCCGGCTGCGCGCCCATCTGGCCAGGGCCAACCCGCAATGGCGTCAGCTGGCCGACAATCCGACATCGCCGGTGCTGGTCGTCTTCCAGGGCGCCGACGCCTATGTGACGCCGTCCTGGTACGAGACCAAGCGCGAGACCGGCAAGGTCGTGCCGACCTGGAACTACGCCATTGTCCAGGTGCGAGGAACCGTCAGAGTGATCGAGGATTCCGCCTGGATCGCACAGCAGATCACCGAGCTGACGCTGTCGCAGGAAGGCGCCCGCGAGGCACCCTGGGCGGTGACCGATGCGCCGCCGACCTTCATCCAGTCGCAAATCAAGGGCATTGTCGGGCTTGAGATCGAGATCGCCGAAATCAGCGGCAAGTGGAAAGTCAGCCAGAACCGGCCTGTCGCCGACCGCGTCGGTGTCGCCGAAGGGCTGGAGAAGGACGCCGCCGGCGCGCCTGACATGGCTCGGCTGGTGCGGAGCTGGGGTGGCATCGACAGCTAGCTGGGGTGGTCTTAGATGGTTCCAAAGGCGTCAGCAATTCAGTTGCTTGCCGGCGCTGCTCCAATGCGGAAATTCGTCTTGTCTCGGCGCATCGTTTTGGTTTGGTTTGCGAGCCCGACGGAATAGGCGGAACGTAGTTTTTGCAACCGGCAACCCCGACGCCGTGTAGCGGAAGATACATCCCAGCCGGCCAAGCACCATCGCGCAGACGATGGCAACAGCACAGCCAAGGCCGAATCCGGCGACAGTGTCGCTCGGGTAGTGCGCGCCGATAAAGATCCGGGTCGATGCGACCGACAAGGTTGCTGCCAGCAGCACCCATCTGCGCTGGGGCAACAACAGCAGTGCAATGCCGAAAATGACGCCCATGGTCGTGGCATGGCCGGACGGGAAGCTGGCAAAGCGCGCCTCCAAGGAAAAAGGATGCAGCGACAGATCGCCGAGCTTGTCGAAATTCATCGGCCTGGCTCTGCCCACGCCATATTTCAGCACGTTGACGACCATGGCCGAGAGTGCGATCGAACCCAGCACCATGAAAGCAAAGCAGGTCCAGTTGTAGAAGGTCATCCGCGCGCGCCGGGAACGGCTGCGCCAATCCGTCAGATTCGCGGCAATCAGCACCAATACCGACGGGACAAGATACCAGCCGCCTAGGCCGAAGAAGGTAAAAAACTCGGCGATGCGGAAGACATTGGTCGAGCCTGAAGCCCACTCCCTCGCCATGGTCCCTGCAAGATGGTCGAAACGGAGCGACACCGCGATCGTCAGCAAAAGCCAGGCCACAACCCAGACCGACCACAGGATTTTCGGGTAGCGCGCCGGGCGCGTCGCCAGGCGATGCCGTACAATCCCGAAAGTATCGCGGAAATTAGCGACAGACTGCCGGAGCATGGCAGGCAAAGCGGCACGCGCCGGCGATGGCGACTTCATCAACATGCGGAGCTCGGCGCGATCATTGAAGAGCTATCAGTTCGCCACACGGTACAGGCCGAGCGACAATTTATCACCTGACGAATAGTTGATGCCGTCGATCTCGGCGACGCGGCTGGCCTTCTTGCCTTGCCCTGCCAGCAGGTCATCCAGCCGTTTTTCATCGCCGACCGGCGCCAGGCCCAGCGCGCAGGCCGGATCGCCAAGCAGATGTTGCGCAACCCCGTCGACATCGGTCAGTACCGTCTTTGTGCCCACCAGAAATACCAGGCTCGGTTCGTGATATTGCGCGGAGGCGAGCACGCTCATCTCACAGGGACGATCGGCGCGAACCGCAGCCTCGATTTCCCGGCTCATCCAAATCGGTTTCAGTGACGGCACGATGACACCGAACAGCAGGGCGTAGGTTATACCGGCGCAAACCGCAGCCCCGCCGATGCGGACCAGCGGCACCAGCGTCTGGCGCGAAACAGCGAGGTAGCCGGCGCCCAATGCTGCCGCGGCGGCCGGAACGCTCCACCATAAAAATGTCTTCATGAGATAGATCGGCGCACCGACGCAAAGCACGGCGAGACCGACTGTCACCAGAACGGTGCCGAATGCGGTCGCCCACCACAGCCATGTCTGCCAGCGCCTGAGCGGCGCATTTGCCTCTTGCGGCGTCAGCGTCAAAAGCCAGCCGATGAGCAGGGCCATGCCGGGATAGGCCGGCAGCACATAATGCGGCAGTTTCGTCGGGATCAATTCGAAGACGAGCCAGAACGGAACGTACCAGGCGAGGCAGAAACGCAGGCGCGGATCGTCGCGCAATCGGTTGAGCGCCTGCAGTCCGGCGCCGAGCGCCACAAGGCCGAACGGCCACATGAACAGGCAATAGGTCAGCACGTAGAAGCCCGGCGGAACGCCGTGCGACTCCTCGCCTTGCGCGACCTTGCCGAGCATATCCTTGCCGACGGCCTGCTGCAGGAAGGCGCCGTTGCTCTTCCAGGTGATGAGGGCGAGCCAAGGCAGCACGATCAACAGCACCAGAATCAGCCCACGCCCGGCTTTCAGCCTCGCCAGCCAGCGCCAGTCGCGCTCGAAAGCAACCAGCGTGAGCACCGTCAGCGCCGACAGCAGCGGTGCAATCGGCCCCTTGATGAGGATAGCCGCGCCCTGCGCAGCCCAGAAAATCCACGGCAGATGGCCGGCGACAGGCTCGTTGCGGCGCGATGCCAGATAAATCTGCGCCAGCGCGCCTTGCGCCAGAACGCAGCAGGCAAGCAGCATCGCGTCGGTCTTGGCGTCACGGCCTTCGAAGGCGGTGGCGAAAATCGCCGCCATGACCAGGCCGGCGGCAAGACCGGCATTGGCGCCGAACAGATTGGCCCCGGTCCAGGCGATTGCGACGACGGCGATGGCGATGCCCAGCGCCGAGATCAGCCGGTAAATCCAGATCGGCGCCTGTGCCCCCTCGCCGCTCAGCGTCACCGCCGCCGATTGCAGCCAGTAGATGCCGATCGGCTTTTGGTAGCGCGACGCGTCCTGGAAGCGGATGTCGACATAGTCGCCGGTCTCCGTCATCTGCTTGGTCGCCTGGACGAAGCGCGGCTCGTCGCGGTCGAGCGGCGGCAAAGAGGCCAGTCCCGACGCCGTCATCATCAGGCTGAACAGGAAGAGAAAGATGTAGTTCCTGCTCATTTCGAAACCGGACAGACTGGTCAACACCGGACAGACTGGATTTGGCGGGACTGGTGGCTCAGTCGACCTTGGTCATCGCCGCCTTGCGCTCATTGGCGATGAGCCATAAATTTCTGACATAGATCACCATGCCCATGGCCTGGCCGGCGATGAACACCGGATCCTCACGCTGGATGGCGTAGACGAGCAGCAGCCCGCCGCCGAACAGCGAGAAGAACCAGAAAGCGATCGGCACGACGCTGCGCTTGGCCTTTTCCGAAGCGATCCACTGCACCAGGAAGCGCATGGTGAAGAAGAACTGGGCAACGAAGCCGAGCAGAACCCAGGCGTCGAACTGCTTGACGAAAACCTGGTGCAGCCAGGTCGCCAATTCCTGAAACACGTTAGCCATGCGTGATTTCCTCTACCTTTGGCATTCTGCGGCGCCGGCGCCGAAGCCACCAGACGCCGGCGAGATCGAGCGCGCCCTGCAGGCCGCGATCGAAGATGCCGTAATTCGACTTGCCGTGGCGGCGGGAGCGGTCGACGACGTCGCAATGGACGACGCGGTAGCCTTCCTGGATGACAAGCGCCGGAACGAAACGATGCGTACCGTCGAAAAACGGCAGTTTGCGCAAGATATCGGTGTGGATCGCCTTCAGGCCGCAGCCGGTGTCGCGGGTGTCGTCATGCAGGATCGCGCCGCGCAGCCAGTTGGCGAAACGCGATGCCAATTGCTTGATCTTGCTGTCGCGGCGCTTCAACCGCTGCCCCTGCGCGGCGCCGAAATCGGGCCCTGCCCGACGCAGCGCATCGACCAGCACGGGGATATATTGCGGGTCGTTCTGGCCGTCGCCGTCGATGGTGGCGACGATCGAGCCGCGCGCCGCCCAAGCGCCCGAGCGCACCGAAAGCGACTGGCCGGCGGATTTTTCGTGCCGAAGCTGCCGAAGCGGAAACGGACGTGTGGCGGCTTCAGCGGCAAGCACCGAAGCGGTGTCGTCAGTCGAACCGTCATTGACGACGATGATTTCGAAGTCGCGCCCGGTCATCGCCGCCTCGATCTCGTCGATCAGCAGCGGCAGGTTCGCCGCCTCGTTGCGGCAGGGAATGACGATGGATATCAATGCGTCCGGCATATCGCGTCGGGCTCTGTCACAAGATATGGCATTCGGTGGATGCCGTGCGGTGCCGTTCCAGCGGATCGAACCCGTTGGCGCGGCGCCTCATTACGCCAGCCGACAGGATGAAGCAAGCATGCGCGGCAGTGCAGAATAGGCTCTCCATGCCGGCGCAAAATCGGAAACCACTTTTGCTTGACGCGCTTGGATGCTAAACGCCCGCGTTCAGGCCATGCCGGGCCGTTCGGACCCGGCGCTTTCAGGAAGAAACAATGCCCGCCTTCAAGTCCGATTTCCTGCGCGTCATGAGCGAGCGCGGCTTCATCCACCAGATTTCGGATGAGACCGGGCTGGATCAACTTTTCGCGAAGGAAACCGTGACCGCCTATGTCGGCTACGACGCCACGGCGACCAGCCTGCACATCGGCAATCTGATATCGGCGACCATGCTCTACTGGATGCAGGAGACCGGCCACCGGCCGATCGCACTGATGGGCGGCGGCACCTCGATGATCGGCGACCCGTCCTTCCGTGACGACCAGCGCAGCCTTTTGACGCCCGAGGCGATCGCCACCAACATCGAGGGCATCAAGCGAATTTTTGGCCGCATCCTGCGCTTCGGCGACACTGGCAACGACGCCATCATGGTCAACAATGCCGACTGGCTGATGAAGCTCAACTATGTCGAGTTCCTGCGCGATGTCGGCCGCCACTTTTCGGTCAACCGGATGCTGACCTTCGACAGCGTCAGGCTGCGGCTCGAGCGCGAACAGTCGCTGTCCTTCCTCGAATTCAACTACATGATCCTGCAAGGCTATGATTTCGTCGAGCTCAGCCGCCGCCACGACTGCCGGCTGCAGATGGGCGGTTCGGACCAGTGGGGCAACATCATCAACGGCGTCGATCTCGGCCACCGCATGGGCACGCCGCAGCTTTATGCGCTGACCACGCCGCTGCTGACGACATCGTCGGGCGCCAAGATGGGCAAATCGGCCAAGGGCGCGGTGTGGCTGAACGGCGACCTCTTCTCGCCCTATGATTTCTGGCAATACTGGCGCAACACCGAGGATGCCGACGTCGAGCGCTTCCTGAAGATCTTCACCCGGCTGCCGCTTTCGGAGATCGCGCGGTTGGCCGCCCTTGGCGGCTCGGAGATCAACGAGGCCAAGAAGGTGCTGGCCACAGAAACCACGGCCATCGTGCACGGCCGCGAGGCGGCGCTCGCGGCCGAGGAAACCGCGCGCAAGACGTTCGAGGAAGGCGTGACGGCCGAAACCCTGCCGAGCGTCGAGGTGGATGGCGCAGCGCTGGAAGCTGGCATCGGCATCCTGTCGCTGCTGGTCACCGCGGGCCTTGCCGGGTCGAACGGCGAGGCGCGCCGGCATATCCAGGGCGGCGCCGTGCGCCTCAACGACCAGCCGGTGGCGGACGACCGGCGGATGGTGACGCCTCAGGATTTGAGTCCGGAAAACGTCGCAAAGCTTTCAGTGGGCAAGAAAAAGCACGTGCTTGTGCGGCCTGCCTGAGCCGTCTTCTGGGATCCTCAGCGATACTCGAAGATCGACCGGAAAATGCCCGGCGCGATTACCGATAGCGGGTTGATGTCCAGCACCGGCTTGTTGGCGTTGCCCTTAAGCCGGTAGGTGACGCCGATCAGGCCTCGGTCGCGGCCGTTGCCGAGCAGAACGCCGACCAACGGCAACTCGCCGAAGATGCGGTTGAGGCCATAGGCCGGCATGAAGGTTCCGGTCATGTCCATATTGTTGTTCTGGTCGTAGAGCGTGCCTTGGAAGGTGGTGCCGATGCGCGGGCCGCGCAGCACGCCATTCGCCAATTTCAAATAGCCCGACCCCTTGTCGATCTCGGTAAAGCCGCGCTCGAACTTTACCCGCGATGTGTCGATCTTGCCCTTGACCGCTTCGTTCAGGCTGCGGCTGTCGCCGGCTGGCGTAGTCGATACGATGGACGCAAGCTTCGGTTCATTGACGATGAAGAAGTTGCTCGAATCGACCTGTCCCCGCATCGGGCCGTCGGCTGCGCCGCTGAGCGCCAGCGTGATCGATCCGCCTTCCATATGCTCGTAGATGTTGAGGAAGCGCAATATGGCGCCTGCGTCGGCCGACTTCATGGTGAGCGCGCGAGCACCATTGCCTGCCGTATTGCTGATGGTGATGGCGGCGCCGGAACTTGCCGCGGCGCTGACCTTGAGCCTGTTCACCCTGGAGCCGGCGGCACTGTAGTCGAGCTTCAAATTGGACAGGACCTCGTCATGGAACCCGCTTAGCGAATTGACGTCGGCGCTAACCGAAACCGCGTCCGTGCCGGTGGTTTTGGTGGCGGTATCGACATCGGAGGTGAACTGCTTGATCAGCGAGCGGGCATCGAGCGCGTTGCCGCTGACATCGACTGCGAAGCCCTTGCCCGACCGCTTCACCGTCACGGCGACATCGTCGCCCCGGTTCAAGGCGACTTTGCTGAAGCGGGCCGAAGACAGCGCGCCCTTGACCAGGACGACATCGCCTTCGACCGAAAAGCTCTTTCCGTCGAGGTCGAAGTCAGACAGCGTCGTGGTATCGCCGGACTTGCTCATGGTAAAAGTGGCATTGGCGGCAATGCCCGGCCCCTTGCTCCAGCCTGCCCAGGGAATGTCCAGCCTGGCGCTCGTCAGGTCAACGTCGACGTTCTGGCTGCCGCCTTCGCCGCTCTTGTCGATTGCCACCTTGATGGTGCCGGAAATCAGCGGCGACAGGCCAGGCATGGCGATGGCGCGCGTCTTGTCGTCGAGCACAAGCGCCACCTTGCGGCTGCGCGGCGGCCCGCCATCCCTGAGCGGCTCAACCAGATCGAGCTCGGCTGGAATGCCGTTCAGCCGCGCCTTGGCAGAGATCACCGCCTTGTCAGGCCCGACTTCGATCGATCCGTCGGCATCGGTCACCATCTGGCCTTCGAACGGCTTGGCGAGCGACAGGTCCTTGTAGTCGAGCGATACCAGCCAATCGAGCTTCGACGTGTCGACGCCGGATTGCAACGGAATGTCGGCCTTGACGTGGCCGGTCACCGTGCCCGACAGGTCGTCCGGCAAGATGCCGACATGGCGCATGGCGTTGATCGGTTCGTAGGAGGCAAGTTCGGCGATGGCCGGCGCCTCACCGGCGACGTCGATGTCGAGCGCGCCGATCACCGGCGGGTGGTTTGCCGCCTTTACCGACAGTGTGCCATTGCTTGCCGCCACGGTGCGGCCGCTCGGCATATAGACGCTGCCCGACGACAGCGCGACGTCGACATCGTTGCCGTGGAAGGAAACGACGCCGACGGCATCGCGTATCGGCGGGATGCGGCCGGCGGTGTCGAAACGCGAGCCCTCGACCTGGAAGCGGCCGAACACCTCGTCGGCCGAAAGCGGCACGCCGTTGCCGAGACGCCCCGGCACGACCTGGAACTGCAGGCTGGCATCGACGACGCGGCCGCCAAACAGGTTCTGCAGCACCCACAGCCGCGCGTTCTTGGCCGAGAACCAGGGCCACAATTGCTTGACGTGCGAGACCGCCATGTCGTGGACGTTGAGCGACACCGAGATACCCGGCGGTCCGTTGTCGATGAAGGAAACCGCAGCGGTTCCCAGCACTTCGCTCCCCGATCCCGACCTGATGCCGATCTGGTCGGCGACAAGCTTGCGGCTCTTGATCTGATAGACGCCGGCGATGCGGGCGAAGAAATTTAGCGCCGGCTCGGGCGATTCCGAAGGCGCCAGCGTCGAGCCGTCGCTGGTCATGTCGTAACGATAGGAAGGCTCCTCGCCGGCCGCGCCGGTCGACGGCTTTGGCCCGATCGAGCCGGCGAAATTGAACGCCGAGCGCCCGGTCTTTAGAACCAGCCTGCCGACATCGATCTTGTTGGAGCCGGAGACAAGGGCGGCGTCGACATCGACATCGGCCGGCAACAGCCCGCGTGTGCCGAGGTCGAGCACCGAGCCGGTTAGCGACAGCGAGCCCGTCAGCCGCGAATCGGTCTCGCCCGAGCCTTCGGATCCCGTGAGCTTCAAAGCCATCGCGCCGGTTCGCCCGCCGGCCGCCGGCGTTGTCTCCGCGACATCCGCCATGTCGATGGCGGCGTTCAAGGCGGTAACGCGCATCGAGCTCGTATCGCGGGTGGCGGTGGCCGTGACGGTGAGCGCGCGGCCATCGACATCCGCCTCGGACGAGAACTCCATGCTGCCGGGGCCTGACTGCAGCACCGTGGCGTTGGCGATCGTGACCAGCTTGACCGATCCGGCCTCGGGCAGCTCGAACGCGACATTTTTGAGATCGATGCGGCGCATCGAATCCTCGCGCACGGCATCGAGTGCACGATTGACGTCACTGAAGACGACGGCGGCCAGTTTTTCCGGATCGATGAGACCGTCTTGATTGCGCAGGCGCGCTATCCAGTCACCACCCGACGGCATTGCCGCGGTGACGATATGGGCGTCGGAAATCCTGGCGCTGGTCAGCCGAACCTCGCCCGAAAGCAGCGGGACCAGCCGGATGCCGAAGCGGACGCGCCCGGCATCGGCCATCGGCTTGCCGTCGGCCGTCTCGACGCTGACATCCTTGACCTGCAGCGCAATGAAGCTCGATCCGTCAAGTGTCAGGCTGGCAGGACCGACGGCGACTTTGACGTCGAAACCGGCCAGTTTCTCGATCGCCGTTTCGGCTTCCAACCGCAGCCGTTCGCTGCCGATGCCGGTGGCGCCGATGACGTAGACGGCGGCCGCCGCCAGCAGCACAAGGGCTCCAATGCCGGCAAACAGCCGGGCAAGGATGCGAAAGCCGCGGCCGATCCGTGCCTTGCCGAGCGGCGGCACGCGGCAAGCGGACGGGAAAGCCCCCAGGTCGGTGATCTCGTCACGCCTGAACCGGATTTTCTCGTGCTGCGGTTCTTCCTGATCCACGCAATTTTCCGTTGTGCGAATTCGATCGTGGACGAATCCCCGCCCGACACTATAACGACGCAGGCTAGAGCATGATGCCGAAAAGTGTGAGGCGGTTTTCTCGGACAAACGGTTTCCGTTTGTCCAGACATCATGCTCTATCTCTTTGATTTAGGGCCGCGTAACCTCAAACAAGGGCATCGATATGGCTGATCTCGACGTTGGCGACGTTGCGCCGCAATTCGATCTTCCGCGCGACGGCGGCGGCTCGATCAGCCTTGCCTCGATGCGGGGGAAGCCCGTTGTACTTTATTTCTATCCGCAGGACGACACCACAAGTTGTACCAATGAGGCGATCAGCTTTTCGCAGCTGAAGCCGGAGTTCGAAAAGGCCGGCGCCGTGGTGATCGGCCTGTCGCCGGACAGCGTGAAGAAGCACGACAAGTTCAAAACCAAATACGATCTCACCGTCGACCTGGTTGCCGACGAGGAGCGCAAGGTGATCGAGGCTTACAATCTGTGGGTCGAAAAGACGATGTATGGCCGCAACTATATGGGCGTCGAGCGGGCGACGTTCCTGATCGGCAAGGACGGGCGGATCGCCGGGATCTGGCGCAAGGTCCGGGTGAAAGGCCATGCCGAAGCAGTGCTGGAGGCGGTCCGCGCGCTCTGAGGCGCCACCGATCTGGCCAACGCCGCGCAGTGCATTAGGGGCATAAGACATATATGCGGTTGGCTGACACCGTTGGTCACTAGCGCGCCCGCGACGGCAAAACTTTGTTAACCCTAATAATGTGTAATCGGGCTTCGTTGGTGTCGTAACGAAAGCTTGGTCCCGTGAACCTAACCGGTCAGTCAGCGGTCTTCGGCAGGCGCAAGGAGCCGCATACGGTCATCATTGCGCGGGGCAATGAAATACGGCATTTCACCATCCGGCCGTGGCTCGTCGCCTTTCTCGGCTCGGCACTGGCGGCGATCGCCATCGGCTATCTCTTGGCGACCTCCTATCTCGTACTGCGCGACGATCTGATCGGCGCCACCACGGCCCGGCAGGCGCGCATGCAGCAGGCCTATGAAGATCGCATTTCCGCATTGCGCGCGCAGGTCGACCGCATCACCAGCCGCCAGCTTCTCGACCAAAAACTGATGGAAACCAAGGTCAGCGAATTGATCGAGCGGCAGAGCCAGCTCAGCCAGCGCCATGGCCGCCTCGGCCCGATTCTCGAGCGGGCCGAAAACGAAGTCGGGACGCCGCCAACCGCTGATGCCGCAGCGACAACAAAACCCGACGAACATGCCGAACTGACTGGCGGCGAGCCACTCGCCTATTCGGTCGCCAGCCTTGGTTCGGGCGACACCAGGCCATTCTCGCTGTGGTCGACACGTTCCGATCCGCTGCCCAGCGAAACGGCTGCGGACCGCGCCGACAAATTGTTCGTCTCGATCAATGATTCACTGAAGGCTATCGAGAGCCAGCAACTCACCCGCATCGAAACCCTGGCCGACAACGCCTACAAGAACGCCGATGCCATCACCCAGGCGCTGGAAGCGGCCGGTCTGCCGGTCGACAGCGATTTCGGCAAAAACGAAAGCGATGTCGGCGGACCGCTGATCCCGCTTGACAGCTCGATGATGTTCGACAGCAAGGTCAAGGAACTGGACGAGGCGCTGGATACGCTCGACGAGTTGAAGAAAGAGGCGCGGCGGCTGCCGCTCGCCAACCCGGCGCCGGGCCACTCCGTCACCAGCCCGTTCGGCGTACGCACTGACCCCATCCTCGGCACCGCTGCCCTGCACTCGGGCATGGATTTCCGCGCGCCGGTCGGCATGGCAGCCAAGGTCACGGCGGCCGGAATCGTTACCAAGGCCGGCTGGAACGGCGGCTATGGCCGCATGGTCGAGGTCGATCACGGCAACGGCTTTGCCACGCGCTACGGCCATCTGAGCGAGATCGACGTTGCCGTCGGCCAAAAACTCGCCGCCGGCGACATCATTGGCAAAACCGGCAGCAGCGGCCGTTCGACCGGCCCGCACCTGCACTACGAGGTCCGCCACAATGGCGAGGCCATCGACCCGCTGCGCTTCCTGACCGTCGGCAAGAAGGTCGAGCAGTATCTGTAGGGTCAAGCCAGGCGGCTGGTTGCACGCCCCCGCCTCCTTCACCCGTTGTACCATCCTGTTGTTTGGCAATCCGACATCGCGTGCTCCGGCGTCGTGATCGTTGACTCACGCCCTGCGGCGTGAAGTTTCTGCAAGCTGGAAACCCTCTGAGGCACGCGCCCAGAAGTGTTTTGGAGCCTGCGGCTGCCGCGCGCTTTGCCGATGCTGTTCTCATCGCTGAGGATTGCCTCGGCCACCGCCGTGATCGGCGCCATTGTCGGCGAATGGATCGGCTCCGACCAAGGACTTGGCGTGCTGATCATCCAGGCGTCCTTCAACTACCAGTCGGACCGCCTCTACGCGGCGATCGTGCTGTCATCGGGCCTGTCGATCGTCCTGTTTTGTCTTGTGGTGCTGATCGAGCGCCGGACGATCCAATATTGAGCAGATGCGTCAGGCGGGTCGCGGTGGCGTCCGTCGTGGCTGACCGGTCAGGATTTGACATGGATGTCTCGCGGGAATTTGGTTAGCGTCTCATGGCCGGTCTCGGTCACCAGAATGGTCTCGCTGATCTCGATGCCCCAGCCATCCATCCACATGCCAAGAATGGAGTGCACGACATTGCCGGGTTGCAGCGCGGTCTTGTCGCCGGGCCGCAGGCTGATCGTGTGCTCGCCCCAATCCGGGGGATAGGCGACGCCAATGGAGTAGCCGATGCGCGATTCCTTCTTCAGCCCGTAGCGCTGGATAACCTTGCGCCATGCGGCCTCGACCGCTTCGGCTGTGGTCCCCGGCCTGACCGCGTCGAGCACCGCATCCATGCCTTCGATCACCGCCTTTGCGGTGTCGGCGACACGGGCCGGCGTCTTGCCGAGCTGCATCGTTCGGGCGAGGCCTGCGGCATATCGGCGGCAAACGCCGGCGAGTTCGAGCGCGATCGCCTCGTCCTTGCCGAACCTCCGGTCGCTCCACATGATGTGCGGAGCCGATGCATTCTCGCCGCCGAGGATGGTCGGCGGCAGTGCCGTGATGTCGCCGGCGAAGTCCGCGCTGCCGGCGATCTGCGTCGCCTGGATCGCGGCAATCGCATCGCACTCGCGCACACCTGGCGCAATGACTTCGAAGGCCCGCGCAACAGCTGCTTCAGCCAAGGTCGACGCCTTGCGCAGGTAGGCGATTTCCGGCGCGGATTTCACGGCGCGGATCCAGTTCACCAGGAGATCGGCGTCGTGCCATTTCGCATTGGGCAGGCCGGCGACCAGCCGGGCATGCGCCTTCGGCGAGAAATAATAGGCTTCGAGCTCGACGCCGATATGTCTCGCGCCCCAGCCCTTGGCGACGATCCAGGCCGCTATCCAGTCCATCGGATGGCGATCGGCGCGCTGGACATGGTCCTCGGGAAAACCGACAACATTCTCCGGCTTCATCCAGGCCGTCAGCAAGCCGCCTGCCGCATCCATGGCGCGGCCGATCCAGACCGGCTCGGCCTCGTGTTCGATCGGGACCAGCACGACCTGCGGCGTGTAGAACGACCAGCCGTCATAGCCGGTGATGTAATGCTGGTTGGCGACATCGTTGACGACCAGCAGTTCGAGCCCACGCGCCGCCATCTCGGCGCGGATCTTCTGGAGCCGCCGCTGGTACTCATCGCGCGCAAAAGGCAATTCGATCATCGGTTTTCCTGCTGGATTGTTGGCCGGCGAGCCCCACGCCCGCCTGACGTCATTCACCATTGCGGTGGTTTCAGCCCGGCTGCAATCAGCCAGCGCGACGAATGGGACAGGTCCTGCACCGCGCCCGGGAACCGTCGCGAATTATTTTTGAATTCCATTTGACTGAATAAATTGCCTGTGCAAGTCTTGGCCTTCCTAAGGGGCGCGGGACATGGCACTGCGGGGGACCAATCAGGAGTTCGGGCGGCCTTACAACCGGCGCATCGTCCTGGAGTCCATCCGCCTTCACGGTCCCATAGCTCGCGGCGACATTGCCAGCCGGGTCGGCCTCACCGTCCAGACCGTATCGACCATCGTTCGCGAACTCGAAGAGCATGGCTATGTGCTGTCGCTGCGCGAAGAGCCGCGCGGACGCGGGTTGCCGCCGGCGACGCTCAGGATCAACCCCGAGGGCGGCTACGCCGTCGGCGTCCACCTCACCCCGCTGGGGATCGACGCGGCGCTCATCAATCTCAGCGGCGATGTCATCGAGAGCATGCATCGCGAGGCGCCGCATGCGACGCCCGACCATGCCTTCGAGCTGATCGGCGCGATGGTGCCCGAGTTGACTGCGCTGCGGCCCGGCGGGCGCGTGCTCGGCATCGGCATGGCGCTGCCTGGACCGTTCGGCGTGGAGTCGATGAGCTTCGTCGGCCCGACGACCATGGCCGGCTGGAAGGATGTCGCGCTGCCGGAACGGCTGGCGGCGTCGACCGGGCTGCCGGCCTTCTTCGAAACCGACATGGCGGCGGCGGCCATGGGCGAACGGCTTTACGGTCTCGGCTCCGGTTATTCCGAATACTACTACCTCTATTTCGGCGTCGGCCTCGGCGGCGTCATCGTACATGACGGCGCGGTGATGCGCGGCGCCTGGGGCAATGCCGGCGAAATCGGACACATCCCTGCCGTTCCGGGCGGCGAGCCTTGCCCATGCGGCAACAGCGGCTGCCTCGAACGGTATCTCTCGCTCGAAGCACGTCGCCGCCGCAACATCAGCGACGCCGCCTGGGTGGCCGAGATCGCGCCGATCTTCCGCAACGCCATCGTCACCATCGAGAATGTGTTCGACCCGGAAACCGTCATCCTCGGCGGGCTTGCGCCCACCGACCTGCTCGAAAAGCTGGTCGGCGCGGCGGGACAGCTTCCCAATTCGGTCTCGGCGCGGCGCGACCGCAAGACACCGCGCGTGACGGTGGCGACCGGCGGCAAGCATTCGGTGCTGCGCGGCGCTGCCGCATTGGCCGTTTCGGGCGTGCTGTCGCCGCGCTTCGGCCAGATGTTCATTGCCGAGCGCGAGCGCCGGTCCGACCTCATGCACAGCAAGGGAGTGGCGGCATGACCGAACCGCTGCTGGTACTCGAAAACGTCACCAAGAATTACGGCGCCATCCATGCGCTGAGGGGCATCAGCTTCTCGATCGGCAAGGGCGAAGTCGTGGCGCTGCTCGGTGACAACGGCGCCGGCAAGTCGACGCTGGTCAAGATCATTGCCGGCGGCCTCGAGCCGAGCTCCGGCCGCATGCTGTTCGAAGGCAAGGAGTTTCTGGCGAAGACGCCGGCCGAGGCCAAGGCTGCCGGCATCGAGACCGTCTACCAGGACCTGTCGCTCTGCACCAATGTCGACGTCGTCGCCAATTTCTTCATGGGCCGCGAAATCACCCGCAAGGTTCTCGGTGTCCCCATCCTCGACGAGCGCGCCATGGAGGCCGTCGTCGGCAAGGCGCTGGCCAGTGCCGGCACCCGCATCCCGTCGCTGCGCACCAATGTCGAGCATCTCTCGGGCGGCCAACGCCAGGCCATCGAGCTCAACCGCTTCGTCCATTGGGGCGGCAAGCTGGTGCTGCTTGACGAGCCGTTCGCGGCCCTCGGCGTCGAGCAGACGCGGCGCGGTCTCGAGATGATCCGCCAGGTGGCCAACCAGGGCATCGGCGTCGTCATCATCACCCACATCATGCAACAGGCCTTCCAGGTCGCCGACCGGATCGTGGTGATCCGGCAAGGCGTCGTGGCCGGCGATGTCGCACGCAACAAAACAAGTCCCGATGCGGTGATCAACATGATCACCGGTGAGACGCTTGCCGGTGCCGGACCGGCAGGTTGAGGGACAAAAGAGGGGTCCGGTATAAAAGAGGAGCGAACGACATGAAGCGAATACTGGTTCTTGTCTTCGGTATCCTGGCACTGGCTCTTGCCTCGCTCACGCCGGCAATGTCCCAGACCAAGGGAACCGTCTATTATATGGTCCCGACCCTGCTCGATGAATTCCAGACCGGCTCGGTGAGCGCGCTGGAGCTGTTCCTCAAGCAGGTCGGCTATGAGGTGAAAACACTCAACGCCGACAACAAGACCGACGCGCAGCAATCGCAGATGAACGACGTCATTGCGCTGAAGCCGGCGGCGATCATCCTGGCCGCCGTCGATTTCAACGCGCTGAAGCCGTCCATCGAAGCGGCGCGTGCAGCCGGCATCCCGGTGGCCGAGTTCGACCGCCAGATCACCTCGACCCCGTCCGATTTCACCTCGGTGGCGGGCACGGTCGAGATCGGCTACGTCGCCGCCGAGCAGGCGCAAAAGCTTCTGACCGCCAAGAACGGTTCTGTGAAGGGCAAGATCCTGCAGGTGCTCGGCGATCCCGGCGATCCCTACACGCTCGACATCCAGAAGGGTTTCGAGGAGAAGTTGAAGGCGTTTCCTGACGTCAAGATCATCTCGCTGCCGGCCATGCAATGGGAAGCCAGCAACGCCGGCACGATCGTTGCCGACCAGATGCTCGCCAACCCCGACATCGACCTGATCTTCAGCCATGCCGCGCACCTGTCGGTCGCAGCCGTCGCCTCGCTCGAGGCCGCCGGCAAGAAGCCGGGCGACGTCATGCTGATGAGCTCGAACGGCGCTCCGGTCGGTCTCGACCTGATCCGCAAGGGCTGGCTCAATGTCGAAGTCGAGCAGCCGCTCTACGCGCAGGCCGCGGCCGTGGCGATGTTCATGGACAAGATCGCCGGCAAGCAGGAAATCAAGCCTGGCGAGTATGACGTGCTCGGCTTGAAGTCGACCGTGACCAAGGAGAGCTGGGGCCCCAACATCAAGATCCCGGGCGCCGCCATCACCAAGGAAAACGTCGACAATCCGGCCTTCTGGGGCAACCAGAAGCCGCCGACGGACACGATCAAGTCTGTCGAATAGTCGCCTAGCGAAGCGCTCCGGGCCATTGCGGCCCGGAGCCTGCCCATTCACGACGCCGCGTCCCAGGACACCGTGGCGAACCTAAACCCGCGCCTGAACCCG
This sequence comes from Mesorhizobium sp. M0062, assembly GCF_040323125.1. Classification (NCBI taxonomy): domain Bacteria; kingdom Pseudomonadati; phylum Pseudomonadota; class Alphaproteobacteria; order Hyphomicrobiales; family Phyllobacteriaceae; genus Mesorhizobium; species Mesorhizobium sp. M0062. The sequence goes on from NZ_JAMYUO010000005.1 coordinate 234,148, forward strand.
ACGAAATCGAGTTGATTTCTCAGCCTGATTTTCTCGGGGGCGCCAACCGGATCAGCCCATGAACCCGCGCAGCCGCAAAGCCCTGGAGTTCGTCCTCGACAACCTCGTCTGGTTCATGCTGATCTTTGTGCTGGTTGTCTTTTCCGTCTTCGTCCCCAACTACTTCCAGCTCGGCATCTTCGCCAACATCATCGAGGCCTCGAGCGTTCTCGGCGTGATGTCGATCGGCCTGTCGCTGGTCATCATTGCCGGCCATATGGACCTGTCGGTGGAATCGGTAGCCGCACTCAGCGCCATGGCGGTCGGCATCCTGTTCTGCTCATCGGGCATCGGCATGGGCATACAGCTCAATCCGCAATGGCTGATGGTTCCGGTTTCGCTGCTGGTTGCGCTGGCCGTCGGCGGCCTCATCGGCGCCTTCAACGGCTATCTCGTGGTCAAGGTGAAGATGAGCGCCTTTATCATTACGCTGGCGTCCTACATCTGGGTGCGCGGCCTGGTGCTGGTGATTTCCGGCGGCCGCTCGGCACAGGATCTGGCGCCGGCCATCCGCTGGTTCGGCATCCAGCGAATGGCCGGCCTGCCGCTGACCGCCTGGATCGCCGTCGCCTGTTTCGTCCTGTTCTCGCTGCTCATGGCCAAGACGCCGTTCGGCCGCCACCTCGTAATGATCGGCGGCAATGAGACAGCGACCTTCCGCGCCGGCATCCGCGTCAACCGCAACCTGATCATCGCCTTCGTGCTGGCTGGCGCCATCGCCGGCCTCGCCGGCTGGCTGCTCGCCATCCGCACCTCGGGCGCCACCGCCAATCTCGGGACCGGGCTGTTGTTCAACGCCTTTGCCGCCGTCGTCATCGGCGGCGTCAGCCTGAAAGGCGGCGTCGGCACCTTGCCCGGGGTCTATGCCGGCGTGCTGCTGCTCTCCTCTATCAACACGGCGATCAATCTGATGGGCCTGCCGGCGAATTTCACCCAGGTGATCCACGGCCTTTTGGTGCTCGCCGCCGTGCTGCTCGACGCCTTCAAGCAAACCATTCGCCAAAGACTGGCATAGGAGACGGCTGGCATGACAGGACGGCTCGAAAGCAAGGTCGCGCTTATCGTCGGCAGCGCGCGCGGCATCGGCAAGGGCATTGCGCTGCGCTTTGCCGAGGAAGGCGCAAGGCTGGTCCTGGCCGACAGCGAGGCCGAAGCCGGCCAGGCGACCGCGGACGAGCTCGGCGCGGATTTCATTCGCACCGACATCTCGCAAATGGCCGATGCAGAAGCTGCGGTGGCGCTGGCGCTGAGCCGCCATGGCCGCCTCGACATCGTCGTGCAGAATGCCGGCATCTATCCCTGGCAGCTGATCGAAAACACCAGCCCGGACGACTGGGACCGGGTGATGGCGGTCAATCTGCGCGGCACGTTCAACGCCACGCTGGCGGCGCTGGCGCCGATGAAGGCGCAAGGTTACGGGCGCATGCTCTACACCTCGTCGATCACCGGTCCGCACGTCACCAGCCCCGGCCACGGCCACTATGCCGCCAGCAAGGCCGGCATCAACGGCTTCATCCGCTCGGCGGCGCTGGAATTTTCGGGCTACGGCATCACCGTCAACGGCGTCGAGCCCGGCAACATCCTGACCGAAGCGATCGAGCTGCATCGCGGCGCCGCCTACATCAAGAACATGGAGGATTCGATCCCGCTCGGACGCCTCGGCAGTCCGCGCGACGTCGCCAACGCCTTCCTGTTCCTCGCCTCCGACGATGCCAGCTACATCACCGGCACCACCATCGTCGTCGACGGCGGCCAGTTGCTCCCCGAAGGCAAGGATTTCCGGCTGCTGCCGCCGTGATCAGCCGGATTTCTTGTACAGCAGCAACTCAGGCCGGTACTCGAAGTGCATGGTGTCGTAGTGATACCAGCGCCCGCCCCAGATGAAGCCGTTTTTCTCGAACAATTCCACGATTTCCAGCGGAATCCGGTTCTTGAAGGGAATGTGGGCCTTCGGGTTGGTTTTGTTCCTGTTGTTGTACCAATAGTCGGAGAAGCCGACATTGATATCGAAGGCCGCTCCGAACGAGTGAACGCTCAACCGGTCGGTGCCGGCGATCGGCCGCCAGACAAAGCCGCCGCCGGGCTTGAGCCCGTAACGGCTCAGCTCCGCGGGCATCGCCTCAAGCGCAGCGGAGACCTTGCCCAGCCGGTCGTTGATGCCGAAAATCCTGGTGACCTGCACGGTCTTCTTGCCGAGCTTCGGCAACCATTTGACGTTGGCGATGTGCTTGCCCACCTCGGCGGCACTTGCCCCGTAGAGCTTCTCGAAGAAAGGTTCATTGCGGATACGGCCGGGATCGAAATCCTCCGCCGGGACCAGCGCGCCCTCGGCTGCTCTGGGATAGACGTAGCGAAACATGTCTTCGATGTCGGGGCTCTCAAGCAGCGCGTCGGCGTCGCGCGCCTTGCCGTCGTTCCACACCATGGTGGTGCCGTCGGTCCAGGTCAGGACATTGCCCGAAATGGTGAAAAGGCCGGGATAGGCCTTGAGCAAGGCTGCCTTGGCGGCGGGCTGGTCGACGCCGTCGCCCACATTCCCCGCATAGGCGAAGCGCCCAATACCAGAGATTGCCAATGCCAATAGCAGCTGTAACATCAGCCGCCGTGGATGGTCGATCATTGTGCTGCCTCCGCGAGGGCTTTCATTCATCGTGCATTTAACAAGGCAGCTGTACCATGCTGGTCGAATCGAACGGGAGACAAAATCATGTCAAAAACCTTCACTGCTTTGATCCGGATGACGTTTACATTCATTTGCCTGGTCGGCCTGGCCTCGTCAGTTTCTATCCTTTTCCCCGCCACCGCGTCGGCCCAGCGCATGCAGAAATGCGCCGATGAAGGCGGCACGTGCCGCCTGCCCTACCCCTCGGAAGTGGTCTACGGCGCGCGCGGCCAGACCACCTCCCGCTTCTTCGATCGCCGTGCCGTGCCGTGTACGAATCGCGTCTTTGGGGACCCGGCGCCCGGCCGCGACAAGGCTTGCTATATCGTGAAGCGCGGGGGCGGTAACGACTATGGCGACAATGACGACGACGGCGACAATTACGGCGATGATGATTACGGCCAGGGCCGCGGCAGATGGGTGGCCTGCGCCCGGGAGAATCAGTTCTGTGATTTCCGTGGCCGCCAAGTGGTCAGATACGGAGCGCGCGGTCGGTTCACGCAAGGCGTTTTCAGGAACGGCGTGCGCTGCGGCAACGATGCCTTTGACGAGGATCCCGCTCCCCGTGCGAAGAAGACCTGCTACATCAGGAAGTAGACTGGTGCCGGCATGAAAGGGGGGGCGGCTCTTTGAGGCCGCGCCCGGAATCCGGGATCTTGGTGGGCGATGACGGGCTCGAACCGCCGACATCTTCGGTGTAAACGAAGCGCTCTACCAACTGAGCTAATCGCCCGCTCCGGCCGGACCTTTAAGCGGTCGCAACCGGCTTCGCAAGACCAAATGAACAGCTGCGAGCTTAGCCGCATACTGGTTTTCGCGGGCAAAGTGCCGCCTGTCAAAAAACCATCTCCTGTTTGCGTTTATGCTGTCCAGCTGCGCTTGACACCCGGTGGCGAACCCCTTATCCACCGCCCCAACGACGAACACGGCTGACACGTGCTCGTCCAATGCGCGGGTGTAGCTCAGTTGGTTAGAGTGCCGGCCTGTCACGCCGGAGGTCGCGGGTTCGAGCCCCGTCACTCGCGCCATTCATTTCAAGGGGTTAGCTACCGCCCCTTGAAAAGTTTCAACTCTCATTCTCCGGAGAGTTTCAACTTTCTGTATTCGTTCCGTTCCAGGCCAAGCAGCTTTCTGCCCTTGCGGCGGCTGGCATCGGCTGAGCGGACGGCGGCCAGATTGACCGGCATATAGGTCTTCTGCAGCGCCTTGTTCCCGTCGATCGAATTGCCCATCTTGGCCGAGATTGCCTCGACCGACGCGCCTCCGGCATTCGCCTCGACCGCGCCGGAACGCCGCATGTCCATCAGCCGCCGCTTCTCCGATGTCCCGAATACCAGCGTGCGCAGATCGGCAAAGTCGTCGACCAGAGAATCCTTCGTGTAAGGCACGCCGGCGCGCGGCCGGCCGCCCTTCAGGCCCGGCGCGAAACCGCGCGAGCGAAAGATCGGCGCATCGTCAAGCAGGGTGACGCCTAGTGATTCGACATAGGCCAGCACCAGGCGCTGCGTGCGTGACGACAGCGTGCCGAAAGCCGCCTCGCCACTCTTGCTGCGTGCAATCAGAAAACCCCATTCCTGTGCTGTCTGCATTGCCTGCGCCGGTTTGAGCGTGCGCACGTCGACGGGTGAGAAGCTCGTGTCCCACGCAACGGCGATGATGCAGGCCAGTCCGCGGTAGCCGGCGCGCCAGGCGCCCTTGACCATGCGCACCGCCTCGCCTGCCGTCCAGGTCTGGTGGCGCGGTGGTGGCGTCTGGCGGCGGATCGCCTGCGATGGGTCGGAGCCGGGCGGGCATAGCTTCATGCCGGCCATGACATTATAGAGCGAACGCCACGTCTTTACGGCACGGTAGGCGATGTCGACACCTTTGACCCGCAGCAGACGGCCATACCAGTCGTCGAGCAGCTCGAGGGTGATGTCGGCTGGCGGCAGGTCGGCGAAGTACGGCTCGATGAAGGTCCAACCGCGCTCCCAATCCTCGCGGGTGCGCGGTGGCTTGCGCTTCCATGCATCCATGCGGCGATAGCGTGCAAAGGCGTCTCCGATGGAATCCTTTGGCCATACATGCAGGCGCGACGGCTCCCTGCCCTTGCGGAGTTCCTGCCAGCGGTCTTCCCACTCCCGGGCTATCGTCCAAGCCTCAGGCCCGTCGATTCCACAGGAAATGCATCTGAAGCCAGCTTCGACCATCTTCGGCGTCGGCAGCCAGTAGCCGTATTTGCCCTTACGGATGACGTAGTGCTTCAACTTGATCTTACCCAAGGGTCGCCAGCCTCGCTCTTGCAATGTCAATGCTAGACTGCGCGCCGGATCCTGATCCTGCAAGACCCGAGCGTTGATCGAGCCAGGCGTCGATCGCAACCATGTCGTAGTTGCCGGTGATTGGGCAGGCCTTGGGAAAGCCTTGATCCTGCAACTCGGGCAGCAATTCCATGAATTCCCGCAGCGTCAGGTGGAGATAACGCGCCGCCTTGATCGCCGGCACCAGCCGTGGTTGTACCGGGAAGCGGATAGATGACGGTTGTAATGTGTGGGTTTGGCTCATGGCACCAAAACTCTATCCACCGTCCATCGGGCAGCGGATGGGCGCCTTGTGGTTGGGCGGGTGTGAATCTCGCCCGTGTAAGAACCTCCGCCGTATAGCATGAGATTTTCCTACTCCATGATCTCGTTATTCCTGCATCGAGGGGGAATGAGGCTTAGAATAGCGGCCTTTCTCCCCCATGCCTATTCATCCAATCCTTAATCGCAGAATCGGCAGCCACAGAGCGAGAATACTAGTAATCGGCGGCTTCGAAGCCGCTACGCCCGGCCAACCCAGCATCGCCATGACAGCGTCTGGCTTGTGGGTAGTCAGAATCGCACCCTGTGCTCTGGCGAAATCACCAGCCTTGAAACGGCACCCTCGTTTGGGGCGGCGGCCCGGCGTCTCGCCTGCGGCGTCGCCATGCTGACGCTCCTTCGGCGCCGGTTAGCTGATTTCACGGTCACGAACTTGCTTCGGCAACGAAATCGATTTCTTCCCGACTACGACGACTGACATGGAGATGCGCAGTTAGCGAGCATGAATGGTCTCTGCGAATTCCTCGGTCTCGATGAGCCAACGGCATGCGCGTCAGCATCGGCCCGGCATGGTCAGGATCGATCCAAGGTTCCCTTGCCATATCCGTCCAGTGGCCATCTCACGTCGTAACGGTCAGATCCTTGGCATGCCTTTTGGTCGCAGTGTTCGCCTCTGCCGGCAATGCGGAAGAGAGCGTTGGGAGCCCGGTAACCGCGACAGCCGCGGCGCTCGACGATCTCAAAGACGAAACCTTCGCTGTAAGTTGTAGAGCTGGAGCACGCTCTACACCGTGGATGGGGCAGCCGCGCTCGCTCCGAGACCATTAGGTCGAAATAGTCGTCGGCCTGTGGCTGAGACCCGATCGCGCTGTTTTACCGGTCGGGATCGGGACAATTGAGAGGCGAAAGCTGTGACAATGGAAAGCCCGCCACCGTGAGCCAGACCAGAAAACTCGTATTTTAGCACCGACGAAACAAAGCTCGCTATTCTGCGTTGAGGCTCGTCGAACAACGGAGCTTCACGAATGGATCCGGCAACTGCAGCTGTGATGATTTTGCTTTCTTGCAGTCCCGCCCAGGGAGTCTGCAAGCCACTCGATACATCACCGTCCATGTTCGGATCCCTTGACACATGCCAGTTGGCGTTATCCGTGAGGCTCGAGGGCGCTCCCAACGGGGAGATCGTGGGGCGATGCAGTTCGATCGATCCCTCCGCTACAGGTTCCGTTCCAGCCGGGTATAGCACGATTGTCGTCACGCGGGGCACAGGGGCGGGTGCGGTGAGCAGTCGCTACATCGTGCCACACAAAAACTGAAGCCAGCCACCGTCAGGCAGCCGGCTATTCATTCTCGACCGGACAATTAGAGGCCTTGCCCTCCCTCTATGAAGCCATACTCGGCATCGGCGGCTTCGCGCTCGTCGTCCGCTTCGCCATGGTCGTCGCCTTCCCTGTCATCGGTCCCGGTGACTTCGATGCCACCGGCCAGACAGGGTTCGAGATCCGGGTCGGGCTCTACGAAGTCGAGCAGCTACATCAGGCGTTCTTCATCTTCGATCGAGCGACGGACCGCCATGTCCGAAAGGCAGAGGTTCGTGGCTGGATAGCGAAGAATCGCACACGGCTTTCCTTCATTTGCATGGTCCGCAGAGATTAGCATTATCGCCTACTCTCATCTCGTCCGGCGTCGCTCCCTCAAAGCAGCGCCGGTAAGGCTCGGCGCCCTTCTTGGTTTCTCCCCGTATGTCAAAAGGAGGTCGCCGGGCCTTACCAGGCCCCGCTGCTCATCGCTTGCGGGGTGTCCTGATGGCTGAGCTTGGCCCCGTGGCCTAACGGCCAGAACCAAACGTTCCGAAAAGCCTTCCTAGGCTGGGCGGCAGCCGAAGGGCTGCACAAGAGGGATCGTCAGACCGCTCCTGGCGCACCACAGCGACACCACCAAGCTGTAAGTCAGGTCCATCGGCCCTGCTGATGAGTGCCCTTGGACAGATGGATTGCGTTTGCCACGAAAAAGGAATCGTACCGGCCCGTTCTCAGCACGTCAGCCGGAACGGGCCATGGGCAGAAGCAGCCGACTAGCTAAAATCGCAAGACGATCGAAGGACCACGTCGGCGATAGCACCGGACCCGACGGCGCCCGTGTCGCCAGTAACTACGGCAGACTCTTCTCCAGCCCCGCCGGCGGCGGCGGCGCCGGTGGTAGTAATCTGGGTCGTAGTCTGGGTCGTAATCTTGGTCGTAGTAGCGCCGATGGTTGACCGGCTCCACTTCCGCGTGAGTACCTTCGTTGTCGAAGGCGTCTGGCGCGTCGAGTTCTTCGAGAATGCCGCTTTTGGCCGCTGGAACACCGGCCAATGCGTTGATAGGCCGGACCGCGCTTGCAAAGGCTGCTGCCCCTGCAACGCCAAATATCGCTGTCAAAAAGGATCGCCGATCCATAGTAAACCTCCCAAGTTACATGAGCTGAACGAAGCGCCCCGCCTGCTGAAGGAGCAGGCCCAGCGCACGGTAAAATAGAGGATTCGCCAGCCGCTCAAGCAACTCGCGAATCCTATCAGCGCAGGAAGGGACCTGGCTGCGCCGATCCAAGACATGTCAGCTAAGGACGACCGCCATTACCAGAAAGGTAACGGCTGTTGCAAAAATCGGTGCGAGCAACCATCGCGCCTGGCCAACACTTTGATCCATTTGTTCTCTCCCGTTGTGGAGAACCAACAACCTGAAGCCCTAATCCGTTCCGCCTAGTCCAAAGGTAAGACCATTGCGTTGTACGGTCGGACTTTAGACCAATCGGATTAGACAAAGGTGCGTAGGCGGGAACGTTTACCCCGGTTCAAAGTTGGTTGCCGGGCAGTGCGGGACGATGATCGTCGTGTGCCGGTCCTTGCAGGAGAGAAGATATGAAGATGCACTTCGTGAACACCGCCGCAGCCATGTTGCTCTTGGCGGGGATCGGCTCCGCCGCCGCTGACGACATTATCATCCAGCCGGAACAGGACACGGTCATCCGTGAGTATGTCAAGAAGCAGCCCTTGGCTTCGGTGAACCTTCCCGGCGTGGAATTGAACGTCGGGACAGCTCTGCCGGAAACTGTTGAGATCCACGAGGTCCCGAACGTCAAATACCGTTACGTGGTGGTCGACAACCGCACGGTCCTGGTCGATCCGGGCACCCGCAAGATCGTGAAAGTTTACGACTGAGATTTCGAACGAACCCACGCTCGCCACCCTTGGGTGGCGAGTGTGTGCATTCAAACGATACTCAGCCGGACAAATTCAAATTGCCACTCAGCCGGACAATGAACATGACGAACCCTGAACTCGAGAGGACGCAAGCCCTGGCTGCCCGCTTGGCTGATCTCCAAGCAAGAATGCAGGCAGCACGTCTTGTTGGAGCCGAGGTAACAACCGTCCGAAAGGTTGCAGCCACAATCGATGACGGCTTGCGACAGGCCGGCCTCACACCGTTAGAAATCGCAGAAGGTCAAGAGGAACAGTTTAGCGTTACTAAATGTTCGACTGGCTATGGACAGCCGAACCTTCCTCTCAGCAGATCAAGTCAGAGCAGCACGAGCCCTACTGAACTGGCCGCGTGTGCGACTTGCCGCCAAGGCCAATCTTAGCGAAATGGTGATCAGCGATCTTGAGAACGGATTCAGGAAGCCGCGTCCCCACAACATCGCCGCCATCCGCAAAGCGTTTGAGGATGCCGGAATCGTTTTCACCGTCCAAGGCACTCCATCGCTAGCCCGCTCAGAAGGTGATAGCGGCCTAGCCGCCGATAATAGACGGTGGCGGGGCCGGGAGAAAAAAGGATAGCGGGGAAAAGCCCGTGTACCCACTGCACCCGATCTCTAAAGCGGCCGCTAACAAGGGCGGTTGTTCACTGACTTTGTGCTGGCGCTCACCTTTCTAAGGTGCCGCTCGAATATGGCCAGCTTCTCTTGGTAGCCGATCCGCACTCTGGACCTGCAACTATCGCATTTGAAACCGGCAATCGTTTCAGCCAGGATCCCCTTCTCACCATAGCGCGTGAACAGGAGGGGCATTGGAATTCTAAAGGTACGTCGCGAAGTTCATTTGATAGAGGCGCTGTGCATGTTCTCCTCAGCGGCACGGCCACTGCAACAAAGTAGAAGGAGAAATGTTTCCGGCTTCGGCCATTTACGCGGAGCAATCAGACCTAAGTCCAAATGCTGAAGGGGGCAGGCAAGCTGTTCCTTGCCCTTCGATCCGGATCGTCTCCGTGGCCTCACCATACTCGGCCGTAGCTCAAAGGCTCGTATCACCGGCCAGAACGCGCAGTTCATCCAGTGGAATGGGCCAGGACCGGCAAAGCCTCGCGACCGAACTTCTCGAGATTAGACGGATCCGTTGGCCTTCCGCAGAGGCCATGGCATAAGATTCGAGCTCGATCAGCTGTCTTCCTTGCCCTTCTCTATAACGCGGACCAGCCATTCTCAGCAGGCTTCGGCCACTCCACACTGTCTGAGTGTGTGTTCTGAACTGTGCCGCCCATCGCAGTTCCCTCCACCTCCAATAGGCTAATTACGGATTATAAGACCTGGGGAATCGATCTCTCAAGGTGGAATCCGCATTAGCGCTGGATGTTGCATCGCGGCGCGGAGGGGTTTTATTAGCTCCCCCTCATCTTGACGCTGGCGCCGGCTGCTCCAAAGTCTTGGGCATGGCTCGGGGAACTATCAAAGTTGGCGACGAGGTCGCAGTCACGGCGATTGTGCGCGGCCGCGTGACGCCCGATCGCATAAGCGTGACGATCCCCTCCTACGACTTCCCGCATTCTGTTGTCGATTCGACTTCGAAGGCTGTAATTGGCCAGCATATGGAATTGATCGGCCCTGTCACACGCATCGACGGGGACAAGGTAACCGTCAGCCTCCGGCCATTGGTGACTGTCGACGCCGAGCACGTGCGCCTGGTCGAAAGACATGTGGCGCTTCCACGCGGGCGAAAAAAGTCGCTGGTTGACAAGGCTTAAACTTCGTTGCCGACCCCAGGAACAGCCCACTGAAACTTTCTCCTTCACATCGGCTCTGGTCGCCTCCCGCTAGCTGCCGGCGCGTTGCGATATCGGCACAGTAGACGGGTTGGCATTTCCGAACTTTCCGCCATGTCGTCGCGATGACGTTGGCGAAGGCGCTTCAGCAGATCGCGTGAGGCTTGGATCGCCCTGCGCGATTGATCCATGTTCTGGCGAAATGTGGCGCGTTCCTCCATGGACTTCTGCCACTTCAGCAAGGTGGCCGTAGTCGCAGTAGCGGCTTGGGCGATTTCTATGGGCGTTGCAACCATCGCATTCTCCCTAAAAAGGCAATGGTAAACGCAATCTTTATAGGCCCAACCAAACCCTTCTCCAATTAAAAACGACCATACGGCATACGGCAAAATGGCTATTCGTCGGGGCGCTCGACGGCAGCTTCGTCGACCTCGGCTTCCATGTCTCGTCGTTGACGGTCTTGGTCTTGCCAAAACCGTCCATCGCCACACCGTCAAAGCCCTGCAGCCACGCGTCGGCATGTTCCTGCCAGTAAGCTGGCACCTCACGCTCCTTGCCATCCTTGCGCGCTTAGGCGCCGTACATCCAGGCGTAGGTGGCGCGTTCCTGATCTTTCTTAGGCATGGCCATTTGCATCATCCTCCCGGAATCCAGCAGCCTTGCGTGCCGCAGCTTCTCTTCGCCTTTTCCTAAGAAAGGAGAGGGTCTGTGGACAGCTGTGGCTCTATCCGGCTGTAAGTTGCCAGACCGCTACGCTGGCGAGGGCAAGGCCCGCTGCGCCTTCGATTGCTCGCGATATGGTATCGAACAGCCGTGGCCTGCTGTCGAAAAAATGCACCAGGCGCTCCCGAAACAAGATCGACAGTACCGCCACGCTGGACAGCGTTAGGGCCACGCCCACCATCATGGTGATTGCGAACAGAATTCCAGCTCCCGGCACCCCTCTGGAAATCGCGAAGGTCATGACAAAAAGGGTCAGCGGGCACGGAATCAAACCGGCCATGACTCCAACGGCCTCGCCCTCATGCTTGTGATGGTGGCCGTGGCTCACCGAACGCCAAAGCATCCAGACGCCGATCAGCCCGAGCAGACCGCGACTCACACCCTCAAGCAGTGGTGCGCGTCCAACGCTGCCCAATGCAATCGAGACGAGCGGCAGGGAGAATACGGCGATCAGCACCGCTGTCGCCACGTGAGTGAAGGACAGCGTAATCGACACCAGGAGGCCGCGCGAAACCTTCGCATCCGAACCTGCAAGGTAAGTCGCCAAGACAGCCTTACTGTGGCCGGGCGTCAGAGCATGTGCCGCACCGAACAGGAGGCCCATCGGCAGAAAGGCAAGGAACGCAAGCCAATCACCGCCAACTGACAGCAGCTTTATCTGATCTGCGAGCGCCAGGTATATGGAGCGCTGAAATTCGACAAGCGCCTGGAACATCAGCCGAGACCGGCAAAAGCGAGTGGTTTCCGGCAGTTGTCAGTGCTGGTGGCCGTGATGTTCGCCCTGATCATGAGAGTGCGGATGCTCGTGCTCACCTTGGTCGGTCGAAAACCGGATGTTGGCAGCTGCGAGCGCCGGCATGTGTTCGAACAGTTCGTTCTCCAGCGCCGCCGTGATCTTGTTTGCCTCTGAGAGAGGCAAGGTTCCGTCGGCTGCAATAGCGATGTCGGCATGCAACTTGTGGCCAATCCAGCGGGCCTTGGCGTCGACAACGCGAGCACCCTGCACATGCGCAGCGGCATGCTGAATTTCGGCCATCACGCCCGGCTCGACGCCGTCGAGCATGCGGGTGAGCACTGAGCGCGCCGATTGCCAGACGATACCGAATATAGCGACCGTGATGAGAAGCCCGATGATCGGGTCGGCCAGTGGAAATCCGAGCCAGACGCCCATGGCGCCGATGACCACTGCAAGGCTGGTAAGCCCGTCGGTGCGGGCATGGTAGCCGTCGGCGACGAGCGCCGCACTGTTGATTTCCCTGCCGATACGGATGCGAAACACCGCGACGGCCTCATTCCCGAGGAAGCCGACAATGCCCGCCGCGGTCAGCCAACCGAGATGAGTCACTGCCTGCGGACTGACCAGGCGCTCGATAGCCTGGTACCCGGCGACGATGGCGCTGAACAGAATGATCAGCACGATAATGATACCGGCCAGATCCTCTACCCTGCCAAGGCCGTAGCTGAAGGTCCGTGACGGCTTGCGTCGTGCCAGCATGAATGCGATCCAGAGCGGAATGGCGGTTGTGGTGTCGCCTATGTTGTGGATCGTATCGGCCAACAGCGCCACGCTGCGTGACACCAACACCACGGCCATCTGCAATGCCGCCGTCATGGCCAAGATGACGAACGACCATTTGACGGCCCAGATGCCGCGGTCAGTGGTTGCAATCGTTGCGTCGATGACCCCGTGCGTATGGCCGTGCGAGCCATCGTCATGAGCATGCGCGTCATGATCATGTGACCCGAAGCCGAACCAATCCAAGACGCGTGCGCCGATACTGGTCATAGGTATTTCGCCAGTTGCTTGAGCTCTGCCAGCGAGTTGCCTCCCGCTTCCGTGTCGATCAGACAATGTTCGATATGATCGTGGATCAGTTCTCGCTTTGCGCTGCTGATGGCGCTCTCCACTGCATGGAGTTGCTGCGCCAGGTCCAGGCAGGATCGCTGCGCCTCGAACATGCCAAGCACGGATGCAAGATGCCCCTGTGCGCGCTTTAAGCGCTTCACGATAGCCGGATGAGAACTATGGATGCCTTCGGACATGCCCACCGGTATCCCCCCAGGGAGGATGCGTCAAGTATGATGTGAGGGCAGATCGGCTCTTGATCAGCCACCCCGCAGAGCGTGTATCCATGGCGCTGAATGGTTCCGGAAATTGGAATCTGGGCTTGAAAGGGCTTGCCCCTGTGCAATACAGGAACCAGCCATTAAACCTACCAACTCAATGAACCGTCCAACTTCGATGGGGTCAGTTCACGACCGGGCCTTTCTTTGCGTGGTGAAACTGAAGAAGCCCGTCGGTCGGATCAGCGGGCTTTGTGATGGATGGCCCGCGCCGGCTTCCGAGGCTGCGCGGGCCGACCATGACGAGTGAGGGACGCATCTTGGTCACCGGCCGGACCGCTGAAGAACGAGCCGGGTGTGACCGAACTGCCTTGGAGCGGGAATGTTCCCGGCTGACGCAAAAAGCCCGCCAGCATGAGCCGGCGGGCAATCGATCTGGAGTAGCTGGACTCATCCAGCATAGTTCAACGACGGCGGAAGGTTCGGTAGCAACCCGCGCTCGTCGCTCCCCAAGGATCCAGGGAGCGGCGAGTTGGTGCCCTGCGAGCGCGACACAGAAACTTCGCCGCGCCATGAAAGGACGGCGTGGAGCGCGCAAGCTCTGCAACAAGCTGCCGGCGCTCTGGGAGGTCTGTCCGCTTTTCGGATTGCCAGTGCCAGTCCAGACCAGCACCCTGCCTGGTGAGCGTAATCCCGCAATTGCCTGCGCTTAAGGCGGCGTAGGGCCGCCCATTGGGCGAGACTGGACTTCTAGACTGGAAGCCACCAATTCCTGCACCGCTTCGGGAACGGCCAACGGCACCATCTGCGCCGGATAGGGGCCGTCGATCCAGCCGTTCGCGGAGCGCTCGCTATCAGTTTGGCCGTTCAGGCTAGCCATTCGCGCCACTTCGCAGAAAGCCTCCCGGTTGGGCCTTATGCGGCACGTCCCAACCGAAATAAACCATGGCCGGCTAGGACGACGTCTGGAGAAACTGTTGCTCTCTCGTCGGCGTCTTCGAAAACGCTGTGATTATCGCCTCGAGCGATACATTCAAGGCGTTGGAAAAGGTCCTTCCCCTCTGCCAAATCGCCACGTAGTGATAGAGCGCGGACGGTTCCACTGGCCTTACTCCCAGCTGAAACGCCGCGTACTCACGTGCGATGATCTCGTTTGTGATCGAAATGCCCAGGCCAGCCGAAACGTATCCGGCTTCGTGACCGTTGCAATCGAATTCCACCAGTATGTCCGGCTCAACGCCGGCGAAGCGCAAGGCATTGAAGTTCATCTGGTGGGCGGCAAACTGGGGATCGATATCGACGATCGTTTCGCCTGCCAGGTCTTGCGCCTCGATACAGGTCTGTTTTGAAAAGCGGTGGTCGGGATGAAAAATGCATACGTTTCGTGCCGACCCAAGCGGCGCCCATTCAAACAAGCCTGGATCCAGAGGCAGTCTCGAAATTCCAAGATCGGCGCGGCCGGCCAGGATGTGTTCGCCGATCTGCTCGTAGCTTCCAGAAATCGACCGGACATTCGAAGCGGTCTTTGAGCGGATAATCGCCACGACCTTGGGCAAGGTCACGAAACCGAAAACAGAGGGCGCGGCAATCGCAATCCGCTGCTTTTCCTCGTTCTTCATAGCGAAGATCGACGCGTCCAGGCGATCCAGCGACGTCAGGGCCAGTTCTACGTTTCGCAGGAGTTCCCAGGCTTCCTGCAAGGGGACGATGCGGTTGGCTGATCTCTTGAAGAGTGTGATGCCGAGCGTGGTCTCAAGCTGCTTCACATGTTGACTGACGGCCGGCTGGCTTATCCCGAGCGCAGCCGCCGCCCGCCTAGTCGAACCGGCCCGCAACACTTCCCGGAAGACCTTCAGCTGACGGAGCTTGAGGTCGCTCTGCAACAACTCCATTCCCTGCGCGCCTTTCCCTGATAACCACCCGGCGGCAGACAACGCCAACCTGGGGAGCAACGAACTGCCTCAGTATATAACGACGCGTTATAGATAAAATAATAAAAGTTATAGATTGAGTGTGTAATTTTAAGCGTTAGAATTGGCCAGTATCTCAAATTAACTGCACATTAGAAATATAACAACTCGCAACCTTGGGTTATATGGCTTGGTCTCGGCAATAAAGACCGGCGTATCCTGCGGCAATTGCGAGCCGAGGAAAGCGCCCCATGGGTGGTTTTACTACTCAGTTTGTTGTCGCACTTACCGTGACCATAAGCCTGGCTCTTGTCAGCGGCTGCCTGGGTACGGCATTCGGGCTGTTTTTGGCGATTTCGAAGGGCACGGCAAAGCCGCGCCTCAACGCGGTCGTGGCCGCCTACACCACAGTCGTCCGTGGTGTACCAGAACTTCTCGTTATCCTGCTCATCTACTTCGGCGGAACCACGCTCGCCAGCAAGATCGCCGGCCGGTATGTCGAGGTGAACGCATTCACCGCAGGGGTTATCGCGCTCTCGGTCATTTTCAGCGGTTATGCGACCGAAGTGTTTCGCGGCGCGATTGCGGCAGTGCCAGCGGGCCAAACCGAAGCGGCAAAGTCGCTTGGGCTGAACGCCTGGCAGCGCTGGATGTTCGTCATCGGTCCGCAGATGCTGCGGCTGGCGCTGCCTGCCTATGGCAATCTCTGGATTTCGCTCTTCAAGGATACCGCACTGGTTTCGATCGTCGGCCTGACCGACATCATGCGCGTTGCGTATGTGGGGGCCGGATCCTTGCGCGCACCATTGACCTTCTACCTTGCGGCCTCCGCTCTCTATCTGTCGCTGACCACCGTCACGTTGCTGTCGATCCGGCTGACTGAGCGGCGCTATCCGGCTCTCGGCCGGTAGGAGGGAAGGCCCATGAACCTCGGCTTGATATTTGACGCACTGGTTGTCTTGCCCTCGGGCATCGGTCTTACATTGATCCTGACGGTGTTGTCGCTGACGGCCGGATTTCTTCTGTCCGTGCCGCTGGCCTTCATGCGCGCTTTCGGACGCCCCGGCCTCTCGCTCGCAGTGCTCTCATACACCTATGTGATCCGCGGAACGCCGATGCTTGTTCAGCTCTTCCTGCTCTATTACGGCCTCGCTCAGATCGAGGCGGTGCGGGCCAGCATCTTCTGGGTGATCCTGCGCGACCCCTTTTGGTGCGCCCTTCTGACATTTTCGCTGAACAGCGCGGCACACACCACCGAAATCCTGTGCCGTGGTCTCCAGTCCGTGCCTAAGGGTGTCACCGAGGCGGCCACGTCTCTGGGCTTGAAACGCTTCCAGATCGCTCGCCTGGTCACCTTCCCGATCGCTTTCAGGATATCGCTCCCGGCCTACGGCAACGAGATCGTCGGGATGATCAAGGGCTCGTCCCTGGCCAGCACCGTGACGCTTCTCGAGATCACCGGGATGGCGAGACAGATGGTGTCGACCACGTTCGCGCCGTACGAGATCTTCGTCGTCGCCGGAGCGATCTACCTATCGCTCACCTCGATCGCGGTGAAAGCGATCCAGTTGCTGGAGCGATGGCTCTCGGGCGACGGCCATCCGGTGCGTCGACGAAAGGCGCGATTGCGCCCCGCCCTACCTGATCCAGAGATCACGACGCCCCTGCCCTGACGCCGCAGGTTCTGGGCTCCCTCCATCACAAACCAAAGAAGAGGTGCATCATGCGCATACCCCTGGCTATTGCTGTTTCTGTCGCATCCCTGATGTCGGCATTCCCCGCTGGCGCCGAAAGCGCGCGCGTCATATCGATCGCCTCCGAAGGCGCCTCGCCTCCCTGGGACAGCACCGACGCGAACGGTCAACTCTATGGCTACGATATCGATGTCGGACTGGAACTGTGCCGTCGCATCGAGATCAAATGTACCTTCGTCCCGCAGGATTGGGACGGGATCATCCCGGCACTGCTTGTCGGCAAGTTCGACGTCATCATGTCCGGCATGGCGATCACGGAAAAACGCAAGCAGTCGATCGCGTTCTCGATCCCCTACGCCACCGGCTTCAACCAGTTCGTTGTGCGCAAGGACCTGGGCCTCGACGCCGGCGACATCAAGCAGAAGGTCAACCTTTCGACCATCGGCGACAAGGAAAAGGCGACCATCGAGCGCCTCAGATCGACACTCGCCGGCAGGGCGATCGGGGCCCTGCGCTCGTCGAATTCGGAAGCAGTGGTGAAGGAAATGCTGGGCGATGTCGTGACCATCCGCAGTTATGACAGCCAGGACAACATGAAGCTCGATCTTGCTGCAGGTCGCATCGACGGCGGTCTGGCCGACTATTTCACGTGGCGAGATTTTCTGGAGACGCCTTCCGGCTCGGATGTGGTGTTTTTCGGCCCTGAACTGAATGGCGGGCTCTGGGGGCCGGGCGTCGGCGCAGGTCTGCGCAAAGACGATACGGAGTTGCTCGCCAGGTTCAACGCGGCCATCGACGCGGCCACCAAGGATGGGACGATCAAGGCGCTGAGCCTGAAATGGTTCAAAAGCGATATCTCGCCTGCAGTCGCGCAATAGGCAGCAACCGACTTCGACATTGACGTGGCGCCGGCCGGAATGCCAGCGCCCTCCCCTCCTTCAAGGCGAGCCCCATGAAAGACCAGTTCTGCGCGGTCGTTACCGGCCAATCCCTGATCAAGCACGATATCCGTGACATCAAAGACGAACGCTTCATCGCGGTTACGGACTTCCTGCGACAAGGCGACGTCGTCTTCACCAACTTCGAGTCGACGATCCTGGGCAAGCACGGCGGGTGGCCGACCAAGGGCAAATACTTCGGATATTCCAGGGCTGAAGTGCTCGACGCATTGCAGGCGAACGGTTTCAACGCGCTTGCGCTCGCAAACAACCACGCCTTCGATCTCGGCGTTGGCGGCATCCTGTCGACGCTGGAGGAGGTGGAAGCGCGGGGCTTCCTCCATGCCGGCATCGGGGCCGACGAGACGGATGCGAGGAAACCGGGCCGCCGCCAGCTGGGCGCGCGCGAGGTCGCACTTCTTGCGATGGATGCAGGCCCTGGCCCGACCAACATGTATGCCGAAGACCGTACGGCCTTCCGGCCGGTTCGGCCGGGCGTCAATCGCCTGAGCACCGTTCGCAAGATGGGGGTGCCGGACGGACATTTCAGCAGACTGGCAAGGCTGGGCGCCCATTTGCAAAGCTCCCCGTTTGAACTGGCCAACTATGCGCAACCGGAGGACCCGGTAGAGGTGGCAGCCGGCAAGGAGATCAATTTCTACGGCACCGTGTTCACGCAAGCCGCCGATTTCGGCCGCCTCATCGAAGTCGACCAGCAGAGCGCAGCCATCCATCTGTCCGCCATCCGGCACGCCGCGGCACAAGGCGATTTCGTCATTGCCTATCTGCACCACCATCATTGGGAACCAGGTTGGCAGAACGTGCCGCGCTGGGTGCAGGCCTTTGCCAGGATGTGCATCGACGCCGGCGCCAACCTGTTCGTCAGCCACGGTGCTCCGGTGCTGCAGGCAGTGGAAATCTACAATGGCTCGCCGATCTTCTACGGCCTCGGAAATTTCCTTTTCCACGTCCACCCGAAGGAAACCGAATGGGATCCACCGGAAGTCTGGCAAAGCATCGTCGCGGCCTGCCGCTATGATGGGAGCGGAAACCTCGCAGGAATAGACCTCCTGCCCGTCGTGATCGGCGCGAAAGCTCAGTCTCTCGGATCAGCAACGGGCAGATTGGTACCCGTCGCCGTCGCTGGAAGCGCGGCGCGAGACATCCTCGAGGGATTCGCGACCCGATCGCGGGCGTTCGGCGTCGAAATCGAAGTGTCCCCGACTTGCGGCCGCATCGCCCTGCCCGCTGCACGAAAATTCGGCTGACGGCCCGACCGACCGCTCACACCGTCTTGCATTCCGCCGGCGGGGACTCGCCGCCCGTCTCGCTATCTGCCTTTGTGTCTAGCTGGGCCAGTTCTTCTCCTAACGCCGCGATCAGGGACGAGACGCGACCGCGCACACGCGGCGGAAGTTTCACTAGCCCTTCAATCAGTCGCCGACCCTCCGCGCTGGCAATGAAATCCAGGCGCTCATCGACCGGCAGGGGCCGCGCCTCGACG
Organism: Mesorhizobium sp. M0062; assembly: GCF_040323125.1. Classification (NCBI taxonomy): domain Bacteria; kingdom Pseudomonadati; phylum Pseudomonadota; class Alphaproteobacteria; order Hyphomicrobiales; family Phyllobacteriaceae; genus Mesorhizobium; species Mesorhizobium sp. M0062. The sequence continues at coordinate 253,258 of NZ_JAMYUO010000005.1, forward strand.
CGGGTTTCATCGTTTCCCGGCAGGCCTTCAAAGAAGCGGCCGACAGGAACGCCGAGCGAACTGGCGATCTCGTAGAGCATCGACGCGCTCACGCGATTGCGCGCGTTCTCGTATTTCTGCAGCTGCTGGAAACTGATGCCGATGGATCGGGCAAGCTGGGCTTGCGATACGTCCGATTGGACGCGAACCGTCGCAATCTGCCTGCCGACATGCTGATCGGCGGGATGCGGGTCGCTTTCGATCTTCGGCTTCGGCCCCGTCCGAAGGAGGACTGAGCGTTGCGGTTTCAACAAGGCCTTTCGATCCTCCATTAGTCAGCCGGACAGAGAGTCTGTCGCCACGCGCCGGGCTCTCCGCACCGATGTGATCTGCAGGTCGACTCGCCATTTTATATACCTTATGGGGTGCAAAATGACCCTATTGGTGGCAAAGAAAATCTGCCTGCCGATTGTGGCCTCATGGTCAGTCCACGACAGATTCGAGCCGCACGAGCTTTGCTTGGTTGGTCGCAGCAGGAGCTTGCGGACAAGGCAATCGTGTCGCTGAACGCTCTGACCCGGTTGGAAAACGGCAAGGTAGATTCCCGGATCAGCACTTTGCAGGCCATTGAGGCGGCCCTGATAAAGGCGGGTGTCGAATTCTTATCCGCTGGTCAAAAGGGTGAAGGTGTTCGGCTCTTAGATCCTCAGGCTTGAATGTCCCGTTGGCGGAAGGACAGGTTCTCGCAGCTGCAACCGCCACAACTACCCTCCGGCGGGTGACGAGAGGCAAAGTCGTGGTATTGTCGGAATCAGCCATGATCCGAGTTTCCTGAAGCTTGGTTGTGGTCAGGCTGGGATGACTCCCCGACGCACGTCCTCAGCCGAGTCCAAATGTGAGCCCCTGCTCCTATGAAACTTTGGAAGCAGAAAAACTATGTGAGCTATTTCATATCACATGAGCCATAAGTGATCAACTTGAAATTAGATGATATGAAAGAAATTATGGGCGCCCAGATCAGAGGAGCGCGAGGATTAATACGTTGGAGTGCCGAAGATTTGGCCGATGCGGCGAGCGTGGGAGTAGCCACAGTTAGGCGCGCAGAAGCTGCGGATGGCGTCCCTCCAATCACAATAGCAAATCGGAATGCGATCCGTGGTGCCCTGGAAAGGGCGGGCATCGAGTTCATTTCGGAAAACGGCGGTGGCGCTGGCGTGCGCTTGGCCAAACGGCAATAGCGAACAACGCGCAGCTTCGAGCGATCGTCTAAATCTCATCGCCGACGTCCCGCTTGCTTTTTGCACTAGGTGCGGCCATCCGCACAGGTGACATTGAACGACTGAAAAGGGGCCGAAAGGGGACTGTCAGCTTCTAAGCACGAATTTTCACAAGCGGACTTTCATGCCGCAATGGAATCGACCTGACAGGGCGCAATCCAAGCCCTAGCCAGGGAACAGGAATGCCGAGGCAGGATCGAAGAAAATGCGTTGACCCGGTGCGATGGCGCTGTCCGCTTCCTCTGCATCGGAGGTTGGCCTGACGTCGATATCTTCTCCGGCCGCCGTGCGCGCCACGATGCGCCGGCGGTCGCCGAAGAAGGCGGTATCGACGATCTCGACGCCGAGTGCTGCGCTCGCTGGCCCGGGCGTCAGGCGGAAGGCTTCGGGGCGTACCATCAGGCGCACCTTTTGACCTTGACCAAAGGATGTTGTCGTCTTTACGCCGGTCACGATCGAGCCGTCGGCCAGGCGGACCGTCGACGCGCCACCTGCGGTTAGCAGATGCTCGGCCGGCAGGAAATTCGAGTTGCCGATGAAGCCGGCGACAAACTCGCTCGCCGGCCGGAGGTAAAGATCCTCACCGGTGCCGATCTGTTCGATACGGCCTTCCCTGAACAGAGCGATGCGATCCGAAAGATGCAGCGCCTCCTCCTGGTCATGCGTGACATAGAGGATCGTGACGCCTGTCTCGCGGTGGATGCGGCGGATCTCGGCCTGGATCTCCTGGCGCAACTTCTTGTCGAGTGCCGACAGCGGTTCGTCCATCAAGAGGATCGGTGGGTCGTAGGCCAGCGCGCGTGCAAGCGCCACGCGCTGCTGCTGGCCGCCAGACAGCGCGCCCGGATGGCGGTCGGCGAAGTTTTCGAGGCGCACCAGCGCCAGCATGTCGGCAACCTTGCGCTTGACCTCACCGTCGGGCCGGCGGCGCACGCGCAGCGGAAAGGCGACGTTCTCGGCGACGCTCAGATGCGGAAAAAGGGTGTAGCGCTGGAACACCATGCCGATGTTGCGCTTGTGCGACGGCACCGAAAGCAGCGATCTGTCCTCCAGGAGCACATCGCCCGAGCTCGGATCCTGGAAACCGGCGATGGCGTACAGCGTGGTCGACTTGCCGGAGCCCGACGGGCCGAGGAACGTCAGGAACTCGCCCTTGGGCACATCGACGGTGACGTCGTGGACGGCGACGAAGGCACCGAACGTCTTTCTTACTGCGCGTATGGACAGGAAGGGAGGGATCATCTGGTCAATTTTCTGCGAAGGAGTGCGGTCACGATCATCAGGCACAAGGTCAAGCCGACAAGCAGGCTGGAGGCGGCGGCGACGACCGGGCTGAGGTCGGCGCGCAGGCTGCCCCAGATTTTCACCGGCAAGGTTTGCAAGCTCGGGCTCGCCATGAAGATCGCCACCACGACCTCGTCCCATGAGGCCAGGAAAGAGAAGATCGCCGCCGAGAAGATGCCGATCCTGATCGACGGCAAGGTGATCCTAAGCCTCGCCTGCAGCGGGCTGGCGCCGCAGACGATGGCCGCGTCCTCGATGGATTTGTCAAAACCCTCGAGCGCGGCCGTGATCGGAATGATGGCGAAAGGCAGCGCCAAGATGGTGTGGGCGATGACGAAGCCGACCGTGGTGCCGGCAAGGCCGATGCGCAGGAAGAAGGCGTAGATGGCGATGGCGAAAACGACCACCGGCAGCACCATCGGCGTCAACAGCAAGCCGCGCAGGACCTGGCGTCCGCGAAACTCACCCCTGACCAGGCTGAAGGAGGCGAACAGGCCGATGATGACGGCGAGGATAGCGGCCATGGCGGCAATTCGGGCACTGGTCAGAGCGGCATCGATCCAGGTCGGGTCGCCCAGTAATTGCTGATACCATTTCAGCGTCCAGCCGGGTGGCGGAAAGGCCAGCCAGCGCGACGAGCCGAATGACAGGAGCACGATGAAGACCACCGGCAGCAGCAGGAAAGCCGTGACGGCCGCCGTGAAGCCGCCAAGCACCATCCGCAGCCATCCGAGCCGTTCATAGTCGAGCAGCATGTCAGGTCCCTCCCCCGGCGCGCCTGGCCCCAACCAGGCGAAACTGGATCGCGTAGAGCGCCATGGTGACGGCAAGCAGGACAAAGGCGGCCGCACTGCCGAGCCCCCAGTTGAGCAGCGACTGCACCGTCTGGGCGATCATCTCGGCCAGCATCATGTTCGATGTGCCACCGAGCAGGGCCGGGGTGACGAAGTAGCCAAGCGACATGACGAAGACCATCAGGCCGCCAGCAGCGACGCCGGGAAGCGACAGCGGCAAGAGGATGCGGCGGAAGGCCTCGAACGCGCTTGCGCCGCAAAGGGCTGCCGCGCGCAGCGTCATCGGGTCTATCGACCTCAGTGTGCCGACCAGCGGCAGGATCATGAAGGGCAGCATGATGTAGACCATGCCGATGGTGACGCCGGCCAGATTGTTGATGAGCGGCAGCGGTTCGTGAATGATGCCCAGGCCCATCAGTGCCCGGTTAATGACACCGGTGCGCTGCAGCAGCACCATCCACGCATAGGTGCGGGTAAGAAGGTTCGTCCACATAGACAGGATGATGATGCCGAAGACGATCGAGCCCAGGGCGGGCGGCATGATCGCCAGCATCCAGGCGACGGGGAACGCCACCAGGATGGTGACGGCGGTTACGACCGATGCAACCAGAAAGGTGTTGAGGAACACCCGCACATAGGTGCCGCTGCCGAACAGCGCCGCGTAGTTCTGTAAGCCCGGTTCGGGATCGGTGACGCTGCGCAGCAGCAGGGCGACCACCGGCACGATAAAGAACAGCCCGACCAGGAACAGGGCCGGCAAGGCGCTGCCACTGCCGGTCGGCAGGCCGACGATCGAGCCGCGTCTAGGAGAATTTCCTTGCATCGAGCGGTCCTGTCTCGAAACGGGGCGCGCAAGCCGCGCCCCGTCGGTCTGCAACGGTGTTACTTGGTCTGCCAGGCATACCAGCGCGTCGCGATCTCGTCGCGATGCTCGGCCCAGTAGTTCATGTCCAGGTTGATCTGGCCCTCGACATGGGCATCTGGCAGGGCCTTGACGGAATCGGCCGGCATCTCCGCCTTGGCCTTGGTGTTGATGGGCGCATAGCCGCTTGCTTCGGCGAATTTCGCTTGGCCGGTCGGGCTGGTGGCGGCGGCAAGGAACTTCATCGCGCTGGCCTTGTTCTTGGTACCCTTCGGCACGACGAGCACGTCGGCGGCGGTGAGGTTCTGGTTCCAGGAGACGCCGACATCGGTGCCGTCCTGCTGAAGGGCGAAGACGCGCCCGTTCCACAATTGCCCGAAGGCGGCCTCGCCGGAGGCGATCAACTGCTGCGACTCGGCGCCGCCGCCCCACCAGACGATGTCGGACTTGATGGTGTCGAGCTTCTTGAAGGCACGGGCGAGGTCGAGCGGATAGAGCTTGTCCGCCGGCACGCCGTCGGCCAGCAGAGCGATCTCGATCACGCCCGGCGCCGACCATTTGTAGAAGGTCCGCTTGCCGGGAAACTTCTTGGTGTCGAACATGTCGGCCCAGCCGGCCGGTTCGCTCGCGACCGCGCCCTTGTTCCAGGCGAGCACGAAGGAATAGTAGAAGCTGCCGACGGCATGCTCATTGCTGAAGCGCGGGTCGAGATCGGTCTTGGGCACGACCGCATAGTCGATCGGCTCGAGCAGTCCGTCCTTGGCGGCCTTGATGGCGAAATCCATCTCCACGTCGACGACATCCCAGGTGACGTTGCCGGCGTCGACCATGGCCTTGAGCTTGCCGTAGTCGGTCGGTCCATCCTGCAAAACCTTGATGCTGGAGCTGGCCTCGAAGGGGGCGGCCCAGGACTTGGTCTGCGCCTCCTGCGTGGTGCCGCCCCAGCTGGTGAACGCCATCTCATCGGCCTTGGCGGCTGTCGCCGCGAGCAGTCCGGCCAGCAGGCCGGTCAAAATCAATTTCATTGTCATTCTCCTCTGTTGGTCTGTTCTTGTTTTTCTCAGTGCACCTGCGTCCTGCGCAACTCAGCGCATGACGAAGGGATCGGGGATCGGCTCGTCCGAGGTGTTGATCCATACGGATTTCGAGCGCGTGTAGTCTCTGATGGCGTCGAGACCGCCTTCGCGGCCGAGGCCCGACAGACCGTAGCCGCCGAACGGAACGAGCGGCGATACGGCGCGATAGGTGTTGACCCAGACAACGCCGGCATGGATGTCGCGCGCCATGCGATGCGCCTTGCCGAGATTGCTGGTGAACACGCCGGAAGCCAGGCCGAACGGAGTGTCATTGGCGAGTGCCAGCGCCTGCGCTTCGCTGTCGAAGGCAAGCACGCTGAGCACCGGTCCGAACAATTCCTCCCGCACGCAGGGCAGGTCGCTGCCGCCGGCATCGATGATGGTCGGTGCGTAGTAGAAGCCGCTGCCGACTGGCCGTGTTCCACCGGTGACCAGCATGCCGCCCGCGGTGAGGCTTTCCGCGACAACCTTCTCGATCCAGTCGCGCTGCCGCAGCGTGGCGAGCGGACCCATTTCGGTCGCCGGATCCTGCGGATCGCCGATGCGAATCGCCTCGGCCTTGCGCTTCAGGCGAGCGAGGAATTCATCCTTCACCGAACGTTCAACCAGCAGCCGCGAGCCGGCGACGCAGCTCTGGCCGGTCGCCGCGAAAATGCCGGCGACCACCGCATTGGCGGCACTGTCGAGGTCGGCGTCGGCAAAGACGACGACCGGGCTTTTGCCACCGAGTTCGAGCGTGGTGTAGGCAAGGTTTTCCGCCGTGTTCCTGACGACGGCGCGCGCCGTCGACGGACCGCCGGTGAAGGCGACGCGCGAAACCAGCGGATGGCTGGTCAGGCGCCGGCCGCAATCATGGCCAAAGCCGGTGAGGATGTTGACGACACCGGCTGGAAAGCCGGCCTCATGAACCAATTCGGCAAAGGCAAGCAGCGGCGCCGGCCCATCTTCGGAGGCCTTGAGCACGATGGTGCAGCCGGCGGCGAGCGCCGGGCCGAGCTTGACGGCCGAGAGGAAGAGCTGCGAATTCCACGGCACCACCGCGGCAACGACGCCGATCGGTTCGCTGCGTATGGTGACGTCGAGATCCGCCTTGTCAACAGGCACATGCGTGCCTTCATGCTTGTCGGCAAGCCCGCCATAATAGCGGTAGTAGTCGCCGACATAGGCGATCTGGGCGCGGGTTTCGCGGATGATCTTGCCGGTGTCGCGCGTCTCGAGTTCTGCAAGGCGCCCGACATTGGCGGCGACGAGGTCGCCGAGCTTGACCAGCAGTTTTCCACGCGCTGTCGCAGTCATCCTTCGCCATAGGTCTGAGCGCAGTGCGCGGTGCGCCGCCCCGACGGCACGGTCGACATCGGCTTCGCTCGCCGCCGGCATCCTGGCCCAGGCCGTCCCGGCCGATGGGTCGACGCTGTCGAACGTGGCGGACGGCTCGTCGAAGCGGCCGTCGATGAAGTTCCTGAAAACAGCGTCGGTCATGGGCTCGCGATCAGAGGAAGGCCGGCATCACCCGGTCGATGAACAATTGCAGCGATTTCATCTTGCGCTGGTGCGAAAGGCCGCTGTCGATCCAGATCGAATACTGGTCGTAGCCGAGCGCCTCATAAGCCTTCAGCCGGGCGATGACCTCATCAGCCTCGCCAATTACCAGGTTCTGCCTGATCTTGTCCGGCGCGTATTGCGGCATGGCGGCGATCTCATCCGCCGTCAGCGGCTCCAATATGCCTTGATGCACCGGCTTCTTGTTCTGGAACCAGGCGCCGAACTGGCAGTAGAAAGTCGACAGGTCCTGGGTGAGGCGATCGGCATCGGTCGCGTCTTCGGCGACGAAGGTGTGCATCAAAAGCATGATTTCCGGTCTTTCGATCTCGGGATGCGCGGTGCAGGCGCCGTTAAAGCGCTGCATCAGGCTGGTCACCTCGTGATCGCCGGAAGCCAGCGGCGTCACCTGGACCTTGCAGCCATTGGCGACGGCGAAATCATGCGAATTCGGGTCGCGGGCCGCCACCCAGATCGGCGGGTAGGGTTTCTGCAGCGGCTTGGGCGAGGAGGTGGTGGCCGGGAATTGCCAGAACTCGCCGGAGAGTTCGAAGTCGCCGTCCCAGAGGCCGCGGATCGCCGGTATGATCTCGCGCATGCGCTGGCCGGCCCCCCAGGCGTCGAGGCCTGGAAAGATGCGCTGATATTCATAGCTGTAGGCGCCGCGCGCGATGCCGATGTCGAGCCGGCCGCCGCTGATTACGTCGGCCATCGCGGCTTCGCCGGCAAGCTTGATCGGGTGCCAGAAGGGCGCGATCACGGTTCCGGTACCGAGGCGGATGCGGCTGGTCTTGGCGGCAAGATAGGCGATGTTGATGAAGGGGTTCGGCGAGATGGTGAATTCCATGCCGTGATGCTCGCCGATCCAGGCGGTCTCGAACCCTGCCTGCTCGGCCAGCAGGACCAGTTCTTCTAGCTCGGTCATAAGCTCGGAATGCGGCTTGGCCAGGTCCGATCGTTCCATGTGCACGAAGAGCGAGAATTTCATCGCTGGTCACCTGTATTGACGGCGGAAGCGCCGGCGCTGGCGAGCGGCCGGACCTCGCCTTCGACATTGTTGCCGACATAGACACCGAATGCATCCACCGAGCATTCCCTGACATAGCGCGCGAGCATCGAGCGGATGGCCGGATCGGCGATCTTCAATCCTTCGATCGCGTCGATCTCGATCAGCCGGATGCCGCGATCGCTGGAAGCGGGCACGTCGAACGTGCCGCGATAGTAGACATGCGTGCGTGAAACAGTTCCGGCATCGTCCCAGACGGCGAAAAGGAAGCCGAGCTGAGCCTCAATGGCCTTTGCCACAAGCAACCCTCGGAGGCTATTGCCATCGCCCGCCGAGCCCAATCCCCGGCCACGCGGCAGTTCAAAACCGTCCGCGGTTTCCACGAACAGGATCCGGCCGCCATTTTCGAGGATGGCGCCAACATCGGTGCCGGGTTGGGTTGCGGCGAGCGCGTCCTGGCTGAGGCCGGGTGCGACATAGGCGCCGCGGCAATAGCCGAGCGGCTGCGAGGAATTGTGCTGGAAATCGCGGACGCGCCCAATGAGGATCGAATGATCGCCGGCCTCGACCAGTCGCTCCATGTCACAGTCGAAGGACGCGACGGAGCCGTCCAGCACAGGGCTGCCGGTCCGTCCCGGCCGCCAGGCAACGGCGGCGAACTTGTCGGCCACTTTCGAGGCGAAGATGCCGGACGCTGCCTTTTGACCCTCGTTGAGAACGTTGATGGCGAAGCTCTTCGATGTCGCGAAGACGGGATGGCCAAGCGCCTTGTGTGCGATGCAGACCAGCACCAGCGGCGGATCGAGCGAGACCGAGGTGAAGGAGTTGGCGGTGAAGCCGCGCGGCTCGCCTTCGGGGCCGATCGTGGTGACGATGGTGACGCCGGTGAGGAAGGAGCCAAGCGCACGGCGGAATTCGCCGCTGTCGAACCCGGTATTCGCTTGCGCAGGGCCGTCTTGTTCGGTCGCTTCGTCCTCGGTGAGGAAGTCAACGATGCAGCGCGTGGTGAGGTCCGGTGCCGCGACCGCCATCATGTGCTTCTCACCCGGCAGTACCGTGCAGCGGCCATGCGGCGCCAGGCGTGCCATCGCGGCTGACATTGCCGGTGAAGAGTTCCTGTCCTCGGAGCCGGTCATGAACAGGGCCGGCACGGCCAGCGTCGGCAGGCGATCAGCATGATCGCCGTCGGCACGAGTGAACAGGCGATAGGTGCGGGCATAGCCTTCCGGGTCGACCGCGCTCAGTGCGGATGCCGTCTTCTGCGCTGCCGCTTCCAACTCGACCGGCACCGGATCGCCGAACCAGCGGGCGATGGTCCGTGCCGTGCCGGCCGTATCGCTGCGGCCGTTGAGCGCCACCGCGCGCTGGCGAACGGCTTCGGCCAGTTCAGGTGTACGCCGGAACACGGCATTCAGTGAAACGATGCGGCGGACGCGCTCCGGTGCGCGCAGCGCGAGTTCCTGAGCAACGAGTGCACCCATCGAGTGGCCGACGACGGATACCTTGTCGAGGCCGAGATGGTCGAGGAGGCGAATGGCTTGGTCGGCATAATCGGCCAGTTCCGGATCTTGCGGTGGCAGCGGCGACTGACCATGGCCGAGCATGTCGATGGCGATCGCGTCGAAGCGGCCAGCCATGCGCTCGAGCTGCGGCTGCCAGATCGCAGCGTTCATGCCGACACCATGGATGAACAGCACTGGGGCACCGACACCGGCCCGGATGAAGCCGGTGCCGTCGGGCGCCGTGCCCTGTCGAGCCCATGCGGAAGCATCAGCCATGCACGTCCCCAAGCTCCTTGAGGTCCTGATAGCGGTCGCCGATGCGGTGATGCGGGCGACCGCCGATCGAAGCGCCAAGCGCGACCACCAGTTCGTCCGGCGCCGGCGCATCGCCGATCTGGAAATGCACGGTCAGGTAATGCGAGCGCCGTCCCTCGTCATTCTTATCCATTAGCGGGATCATGATCGGCGTGTTTGGCCCGCCGCGCAGATTGGTGAAGGCAAGATAGGTCTTGGCGCCGACGGCACGCCGATAATGATTGCCGAAATGGAGTGTGTGGATCAGCGCCGACGCATGCTCGATCTCGCCCGACGTACCGCAGATGGCGGCCTTGCCATAGCCCTCGATAGCCTCGCCGGAACCGGCGACGGCAACGATCTCGCGGGTCAGGATCTCCCCCAGCACCGGCGCACAGGCTCGGATTTGGGGCGACAGATCGTCGGTGAAGCCGCGACCTGCCCAGGGATTGGTCAGCACCGCGGCGACGCCGATAAGGCGCAGCGGCCGGGGGGTGGCCTTGCCGCCTTCGATCAGCGTGTTCTCGGTATAAGTCACGATCTTACGGATGGCGGTCTGCATTGGATTTCCTCGGGTAGGTGATGCCTCGGAACGTCCAATCCCGCTGTCATCTTATGGTATACCATGATATGGAGCGCCAAGTACCTTGTCAACCGGGCGTCGAATCTGTTTTGGTAGGGCGCAGGAGGCATACATGCCAGACGACAACCTTCGCATCGACCGCAGCGCCAAGACCTTGAGGACGCTGGCGCTGGAGCGCATGCGCGAAGCGATCATGGATTTCCATTTCCAGCCTGGCGAAAGGCTCGTCGAACGGCCGCTTTGCGACCAGCTCGGCGTCAGCCGTTCCGTCGTGCGTGAGGTTCTGCGGCAGCTGGAGGCAGAGGGGCTCGTGCAGATGATCCCTGGGCATGGGCCGGCCGTCGCCAGGCCGGACCTCGGCCGTACCGACGAGATCTACGAGCTTCGGGCTCTGCTTGAAGGCATCGCGGCCCGAGCCTGTGCCCTGTCGGCCACCGGCGAGCAGTTGGCAAGGCTCGAAGGGGCGCTGGCGGATTTGTTCGATGCGTGGGCGTCGGCGACGCCGCCTGCGGTGATGCGGGCGACGACCAAATTCTACGAGGCGCTGTTCGAGGCCGCCGACAAGCGTGTCGCCTGGGAAATCGTCTCCGGGCTGAATGTCCGCATCAACCAGCTTCGTTCGATGACCATCGTCTCGACCAACCGGCGCGAAGCGGCGATCACCGAGATGAATGAGATCATGGATGCGATAAGGGCGCGCAAGCCCGATGAAGCGGAAGCGGCGGCACGGCGACATGTCGAATCGGCGTGGCAGATCGCTCGAGATAAACTTCGCCTGGTCTAGGTCCGCGTGAGCCTAGCCTATCCAACCCTTCGAAGCGCCTTGCAGAAAATGTCTGCTTCTCGGCAACGAAAATGCAACTTTACGACTGAGATGACCCGCAAAGCGGTCCGGCAGCTTCGGAGCCGTATCCGGACGGTCTGCTTCTAGGAAGCGCTCGTCGGTAAGCTGCCGTTCGAGTTCACGGTCATCGAGCGAAGTTTGCCTTGTCAACTGACGAATACGCTGCTTTGACGACCAAGTTTAGCGGGCGCTCTTACCGGCCGGCACCTTGACGGCTGGAACAGGGCCGGTAGCGGATCGGCAGCTTGTGGAGCCACGCAGCCGAAGAGCGGTCATTCCATGACGTTGTTTACAGCTCCAGGAGGAGTGTCACTCCTCCTCGAATAACAACCTGCCATTCGTCAACGCCTCCTTCCAACCTAGGGAGAACCGCCGGAAATCAGGCTGTCAGATTGCACACCGTCGCGTGGAGTCATTCATCGCGCCAGTATGGGTGGGAACAGCTGAATTGGCGCGAGCCAACCAGACGGCGTTTGGTCTCAGATATCGGTCCTCGGACGGGCAGATCATTCGCGGTCATGTTGGGTACGAAACTGTAACCCTGATCGACAAGCTGCAGTTTCAGCTCCGCCAGGTGGCGCCTGAATCCATTTTCGATGTAGCTGCGCGGATACCGCCATCCGTTCCTGCATGCTCGCACGAGAATGTCGGAATACAGTTCAGAGCTGGCAGCTTTCACCGCTTCTTCGGAAGTCAGTTTGCTGTTGGTTTGGGTACCTTCGGACAAGCATCGCCCCACCGACACCAAAAGCACCAGTATTACGGTCAAGACAGACAACTTTGTCATGGAGCCCTCCGTGTTCTGAATCGACCAGGCCTGCCAAGCAACCTGCCCTGCCGATCTGCAGAGACTAGGATGCTGACCCGTCGCATGGAATCGTGCAAATGCAGTGTTTTCGATATCGCATCTGTAGTATTTTCATCCTGATGTAAGGCCATCGGGTTCTGGCCACAGGTCGGCAGCAAGGAAAATGGAACGATGCTTCGTGCCGTAGGCAATCCTCTCGCCGGCTTATCGGATCGGGAGTTGATGGTCGCGGCAAAGTTTGCGGAGGGCATGACTTATCGCGAAATCGGCGAAACACTTTTCATAGCGCCTACCACCGTTCGGACCCATCTTTCGGCCATTTATCGGAAGCTCGATGTTCGTAGTAAAGTGGCGCTTGCTGGGTTACTTGCCGATCACCGCCAGCAGGACCGCAGCCATGCACCACCCGGAAGTCTTTCGACCGATGAGCCGGGTCCGCCGGTCCTCGCAGTTCTCCCGTTCGACAATTTAAGCGGAGAAGAACGCTGGACTCGTATCGCTGATGGTTTGTCGGCGGACCTCATAGTTGATCTCTCTCGCTACCGGGACCTTGCGGTGATCGCCCGCCAAACAATGCTTTCCTACAAGGGACGGCATGTTGACGTGCGAGCTCTCGGACGAGAGTTGAATGCCGACTATGTGATCGAGGGAAGTTTTCAAGTGGACGGGCAGCGGGTGCGCATCCGCGTCCAACTCGTCGACGCCCACACAGGGGTCGATGTCTGGACGATGCGTTACGATCGTTCCGCGAACAACCTGTTTGCGATGCTGGACAGCGTGACCGAAAACGTCATCAATGTCCTTGCAACTTGCCACGGTCAGCTCGCCAATCTGCGACGCGATGCGGCTCGTCGGAAGGCTCCAGCAAGTTTGCAGGCCTATGACTGCTATCTGCTTGGGCTTGAGCAGAAGCACCTTTTCACCCGTGAGTCGAACAAGGAGGCGATACGGCTACTGGCGCGTGCGATCGAACTCGACCCGGGTCTAGCAAGAGCTTGGACCGCGCTGGCACTTGCGCATGCTGTGGAAGCTATCAACGGGTTTACCGACAACCTTTCCGGCTCGATCGAGAGCTGGAGCCAATGTGTCAAGCAAGCGCTGGCGCTCGATCCGTCCGACATTTACGCCCGCATAATGCTTGCCGATCTTCGGGCATTGCAGGGCGATGTCGAAGCTGCTGTCGAAGAACATGACCGAGTGTTGGTGGCTGCTCCAAATGACGCGGACTCACTTGCCTTTCTTGCGGGTAGCCTTGCTCTTGTTGGCAGCGACCCGAAGCGTGGCTACGAACTGGCCAAGCGAGCGGTCCGGCTAAATCCTTATGTTCCCTGGTATCATGGAATGCTCGCTCGATGCAGCTACGTTCTTGGCTTTTACCGTGAATCACTGGTCGCGCTACGTCAATCTGCGCCAGATTCGCCCGCCACCCTTCTGTTTCTGGCAATGGCTCATGCGATGCTCAATGAAACTCCTCAGGTCGCCAGGATCAATTCGCGACTGAAGGACGAGTTCCCGAATTTCACGGCTGAGGTGTTCATCAGAACCTATCCGGTTACCAATCCTGTCGCCATTGCTGCAATCAGAGAAGGCGCCCGTCGTGCGGGTTTGGCCTAGCTTCTTCACTCTGGTCACCTCAGAGGCGCATTGCTCCTCGGGCAGCATTGGGGCCGAATGCGGACTGGCGGCTTTAACTGAGCAGCAATCAACAACGGACGATTGCACCATAGCTTTTGAGGCCAGCCAAATGGCTTTGTCGTCCTGGGCGGGTTGCATAAGGCTGCACTCCAAACATGGCTTTCAAGGAAGCTGGACGATTCCCTCAAGCGCCGCGTAGACCGAGATTCGAAGCCAACGGTCCATGCTTCGCGCGAGGCCGGGGTCGCCGATGAGGAAAAGGCCGCCCCTCTCTTTCTCACGCTCGATGCTGGAGCGGCCCTCCAGGATGGCTCCCAGCGAAACAACGCCGGTCTCGACGTAAAGATCGACGTCCCGGCCGGGGTCGAGCGTGCATAGCTCGGGCAAGTCTGAGCCTGGCTCGACCACAAACCAGTAATGGGGACACCTCGGTGGGGGATCGTCGCGGAAATGGAAGCGGATGACGGCGCGCCGCCGCGGCAGTTCAGCGAGGTCAATCTTTCGCCGCACGGCCCACATGAGGGTCGAAACATCCACGTCGGCGAGCGCGATCTCCGCCTCGATGTTGCATTGCGCCCATTCCGCCAGCGCGTTCATCGCCGGCTCGAGCCTTATCGACTTTTCGGTACGGAAATAGCTGATGGTGCCCGTCGCCTCGTCCTCGACGCGCTCGACCAGGCCCAACGCTTCCATTTCCTTGAGCCGCCTCGACAAGAGGGCGGACGAGACGTTGCCCACCCCCTTGCGAATGTCATTAAAGCGGGTCGAGCCGTTCCAGAGCTCGGTCAGGATTTGAATTGTCCAGCGTGGCTCCAGGAACTCGCAGGCGTGCGAGATCGGGCAGACCAGTCCGTAAGGCCGTCGCGTCATGGCTGACCGCTCCTTTGCCGCAGGTTAGGCCTTTCGGAGGTCTGAGGCCAGTTCACAATCTGAAGCGGAACGCTTCCGAAGCTGCCCTGGCGCCTTCTCGCCTTCTGCCGTCACGTGATCGCCATTCGCATTCCCGATCAACGGAGGTTCACCATGACTTGGCGTAACATGACGCAAACGACAATAGGCCAGACCGCACGGCGCTTGCCGGGCACTTTTCTTGACCCTCCGCTCGAACGCCTGCTGGCCCTTGTCCGTGAGTGGAGGACCCGCCGCAACATAGAGCGCGGGCTCGGTCACCTGTCCAACTTCCTTCTGCGGGACGTTGGCTTGACCGAAGCGGACGTCGAAGCGGCCTGCGCCGACAGCTTCGATAGGTCCGCCTCTCGCGCGCTCCAGAGTGCAGCGCAGAACCGCACGGGAAATTGGTGAGAAGGGAGAGCCCCGGGATCGGAAGCCGTTTTGACGGCGGCAATTGATCAGCCGAACTCAGGGCCATCCCCAGTAGCGCCTTGGTTTCAGAGATCTAGCGCGCCGAAGCGATTCGAATGCATACTTCCAAGTGGTCGGCCGGCTCTTCGGATTCATCGTGAGGAACGTCTGCTGTTGGAAGAAACCCACCGAAGCTTTGACAACCGAGTTGAGGCGCTGAGCGCACGCTCGTGCGGTATAGTAGGTCCGATAGCGAGCTACGAGCACGGCACGATCCGCAACTATCGAAGCCCGGCAATGCGCAGCCCCTCTACATAGAGAGCCCGGTGCTTGTCGTGAACGATCGGATGAAACTTGTCTACCCATTGAAGGGATAGGGACGGTTGAAGGCGCTTGGCCTGCGAAAGCGCATGAACCGCGATGTCCATTTCACCGGCCATCCCAGCGGCCGCCGCGTACGTCCGCCATGCAGACCCAAAATGGGGCCGGAGTTCAACCGCGCGACATTCGCATTCGACCGCGTCTGCATATCGTCCAGCCATGAAATGACATAAGCCAAGGATGGAGAAATTCGCAGCATATGTGTGATCGCGAGGACTTAGCCTACCCGCGATTTCAAGATGGTCGAGCCCCTCGGCGGGCATGCCCCCATATCCGTAAGTTGAGCCCAGGATCGAATGCGCAAAGGCGAAGCTCGGGTTTAGCTCGATCGCTTCATTTAGTTCTCTCACAGCAGAGTCGAAGCCGCGCGAAATCATGTGGACAAACCCTGCCGCTAAATGCGTCCACGGGTCCTCGGGGTCGCCTTGGATTGCCCGCTGCGCGAGGGCGCGAGAGGTGGGCAGAATGTCTGCTGCGTTGGCCCATCCTGACAAAACGCGGGCCGCGTGAGCCCACGCCAACAGGCTGTTGGCGCGGGGATAGTCAGGATCGAGGTCCGTAGCCTGCTTCAGAAATCCCTGTGCAATCTCGATTTCCGTAGCCGAACTCCAGGTCCAGACATATGGCATCGCCTTCATGACGAATCCCCAAGCGTCAAGATTGGTGGGGGACCTGCTCTGAAAGCGTTGCTGTTCCGCCGTGTAGAGCCGCGGCTCGATCGTAGCGATGACACTTTCGGCAATCTGATCCTGAAGCGCGAAGAATTCCGACAATTCCACATCGTATCGTTCAGCCCACACTTGTACCCCGGTCGATGTGTCACTGACTTGCGCGCTTATCCTGAGTCGATGACCTGAGCGCCTTACACTTCCGTCCAGCACATACCGCACACCAAGCTCTCGACCGACTTGTTTTAAGTCGACCGCTTTTCCCTTGTAGGTGAACAAAGAGTTCCGGGCGGACACGAAGAGCCAACGAAGACGCGACAGCCGAGTAATAATGTCTTCGGCAAGGCCGTCGGCGAAGTATTCCTGTTCGGGGTCGCCGCCCATGTTCTGGAATGGCAAGACAGCAATCGAAGGGTTGTCGGGCAGCGCCAGCTGTTCGGAGGACCCGGCAGTCGCAGCCAGATCGGTTTTTGGGACCGTGTCGCGCATACATATGCGATAGGTGCGCACCGGGCGTGCGATATTTTTGAGCTCTTTCTCGCCCAGATCGACAAATTCTTCCTTCAGTTTGTCGCGCACCTGTTCGTAAGCGGCGGCCGATAAACAGATGCCGTTCGGCTCAGCGATGCTTTCTAGACGGGAGGCAATATTGACACCATCTCCCATCAGATCGCCGTCGCTCTCCTCGACAACATCGCAGAGATGAATGCCGACGCGAAATTCAATGCGTCGCCCGGGCGGTAAGCCAGCGTTGCGCTCAATCATGCCGTTCTGCATTTCGATTGCACAGCGTACGGCGTCAACAACGCTCCGGAACTCTACGAGGGTGCCGTCACCCATAAGCTTCACAACGCGCCCATTGTGGACAGCGATGGTCGGATTGATGAGATCGCTCCGGAGCGCCCGTAGCCGCGCCAGCGTTTGATCTTCGTCCGACCCCGCCAACCGGCTGTATCCGACCACGTCGGCGACCAGGATCGCCGCAAGTTTCCGCGTCTGGCTCACTTTGCCCACTCCTGTCGACTAAGTGGCATAGCACAGATTACAAAATCCCGTTTTCGAAGGCGACGTTCGATAGGTGAATTCCGAGATAGCCTCAAACAAAGCAGCGCGGGATCTGATTGGAAGTGAATTACGGCAACCACGATCTGTTGGCGAGGCGGACCTTAGGTGCCGTTGAAAATTTTCAGTCAACGAAGCGCGTCCTGTCAGACTTGATGATGACCTCGGCGAAATCGGGCGAGACCTTGCCGCACCAGGCCATCAAGAGTTTTCTCACCGCCCTGATACGGTGAGCCGCGCCAGCACCGTTTCAGCCTCGAGGCGAGGCACCACGGCGATACCATCGCGGTCGCCGACCAGTATGTCTCCCCGCGAGATGGTCATTCCTCCCAGTACCACCGGGAACCCGGCCGTGCCTGGACCATTGCGCGCCGGCGAGTTCGCGACGATCCCGGCACAGTAAACCGGCACCCGCCCGCCTCGATCCCGACAACATCGCGCACGAGGCAGGCGCACCCCTTGTTTCGCACCATGCCAAGGACCAGATCCTCAGTGACCGCCGCACCAGCAAAGCTGTCGGTGGCCGCAACGATGATATCGGCCAGTATCGCAGTACCTGGCGAGAGTGCCTTAATCCCTGGTGCAACGCCCCTCGCCCGCCCATGGCGTCTAGGACTAGGTGTTTGATCCCAGGCTTTGATGGCGCATACTTTTCGTCCGAATCAAAGGATGCGCTATGGGCCAGGTTCTTCATGGGAGCGCCACGACGACAGAGGCGATCCGTCGAGCGATACAGCATAGTCAAGAGAGCCTGAGGGCGCTGGCGAAGCGCTACGGCATCAATCAGAAGACGGTTAGGAAGTGGAGGAACCGGACGTCGGCCGCCGATCTTCCGACTGGCCCCAGAGATCCGAAGTCGACAGTGCTATCGACTGAGGAAGAGGCGGTCATCGTCGCCTTTCGGCGTTATACGCTGCTGCCACTGGACGATTGCCTCTATGCTCTCCAACCGACGATCCCGCATCTGTCGCGGTCATCCTTGCATCGCTGCCTGCAGCGTCACGGGATAGGCAGGTTGCCGGATGTCGAGGGCGACAAGCCGGCAAGGAAGAAGTTCAAGGCCTATCCAATCGGCTACTTCCATATCGACGTCGCCGAGGTCCGAACCGAGCAGGGCAAGCTGCATATGTTCGTGGCCATAGATCGGACCTCGAAGTTCGCTTTCGTCGAGCTGCACGAGAAGGCAACGACAGCGGTCTCCGCCGATTTCCTGCGCCATCTTCTTGATGCTGTCCCTTACAAGATCCACACAGTGCTTACCGACAACGGCATTCAGTTCACGACCCCAGGTGCCGGCGGCTCGGCCGTTCCGCTGATCAAGGAAGCCATGGCGGCGGGAGAAATCATATGGGCGCACGCCTTCGAACATACTTGCGCCAAGGCCGATATCGACCACCGAACGACAAAGCCAAGGCACCCATGGACCAACGGCCAGGTCGAACGCATGAACCGCACGATCAAGGATGCGACCGTCAAACGCTTCTACTACGAGAGCCATGACCAACTGCGCCAGCATCTCGCCGATTTCGTCTTAGCCTATAATTTCGGCCGTCGACTGAAGACCCTCAAGGGCCTCACGCCCTTTGAATACATCTGCAAAATCTGGACAAAAGAGCCCGAACGATTCAGGCTCGATCCAACCCATCAAACCTTGGGACTAAACAACTAGGCTCACGGGCAAGCCGGAAAAGGCACTGATGATCTCTGCCGCAGGCCGTTCGAAACGGCTTTTGATGGTGAGCAGCGGTGGGTCTTCAATCATGTGGCGGCCTCACACCCTGAACGAACGAAAGACGAGCTGCAGCGGGATATTTGCGGTTCCTCAAAGGCGCTGCCGCAACTTCCATGCCCTTGAGAGATATCGAAGGCGAGGATCTTCGCTCTGGGGGCGCGGTGAAGTTCAAGCACCTGGCAGCTGAATTCCTCGCCATCGTAAAGAGCTGCGCGTCGTCGATCGCATCGAGGCAGCGACCCAAGGCGCCTCGCCGAGAGTGGAAGACGAGGAATAGTTCGCCCGATTCGCGTGATCGCATTTCGCGATAGCCGCCGGCGAGCCAGTCATTGGCTTCTCGGCGCCGGCCGATCTGTACTCCAGCGACCAGGTTTCAGAAAAGTTTCAGAATTTCGCCGGTACGCACCGCTCCACATGCGCCATGATCCCTACAATCTAGGGAGTGGCCATCATGGAAAACGACGTCGAAAGGCTCCGCATACGGCAAGAGCTTTACGAGTTGTACTTCAGTGGGGTCAACAGCTTGGCCTGCGCGCCAATGCCCGGCACCTTCTTCGAACTTCTAGAGTTGGGCGCCCTGGCTCGCCATGAACCCGTGCCTGAGGGGGCAGAACCTGCGGCTGCGGCAAAGGTCTTGACCGTAAGCGCGGATGGCCCCTGTATGTCGACGAGCCCGGCTCGGTTTGGCAGAGCGCTTCTGAATGTCGCATACAGAATCAGGGAGCATAGCAATCGGCGAGTGCGTGTTTGACACTTCGCGCGGCTTGCTGTTGCGCCAGGGTCATCCCGTCAAACTTCGTCCCAAGACATTTGCACTCCTGAGCCATCTCGTTGGAAAAACAGGGCACGTCGTCAGCAAGTCGGAGCTGATGGAGTCCGTCTGGCCTGGGCTGTTTGTAACCGAAGACTCGCTCACCCAAGGCGTGCGCGAGTTGCGCAAGGCGCTGCGCGATGACTCACAAAGTATAATTCGCACCGTCTCAGGCCGCGGCTACCTCCTTTCACCGCTTGGCGCGCCGGCGAGGCCGCCGTCCGACCTGCCTTCTGTAGCGGTGCTGCGCTTCACTAATGAAGGCGATGCGACCGACACGCCTCTGGTCGATGGTTTTGCCGAGGACATTGTCAACGCTCTGGCGCGATTTCGCACTGCTGTTGTCCTGGCGCGCAACTCAAGCTTTTCCTTTGCGTCGGAGGACCCCGGCAACTGGACCGAGGTCGGCAGGAGACTCGGGGCAACCTTCCTGGTTCGGGGACGCATGGGCCTTCGCGACGGCACCGTACGGGTGGCGATCAACCTCATCGAAGCGGCAAACGGCGCGGTCTTGTGGGGCGAGAAGTTCACAGCATCGGGCTCAGCTGTTTTCGACATGCAGGAAGAGATCGCGCTGCGTGTGACGAACCGTCTTGTCGCACGGCTCGACGATGCGGGCTTGACGCGCGCCCGTCCAAAGCCTCCAGCAAGCCTGGCGGCTTATGAGCTTCTTCTCAAGGGGCTGGTGCATTTGCGTGGCTACGGCGCCGACGATAATCAGGCAGCACGGAACTACTTTGCTGCGGCCGTCACCAAGGATACGCATTATGCGCTCGCGCGCTCATACCTTGCATTTGCCGACCTGATTATCGGCGATTATGGAATGGCTCCTCCGGAGGTGCTGGCCGACATAGTAGAGCAAGCCCGCTTCGCGGTAGGACTCGCACCAGAGGAGCCTCGCTGCCATCGGATTCTTGCCCAAGCACTGCTGTGCACGCGCACATACGATGCCGCCGAGCGGCACTTTCGAAGATCCTATGACCTCAATCCCTTCGATGCGGACACGATCGCGCAGATCGGCTATCTGCTTGCCATCAGGGGCAAGCCTTTCGAAGCCCTGACCTGGATCGACAAGGCGGTTCAGATCAATCCGATACATCCAGACTGGTATCATTCCGACCGTGCATTCGCCCAATACGCGGCGGGAGACTACAAGGGAGCCGTTGTCAGTTGGTCGATGTTGCCCATGACTTCGGCCGTAAGGCTCACATGGCTGGCGGCGGCACAGGCGAAGTTGGGCAACCAGGACGCGGTATCGCGGCTCGTTTCGGAACTCAAGCGTATCGCGCCATCCTACACTCCACTGGAGTCGATCCGGGCCAGCATGCTTTACGAGCATGAATCTGACGCTGACCATCTTCTCGACGGAGTCGCGAAAGCGCTGATGATGTGGAGCGCCGCCTGAACTGTTTGGTTACCGGCCGGACTGGCGGAGCTTTGGGCAACGTTGAAACATTACGACACCGATGTGTCGGATGGTTTGCATTCAAAGGTTTTTGCGACGCTATCTGAGAGCTCTCGTCGGTGATCGCGGGAGGAACTATGGAATCGCCCGAGCATGCTTTCGAAATCATCCGCTACAAGAAATTGGACCGTCCGCGTGCCGGCCTATAGCAACACGCTGACCTTCGCTTTCGAGGCAGAAAGCTACGCACGCTCCTATGCGGATGGCCAGGCTTTCCGCCTTAGCGTCGAGGTGGCTGAGCGCAAGAAGTGTGCGTGAAGGGGGCCTACAATCCTGGTCGTTTCGCCCCAGACGGCTGAACCCGACGATGTCCGCCACCAGGATTGCCGCAATCTTACGGCGCTTCGGTCATTTCTGCTGCCAAAACCGCCACAAGCTTTCGTTCTGGGCGCGCCACGATCCCCTCCGGCCCTACACCTGGGTTTGCTCTAACGTGGCACCCCTGCCTACGCGCAACCAGCTACCAGAGTCCGCTTCAATCGGCGGCAGAGCTCGGCCCAATGGCCGAATTGCGGCGCATAGCGGAATATGGCATCGCGCCTAGACGGTTGAGATTCAACCGCGGCTCAGAACTCGCCGGAGAGCACTGAAACGAATGCGATATTGCGCCGGCGTCAGCCCGACCTTGCGGCGGAAGAGACGCCCGAAAAAACTCGCATCCTCGTAGCCGACTTCATTGGCCACACCCTCGACCGCCAGGTCGCCGGTCTCCAGCAGTTCCTTGGCCGCTTCGAGCCGGAGCGCGTGGATGTAGTCGATTGTCTTCATGTCCGTGGCCCTTGCGAAGCGGCGCACGAAGGAGCGCTCGGACAGGCCTGACAGCTTGGTCATGGCGGTGACGGGCGAAGGGGTCCGGTAGTTGCGTTCGGCCCATTTCTGGCAGCGGTTGATCACCGCGTCGTCGGTCTGGCGAAAGCGCATCAGCGCTGCGAAGGGCTGCTGGCCCATGTCGTGCCACTGCAGCATGTAGACCTTGGCGACCTCCATCGCCTCCCTGAGGCTGACGAAGCGCGCGATCAGATAGAGGGCGAGATCCTGCCAGCTTGAGCCGCCCCCGGCCATGACGATGCGCTGGGCCTCGCCGCTCAGCACGAGCGACTGGCCCGGCTTCACCTTCACGCCGGGATAGTTGTTCGTGAGCGTCTCGACATAGCCCCAGTGAATGGTGGCCTCGCGATTGTCGAGCAGCCCGGCCTCACCGAGCAGCACCGCGCCCGAACATGCGCTGGCCAGCATGGCGCCGTCGTCATGCGCTCGCTTCAGCCACGCGGCTTCGGCGTCATACTGCCCGGCAACGCTTTCGCCCGGATTGACGAAGAAATCTGGAATACAGACGATGTCGGGTGGCGGGCAATCGGCAAGGCTGTGATCTGGGCGCACCCAGATGCCGTTTGCCGCGCGAAACGGGCTGCCGTCCCCGGCGACCACATAGGGCCGCATGCGTGGCGTGCCCGCGGCTCCGCTGGTGATGAACAGGAAATCCCTGCCGGGCGAGGAAAACAAGTCGAACATGCCGTAGATCGTGGAGGCGGTAGCCTCCGGAGCGGCAAGGATCGCCACATTCAATGGTCTCGCCTGTTCAACCATGGCAGAAATGACCGCCTTCCAGCATTTTCGACTTTAGCGGCCGTGCCCGCGCCGCGCTAGCGTGTGTCAAACGAGGAGACCGCTACATGGCCGCCACCGCTACCCTTGCACAATCGAGCATCGATAGCTTCCGTTCCATCTTGTGCGGCGAGGTGCTGGAGCCGTCGAACCTGTCCTATGACGCGACGCGGGTCGTTTGGAACGGCATGATCGACCGCCGTCCCGCCCTCATCGCGCGCTGCCGGAGTGCTGCCGATGTCGTGGCGTCGGTGAATTTCGGGCGCGAGCATCGGTTAGCGATCGCGATCCGCTCGGGTGGCCACAATGTTGCAGGCTACGCCGTCTGCGAAGGCGGCCTGATGATCGACATGTCGCTGATGAAGGGCGTGCGGGTCGCGTCCGGCCTCGACCGTGCCCTCGTCGAGGGCGGCGCGACCTGGGCCGATGTCGATGCGGCCACCACCCCGCTTGGCCGCGCCACGCCGGGCGGTCTCATCTCGGCGACGGGCGTTGCCGGCCTGACGCTTTCCGGTGGCATCGGCTGGCTGCGCGGCAGCCACGGCCTCAGCGTCGATAATCTGCTGGCCGCCGATCTGGTGACCGCCGATGGCCGGCTCATCCATGCCGACGCGACGCAGAACCCGGATCTCTTCTGGGCGCTACGCGGCGGCGGCGGCAATTTCGGCGTGGTGACGAGCTTCGAGTTCAAGCTGCACCCGATCGAACCGGAGCTGATGTTATGCGGTCCGGCCTATCCCGAGGAGCGCGCCAACGAGATCATTCCGCTCTGGCGCGACTTCATGCAGACCGCACCCGACCGCCTGAGCGGCCTGGCCGAGTTCTCCACCCTGCCCGACGACCCCTCGATTGCCGAGCATGCAAGGGGCCGGCGCGTCCTGGCGCTCGCGCATGTCTATGACGGACCGGCCGACGAGGGCGAACGGGTCGTGGCGCCGTTGCGCAGTTTTGGGGAACCGCTCGTCGATTTCAGCGGCCGCATGCCATATCGCACCATCCAGTCGCTCTATGACGGGCTGTTCCCGAAAGGCCGCGACCGCTGCTACTGGAAATCCACTTACCTTTCGCGCCTCGACGACGAGGTCGTCGGGGAGACCACTGCTTGGATGGCGAAGCGCCCCTCCGAAATGACCTTCGCCTCGATCTGGAAGTTCGGCGGTTTCGTCCAGCGCGTTGCAGCCGATGAGACTGCCTTCGGCGACCGCTCCATGCCCTTCATGCTCAGCCTCGACGCCATCTGGCCAGGCGCTAACGAGGACGATGCGAACATCGGCTGGGTTCGCAGCTTCTGGCAGGACATGCAGCGCTACTCGACCGGCCGCCTCTATCTGAACTTCCCCGGCCATGGCGAAGGATCGGATCTCGTCCGCGACGCCTTCGGCGCTGAGGCTTACGCGCGGCTCGCCAAGATCAAGCACAGATACGATCCGGACAATCTGTTCCGCCTCAACCAGAACATCCTGCCAATGCGCTGACGCACAATCAAAATCGGGTGTACGGTGCGACCCTCGTCTCGCCGTGGGAGCTTTGATCGCGCTGAGTCGCGAGCGACGACCAGCGTGGTCGCCGCGATGCCCGCTTTCAATCAGTGGCAAATCTGTCCGCAACGGCTGAGATGAAGCGCAAAGCTGTCGGGCAACCTTGGGGACCGCAAGCCAACTGGCAGCTTTAAGGCTTCAATCCGTCAGAAGTGGACGTTCAGCGTGCGCGAGTTCCGGTGGCCAGGATCACGTCTGCTTTATGACTTCATCTCGACACGGATACCATGCAGGGTCTTGCTCGAAGCGTTGAGCACGCGACCCGCTGGTTGGGGGGCCATATGCACCACGAGACAGCCTTGACCGTCCCATGCCTGAACCGCCTGGATGACATCTCGATTGGGCGGCATCATGGTTCCATCCGGCGCGAAGTCGTGGATAGGGCCTTCCACCTCATCGAACACGAATACTGAAGGCCAGCGGTGGTGATGTGTCGGCTCTTCCTCGTCGGGCTTGAGGATTACCTCAAGCACACGTAGCCGGTCATTCTCAAACAACACCTTATGGTTTCCGGGAGCCGCGATAACGGCGTCAAGCTTTGGATCCCACTGCGTAGGATCGGTCTGGTCGATCACCTTGGTAGTCATGGCGTAATTCTCCTCTCAGATAGACAGGCGGCCCTCACGCCGTCGTCACTGGTTGAATTGTGCCTTGGGCGCAGAACTGCTGCCCGTCCGCCAGTCGCGCATAGTTATGAACGATCTGGTTCTCGTGATCTTGAACCTGCACGACGAAGTTGCCGCCTTGCTCGGTCCAACTCATGATGAAAAGTCCGGGTCGAACGCCGGTCAGATTGCTCTGAACCACCTCGTCGATCTCGGTAGCGCCGATCGTCGCCTGCACCCGCAATTCGGTCGGCGACAGGACCGTCAACCTCGGTACGAACTGTCCGAATGAGCAATCAAAAGTCTTTCCGACGAGCGAGGTCGGAGCACCATTGGTGGTAGCCATCCTAATCCTCCTTGATGATTTTCGAAATCAGCTCGGCCGATGCTCGGGACAGATGCCGAACTGCCACTTTCAATTTTTGGAGCGCTCCAAGTGCAAGTTCCAACATTTTGGACCTAGCGTCAAGAAAAAACTTGGAGCGCTCCAAGAAATTGTCTAATTGAGGGAAATGAACGCTTCTAAAATGCCTACGCTCGCCGATGTCGGCCGGCTCGCTGGAGTCTCCCGCGGCACCGTCTCCAACGTATTCAACCATCCGGATCTGGTGCGATCCGATCTGCGCCAGCGCGTCGAGGCCGCGGCGCGTCAGCTTGGTTATGATGGCCCCGACCCGAGGGGACGCGTGCTGCGCGACGGCAAGTTCAACGCCATAGGCCTGATCCCCCCGGGCGCATACGCCATTGCCGATATGATCAGGAGCCCATATCTGCGCGAGCTGGTGCTTGGCGTTTCGCTTGCTTGTGACGAGGCTGGAGCGACATTGAGTTTGGTCAATGGTACGGACGAGACACGCACTTCCACCATTCGAGAGGCCTTGGTTGACGGCTTCATTCTGGGCCACAGCGCGGACATCGAGTTGATTGCGTCTTTACGGCGCCGGCGGCTGCCCTTCGTCATCCTCGAGAGCGATGCCGGTCCGGACGTCAATTCTATCCGGATAGACGGCAGGAGCGGGGCGCTGGCGGCCATCAGGCATCTGGCTGCTCTTGGACATCGGCGTTTTGCAATCCTTTCCATTCGGCGCACATCGGGGTCACCCATCGTCCATTTGCCTGGCAATTCCCCGCGCGCTATCTCTGCCGGTTTTCAACTCGATCAGGAGAGACTTTTCGGCTTCGCCCAGGGTTTGGCTGAGCTCGGTCTGTCAATCGACAATGTCCCGATCATCGAGACGACCCCAGGTGAGCCTTCGGCCGGAGCGGTCGTATTCGACCGGGCTCCGCAAGCAACGGCGATCTTGACTATGTCGGACTGGCAGGCAATCACCGTCCTGGACGAAGCGCGTCGGCGCAATATCAAGATACCCGAACACATGTCTGTCGTCGGCTTCGATGGCACTGCGGAGTCTTCGCGCACCACGCCCCCGCTCACGACAGTGGCTCAAGACATTGTCGGGAAGGGGAGACTTGCCGCCACGACGGTGTTTGCAAACGGCGCCCCGAGCCAGGTGATCATACCGGTCGAACTCTTGGTCCGCGGCTCGACCGCCCGACCACGCGGTTAGGCCGGTCACCTCATACTCGTCGTAACGCACAGTGCGCACTGCGAACTCCAGCGTGGTCGCCGTCAACGTCTGCTTTCAGAAGGTATCAAAGGTGGCTGCAACGGCCGAGATCAGGCGCATTGCGGTCCGGCAGCCTTGGGGCCGGGACCAGTAAGTCCGCTTGTGGTCAGTTAAGAACGACAGAGGCCGATCTCGACCCACATCAGCCATGCGGCAACATCCGGTTTCGCACAAGGCTAAGCCATGAGGGCAATGTCTTCAAAACGACGTGGTTGCATTATCGCTGTCCAGTAGGCCAAGCATGCTCGCATTCGAAACGCCAGTCGAATACGCTCAGCGAAGCTTTGAGCTAGGGAGGCAGGACAACCGCACATGGAGCGAAGGCTTACCGCGATCCTTGCTGCCGACGTGGTCGGCTACAGCACGCTCATGGGCGAGGATGAGGTCGGCACGCTCG
>NZ_JAMYUO010000006.1:0-271346 GCF_040323125.1 Mesorhizobium sp. M0062
TCGAACTGGTCGAGCTCGAGGTTCGCGAGCTTCTGTCGAAGAACGAGTTCCCCGGCGACGACATTCCGATCGTCAAGGGTTCGGCGCTGGCTGCTCTGGAAGACTCCAACAAGACCATCGGCGAAGACGCGATCCGCGAGCTGATGGCTGCGGTCGATGCCTACATCCCGACCCCGGTTCGTCCGCTGGACAAGCCGTTCCTGATGCCGATCGAAGACGTGTTCTCGATCTCGGGCCGTGGCACGGTCGTGACCGGCCGCGTCGAGCGCGGCATCGTCAAGGTCGGCGAGGAACTGGAAATCATCGGCATCCGTCCGACGACCAAGACGACCTGCACGGGCGTCGAGATGTTCCGCAAGCTGCTCGATCAGGGCCAGGCCGGCGACAACATCGGCGCGCTGCTGCGCGGCGTTGATCGTGAAGGTGTCGAGCGCGGCCAGGTTCTGGCCAAGCCCGGTACGGTGAAGCCGCACAAGAAGTTCGTGGCCGAAGCCTACATCCTGACCAAGGACGAAGGTGGCCGTCACACGCCGTTCTTCACCAACTACCGTCCGCAGTTCTACTTCCGCACGACCGACGTGACCGGCATCGTGTCGCTGCCGGAAGGCACGGAGATGGTTATGCCCGGCGACAACATCACGGTCGATGTCGAGCTGATCGTGCCGATCGCCATGGAAGAGAAGCTGCGCTTCGCCATCCGTGAAGGCGGCCGCACCGTCGGTGCCGGCATCGTCGTCACCATCAAAGAGTAATTTGGACTTAAACCGATCTGTCGCGGGCGCAGGATTTGCCCGCGCCGCGCCAGAACAAGGAAGTGACGCATGAACGGACAGAATATCCGCATCCGCCTGAAGGCGTTTGATCACCGCGTGCTTGACGCCTCGACGAAAGAAATCGTGTCGACGGCCAAGCGCACCGGAGCAAACGTCCGCGGCCCCATTCCGCTGCCGACGCGGATCGAAAAGTTCACGGTCAACCGGTCGCCTCACGTCGACAAGAAGAGCCGCGAGCAGTTCGAGATGCGCACGCACAAGCGTCTGCTCGACATCGTCGATCCGACCCCGCAGACGGTCGATGCTTTGATGAAGCTCGATCTGGCCGCCGGTGTCGACGTCGAGATCAAGCTCTAAGGGAATGAGAGCGCGGTTAGGGGCGGTGCCCCTGGCCCGGAACTCTAAAGGAATTGAACCGATGCGTTCAGGTGTGATTGCAAAGAAGGTGGGAATGACCCGCATCTATAATGATGCCGGGGAACATGTTCCCGTCACCGTTCTCCAGATGGAGAACTGCCAGGTCGTGGCTCAGCGCACGCAGGAGAAGAACGGCTATACGGCCGTCCAGCTCGGCGTTGGCCTTGCCAAGGTGAAGAACACGTCGAAGGCGATGCGCGGCCATTTCGCGACCGCTTCCGTCGAGCCGAAGGCGAAGGTCGCCGAGTTCCGCGTCTCCGCCGACAACATGATCGATGTCGGCGCCGAGATCACCGTCGAGCACTTCGTCGCCGGCCAGAAGGTCGATGTGACGGGCACGACGATCGGCAAGGGTTTCCAGGGCGTCATCAAGCGCCATCACATGGGTGGTGGCCGCGCGACGCACGGTAACTCGGTTTCGCACCGTACGCACGGTTCGACCGGCCAGCGTCAGGACCCGGGCAAAGTGTTCAAGGGCAAGCATATGGCTGGCCACATGGGCGACACCCGCGTCACCACACAGAATGTCGAGATCGTTTCGACCGACGCCGATCGCGGCCTGATCCTGATCCGCGGTGCGGTTCCCGGATCGAAGGGCGCCTGGATCCTGGTCCGCGATGCGGCCAAGGTGGCACTGCCGGCCAATGCGCCGAAGCCTGCCGCGATCCGCGCCGTTGCCGCCGAGAGTGGCGCCAAGAACGAGGCTCCGGCCGCAGAGGGAGCAGAATAATGGATCTCAAGATCACAACGCTTGGCGGCAAGGACGCCGGCAAGGTGAAACTCTCCGAGGAGATTTTCGGCCTTGATCCGCGCGAGGACATCCTGCAGCGCGTCGTGCGCTGGCAGCTGGCCAAACGGCAGCAGGGCACGCACAAGGCCAAGGGCCGCGCCGAAATCGCGCGCACCGGCGCCAAGATGTACAAGCAGAAGGGTACGGGCCGCGCCCGTCACCATTCGGCACGCGCTCCGCAGTTCCGCGGCGGCGGCAAGGCCCACGGCCCGGTCGTTCGCAGCCACGAGCACGATCTGCCGAAGAAGGTGCGCGCTCTGGGCTTGCGGCATGCTCTCTCGGCCAAGGCCAAGAGCGCGTCGATCATCATCATCGACGAGCTGAAGCTGACCGAGGCCAAGACGAAGGCGCTGATCGCGAATTTCGCGACGCTGGGCCTGACCAATGCCTTGGTGATTGGCGGTGCCGAGCTTGACCAGAACTTCAAGCTGGCGGCGACCAACATCCCGAACATCGACGTGCTGCCCATCCAGGGCATCAACGTCTACGACATTCTGCGCCGCGGCACGCTGGTCCTTTCGAAGGCCGCCGTCGAGGCTCTCGAGGAGCGCTTTAAATGACCGACCTCCGTCATTACGACGTGATCGTCTCGCCGGCGATCACCGAAAAGTCGACCATGGCTTCCGAGAACAACCAGGTTGTTTTCAACGTCGCCAAGAAGGCGTCGAAGCCGGAAATCAAGGCCGCTGTCGAAGCGCTGTTTGGCGTCAAGGTTACGGCCGTGAACACGCTTGTCCGCAAGGGCAAGATCAAGCGCTTCCGCGGCACGATCGGCCGCCAGAGCGACGTCAAGAAGGCGATTGTGACACTGGCCGACGGCCAGTCGATCGACGTCGCGACGGGTCTCTGAGCTAGGCCGCGAGGACAACAAACATGGCACTTAAAAAATTCAACCCGGTAACGCCGAGCACCCGCCAGCTGGTCATCGTCGACCGCTCGGGCCTCTACAAGGGCAAGCCCGTCAAGGGCCTGACCGAAGGCCTGACCAAGTCGGGCGGCCGCAACAATCACGGCCGCATCACGGCCCGCTTCATCGGCGGCGGTCACAAGCGTTCGTACCGCATCATCGACTTCAAGCGCCGCAAGTTCGACGTCGTCGGCACGGTCGAGCGCATTGAATACGATCCGAACCGCACCGCCTTCATCGCGCTGATCAAGTATGACGATGGCGAGCTGTCCTACATCATCGCTCCGCAGCGCCTTGCCGCCGGCGACAAGATCGTGGCCGGTGAATCGGTCGACGTGAAGCCAGGCAATGCGATGCCGCTGGCCTCGATGCCGGTCGGCACGATCGTCCACAACATCGAGCTGAAGCCGGGCAAGGGCGCCCAGGTCGCACGTTCAGCGGGTGGCTATGGCCAGCTGGTCGGTCGCGACCAGGGCATGGCGATCCTGCGCCTCAACTCGGGCGAGCAGCGTGTCGTTCACGGCTCCTGCATGGCCACCGTCGGCGCCGTGTCGAACCCCGACCACGGCAACATCAACGACGGCAAGGCCGGCCGCACGGTCTGGCGCGGCAAGCGCCCGCACAATCGCGGCGTGACCATGAACCCGGTCGACCATCCGCATGGCGGTGGTGAAGGCCGCACCTCCGGTGGCCGTCATCCGGTCAGCCCGTGGGGCAAGCCGACCAAGGGCAAGAAGACGCGGTCCAACAAGGCGACCGACAAGTTCATCCTGCGCTCGCGCCATCAGCGCAAGAGCTAAGAAGAGGTAACGCCAAGTGACTCGTTCTATTTGGAAAGGCCCCTTCATCGACGGCTACCTTCTCAAGAAGGTGGACAAGGTTCGTGAAGGTGGTCGCAATGAGGTGATCAAGATGTGGAGCCGTCGCTCCACCATCCTGCCGCAGTTCGTCGGCTTCACCTTCGGTGTCTACAACGGCCAGAAGCATGTTCCGGTCTCGGTGAACGAGGACATGGTCGGTCACAAGTTCGGTGAATTCGCTCCGACCCGGACCTATTACGGTCACGGCGCGGATAAGAAGGCGAAGAGGAAATAATCATGGGCAAGGCCAAAGCTCCGCGCAGGCTTGCTGACAACGAAGCGCGCGCCGTTCTGCGCACGATCCGTATCAGCCCGCAGAAGCTGAACCTGGTTGCCGCGCTGATCCGCGGCAAGAAGGTCGCGACAGCGCTTTCCGATCTCGAATTCTCGGCCAAGCGGATTTCCGGCACGGTCAAGAAGACGCTGGAATCGGCGATCGCCAACGCGGAAAACAACCACGACCTCGACGTCGATGCGCTGATCGTGGCGGAAGCCTATGTCGGCAAGTCGATCGTCATGAAGCGGTTCCATGCTCGTGGCCGCGGTCGCGCCAGCCGTATAGAAAAGCCGTTCTCGCACCTCACGATCGTCGTTCGTGAAGTCGAAGAAAAAGGGGAGGCCGCATAATGGGTCAGAAAGTCAATCCGATCGGTCTGCGCCTCGGCATCAACCGCACTTGGGATTCGCGCTGGTTCGCGAACACCGGCGAGTACGGCAAGCTGCTGCATGAGGACATCAAGATCCGCAAATATCTTGAAAAGGAACTCAAGCAGGCTGCGATTTCCAAGGTCGTGATCGAGCGCCCGCACAAGAAGTGCCGTGTCACCATCCATGCGGCGCGCCCGGGCCTGATCATCGGCAAGAAGGGCGCCGACATCGAAAAGCTTCGCAAGAAGCTGATGGAGATGACGAAGTCCGAGACGCACTTGAACATCGTTGAAGTGCGCAAGCCGGAAATCGACGCAACCCTGGTCGCCCAGTCGATCGCCCAGCAGCTCGAGCGTCGTATCGCGTTCCGCCGCGCCATGAAGCGCGCCGTTCAGTCGGCCATGCGCCTTGGCGCCGAAGGCATCCGCATCAACTGCGCCGGCCGTCTCGGCGGCGCCGAGATTGCGCGCATGGAATGGTACCGCGAGGGCCGCGTGCCGCTGCATACGCTGCGCGCCGATGTCGACTATGGCACGGCCGAAGCGCACACGGCTTACGGCATCTGCGGCGTCAAGGTCTGGGTGTTTAAGGGCGAAATCCTCGAGCACGATCCGATGGCTTCGGAGCGTCGCGCGACCGAGGGTGATGCTGCGCATGGCGGTGGTGGTGATCGCGAACGCGGTCGTCGTCGCGAAAACGCCTGATTATTTAGGAATTTGGAGTTAGAACGATGCTGCAGCCAAAGCGCACAAAGTTCCGCAAGCAGTTCAAGGGCCGTATCCATGGTACCGCAAAGGGCGGCACCAACCTGGATTTCGGTGGTTTCGGGCTGAAGGCGCTTGAGCCGAACCGCGTCACCGCGCGTGAGATCGAAGCGGCCCGCCGCGCGATCACTCGTGAGATGAAGCGTGCCGGCCGCGTGTGGATCCGTATTTTCCCTGATGTGCCGGTGACGTCGAAGCCGACTGAAGTGCGCATGGGCAAGGGCAAGGGCGCTGTCGATTACTGGGCGGCGCGCGTAAAGCCGGGCCGCATCATGTTCGAGATCGACGGCGTCAACGAAGAAACCGCCCGTGAGGCGCTGCGTCTCGGCGCGGCCAAGCTCTCGGTCAGGACGCGCTTCGTACAGCGCATCGCAGAATAAGGACGGGCTGATCATGAAAGCCGAAGACATCCGGACCAAGACCCAGGACCAGCTGACCGACGATCTGGCCAGCCTGAAGAAGGAGCAGTTCAACCTGCGCTTCCAGAAGGCCACCGGCCAGCTCGAGAAGACCGCGCGCGTGCGGCAGGTTCGCAAGGACATTGCGCGTATCAAGACCATCGCTGCGGAAAAGTCCGCGGCCAAGAAGGCTTAAGGACGAAAATCATGCCAAAGCGCATTCTGCAGGGCACTGTCGTCAGCGACAAGAACGAGAAGACGGTAGTCGTCAAGGTCGAACGGCGCTTCACGCATCCCGTGATGAAGAAGACCGTGCGCATGACCAAGAAGTACAAGGCGCACGACGAGAACAACGCCCACAAGGTCGGCGATCAGGTGTTCATCCAGGAATCGAAGCCGATTTCCAAGGACAAGCGCTGGATCGTCGTGTCTTCGGACCAGGCGTAACAAACCGAATTTTGGACAGACCGGGGAGGGGCTTTGAGCCCGTCCCGTTAGAAGAGAAGAAGGCGGCCAGTCATGATTCAGATGCAAACAAACCTCGACGTCGCGGATAATTCCGGCGCCCGTCGTGTCATGTGCATCAAGGTGCTGGGCGGCTCGAAGCGGAAATACGCTTCCGTAGGCGACATCATCGTGGTGTCGATCAAGGAAGCCATTCCGCGCGGCCGCGTTAAGAAGGGCGATGTGATGAAGGCGGTCGTGGTTCGCACGGCCAAGGACATCCGCCGCCCGGACGGCAGCGTGATCCGTTTCGACAAGAACGCGGCCGTTCTCGTCGACAACAAGAAAGAGCCGATCGGCACGCGTATCTTCGGACCGGTTCCGCGCGAACTCCGCGCCAAGAACCACATGAAGATCATCTCGCTCGCGCCTGAAGTGCTGTAAGGAGCCGGACCAATGCAAAAGATTAGAAAAGGCGACAAGGTCGTCGTGCTGGCCGGCAAGGACAAGGGCCGTTCGGGCGAAGTCCTCTCGGTTCAGCCGAAGGAAGACACCGCGCTGGTGCGCGGCGTCAACATGATCCGTCGTCACCAGAAGCAGTCCCAGTCCCAAGAGGGCGGGATCATCACCAAGGAAGCGCCGATCCAGCTGTCGAACATCGCGCTCGCCGACCCCAAGGATGGCAAGCCGACCCGCGTCGGCTTCATCTTCCAGAAGGACGGCAAGAAGGTGCGCGTCGCCAAGCGCTCGGGAGAAGTCATCAATGGCTAAGGCTCAAACCACGAAGCCCAAGGCTGAAAGCAAACAGTCCAAGGCCCAGAACACGCCGCGCCTCAAGCAGGTCTACAACGAGACCATCCGCAAGGCGCTGCAGGAGCAGTTCGGCTACGAGAACGAGATGCAGGTTCCGCGCATCGACAAGATCGTGCTGAACATGGGCGTCGGCGAAGCGACCGCGGATTCGAAGAAGCCTTCGATCGCGGCCGAAGACCTGGCGATGATCGCCGGCCAGAAGGCCGTCGTCACCCGCGCCCGTAATTCGATCGCCGGCTTCAAGGTCCGCGAGAAGATGCCGATCGGCGCCAAGGTCACGCTGCGCAAGGAACGCATGTACGAGTTCCTCGACCGTCTCGTGAACATCGCACTGCCGCGCGTCCGCGACTTTCGCGGACTGAATCCGAAGAGCTTCGATGGCCGTGGCAACTACGCCATGGGCATCAAGGAACACATCGTGTTCCCGGAGATCAACTACGACAAGGTTGATCAGATCTGGGGCATGGACGTCATCGTTTGTACGACTGCGAAGACGGACGACGAAGCCAGGGCATTGCTCAAGGCCTTCAACTTCCCCTTCCGCCAGTAACGGCAGCGAGAAAAGGAAAAATCTGAAATGGCAAAGACCAGCTCAGTCGAGAAGAACAACAGGCGCCGCAAGCTTGCCGACCAGTACGGTCCCAAGCGCGCTGCCCTGAAGGCGATCATCATGGATCAGTCCAAGCCGATGGAAGAGCGTTTCCGCGCTCAGCTGAAGCTTGCTGCCCTGCCGCGCAACTCGGCCAAGATCCGCATCCGCAACCGCTGCGAAGTTACCGGCCGTCCGCGCGCCTATTATCGCAAGCTCAAAGTATCGCGCATCGCGCTTCGTGATCTCGGCAATAACGGCCAGATCCCGGGCCTGGTCAAGTCGAGCTGGTAAGGAGGACATAACATGTCATTGAGCGATCCTCTCGGCGATATGCTGACCCGCATCCGCAACGCGTATGGCCGCAAGAAGTCGAGCGTTTCGACGCCGGCCTCGCGCCTGCGTACCCGCGTCCTCGACGTGCTGAAGGCTGAAGGCTATATCCGCGACTACAGCCAGACCGACTTCGACAACGGCAAGTCCGAGATCGAAATCGAGCTGAAGTATTTCGACGGTGCTCCGGTCGTGCGCGAAATCGCCCGCGTCTCGAAGCCGGGCCGCCGCGTTTACGTCTCGGCCAAGTCGATCCCGCACGTCGCCAACGGCCTCGGCATCGCCATCCTTTCGACGCCGAAGGGCGTGATGGCCGACCACGAAGCACGCGAACAGAATGTCGGTGGCGAGATCCTCTGCCAGATCTTCTGATCTGGCAGCTGACCGCAAAGTGGAATCCGGTCTTCGGATCGTTCCCGAAGACAGAGACCTGAAACAAGAGAAGTGACGAGGACAACCAAATGTCTCGTATTGGAAAGAAACCCGTTTCGCTGCCGCAGGGCGTGACCGCGACCGTCAACGGCCAGACCGTGACGGCGAAGGGCCCCAAGGGCGAGCTGAAGTTCGTGGTGAACGACGAAGTGCTGGTCAAGATGGAAGGCAGCGAAATCGCTGTCCAGCCGCGCGACCAGACCAAGACCGCCCGCTCCAAGTGGGGCATGTCGCGCACGCAGATCGTCAACATCCTGCAGGGCGTCAAGGACGGTTTCGAGAAGAAGCTCGAGATCACCGGCGTCGGCTATCGCGCGGCACTCCAGGGCAAGAACCTGCAGCTGGCACTTGGCTTCAGCCATGATGTCGTCTACCAGACGCCGGCTGGCATCACGATCACTGTGCCGAAGCCGACGGAAATCACCGTGACCGGCATCGACAAGCAGCAGGTCGGCCAGGTTGCCGCCGAGATTCGCGAGTATCGCGGTCCCGAGCCCTACAAGGGCAAGGGTGTCCGCTATGCCGGCGAGAAGATCGTCCGCAAGGAAGGCAAGAAGAAGTAGTAGGCCTGGCCCCGAAAAGTTGCAGACTTTTCGGAAAAGGCCAAGCCAAAGAACTGCAACGCCGCGGGGAGCGGTCGCGGGAGGCGCTTTCGCCTACCGCACATGGCGGCCCCCCGTTTTTTGAAGGCAAGGAAGACTATCATGGCTACCAAGGAATCCATCCAGCGCCGCGCGCAGCGCGTTCGCCGTCAGATCAAGAAGGTCGCCGGCGAGCGCCCGCGTCTCTCGGTTCACCGCACGTCGAAGAACATCTACGTGCAGGTCATCGACGACGCCAAGGGCCATACCATCGCGGCTGCATCGACACTCGAGAAGGACCTCAAGGGTTCGCTCAAGACCGGCGCCGACACCGAGGCAGCAGCCGCTGTTGGCAAGCTGATCGCCGAGCGTGCTTCGAAGGCCGGCGTCAAGGAAGTCGTCTTCGACCGCGGCGCCTATATCTATCACGGCCGCGTCAAGGCGCTGGCCGAGGCTGCCCGTGAAGGCGGTCTGAGCTTCTAATTGCCTGATCCCGAACCGAAGGTCAGCGCAGCAAAAAGTTGCAGACTTTTCGGACAAGATCATGCAAGGAAAAATAATTCGCCCCCGGTGACCCAAAGAGGCGCACCGGATCTTATCAGCAACCGTGCTTCCGGAAAAAAACAAGGAACAGGATATGGCACAGGAACGTAGGGATGGCGGCCGCGGCCGCGATCGTGAAGAACGCGATGACGGCATGGTGGACAAGCTCGTCCACATCAACCGTGTCGCCAAGGTCGTCAAGGGCGGCCGTCGCTTCGGTTTTGCAGCACTCGTCGTCGTCGGCGACCAGAAGGGCCGCGTCGGCTTCGGTCACGGCAAGGCGCGCGAAGTGCCGGAAGCGATCCGCAAGGCAACCGAGTCGGCCAAGCGCGACATGATTTTCGTGCCGCTGCGCTCGGGCCGCACGCTGCACCACGACGTCGAAGGACGCTGGGGTGCCGGACGCGTGCTGCTGCGCGCTGCCAAGCAGGGTACCGGCATCATCGCCGGCGGCCCGATGCGCGCTGTCTTCGAGACGCTCGGCATGCATGACGTGGTCGCCAAGTCGATGGGTTCGTCGAACCCCTACAACATGGTTCGCGCCACGTTCGACGCGCTGAAGAGCCAGATGCATCCCAAGGATGTGGCTGCTGCGCGCGGCATCAAATATTCGACCCTTCAGGCCCGCCGCGGCACCGCCGTTGCGGCTGAAGAATAGTCGATCTGACCAGGGATTTTGACCATGGCCAAGAAAGCAACCAAGACCATCACCGTTGAGCAGATCGGTTCGCCGATCCGCCGCCCGAAGGAACAGCGCGCAACGCTGGTCGGCCTCGGCCTCAACAAGATGCACAAGCAGCGCACGCTGGAGGACACTCCCTCGGTGCGCGGCATGATCGCTGCCGTCCAGCATCTCGTCCGCGTCGTGGACGAGGGCTGAGCAAAAGCGCAGGAGAACCCAGATGAAACTCAACGATCTGCGTGACAAGGACGGCGCGACGCACTCCAAGAAGCGTCTCGGCCGTGGTATCGGCTCCGGCTCGGGCAAGACCGGCGGTCGCGGCGTCAAGGGCCAGAAGGCGCGCTCCGGCGTTGCCATCAACGGCTTCGAGGGCGGCCAGATGCCGCTCTATCGGCGCCTGCCGAAGCGTGGCTTCAATAACATCTTCGCCAAGAGCTTTGTCGTCGTTTCGCTGGCTCGTATCCAGACCGCGCTCGATGCCAAGAAGCTTGACGCCAAGGCGACCGTGACGGCCGAGGCACTCGTTGCCGCCGGCGTTATTCGCCGCGTCAAGGACGGCGTGCGCATCCTCTCGGACGGCGAGCTCAAGGCAAAGCTTGTCTTCGACGTCGCCGGCGCCTCCAAGGCCGCGATCGAGAAGATCGAAAAGGCCGGCGGTTCGGTCAAGCTGCCGGAAGCGGCAGCGGAGTAACGGCAATTTGAAGTGCGGCCGGCAGGAACGGTATCCGTTTTTGTTCACGATTGCGCTTTGATCCGATCAATTAGGCGGCCGCGTCAACGCGGCCGCTTGCATGTTTAGAGCCCGGAGCTTATCTCGTGAGCTTCGGTGCCACGCGCCGCCTGAGCTGCGGGCATCGAGCGTGACATACAAATCAAAGAAGTAGCGCATGACGTTGTCCGAAAACCGCTTCACACTTTTCGGCATCATGCTCTAGCGGAGAATCAGGCATGGCTTCGGCTGCTGAACAACTAGCCTCGAATCTGAATTTTGCGGCTTTCGCCAAGGCGGAGGACCTGAAGAAGCGAATCTGGTTCACCGTCGGCGCGCTGCTCGTCTATCGCCTCGGCACCTATATCCCGCTGCCCGGCATCAATCCGGATGCATTCGCGCAGGCCTTCTCTTCGCAGGCCAAGGGCGTGCTCGGCATGTTCAACATGTTCGCCGGCGGCGCCGTGCAGCGCATGGCGATCTTCGCGCTCGGCATCATGCCTTACATCTCAGCCTCCATCATCATGCAGCTGATGACCTCGGTCATTCCGTCGCTGGAGGCGCTGAAAAAGGAAGGCGAGCAGGGCCGCAAGGTCATCAACCAGTACACGCGCTACGGCACGGTACTCCTGGCGCTGGTGCAGGCCTACGGCATTTCGGTGGGCCTGGAAGGCGGCAACGGCATCGTCAACGATCCCGGCATGTTCTTCCGCATCTCGACCGTCGTCACGCTGGTTGGCGGCACCATGTTCCTGATGTGGCTGGGCGAGCAGATCACCGCCCGCGGCATCGGCAACGGCATTTCGCTGATCATCTTCTCCGGCATCGTCGCCGGCCTGCCGCGCGCCATCTCCGGCACGCTGGAGCTCGGCCGCACCGGCGCTCTATCGACCGGGCTGATACTCGCGATCATCGTGCTGGCCATAATCGTCATCGCGCTGATCGTGTTCTTCGAGCGCGCGCAGCGCCGCCTGCTGATCCAGTATCCGAAGCGCCAGGTCGGCAACCGCATGTTCCAGGGCGATACCTCGCATCTGCCGCTGAAGCTCAACACGTCGGGCGTCATTCCGCCGATCTTCGCGTCGTCGCTGCTTTTGCTGCCGGCAACGGTCGCTGGCTTCTCGCAGACGACAAACCTGCCGGCCTGGGCAAGCACCGTGCTCGCTTCGCTCGGCCACGGCCAGCCGCTCTACATGCTGTTCTATGCGGCAATGATCGTGTTCTTCGCCTTCTTCTACACGGCCATCGTGTTCAATCCGAAGGACACCGCCGACCAGCTCAAGAAGCATTCCGGCTTCATTCCGGGCTACCGTCCGGGTGAGCGCACCGCCGATTACATCGACTATGTCCTGACGCGCATCACCGTCGTCGGCGCCATCTATCTGGTGCTGGTGTGCCTGCTGCCCGAGTTCCTGATTTCGGCAACTGGCGTACCATTCTACCTCGGTGGCACATCGCTTCTGATCGTGGTCAGTGTAACCCTCGATACGGTGGCGCAGATCCAGGGTCACCTGATCGCGCACCAGTATGAGGGCCTGATCAAGAAGTCGAAGCTGCGCGGGGGGAAGAAGGCCAGATGAGATTGATATTGCTTGGGCCGCCAGGAGCGGGCAAGGGGACGCAAGCACAAAGACTGGTAGAAAAATACGGCATACCGCAGCTGTCGACGGGCGACATGCTGCGGGCCGCCGTACAGGCCGGCACTGAAGTCGGCAAGCGCGCCAAGGCGGTGATGGATGCCGGCGAGCTGGTTTCCGACGCCATTGTCAACGCGATCGTGGCCGAGCGCATCGACCAACCCGATTGCACCAGCGGTTTCATCCTCGACGGATATCCGCGCACGCTGGTGCAGGCTGATGCGGTTGAATCGATGCTCGCCGAGCGCGGCATTGGCCTCGATGTCGTGATCGAGTTCGTCGTCGACGACAAAGCGTTGGTCGGCCGCATCGTCAAGCGCGCCGACGACGCCAAGGCCGCCGGACAGCCGGTGCGCAAGGACGACAATCCGGTGGTGTTCGAAGAGCGCCTGCGGGAATATTACAAGAAGACGGCGCCGCTGATCGGCTATTATTACGCCAAACGCTCGCTTAGGAGTGTCGACGGCATGGCTCCTGTCGACACCGTGACGGCGGAGATTGAAGCGCTGCTCGCGGCGGTGACGCGGGAGACCGTTACGGTAAAGTAAAGATTGCGCTTGACTGGAACGGTTCGCTGGGTTATGGCGGCCCGTCTTCCTATCAGGCATGAGGCTTGCTTGTCCGCAAGGGCAAGGCAGCCGCATTGAAACTAGGGAACTCCCGCAAGGGCCGGCCTCCACCGGACGCGGGGTAATTTGAACAGCGCCGCGCGTGCCTTATTTTGAAGGCCGGCCGGTCCCACATGGAGAAGAGAAGAATATGGCTCGTATAGCCGGCGTCAACATTCCGACCAACAAGCGCGTCGTCATTGCGCTTCAGTACATTCACGGCATTGGCAAGAAGTTCGCCCAGGAGATCGTCGACAAGGTCGGCATCCCGGCCGAGCGCCGCGTCAACCAACTGACCGACGCGGAAGTGCTGCAGATCCGCGAGACCATCGACCGCGACTACCAGGTCGAAGGCGACCTGCGCCGCGAAGTGTCGATGAACATCAAGCGTCTCATGGACCTCGGCTGCTACCGCGGCCTGCGTCACCGCCGTTCGCTGCCGGTTCGCGGCCAGCGCACGCACACCAATGCACGCACCCGCAAGGGCCCGGCCAAGTCGATCGCCGGCAAGAAGAAGTAAGTGAGCGATAGCGAGTAGCCATTAGCGAGTAGGGGTCCCTATTCGCTAGTCCCTGCTCACTACTCGCTTTCAAAGGTGGAGCCGCTGGCATTACGGCGGTGTAGAGATCAACTGAAAGGACTATCATGGCCAAGGAAGCCGCTCGTGTTCGCCGTCGTGAACGCAAGAACATCTCGTCGGGCGTTGCCCACGTCAATTCGACCTTCAACAACACGATGATCACCATCACCGACGCGCAGGGCAATTCCATTGCCTGGTCGTCGGCCGGTGCCCAGGGCTTCAAGGGTTCGCGCAAGTCGACCCCGTTCGCCGCCCAGATGGCTGCCGAAGACGTCGCCAAGAAGGCCCAGGAACACGGCATGCGCATGCTCGAAGTCGAGGTCTGCGGACCCGGCTCCGGTCGTGAATCGGCGCTTCGCGCCCTGCAGGCGGCCGGCTTCACCATCACTTCGATCCGTGATGTGACGCCGATCCCGCACAATGGCTGCCGCCCGCGTAAGAAGCGCCGCGTCTAAGACATTACCGAACGCCGCGTGAGCGCCTCAAGGCGCTCCTCCACGGCACTCCAGGTCGCCCGCCACGATTGGATGGTGGCGGGTCAACGGAAGGAAAGCATCATGATCCAGAAAAATTGGCAGGAACTGATCAAGCCGAACAAGATCGAGTTCTCGTCGAAGAAGAAGACGCTGACCACGCTGGTCGCCGAGCCGCTCGAGCGTGGCTTCGGCCTGACGCTCGGCAACGCGCTGCGCCGCGTGCTTTTGTCTTCGCTGCGCGGTGCGGCTGTCACCGCCGTGCAGATCGACGGCGTTCTGCATGAATTCTCGTCGATTGCCGGCGTGCGTGAGGACGTGACCGACATCGTCCTCAACATCAAGGAAATCGCCATCCGCATGGAAGGCGATGGTCCCAAGCGCATGGTCGTTCGCAAGCAGGGCCCGGGTGCGGTTCTGGCTGGCGACATCCAGACGGTTGGCGACGTCGAGATCCTCAACCCCGACCACGTCATCTGCACGCTGGACGAGGGCGCTGAAATCCGTATGGAATTCACAGTCGACACCGGCAAAGGTTACGTGCCGGCAGACCGCAACCGCGCCGAAGACGCGCCGATCGGCCTGATCCCGGTCGACAGCCTGTATTCGCCGGTCAAGAAGGTCTCCTACAAGGTCGAGAACACCCGCGAGGGCCAGGTTCTCGACTATGACAAGCTGACCATGACCATCGAGACCGACGGTTCGATCTCGGGCGAGGACGCGGTGGCATTCGCTGCCCGCATCCTGCAGGACCAGCTTGGCCTGTTCGTCAATTTCGACGAGCCGCAGAAGGAAGTCGCCACCGAGGCCGTCACCGAGCTCGCCTTCAACCCGGCGCTGCTCAAGAAGGTGGACGAGCTCGAGCTTTCGGTGCGTTCGGCCAACTGCCTGAAGAACGACAACATCGTCTACATCGGCGATCTCATCCAGAAGACCGAAGCCGAGATGCTGCGCACCCCGAACTTCGGCCGCAAGTCGCTGAACGAGATCAAAGAAGTGCTCGCGGCGATGGGCCTGCACCTCGGCATGGAAGTGCCGGACTGGCCGCCGGAAAACATCGAAGACCTCGCCAAGCGTTACGAAGACCAA
The DNA here is from genome assembly GCF_040323125.1 of Mesorhizobium sp. M0062. Lineage (NCBI taxonomy): Bacteria > Pseudomonadati > Pseudomonadota > Alphaproteobacteria > Hyphomicrobiales > Phyllobacteriaceae > Mesorhizobium > Mesorhizobium sp. M0062. The sequence continues at coordinate 15,071 of NZ_JAMYUO010000006.1, forward strand.
TATTGAGCATGAAGTCCAAGGATCGGCGGCGTGGGCCGCTCGATCCGACGGTCATGCGGAAAACCATCAGAGGCCGTGGCCTCTTGAACAACTGAAGAAGGAAAAGAGCCATGCGCCACGGTTTTAAAGGCCGCCGCTTCGCCCGAAGCATTAGCCATCGCAAGTCGATGTTCGCCAACCTCGCCGTGTCGCTGCTCGAGCACGAACAGATCGTCACCACCCTGCCGAAGGCGAAGGATTTGCGTCCGATCGTCGAGAAGCTGGTGACGCTCGGCAAGCGCGGCGACCTGCATGCGCGCCGCCAGGTCATTGCCCAGATCGGCAATGAAGGCGTCGTCAAGCGTCTGTTCGACACCATCGCGCCGCGCTACGCCACCCGCAATGGCGGCTATCTGCGCATCATGAAGGCCGGCTTCCGCCACGGCGACAATGCCGCCATGGCAGTCATCGAGTTCGTCGATCGCGACACCTCGGCCAAGGGCGCCGGCGACCGCGCCCGCATCGAGGCCGAAGGCACCGACGAGGAAGCCGCTGCCGCATAAGGCTCGGTTTTTCAGGAATGACTTCAAGGGGCCTTCGGGCCCCTTTTTTGCATTGTCGCGAGGGCATGCTTCGCCAGGCTTTTTTGCCTGCCGGCCAAGTGCTTTTGCACGACAATCGCCGCATTTCAGTGCATTAGCCTTTCATTCTGCACAATCGTCGGGACAATGCCCCCGAACTTGCCTTGGAGGATTCGCGAATGCGCGCCAACCGACTGTCTCTTGTTCTGCTCTTCGCCATGATGGCGTTCGCAGCCGCGCCGACAGTCAGGCAGGCTCTGGCCGAGGACGCCGCCAAGCCAGCCGATCCGGGGCTCTCCGATGTGCTGACCGACCTCTTGCATGGCGTCGAGGGCGAGAACGGCACCTCCGGTCCCGACAAGCGCGTGCCGTTCGGCCGCGAAGAGGTGCAGCTGTCGTTTGCGCCCCTGGTCAAGCAGACGGCGCCGGCCGTGGTCAATGTCTATGCGTCGCAGACGGCCAAGGTCACGTCGCCCTTTGACGGCGATCCGTTCTTCGAGGAATTTTTCGGCCGCGCGCAGCCGCGCGCGCAATCCTCGCTCGGCTCGGGCGTGCTGGTCGACCCGAGCGGCGTCGTCGTCACCAATTTCCACGTGATCAAGGATGCCGACGAGGTCAAGGTCGCGACCGCCGACGGGCGCGAATTCACCTCGAAGGTCATGCTCAAGGACGAGACGCTCGACCTCGCCGTGCTCAAGATCACCTCCGACAAGCCGTTTCCGGTGATCGCCATCGGCGATTCCGACGCGCTCGAGGTCGGCGACCTGGTGCTGGCCATCGGCAATCCGTTCGGCGTCGGCCAGACCACCACCAGCGGCATCGTTTCGGCGCTTGCCCGCAGCCATATCGGCGTTTCGGATTCGGGCTACTTCATCCAGACCGACGCCGCCATCAATCCCGGCAATTCCGGCGGCGCGCTGATCAACATGGGCGGCCAGCTGGTCGGCATCAACACCGCCATCTACAGCCGCAGCGGCGGCTCGATCGGCATCGGCTTTGCCATCCCCGCCAACATGGTGCGCGCCTTCGCCGACGCGGCCAAGGCCGGGCTCGATTTCTTCGAGCGGCCCTATATAGGCGCCGAATTCGAAGCGGTCACACCGCAGATCGCCGAATCGCTCGGCATGGAGAAGCCGACCGGCGCGCTGGTGTCGTCGGTTGAGGAAGCCGGACCGGCGGCCAAGGCAGGGCTGAAGCCCGGCGATGTCGTGCTGCAGCTCAATGGCACGACGGTCGAAGGCATCGAGGCGCTGGATTACCGCATGGCGACCCTGTCGATCGGCACCAAGGCGACCTTCGCCATCCTGAGCAAGGGCCAGCAGGCGACAATGGAGATCGCACTGGAGCGCGCGCCGGAAGGCGCCAAGGCGTCGGAAGTGACGCTGCATGGCCGCAGCCCATTCTCCGGCGCCAAGGTCGCGGAACTGTCGCCCAGGCTCGCCCAGCGGCTTGGCCTGCGCACCGACCTCAAGGGCGTCACCGTGGTCGACATCAACCGCGATTCGCCGGCTGCCGATTTCGGCTTCCAGCCCGGCGACATCGTGCGCGAGGTGAACGGCACCACCGTCGATACGGCGGCGACACTGGCGCAGCTTGCCCAGCAGGATACGCGCTGGTGGCGCTTTACCGTCGAGCGCGGCGGGCAGATACTGCGCCAGGTGTTGCGTTACTGAGGCGATCTTCCCATTTCTGAGGATCGTGCTCCAACCAGAAGACCTAGATGGCCGATCTGTTCAGCGTCGATGAACCGGAAAGAGCGCCGCCCGGCCGGCCTTTGGCCGATCGGCTGCGCCCGAAAAACCTTGGCGAGGTCGTCGGCCAGGAGCATCTGACCGGCCCCGACGGCGCACTGACGCGGCTCATCAACTCCGGTTCGCTCGGCTCGATGATTTTCTGGGGGCCACCCGGCACCGGCAAGACTACCGTTGCGCGGCTGCTGGCCGGCGAGACCCGTCTTGCTTTCGAGCAGATATCGGCGGTGTTTTCCGGCGTCGCCGACCTGAAGAAAGTGTTCGAAGCAGCGAAGCTGCGCCGCACCAATGGCCGCCAGACGCTGCTGTTCGTCGACGAGATCCATCGCTTCAACCGTGCCCAGCAGGACTCTTTCCTCCCGGTCATGGAGGATGGAACAGTTGTTCTGGTCGGCGCCACCACCGAAAATCCATCGTTCGAGCTGAACGCCGCGCTTCTGTCGCGAGCGCGGGTGCTGGTGTTTCACTCGCTGGGCGAGGACAGCATCGCCAAACTGATGACGCGGGCGGAGGAGACGGAGGGCAGGGCGCTGCCGCTCGACGACGAGGCGCGGGCGATGCTCATCCGCATGAGCGATGGCGACGGCCGGGCCTCGCTGACGCTGGCCGAGGAAGTCTGGCGCGCCGCCAAACCCGGCGAGGTTTTCGATCCCGAAGGGCTGCAGCGCATCGTCCAGCGCCGCGCGCCGATCTATGACAAGGGCCAGGACGGTCACTACAATCTGATCTCGGCGCTGCACAAATCGGTGCGTGGGTCCGACCCGGACGCGGCGCTTTATTATCTTGCCCGCATGTTCGACGCCGGCGAGGATCCGCTCTATCTCGGCCGCCGGCTGGTGCGCATGGCGATGGAGGATATCGGGCTGGCCGACCCGCAGGCGCTGGTTATCGCCAACGCCGCCAAGGACGCCTACGACTATCTCGGCTCGCCCGAAGGCGAACTGGCCTTCGCCGAGGCCACCGTCTATCTCGCCACCGCGCCCAAATCCAACGCCGTCTATACCGCCTTCAAGGCAGCCACGCGGGCGGCGAAGGAGTTCGGTTCGCTGCTGCCGCCCAAGCACATCCTCAACGCGCCGACCAAGCTGATGAAAGAGGAGGATTACGGCGCCGGCTACCGCTACGATCACGACCAGCCCGATGCTTTTTCCGGCCAGGACTATTTCCCCGAAAAGATGGGCCGGCAGACCTTTTATGATCCGCCCGAACGCGGCTTCGAGCGCGATATCAAGAAACGGCTGGACTATTGGGCAAAGCTGCGCAGCGAGCGGGAAAAATAGGTGCGCGGGACAAACGGGACGAACTCGGCCTGCCCGCGATGAACTGAAATTCTGTCCCCGCCAGTCACAGCAGTGTGATTGTACCGCATGACAAAAAGCCCTATCACGTCGCATGACTCGGCCGGGAGGCTGCCAGGACGGGCGATAATTCGGAACGGGGACAGCGCGCGGCGCGAACAGAAATGACAAAATCCCTTCGCAAAACGCTTCGCCAGGCTGTGATTGCTGTCCCGCTGCTCGTGCTCGGCTTCTATTTCATTCCGATCCTGACCACGATTTGGATCGTCTGCGGCCTGATCGATGTGCTGCGCAACGCCAGCAAGGATCTGTCGCTGTTGCGCGGCTATTTCCTCGGCAATGGCATCTTCACCTGGCTGCTGTCGCCCTTCAATCTGCTGGTGGACCTCGTTTGCTACCGCAACCCGGGTGTGTGGAAGCTGGAGCAGTTTCCTGCCGATTATCAGCGCGAGGTCAACGAGGTTCTTGACGTCTTCAAGGCGCGCAAGGACGAGATCATCGCCGATATCGACGCCAATTTCGGCACCGGTCGTCGCGGCATGTATGTCTATCAGTGGTACGGCAAGCACCGGATCGACAATGTTGCGGAATTCAACAAGGATTTCAAATACATCAAGACCATTGCCGTGTCTGTCTTCAGAGGCAAGGAATCGACTTCCTGGCATTTCGGACCGCTGCGGCTCAGCCTGCGCATCCTCTACAATCTCTTGCCGGTGAAGGCAGAGGTTTTCGTCGAATGCAACGGCGCCAGGAATTACTGGCACGACAACCCGCTCTATATTTTCGACGACACGCTGCTGCACCGCTCGGTCAACGAGTATGATGGGCGCCGCTACTGCGTGTTCATGGACATCATCCGCCCGTCGCCGTTCCCCGGTTTCATCGCCGGACTTCTGGCCATCGTTTCGGTCACCGTCGAGCGCATCAATTCCATGTTCTACAAGAACTGGAAGATGATCGGCTCGAGCAAGGCAAAGAAGGTCGAGACGACCTGAGGCGTTAGCCTGAAGGGATTGACCGCACTGCCTTGGCCGGGCAGTAAACGGGCATGTTCAATCTGCTTCTTGTTGTGGTCGGCGGCGGCATCGGCGCCGGCATCCGCCACCTGACCAACATCGGCGCCTTGCGCCTCGTCGGCCCCAACTACCCCTGGGGGACAATGGCGATCAACATCCTCGGCTCCTTTGTTATGGGGCTGTTCGTCGCCGCGCTGATGCGGCGCGGCGGTTCCAATGAGCTCCGGCTGTTCGTCGCCACGGGCATCCTTGGCGGCTTCACCACCTTCTCCGCCTTTTCGCTCGATTTCGCGACCCTGTGGGAGCGCGGAGCGACGCTGACGGCGTTGGGATATGCGCTTGCCAGCGTCGTTGGCGCCATTATCGCCCTGTTTCTGGGACTTTGGCTCGCAAGAACCGTTTCATAGTGTTATTGCCCCGACCTGGAGCACGCCGCATCCTCTGGACGCGCTGCAGAAACTTTGATCTTGCGCATGATCCTTTCCGAAAGCCGGAGTAGATTTTCGGGGTCACGCGTTAGAAACGGATAAAGCGAAAATCATGGCAGGCGTAGAACAGATCACGGTGGAGGCCGGCGAGGCGGGCATGCGGCTCGATCGCTGGTTCAAGACCCATTTCCCCGGCCTCGGCTTTGGCCATCTGCAGAAGTTGCTGCGCTCGGGCCAGATCCGCGTCGATGGCGGCCGGGTCAAGGCCGACAGCCGTGTCGAGCCCGGCCAGGTGGTGCGTGTGCCGCCGCTCGAGGTCGACAAGAAGGGCGAGAGTGCGCTTACGGGTTACTCGATCCGCAACCAGGGCGACGCCGATGTGCTGGCCAAGATGCTGATCCACGAAGATCCAAAAGTCTTCGTCTTCAACAAGCCGGCCGGCCTGGCGGTGCAAGGCGGCTCGGGCGTCACCCGCAATGTCGACGACATGCTGGAGGCCTGGCGCAGCCAGAAGGGCGAGAAGCCGCGCCTGGTGCACCGGCTCGACCGCGACACGTCGGGCGTGTTGGTGGTTGCCCGCACCAGGCTTGCGGCGATGAAGCTTTCCGAGTCATTCCGGGCGCGCGAGACCAAGAAGACCTATTGGGCGCTGGTCAAGGGCGTCCCGCCCAAGCGTGAGGACAAGATCTCGACCTGGCTGATCAAGGAGCCGACCGAGGACGGCGACCGCGTGCGCGTGGCAGCCCATGGCGAAAAGGGCGCCGACCACGCCGTGTCCTACTATCGCATCATCGAGCAGGCGGCTCAGACGATGACCTGGCTGGAAATGGAGCCGTACACTGGCCGCACCCACCAGCTGCGCGTTCATGCCGCCTATATCGGCTGCCCGATCCTCGGCGACCCCAAATATTTCGAGGCCGACACCAACTGGGACTTTCCGGGCGGCATTCAGAACCGCCTGCATCTGCATGCGCGCCGCATCGTCATTCCGCACCCGGACAAGGGCGTCATCGACGTCACCGCGCCGATGCCGCCGCATATGCGCCAGAGCTGGAACCTGATCGGCTTCGACGACGCCAGCGCGGAGGACTGACATTGGCCGTTGCCTCGGTATTGGATCGCCCCGATGCGGTCGATCTGGCGGCTGCTTCCATCATGGTCGGGTTGACCTTTTCCTGGGGGCTGAACTACGTCGCCGCCAAGATCTCCTATGCCGGCATCGATCCGGTTTTCGTCTCGATCGCACGTTCGATCATTGGCGGGCTCTGTGTGCTCGGCTGGTGCTGGCTGCGCGGCATCAGGCTGTTTAAGGCCGACGGGTCGCTTGTCGCCGGCATCATCGTCGGCGTGCTGTTCGGCGTCGAGTTCCTGTGCCTCTATATCGGGCTGGAATACACGACCGTTGCCCGCAACACACTGCTGGTCAACACCATGCCGTTCTGGGTCCTGATCGGCGGCCATTTCCTGCTCGGTGAGCGTATCAACGCGCGCAAGCTTGGCGGGCTCGTTCTCGCCTTCTGCGGCCTGGTGGCGGTGTTTTCAGACGGGATTGCCGGCGGCACCGACGTGACCTTGATGGGCGATCTGCTCAGCCTCGGCTCCGGTATTCTGTGGGCGGCGACCCGTATCGTCATCAAGCGTTCGAAACTGGTCGAGACCAGTGCCGAGAAATTGCTGCTTTATCAGCTGGCCGGTGCGGCCATTGTCGGTGTCCTGGTTCTGCCTTTCGCCGGCCCGCCGATCCGCGCGGTCAGTGCCTTGCCGACATTGGCGCTGCTGTTCCAGTCGCTCTATATAGTTGCCTTCACCTATGTGCTGTGGTTCTGGCTGCTCAGGCGCTATCCGGCATCGGGCCTGTCGAGCTTCGCCTTCCTGTCGCCGGTGTTCGGCGTCCTCTGCGGCGCTATCATTCTTGGCGAGGCGCCAACGACCAGGATCTTTGTGGCGCTTGGGCTGATCGCAGTCGGCCTGATCATCGTCAACCGGCCGGCGCGCAAGCAGGTACCTGGATAGAAAGTTCGACCATGCGTGACATCCTCAACGACCTCGAAGCGGGAAAGCATCTGTCCGATCCGGATCCGGTCCGCCGCGCGCAGATCCAGATGAAGACGCACCTGCCGAAGCGCTTCTACAAGGACGTGTCGGTCGCAGCTGTGGAGGACGGTTTTGCCGTCCATCTCGACGGCAAGCCGGTGCGCACGCCGGGCAAGGCGCTGCTGGCGCTGCCGACCGAAAAGGCCGCCGCCCTGGTCGCCAATGAGTTCGCTGCACAGGGCGAGACCATCGACCCGGTCACGATGCCGGTGCTGCGTCTGGTCAACACCGCCATCGACGGCGTCGCCAGCGACCCGCAGGCGGTGCTGGAGGACGTCTTGCGCTTCGCCTCGTCCGATCTGACCTGCTACCGCGCCGACGCGCCACAGGGGCTGGTCGAGCGGCAGAACCAGCATTGGGATCCGGTGATCGACTGGGCGAGAGCGACATTAGGGGCTCGGTTCAATCTCGCCGAGGGCATCATCCATGTCGAGCAGCCGCGCGAGAGCATCGCAGTGCTCGGCGCTCATCTTGCCCAGCGTGCCGAGCCGCTGCGGCTGGCCGCAATCCATGTCATGACTTCGCTGACCGGGTCGGCGCTGCTGGCGCTGGCGGTCGATTACGGCGCGCTCGATGGCGACGCGGCTTGGGCCGCCGGCCATGTCGACGAGGACTGGCAGATCGAGCATTGGGGCCAGGATGCCGAGGCTGTCGCACGCCGCTCGGCCCGCAAACGCGACATGATGGCGGCCGTCGGCCTGCTCGATGCGCTGAAGACCTGATCCTCGGCCTTTGCCGCACTGCACCTAATACCAAAGTCATAAATCCAAGGTCTGTCTGCCTCCGGCGGTCGCTTTCTGTCATTTTTTACGCTGATGGCTGGTTCGAGTCGCGTTCAGAGGGAACGCCGACGATGACGCCCAGCGTCGAAGGCAGACGATTCACGGGAGGACAGTTCAATGGCATTGGCATCGACCGCCGGCGGAGCCAGCCGCGGCATGACACGAGAGGAGAAGAAGGTCATCTTCGCCTCCTCGCTGGGCGCGGTTTTCGAATGGTATGATTTCTATCTCTACGGAGCGTTGGCCGGCGCGATCGGCTTGACCTTCTTCAACTCGTTTCCCGAAAGCACCCGCTACATCTTCACGCTGCTGGTCTTCGCCGCCGGCTTCATCGTGCGCCCGTTCGGCGCGCTGGTGTTCGGCCGCATCGGCGATCTCGTCGGCCGCAAATACACATTCCTTGTCACCATCATGATCATGGGTCTGTCGACTTTCCTTGTCGGCCTGCTTCCGGGTTCAGAGACACTGGGCATTCTGGCGCCGATCCTGTTGATCGCGCTGCGCATGCTGCAGGGCCTGGCGCTTGGCGGCGAGTACGGCGGCGCCGCGACCTATGTCGCGGAACATGCGCCGGACGACCGTCGCGGCTTCTACACCTCATGGATCCAGACGACGGCGACGCTCGGCCTTTTCCTGTCGCTGATTGTCATCCTGCTGGTGCAGAATTCCGTAAGCAAGGACGCCTTCAACGCCTGGGGATGGCGCATTCCGTTCCTGGTCTCGGCTATCCTGCTCGGCATTTCGGTCTGGATCCGGCTGTCGCTTTCGGAATCGCCGACCTTCCTGCGCATGAAGGAAGAGGGCAAGAGTTCCAAGGCGCCGCTGTCGGAAGCCTTCGGCCAGTGGAAAAACGCCAAGATCGCCATCCTGGCGCTGTTCGGCCTCACCGCCGGTCAGGCCGTGGTATGGTACAATGGCCAGTTCTATGCACTGTTCTTCCTGGCCAATGTGCTCAAGGTCGACGCGCAGTCGGTCAACATCATGATCGCCATTGCGCTGGCACTCGGCACGGGCTTCTTCGTCTTCTTCGGCTGGCTGTCCGACAAGATCGGCCGCAAGCCGATCATCATGGCCGGCCTTGCGCTGGCAGTCGTCACCACCTTCCCGCTGTTCAAGGCGTTGACCTGGGCCGCCAATCCGGCGCTCGCCACCGCACAGCAGAACACGCGCGCCACGGTGACGGCGGCTCCGGGAGACTGCAACTTCCAGTTCAACCCGACCGGCACGCGCGTACCGGTCAGTTCGTGCGATATCGCGACCGACTTCCTTGCCAAGAACTCGGTGCCTTACGACATCGTCTCTACCGCGGCGGCGGGGACCCCGGCGAGTGTCATGATCGGCAGCGAAACTGTGGCGTCTTATGATGCCAAGGCCGCGGGCGACAAGAAGGCTGCAAGCGACGCTGCCTTCAAGAAGGGTATCAACCTCGCGCTTCAGGGTGGCGGTTACCCGTTGAAGCGCGCTGCCGCCAAGGTTGCCGACCAGAAGCTCGACGCCTTTGTCGCGGCCAATCCTGAACTGAAGCTCGATGCGGCAGCCATCCGCGCCGGCGAAAAGACCGCGGTCCCGACCGAACAGGCCATCAAGGACAAGGTGCTGACCAAGGATGAGGCCGCGGGCGCCACCGAGGTGACCGTGTACAGCGTTCCGGCAGCGGGCGCGTTCGCGATGTTTGCCGACCCCGCACAGGTCAACTGGGCAAAGGTCATCGGCATCCTGTTCATCCTGGTCCTCTACGTGACCATGGTCTACGGGCCGATCGCGGCGATCCTGGTCGAGATGTTCCCGACACGCATCCGCTACAGCGGCATGTCACTGCCCTATCACATCGGCAATGGCTGGTTCGGCGGCCTGCTGCCCGCGATCGTGTTCGCGTTCAGCGCCTACAAGGGCGATATCTATTACGGCCTTTGGTATCCGGTGGTGATCGCGGCGGTGACGCTGATCATCGGCATGATCTTCGTCAGGGATACGCTCGGCACCGACCTGCATACCAAGCAGTAGCCGACGGCTCTGTATCAAACAAAAAACCCGGCGCGAGCGATCGCGCCGGGTTTTTGATTTGTGGGCCTGTTCGATCTATCAGCGCGGAAGACGCCTAGCTCTTGCGAGGCTGTTCGGCCTCCGCAATGGCGGCCTCATGATACCAGGCCCCGCCATGGGCAAGCGGGTGATCGCGCAGCGAAGCAAGCTCTGCCGCAAACTTGGCCTTTACGCCTAAATTTGAGGCACCCGCACGCGCTGCCACCGGGAACATCAGGATTTTGGCCGACGGACGGGCTGAGGTGATTTCCATGGTCGGTCTCCTTTCTTCTGGAGAGGCTCTTCGATTCATCTTTCCATCAAGGTAGGTCCTGCAATCCTTTTAGGCAAGATGCCTAAAGAAAGATCTGCATTTGCCTGTTATTTAAGCAAATTCTGCCTTTGATTGATCCGGGCGCATTGCTTAGGCGGCTTGCCATCACCGGCGGGATGAAAGGGCATTTTTGCCGCACCCTGACCAACTGAAGTGGCACACGATTTGCATTTTATCGACCGGCAGCTGGGCTGCTGGATGGCTCGGCGCGCCGGCGTCATCCAGGTTCGGTGATCAAGCAACGAGAGGCTCTAGAATGACGAAATACAAGCTCGAGTATATCTGGCTCGATGGTTACACGCCGGTCCCCAATCTTCGCGGCAAGACCCAGATCAAGGAGTTCGCCGAGTTCCCGACGCTCGAGCAGCTGCCGCTGTGGGGCTTCGACGGTTCTTCGACGCAGCAGGCCGAAGGCCACAGCTCCGACTGCGTGCTGAAGCCGGTCGCCGTATTCCCGGACCCGGCCCGCAGCAATGGCGTGCTGGTGATGTGCGAAGTGATGATGCCAGATGGCGTGACGCCGCATGTGTCCAACAAGCGCGCCACCATCCTCGACGACGAGGGCGCCTGGTTCGGCTTCGAGCAGGAGTATTTCTTCTACAAGGACGGCCGTCCGCTCGGCTTCCCCGAGAGCGGCTATCCGGCGCCGCAGGGCCCGTACTACACCGGCGTCGGCTATTCGAATGTCGGCCCGATCGCGCGCCAGATCGTCGAGGAGCATCTCGACCTTTGCCTCGCAGCAGGCATCAACCATGAAGGCATCAACGCCGAAGTGGCCAAGGGCCAGTGGGAATTCCAGATTTTCGGCAAAGGCTCCAAGAAGGCCGCCGACCAGATGTGGATGGCCCGCTATCTCTTGCAGCGCCTGACCGAAAAGTACGAGATCGACATCGAGTATCACTGCAAGCCGCTCGGCGACACCGACTGGAACGGCTCGGGCATGCACGCCAACTTCTCGACCGCCTATATGCGCGAAGTCGGCGGCAAGGCCTATTTCGAAGCGCTGATGGCTCAATTCGACAAGAACCTGATGGACCACATCGCCGTCTACGGCCCGGACAACGACAAGCGCCTGACCGGCAAGCATGAGACCGCTCCGTGGAACCGCTTCAGCTACGGCATCGCCGACCGAGGCGCCTCGATCCGCGTGCCGCATTCCTTCGTCAACAATGACTACAAGGGTTACCTGGAAGACCGCCGTCCGAACTCGCAAGGCGACCCCTACCAGATCGCTTCGCAGATCCTGAAGACCATCGCGGAGGTTTCGACCAGCGCGCAGGTCTCGGCTGCTGCTTGAGCATCTATAGCGGCGCAGGCTTCATAAGCCTGCGCCGTAGCCTGCTGCTACCACATCTACGGTCTGCTATTGGTCAAACAAAAACCCCGGCGTCTGAACTGACGCCGGGGTTTTTCCTTGTCGCTGAGGCTTATCGTTCAGACCGAATAGTACATGTCGTATTCGACCGGATGCGGGGTCATTTCGAAGCGCATCACTTCGGCCATCTTGAGCTCGATATAGCTGTCGATCTGGTCGTCGTCGAAGACGCCGCCGGCTTTCAGGAAGCCGCGGTCCTTGTCCAAGCTTTGCAGCGCTTCGCGCAGCGAACCGCAGACGGTCGGAATCTTCTTCAGTTCCTTCGGCGGCAGATCGTAAAGATCCTTGTCCATCGGCTGTCCCGGGTGGATCTTGTTCTTGATGCCGTCGAGGCCGGCCATCAGCATGGCGGCGAAAGCGAGGTAGGGGTTCGCGCCCGGATCGGGGAAGCGGACCTCGACGCGCTTGGCTTTCGGCGACGAGCCGAACGGAATGCGGCAGGAGGCCGAACGGTTGCGCGCGGAGTAGGCGAGCAGAACCGGTGCTTCATAGCCAGGCACAAGGCGCTTGTAGGAGTTGGTCAGCGGGTTGGTGAAGGCGTTGATCGCCTTCGCGTGCTTGATGATGCCGCCGATGTAGAACAGGCACGACTCCGACAGGCCGGCATATTCATTGCCGGCGAAGGTCGGCTTGCCGTTCTTCCAGATCGACTGGTGGACGTGCATGCCCGAGCCGTTGTCGCCGAAAATCGGCTTCGGCATGAAGGTGGCCGTCTTGCCATAGGCGTTGGCGACCTGGTGCACGACATATTTGTAGATCAGCATCTTGTCGGCGTTGCGGACCAGCGTGTCGAACTTGATGCCGAGCTCGTGCTGGGCAGCGGCAACCTCGTGATGGTGTTTTTCGACGCGCACGCCCATTTCGGCGAGCACGGTCAGCATTTCGGAGCGCATGTCCTGCGCGCTGTCGATCGGCGGCACAGGGAAATAGCCGCCCTTGACGCGCGGGCGGTGGCCGAGATTGCCGGTCTCGTAATCGGTGTCGTCGTTGGACGGCAGTTCGGTCGAGTCCAGCTTGAAGCCGGTGTTGTAGGGATCGGCCTTGTACTTGACGTCGTCGAAGACGAAGAATTCGGCTTCGGGGCCGACATAGATGGTGTCGCCGATGCCTTCGGCCTTCATGTAGGCCTCGGCCTTCTTTGCAGTGCCGCGCGGATCGCGGTTGTAGGATTCGCCGGAGACCGGATCGAGAATGTCGCACAGGATGACCATGGTCGACTGGGCGAAGAACGGATCCATGTGGACGGTGTCCGCATCGGGCATCAGCACCATGTCGGACTCGTTGATCGCCTTCCAGCCGGCGATCGAGGAGCCGTCGAACATGACGCCGTCGGCGAACATGTCTTCCTCGACCTCGATGACATCCATCGTCACGTGCTGCAGCTTGCCCTTCGGATCGGTGAAGCGCAGGTCGACGAATTTCACGTCGTTGTCCTTGATCTGCTTCATGATGTCTTTGGCTGTCGTCATGTCGTTTCTTCCCTGTGTGATGACGTTTCGAGGAGACGTTAATCTGAAATCAGAAAGCTCAGACGGCGTCCATCCCCGTTTCGCCGGTACGGATGCGAACGACCTCCTCGATGTTGGAGACGAAGATCTTGCCGTCGCCGATGCGGCCGGTCTGCGCCGCCTTGCGGATGGCTTCGATGGCGCCTTCGACGGCGTCGTCGCCCAGCACCACTTCGATCTTCACCTTGGGCAGGAAGTCGACGACATATTCGGCGCCGCGATAGAGTTCGGTATGGCCTTTCTGGCGGCCAAAGCCCTTGGCCTCGGTGACGGTAATGCCTTGCAGACCGGCCTCCTGAAGCGCTTCCTTCACTTCGTCTAGCTTGAACGGCTTGATGATCGCTTCGATCTTTTTCATGTAAAAAGTGGCCTCCACTGCCAAAAAAAACGGGTTGTGCGCCCCGCTTGCGCCTCCATCAAGCACGAACTGTGCCAATTTCAGCCCACGCGAAGCGGTTTCGCGCAATTCCAATGCCGCGCCGCGCCGGGATGCACATTCGCGTCATCCTCTGCTTCGGCTGCGGCAAAGCTGCCCGAAGCCTACACATTGCCGCTTCGGGCGTCTGCACGATAATTAGGCAGATTGCGCATTTTGCAGGCCCGCGCGGATCCGTGGCACCAGTCTGCGAAAGGATTGGCCGCACGCCAACGCAGCACCTGGCCGTTTGCTTCGAATCCGAAACTGGACAATGCTCGATAGGGACAAAGGGTCGGCCTTGAACGAAATGCGGGATCGGCAATCCATGAGCAATGAAGTCCTGTCGCCGGCCGAGATGGGCGAGGTCGACCGGCTGGCGATCGCGGCCGGTCCGCTCGACGGCTATGGCCTGATGCAGCGCGCCGGCGAAGCGGTCGCTGCTGTGGTCCTGGCACGCTATCCCGCAGCAAGCCGCGTGCACGTGCTGTGCGGCCCCGGCAATAATGGTGGCGACGGCTATGTTGTAGCGCGGTTGCTGGCCGAGGCTGGTGTGAATGTGACGCTCTGGGCCGAAGGCAAGCAGAAGCCCGGGAGTGATGCGGCGCGAGCTTCCGAGGCCTGCAATCTGCCGGTCGAGCACATCGGACACTGCTACCCGGAACCGGGTGAAGTCGTCGTGGACGCGCTCTATGGTGCGGGATTGTCGAAGAAGATATCCCTGCATGCCTCTGCCGTCTCAGGATTGGCCGCGGCGGAGCGCGTGCCTGTGGTGTCAATCGATCTGCCTTCTGGTGTGTCGGGCGAGACCGGCTTGAGCAACGCTTATTTCAAGGCCGACGTGACGGTGACGTTCGTGCGGAAAAAGCCCGGCCATCTGCTGATGCCGGGGCGCAGCCTCTGCGGCGAGATCATCGTCGCCGATATCGGCATTCCGGATGCGATCGTCGATGAGTTCAAGATCAAGACGTTCGAGAACACGCCTGACTTCTGGCTATACTGTTTTCCGAAAACGGCGGTCGATACACATAAGTATAAGCGCGGCCACGTCAGCGTCTTTTCCGGCGGGCCGAGCGCGACAGGTGCGGCGCGGCTGTCGGCGATGGCTGCAGCCAGAGCCGGGGCAGGGGCGGTGACCGTGCTCTCGCCTGAAAATGCCATGCAGGTAAACGCCGCGCATCTGACATCGATCATGCTGCGCGAGGCCGGTTCGATGGAGGAAGTGCAGGAATTTTTGTCGGCGAGGCACCCCGAAGTACTTGTGTTCGGACCAGGGCTCGGGCCGAAACCCAAAGTGGGGGATTTCGCGTTGCAATTGATCGCGACGGTCGCTGACCTAAACCGCACGTCGACGAGTTCATTCGGAATTCAGCGCCCTGCCATTGTCTTGGATGCTGACGCCATCACGTCATTGGCGCATCAGCCTCAGGCCCTGTTCGACGCCGCGCTGCTCCCGTTGGCGCCGGTATTGGTGCTGACGCCGCATGAAGGCGAATTCGCCAGACTTTTTCCCGACATCGCGAAGGACAAGAAGCAGTCGAAACTCGCCAAGGCGCGCGCAGCCGCTGAACGAGCCAACGCCATCATGGTCTACAAGGGCGCCGACACCGTCATCGCGGCGCCGGACGGCCGCGCGGTGATCAACGCCAATGGTGCACCATGGCTCGCCACCGCCGGTTCCGGCGACGTGCTGGCGGGCATTGTCGCCGCGCTGCTGGCGCAGGGCATGCAGGCATTCGAGGCCGCCTGCGCAGCGGTCTGGATCCATGCCGAGGCCGGCAGCCGCTTCGGACCGGGTCTGATCGCCGAGGATCTGCCGCTGGCGCTGGTGCCGGTGCTGCGTGAACTTGTCGAGGCACGGCAGAAGGTGCCGATCGGATGAAGCGTTTCGCGCTCGCCATTGCAGCCATCATCGCGCTGTTCGCCTCGCATGGCGTGCGCGCTGAGCAGCCGGTGACCATCGTCGACGATCCGGCGGTGCTCGCCGCCCTTGATGCCAAGGGGTTTGGCTTCGCCGGCATTTTCGCCGTCGACGGCGCGGACGATCTGAAGACGCTCTACAGTGAGGTGCCGGCCTATCGTGCTGTTGTCGACATGGTGGCGACCGATATTGCCACGCTGCGGGCCGAGATAAAGGCCGGCGGGCGCACGCTCTACGAGGTGACCGACGGCAATGTCGGCCGCATCATGGATATGCGCTGGCTGAAGACCGAGGCCGCGCGCTTCCGCCTGGTCGGCGTCGTCAACCGGCTGGACCGGCGTGACTTCACCGCGCTGCAAGGTGACAAGAGCTGTGGCGAGGTGCGCTTTGTCTATCGCCTGGCCTACAGTTTCCGCAAGAACGGCAAGGTTCTGGCATCGCGGCTGCCATTCAATTTCAACGCCGTCTACAGCGTGGCGCCGGATGCCGATGGCGGCTGCGTCGGCGTTGCCGGGCGCTGGACACCGCAGATCGACGAAAACGTCGATGCCGGCTGGCTGGTCGGCGTGCCGCTGGCACCGGAGGAACTGACTTTCAAACAGCTCGAACTCAACGCGCAAGTGGTGCGCTTTCCCTCGGGCCAGGAGACCGAGTTCGGCGGGCAGGCGGCCTATCTGATGCGGATCTTCGGCATCGATGGCGCTGCCATCAGCGAGAAGCCGCTGGAGAATTCGCCTGACGTTGCGCGGCTCTCGGACAATGCTGCACTCAAGAAAAGGCTCGCCGACTACGTCAGCGCCAATGTCGCGGCCGTCGATCTCGGCGTCTACGAAATCCCCGACGAATTCCTGGCGAAGAAAATCATCTCGTGGTCGACCTTCGGCAGCGCGAGACGGGCCAACCATCCGTTCACGCCGCTGTTCCAGCCAGCGGATTTCGCCGGCCTGGACTATGCGGCGCTGAAACTGGTGCGGACACCGGAGGCGCTGGTCGAGCGGCTGGACAATGGCGCCTGCCAGGGCTGCCACCAGGCAGGCTCGACGGCCGGCTTTCACTTCATCGGCCTCGACGACAAAACGACGTCGCCTCTCAACCGGATCGAGGTCGGCATCTCGCCGCATCTCCATGCCGAGATTCCGCGACGTGAGGCCTGGCTGCGCGCGACGGAAGAAGGCAAGGAGCCGAACCGCTACCGGCCGCTGTCCTTCGCGCCGCCGGCGACATGGACCGATGCCGGCGATGTCGGCTACGCCCCGGCCGAGATCGCGATGCCGTGCCTGATGCCGGATGATGCAAAACGCTTCGGCGCGACTTGGCAATGCGGTGGCGGCACCGTCTGCACGCCGCTGGCGACGGCCTCAGGCGTGCGCACCACGCTGGCGCAATGTCTGTTGCCCAAGGACAGTCCAAAGATGTTTTCGGGCCATCCCTGCCTGACCGGGTCGATCTCCAGCAACCCGTCTCAGCCGTTCAACGACCGCTACAAGATCACCGGCCAGTTCGCCGCTTTTGCGCCGACCCTTTCGCGGACCGCCTACACCTGCCGGCCACCGAAAATCGGCGTACCGGCAGGCATCGCTTATCGCGCCTGCGACGACAAGGACCGCAGCTTCGCCGCCTTCAAGACGGGCAAGCCGATGCCATCGGAAATTTGCGGCATGGTCGGCGGCAAGAAATTCGACACCTGCGTCGCCACCAACAATTTCGACCAGTGCCTCGGCGGCGCGGTCAACCGCGGCAACCGTCCCGCATGTTCGGCCGATCATTTCTGCCGCGAGGATTATATGTGCCAGTCGCTGCCGCCCGACACGCCGGGCGCCGCCAAGGTGAAAGGCATCGGCTACTGCTCGCCGACCTATTTCATCTTCCAGATGCGCATCGACAACCACGCAACGCCTTGGGCGACCGCGACCAGCGCCCCCAGGGATGCGGGGTTCGGCGCGGCGGAAGAGGAGTGAGCCTGCGAGTTGGGCGACCACCAGTTCAGCGCTGGAGATAGTCTTCCATCCGCGCAGTCCATTTGGTGTCGAATTCCGCAATATGCCGCTGTGCTACGCTCGAGTTCAGCAGCGTCGAGAGCGCGGTCACGGCGATCGGGTCCAGGTCGGGCGGCTCCGTGTAGCCAAGCGCCGCCAGCCGTTGAGCCCATGATGGATGGGTAGACTTTGCGTCATCCGGGCTTGCCCACGCCTTGCGGGCGCAAACATTGAGGCAAATGGGTTCTCGCAGCTGGCCGGCAGCTTCCAGCACGCGCTCGAGCGGCGCTCGCGGCGGACGCAAAGCACCTCGCAATTCATGCTGCAAAGGGTCATAGACCGTCTCCGTGAAATGCACGTCTGCCGTGGCAAGAAGCAACAGCGCGCGTGCGGCGTGCTCGGCGTCGCCGGAGGATGCCGCGTGTCGATCTGCCTTGATCTCCGCTTCGCGCGAAAGCCGGATTTCTTCCCGCTCGAACGATTGCGCCAGCCAGCCGATAGCGGCGTGGAGCAGGCTGCCTGTGATCGTGGTTCCGGGCGGGGCATACTCGAAGACAAATCCGAAACCGTTTTCGAACTCAGCGAGATTGAGGCTGCCATTGGTATCCTTGTTGCGCACATGCGCGTCCTCATGGGCAAGGATCGCGGCAAGCGCTCTTTCATCGGTCACTGCGAGGAGAGGGATGCCAATGGTTAGAAACAGCCGATTGCCGAGAAGGCCGAGAAGCGTGCGCTCTTCGCGCACGCTGGCGTTCAGGTTGCCCTCTAGTATGACAACCGTGCGCGCAGCACGGCGCGGTCCGGCGACGCTCCGCCACAGCGCCCACAGGCCGGGCGCTTCTGCTTCACTGACGCCTTTGATCTTGCTGCGTCGGAAGCCCGCAAACAATGTGCCGAACAGAAATGCCAAGGCCGTGGTGGCGATCGGCATGACGACGAAGCCGCTGGCGATAAACCAGATTGGTTGGTTGTCGAGCAGGGACATCCAGACGCAGAAGACGATGAGAGCGGGAACAACGAAAAACAGGACCGTGAACCTGCCAAACCGCCGACCGGCGCTGATGATCAGTCGCGACATTGGATGTTACAACGGGATGTTGTCGTGCTTCTTCCAAGGGTTCTGCATGTCCTTGTTGCGCAGCATGCGCAGTGCCCGTGCAATGCGGCGGCGGGTCGAATGCGGCATGATCACCTCGTCGACATAGCCGCGTTCGGCGGCGACGAAGGGCGACAGGAAACGGTCCTCGTAAGCCTTTGTGTGAGCTGCGATCTTTTCGGCGTCGCCGATATCCTTGCGGTAGATGATCTCGACCGCGCCTCTCGCCCCCATCACCGCGATCTGCGCCGTCGGCCAGGCATAGTTCATATCGCCGCGCAGATGTTTTGAGGCCATCACGTCATAGGCGCCGCCATAGGCTTTGCGGGTGATGACGGTGATTTTCGGCACGGTCGCCTCGGCGTAGGCAAACAGGAGTTTCGCGCCATGCTTGATCAGGCCGCCATATTCCTGCGCGGTGCCGGGCAGGAAGCCGGGGACGTCGACGAAGGTGACGATGGGAATGGAAAAACAGTCGCAGAAGCGCACGAAGCGCGCCGCCTTGCGGCTTGCGTCGGAATCGAGCACGCCGGCCAGCACCATCGGCTGGTTGGCGACGAAGCCGACGGTACGGCCCTCGACGCGGCCGAAACCGGTGACGATGTTCTTGGCGAAGTTCTGCTGGATTTCGAAGAAGTCGCCTTCATCGGCAACTTTGAGGATCAGCTCCTTGATGTCGTAAGGCTTGTTGGCGTTGTCTGGGATCAGCCGGTCGAGCGACAGATCATGGTCGGTGACCGACTGGTAGCACTCGATCACAGGAAGCTCCGACGTATTTGACGCGGGCAAAAGGTCTACCAGCCGGCGCATCTGCAACAGCGCCTCGACGTCATTGTCGTAGGCGCCGTCGGCAATCGACGATTTGGTCGTGTGGACGGACGCGCCGCCAAGGCTCTCGGCCGTCACCGTCTCGTTGGTGACCGTTTTGACCACATCCGGCCCGGTGACGAACATGTAAGAGGTGTCGCGCACCATGAAGATGAAGTCGGTCATCGCAGGCGAATAGACGTCGCCGCCGGCGCACGGGCCCATGATCACGGAAATCTGAGGAATGACGCCGGATGCGAGCACGTTGCGCTGAAAGATCTCGGCATAGCCGCCTAGCGCCGCCACGCCTTCCTGGATGCGGGCGCCGCCGGCGTCGTAGATGCCGATGATCGGCGCGCGGTTGCGCAGCGCCATCTCCTGCACCTTGATGACCTTTTCGGCATGAGCCTCCGACAGCGAGCCGCCGAAGACGGTAAAGTCCTTGGCGACGAGATAGACCGGACGGCCATTGACCGTGCCCCAGCCGGTGACGACGCCATCGCCGGCGATCTTGGTCTTCTCCATGCCGAAGTCGGTCGAGCGATGCTCGACATACATGTCGAACTCCTCGAACGAGCCTTCGTCGAGAAAGACCTCGATGCGTTCGCGCGCCGTCAGCTTGCCCTTCTTGTGCTGGGCGTCGATGCGGGCCTGGCCGCCACCCATGCGGGCGATCTCGCGGCGGCGCTCGAGTTCCTTCAGCACGTCCTTCATCGCTCGGTCTCCAGAAATGGCAGCTGCCTTTGTGGTAATGATGCCTGCAGGCGTGTGCAAGCGCCGCTTTCGGCCTCGATTATTGCGCTGCAACATGTGGCCCCTTGCATTCCGGAGCGAACTCAGCCATATGCAGCCCATAGGCGCTTGGGCCGGAGATTCCGGCCTTCTCGACAAATGAGACTGGTTGCGTCTGTTTTCCCTCTTTCCGGTATATCGGCCCCTCTTTCCGATACATCACGAAGTGGCGAAAGAGCCCCGTGGCATGACGCCTGCGGGCACGACAGCGCAGCCGAGTGGACGTTTCCGTCCGCCCGCCTTGTCGTTTCATATCAAATTTCTCGACGGCAGGTTGCGCCCTGCCGCCATCGATGTTTGCGGCCAAGACCGCGTGAAAGAAGACTATTTTGACCAACGAAAACACCTCAGCCGGTAACGCGATCTCGACCGGCAACACTGCGGACCTCACCGGTTTCGCAGCTCTTGGGATCACGGGCGCGCTGCTCAAGGCGACGCATGGCGCCGGCTTCACCGAGCCGAAGCCGATCCAGACGCAGGCGATCCCGCCGCAGATGGAAGGCCGTGATATCTTCGGCATCGCCCAGACCGGCTCGGGCAAGACCGCTGCCTTCGCGCTGCCGATCCTGTCGAAGATCATCGCGCTCGGCACCAAGCGCCGGGCCAAGACCACCCGTGCGCTGATCCTGGCGCCGACGCGCGAACTCGCCGTCCAGATCGAGGACACCATCAAGATCCTCGCCAAGGGCGCGCATGTCTCGACCGCTCTCGTGCTTGGCGGCGTCTCGCGCTTCAGCCAGGTGAAGAAGGTTGCGCCCGGCGTCGACATCCTGATCGCCACGCCCGGCCGCCTGACCGACCTGGTGCGCGAGGGCGACCTCATCCTCTCCGACACCAAATGGCTGGTCCTCGACGAGGGCGACCGCATGCTCGACATGGGCTTCATCAACGACGTCAAGCGGATCGCCAAGGCGACCGCGCCCGACCGTCAGACGGTGCTGTTCTCGGCCACCATGCCCAATGAAATCGCCGAACTGGCGAAGGGCCTGTTGAAGAACCCGATCCGCGTCGAAGTCGCGCCGCAGAGCACCGCTGCCGCCGAGATCGTGCAGGGCGTCGTCTTTGCCCGCACCAAGCAGAAGCGCCAGGTGCTGTCGACGATGCTCGCCGACGAGGCGATGAAGTCCGTCATCATCTTCTCGCGCACCAAACATGGCGCCGACCGGGTGACCAAGGACCTCGAACGCGACGGCTTCAAGGCCGCCGTCATCCACGGCAACAAGTCGCAGAACGCCCGCCAGAAGGCGCTCAACGATTTCCGCGAGGGCTCGGTGCGCATTCTCGTCGCGACCGATATCGCGGCGCGCGGCATCGACGTCCCCGGCATCAGCCATGTGGTGAATTTCGATCTGCCGGATGAGGCCGAAAGCTATGTCCACCGCATCGGCCGTACCGGCCGTAACGGCATGGACGGCATCGCCATCACGCTTTGCGATCCTTCCGAAAACAGCAAGCTGCGTCAGGTCGAGCGCATCATCCGCAGCAAGCTGCCGATCGTTGCCGACCATCTCGGCAGCCCGGATCCGGTGCGCAATCCGGCCGAAAAGAACGAGCGCTTCGAGCCCGCCAACGATCGCAACGACCGCAATGGCCGTCGCGACGGCAGGCGGCCCGGTGGCCAGAACAACGGCTTCGCCAAGAAGCGTTTTGGTGACAAGCCGGCCTTTGCGGGTGCAAGCGAGCGCAAGCCGGAAGGCGCCAAGGCCTTCAAGGGCAACAACAAGCGCCGCTTCGGCGGCAAGCGGCCCGCTGCGCGGGCTGCCTGATCAGACGAACCGGTCAGGCTCGTCGAGCCTGGCTTGATTGCTGACGATTGAATATGAGGACGGCCGGGGCAATGCTTCGGCCGTCCTTTTCGTTTAGGGCTGCCCGGTAATTGCCTTCACCCACACGACGATCCGCTGCGCCAGGAAAGCCGTGGTCGGGGGCGACAGCGCGTCGCCGGCAATGACGTGGTCGTCGGGATCGCCATTGTCGTCGACGGGCACCAGTTCATGCGGTGCGCCCCAGCGGCCGGCGATTTCGCGGGTGCGATCCTGGCGCACCACCTTGTCGGAATCCGAGAAGATGAACAGCGCCGGTATGGTTGCCTTCTCCACAGGCGCTGCGTAGGCAAGGTTGGTCAGCGCCGCCATCGGTAGCACAGCTGCCATTGGATATGTGTGCGTCCAGAGTTTCTCGTGCAGCGCGTTGCGGGTCGGAAAGCTGCGCTCCTTGCCGCCGACGAAATCGGCGATCTGCCTGCCCCAGGGCATGGTCAGCAGCTCGGCGCCTGAAGCCCTGATGCCAAAATTCGGCGAGATGAATGCGATTGCAGCGACGCCGTCCGATGCGCCAGGCTCAGTCGCCGCCCATGCCGCCAGCGATCCACCGGTCGAGGTGCCGATGACGATCACCTTGTCGCCGATGGCTCGGCCGATGGCGAGCGCCTCCTCATAGTCGTTGATCCAGGCATTGACGCTGCCTTGCGCCATAGCAGCGCCGTCCTGCCCATGACCGGTGAGGCGGGTGTAGAAAAGGTTGGCGTCGAGTTGGTCGGCGACCTCGTCGGCCAGCGGGCGAACCTCGCCCTTCGATGCCGAAAAGCCATGGATATAGACGATCGCCAATGGCGTCCTGGCGTGAACCATCGGATCGGCCCAGATGATTTCTTTCTCGAGCCCGTCGCGAACGTTGGGCACGGCAGCCTCTTCGCGCGCAATATACGCTTGCGGATCGTCGCCGATCACTTTGGGGTCGAAGCTGATTGTTGTGTCGACGGGAACGCGCGGACCAAGCAGGAGGGCCAAGACAAGGATGATGACGACGCCCAGCACCGCAAGCACGATCCGTCGCCCCATCTCAGACTCCACAACAATTCTAAAGCCTATGGCGGCCGGTGCAGTCAGGCAACAGCCGGACTGTGGACAGCTATTGGTTCGGCGGCTTGCGGTCGAAATTCAGCGGCCGCCCTGTCCAGCGGGTCGCCGTGCTGATGAACCACCGGCAGACTGGCCTTGGCAGCAGTGCCAGCACCTTCAGCCCCCAGCTCAGCCGGTGAGGGAAGGTAACCTCGAAGCCGCCATGCTCGATGCCGCGCAGCATGCGGCGCGAGGCGCGGTTGACCGGCATCAGTCCCGGCATCGGCAGCATGTTCTTTTCGGTCAGCGGCGTGTCGATGAAGCCCGGATTCATCACCTGGATCCGGACATTCATCTTGTCGAAATCGTATTTCAGCGACTCGGCCAAGATGTTGATCGCCGCCTTCGAGCCGCCATAGGCCGCCGTGGTCGGCCAGCCGAAATAGGCGGTAACCGATCCGACAAGCACAATATGGCCGCGCGCACGGATGCGCATGCGCTCCATGAGCGGGACGAGGCCATTGATGATACCGAAATAGTTGACCTCGAAGGTCTGGCGAAAGTCGCGGACCCTGAGGTCTTCGCCGGGCGTGGCGATGTAGTTGCCGGCGTTGAAGACGGCGAGCACGATCGGCCCGAGCTCCTTTTCAATCGCCGCCACCGTGCTTGCCATGCGCGGCTCATCGGTGACGTCGCAAGGGTAGGCGACGACACGTCCCGGCATCTGCGCCGTCTCGACGATGAGCGCGTCGAGTGGGTCGCCGTCGAGTGCGGTGACCGCGACGACAAAGCCCTTTGCCGCGAGGTCCTTGGCCAGCGCACGGCCGATGCCGCTGCTGCCGCCGGTTATCCAGGCGACGCCGTGCTTCGGGTTGGCCCGGTAAAGTGTCATTCTGCGCCCTGCCGATCTGTCATTAGTGCTCTAGCGGTGAAAAAATCGAATGAAAAGAGCGCTTTTCCGTACTGGTTGAAATGATCGTCATCGCGCGTTGTCCGGCCGCGGGAGATTGCAGTGCCCGAAATGCGACTGGACCAGGCGAATTCTTGCCTTGAAACGCAAGCTTCGGGTTTCTAGGGTCTCGCCGCAGCTACATAAGGAATCCCGGATGCCCCGTTCTGTGATCGAAGCGATCGGCAACACGCCCCTGATCCGCCTCAACAAGGCCTCGGAGCAGACCGGCTGCGAGATCCTGGGCAAGGCCGAGTTCATGAACCCCGGCCAGTCGGTCAAGGATCGCGCCGGCCTGTTCATCATCCGCGACGCCGAACAGCGTGGGCTGTTGAAGCCGGGCGGGGTCATCGTCGAAGGCACGGCAGGCAATACCGGCATTGGCCTGACGCTGGTTGCCAAGGCGCTGGGCTATCGCACAGTGATCGTTATTCCCGACACCCAGAGCCAGGAAAAGAAGGACACGATCAAGCTGCTTGGTGCCGAGCTGATCGAAGTGCCGGCGGTGCCTTACAAGAACCCCAACAATTACGTGAAACTGTCGGGGCGGTTGGCCGAGCAGATGGCGAGGTCGGAGCCGAACGGCGCGATCTGGGCCAACCAGTTCGACAACGTTGCCAATCGCGACGGCCATATCCGCACCACGGCGGAAGAAATCTGGATGCAGACCGGCGGCAAGGTCGACGGTTTCGTCTCGGCGGTGGGTTCGGGCGGAACGCTGGCCGGCGTCGCCTTCGGGCTGAAGGCCAAGAGCAGCAACGTCAAGATCGCGCTCGCCGATCCGCTGGGTGCGGCGCTCTATTCCTTCTACACCAGTGGCGAATTGAAGTCCGACGGCAGCTCGATCACCGAAGGGATAGGGCAGGGGCGCATCACGGCAAATCTCGATGGGTTCACGCCGGACTTCTCGTTCCAGGTGCCGGACGAAGAGGCGCTGCCGATCGTCTTCGACCTGATCCAGGAAGAAGGCCTGTGCGTCGGCGGTTCGACCGGCATCAACATTGCCGGCGCTATACGGATGGCGCGCGAGCTTGGCCCCGGCCACACCATCGTGACCATACTTGCCGACTATGGCACGCGCTACCAGTCGAAGCTGTTCAACCCGGAATTCCTGCGCGAGAAGAACCTGCCGGTGCCGGGCTGGATGGATGAGCGCAGCACAATTCCGGTGCCGTATGAGAAGGTCGCCTGATGGCGCACAGAACAGAAGCGCTGTTTCGCGACGACGCCTATCTCAGAGCGGCCGACGCCACCGTTGTCGCCATCAACGAGCGCGGCGGCATCATTCTCGACCGGACCATCTTCTATGCCACATCGGGCGGCCAGCCTGGCGATACCGGCACATTAGAGCGCGCCGACGGCACCCGCATCGCCATTGCCGCCACCATCACCGGCGAGACCAAGGACGAGATCATCCATGTGCCGGCGCCGGAGCAGCCGGCACCCGAGGTCGGCGAGCAGGTGAAACTCGCCATCGACTGGGAGCGGCGGCATCTCCTGATGCGCATGCACGCAGCTTGCCATTTGCTCACCGTCGTCTGTCCGTTTCCGATTACCGGTGCTGCGGTTTCCGAAGATGACAGCCGCGTCGACTTCGACGCTCCCGATGCCGGCTTCACCAGGGAAGACGTCACCGCCGGGCTGATGGAGCTGGTGCGGGCCGATCATCCGATCTTCGTCAGGCTGATCACCGACGAGGAACTGGCAGCCAATCCTGGCCTGGTGAAATCCAAGACTGTCCGGCCGCCCGCCGGCACCGGCAAGATCCGCCTGGTCTGCATCGGCGACAACGCTTCGATCGACAGCCAGCCCTGCGGCGGCACCCATGTCAAAAGCACCGGCGAAGTCGGTGAAATCCACATCGGCAAGATCGAGAAGAAGGGCCGCGAAAACCGGCGTTTTCGCATTCGCTTCGGACCGCCGCCGGTAGCTTGAACGAACCATGATCCCGAAAAGTGGAAGCCGGTTTTCGGGGAAGATCATGGTCAACAGGAAGCAATGCCTCGCCAAGGCGGAGCAGGAGAAGAACAATGGCCGATGACAGCCCTTTCACCGTCGATGCGGACTGGTTGCAGAGCCGTCTTGGCGAGCCCGGCCTGACGATCGTCGATGCATCCTGGTATCTGCCGGCGCAGAAGCGCGATGCGCGCGCCGAGTATGAGGCTGCGCATATTCCGGGCGCGCGATTCTTCGATCATGATGCGGCCTCCGATCCTGATGCCAAGCTGCCGCACACGCTGCCCTCGCCACAGCATTTCGCGCAATATGTAGGCGCCATGGGAATTTCGGCCGACGACACCATTGTCGTCTATGACGGTCCGGGTTTCTTCTCGGCGCCGCGCGCCTGGTGGATGTTCCGCGTCATGGGCGTGTTCCAGGTCTATGTGCTCGACGGCGGCTTCGACCGCTGGAAGGCGGCGGGCCGGCCGGTGACGGCGGAGCCGACCAAGATCGCGCCGAATGTGTTTCATGCCGATTTCGATGCCGCTCGCGTCGCCAGCCTTGCCGACATGCGCCGCATCGTCGAGACTGGCGAGAGCCAGATTGCGGACGCCCGAGGCGCGGGCCGCTTCACCGGCGCCGAGCCAGAGCCCCGCGCGGGTGTTCGCTCCGGCCACATGCCCGGCGCGCACAATTTGCCTTATTCGGCGCTGTCACAGGACGGCGCGCTGTTGTCGAAGGACCAGTTGCGCAAGGCCGTTGAGGATGCCGGTATCGATCTGTCGAAACCGGTCGTCACCTCTTGCGGTTCCGGCATCACGGCGGCTGTCGTCACTCTGGCGCTGGAGACGCTCGGCCACACCGACAACCGGCTCTACGACGGCTCATGGACGGAATGGGGCGGGCTGGCAGACACGCCCGTGGTGACGGGCAAGGAATGATGGCGATGGAAAATGGCGCGCTGGACGACATCGAGGTTACGGTCACGTTTCTGGAAATGCATGTGCCGCCGGCCTATTCGCTGCCGTTGCCCTACAACAGGCAGATCGCGCTGCTCAGGACCAAGGACATTCCGCTGCATTTCTACCGCTATCTGATGGATCGGGTCGGACGCAAATGGCACTGGGTCAATGTGCTGAGGCTGGACGATGACGAGCTTGCCGCCGGCATCCACCGCGAGGACCGCGACATCAGGGTGCTTTATCTCGACGGCGCGCCGGCCGGTTTCTTCGACCTCAAGCCGCATTTGCCAGAGGAAGTCGAGCTCGCCTATTTCGGCATGATGGAACATGCGACCGGGCAAGGCATCGGCCGTTGGTTCCTCGGTGCGGCGATTGCCGCAGCATGGTCGTATGGGCCGAAACGGGTAACGGTGCAGACCTGCACGCTCGACCATCCGGCTGCCTTGCCGCTCTACCAGAAGCTCGGTTTTGCGCCGGTGGCGCAAAAGAAGGAGACCGTGCATCCGCTGTCGTTCGCCGAGCGCTCGGCCAGCGTCATGCGGCCGTGACTTTCTCCGACTGAAGGCCGAACCGACCGTTCATGGCGAGGAATTCCTGCTCGTGCGGACCCAGGACGAGAACTGGCGCAGGCGCCGGGTGATGCTGCGCCGCTTCGACGATTTCATCCGCTGAGCCGGCGCGGGACCTGCCCAATGCCGAAGCAGTCCGGCCTGAGACTGGCCGGGCTGCTGACAGTTGACAGGAATCGGGTGGGAAGCACCTCGGCGGGGGCATAATTTCCGGTCAACCACACCGGAGATTTAGCCATGACCGTCCAGTTCAAAGCCTTGCCGACAGAAGATGTGAGAGCGCTGCAGCGCGGCGGGCCGGACGCCTACGGGCAAACGCCGGAGCGGAAGGTTTCAGATGGCGACGGGGTGCCGTGCCGGCATTGCCTGAGAAACGTCGCCGAAGGCGATGGCTATCTGATCATGGCCTATCGGCCGTTTCCGGCGTTGCAGCCTTACGCCGAGACAGGACCGATCTTCCTGCATGCGCAGGAATGCGAACGCGCAGCCGAGACAGAAGCGCTTCCAGAGATGCTTGAGAGCAGCGACTATATCGTGCGCGGCTATGGTGCGGATGACCGCATCGTCTATGGCAGCGGCGGCGTCATTCCGACTGGCGGCATTGCGGCGCGGGCAGAGACGCTGTTTGAGCGCGCTGACATCGCCTATGTCCACGTCCGCTCGGCGCGCAACAATTGTTATCAGTGCCGCATCGAGCGTTTCTGACAAAAAGATGCCCGCCGGTGGTCTGGCGGGCAGTTGGGAACCGTGTGACGGCTCGATCCGTCAAGTTGGCATCCCTGTCTGCGCATGCTTTTCGAATTGCGGATGTGAAGCACTTCACACAGCATCGCGATCCTCGCCGGCATGGCGACGCACGCCGATGGCGGTTGGGACTTGTCGTACTCCCGTCGCATTCTCTCGGTAAAAGACCAGCGTCGATGGATTGCCGACCGCGGATGAACCGGCGGGGATCTCGATGACCGAGGAAGCGGGGCTTTGGCTCCGCTTTTTTGTTGTCCGCCAGCCTGTTCAATTCCGGCGCCAGGAATTTGCGCAAAGAAAAAGCCCGCCGGAATTGACCGACGGGCCTTCGCCGTGTGTGTGTGCGGCGTTTAGTTGAATTTATACTTCGCGCCGACGCGAACGGTCTGGAAGGAAGGCTCGTCGGTGAGGAAGCCGTCCGAGCCGAAATCTTCTTTCTCATACTGCGAATAGCGGTATTCGAGACCAAGCGTCATGTTGCTGGAAACGGCCGTTTCCAGGCCGCCCCCGACCGAGAAGCCGCTCGAGCCCCAGTCGACGATGTCGCCAACGGGCGAGGAGGCATGCAGGTCGAAATGCTGCCAGCTGTAACCGCCGAGGACATAGGCCAGCGTCGATTCGTTGACCTTGGCGCCGATGCGGGCCAGGGCATCGAAGCCATAGTCGGCATCGCCCTTGATCGACCCACCCGGAATGTCCAGCTTCGAGCGTATGCCGGAATAGCGGGCGTCGACCAGAACGCCGGCGACCCAGCCGCCGAAATCATGGTCGTAACCGATGCTCGCCTCGCCGAACACGCCTTCGCCGCCGATGCCATCCAATTCGAGGGCGCTGGCGAGCGTCAGGTCATGCACCACGGTGCCGGCGCCAAGCGCGCCGCCGACATAGAAGCCGGTCCAGTTGTAGGTCGGAGCAGCAAACGAGGCCCCGCCGCCATTCTGGGCGCCGAAGCGGTAATTGGCCGCGATGTGGAAGGTGTGGCTGGACGGCTCGACATCCAGAGAGGTTCCCGGGCCGCCGATAATGCCGAGGTCAGCCACCGAGTCGTCGCCATAGTTGGCGTAGCGGTACTCGGTCTTAATCGTCCAGTTGCCGCGCAGCACGGTTTCCATGCCAACGCCGACGACATAGCCGCCACGGTTCTCCGTGAAATCAAGACCGTCGGCAAAGCCCGAACCCTCGAGCTTGAAATGGTTCCAAGTGTAGCCGCCGAGCACATAGCCGAGCGTACTGGGGTTCAAGAGATAGCCGGCGCGCAAGCCGACGTCGAAGCCATAAGCGTTCGTCAGGTCGATATCAGCGCCCGGAAGGCTGATCGACGGACCGATATTCCCGATGTTGGCGTCGATGAAGCCGCCGAGCAGGAAGCGTTCAGAGACCATGTAGTCGTAGCCGGCGGTCACTTCGCCAAACACGCCGTTGCCGCCGATGCCATTGAAGTCGAGAAACGGGTCGACGCTGATGCGGTGCACGGTGGCGCCGAAGCCGCCGCCGATGCCGACATAGGCGCCGCTCCAGTTGAAACCGGCAGGTTCTTCCACCGGCTGCACAACGTCGGCGGCATGCGCTACCGATATCAAAGCCATTGCCGAAACGGCGCCGAGAAGAACGGATTTAGCAGAAATAAACATTTTAGCCCCTTAGCATAGAACAAACCCGTCCGTGTTCTAACAGGATGCTCGTTAATATTGGAATGACAAAAATGTCACATCGACAGGCAAAAGCGCTGTCGAGAGGGGCTGCACCTTGCCCTGGAGCGGGCGTTTTGCGGTCTTGTAGCCAAGAAAAACCCGCCGGTACAACCGGCGGGTAAGGGAGGCAAAATGCCAGGTCAGGTCAGGCAGCCAGAACCACTTTCGGTTCGACCAGCTCATAGCCGAGTGCTTCGGCCACGGCGCGATTGGTGATCTTGCCCCTGTGGACATTGAGGCCGTTGCGCAAATGGTGGTCGTCGACCAGCGCCTTCAGGCCCTTGTCGGCCAGCTGCAGGCCATAATGCAGCGTC
Source organism: Mesorhizobium sp. M0062 (assembly GCF_040323125.1). Lineage (NCBI taxonomy): Bacteria > Pseudomonadati > Pseudomonadota > Alphaproteobacteria > Hyphomicrobiales > Phyllobacteriaceae > Mesorhizobium > Mesorhizobium sp. M0062. Next base: position 45,256 of record NZ_JAMYUO010000006.1, read on the forward strand.
GCGTTGTTGAGCGCGTGCGCCGAGGTCACCGGCACGGCGCCCGGCATGTTGGCGACGCAGTAATGGATCACGCCGTCGACCTCATAGGTCGGCTCGGCATGGGTGGTGGCGTGCGAAGTCTCGAAGCAGCCGCCCTGGTCGATAGCGACGTCGACCAGCACCGAGCCCTTCTTCATGCCCGACAGCATTTCGCGGGTCACCAGCTTGGGTGCAGCAGCACCCGGGATGAGCACGGCGCCGACGACGATGTCGGCCGAGAAGCATTCTTCCTCAAGCGCCTCGACTGTGGAGTAGCGGGTGTGGACGCGGCCGGTAAAGAGGTCGTCCAGCTGGCGCAGGCGCGGGATCGAGCGGTCGATGATGGTGACGTCGGCGCCGAGGCCGACCGCCATGCGGGCGGCATGCAGGCCGACGACGCCGCCGCCGAGCACGGTGACCTTGCCGGGCAGCACGCCGGGCACGCCGCCGAGCAGCACGCCGCGGCCACCATTGGCCTTCTGCAGCGCGGTCGCGCCGGCCTGGATCGACAGGCGGCCGGCAACTTCCGACATCGGCGCCAAGAGCGGCAGGCCGCCGCGGTCGTCGGTTACGGTCTCATAGGCGATTGCGGTGACGCCGGACGCGAGCAGGCCCTTGGTCTGCTCCGGATCCGGGGCCAGGTGCAGATAGGTGTAGAGGATCTGGCCGTCGCGCAGCTGCGCCCATTCGTTGGGCTGCGGCTCCTTGACCTTGACGATCATGTCGGACTTGGCGAACACGTCGGCGGCGGTCCTGGCGATGGTGGCGCCGGCGGCGCGGTAGGCATTGTCATCGGCGCCGATGCCGGCGCCGGCGCCGCTTTCGACCAGCACTTCATGACCATGCGCGACATATTCGCGGACGGAGCCCGGCGTCAGGCCGACGCGGTATTCGTGGTTCTTGATTTCCTTGGGGCAACCGACGCGCATAGTCTTCTCCTGATCCGGCCCTTCGGGCTCGTTCCCTGTATCAACCGAGTGAACCACAAATCGTTGCGCAGGTGTTTGCGAATGCGCTTGCGCGGGGTCACGCGTTTCGATAATCGTTGCGCGAAATCAAGGAAATTTCGCAGGAATCACGAGAAATGCCGCTCGACAGGATCGATATCGCCATTCTCGAGGCACTGCAGAAGGATGGCCGCATACCCAATGCGGCGCTCGCCGAAAGGGTCGGCCTGTCGCAGTCGGCCTGTTCGCGCCGGCTCGACAATCTGGAGAAATCCGGCACCATCCGCGGCTATCACGCCCGGCTTTCGAATGCAGCGCTCGGTCACCAGATGACGGCGATCGTGCACATATCGCTGTCGGGACAGTTCGAAAAGACGCTGTCGGATTTCGAGGCGGCGATCAAGCGCTGCCCGAATGTGCTGTCGTGCCACCTGATGTCGGGCGAATACGACTATATCCTGCGCATCGCCGCCAAGGATCTGGTCGACTATGAGCGCATCCACAAGGAGTGGCTGTCGGCGATGCCGCATGTGACCAAGATCAACTCATCCTTTGCCCTGCGCGAGATCGTCGATCGGACCGCCATGGGAATGAAGCCGGAACTGGCTTAACGCCACAAACATACTCGGACGTCCTTCCCGATATAGCATGCGCCTTCGCGGCGAAGTTCTTCCCAGCGTTCATCACCGTGGGTGGCGCGAATGTCGGAGTTTGCATAGCCCGCCCAGACATCACCGTCCTTGTAGACATCCGCCCAGTAATCTTTAGACATTTCACCAGCGCCACTATGCGGATCAGGATAGTCGATCCCTGCAAAAACTTGCTTCGGTCCCTGGATATTGAAATCGCCGCCCTGCTCGATTTGATAAGAGCACCTTCCGGATATGCGGGTCTGACCGCCAACAACAAGCAGGCAGCGGCCCCATTTGTAGCCGCTCGGCAAACGATGCCGTGGTTGCGCATGCAAAGGCGAAAGGGAAAACGCAATTGCGAGGGTAATTGCTATGGTTCGTCCGATCATCTCGCCACCCGTTGCGAAGCCAATTCAAGAGCGGCTCGACACTGTTGGATCCGCCCGAAGCGCATGTCGAAGCGGTTCGCTGCAGCATGGTTCCCTTAAAGAGTATTTATCGACCACGTCGGATTTTTGTCACGTAACATTTGTGTTGCTACACGGCGGTCAACCGGCCTCGATGCGGCGATAAAGTGCTGCCCAAATGTGCTGTCCTGCCACCTGATGTCGGGTGAATACGACTACATCCTGCGCATCGCGGCGAAGCACCTCGTGGGCTATCAACGCATCCACAAGAAGTGGCTGTCTGTTATGCCGCACGTGATGAAGATCAGTTCGTCCTTTGCCTTGCGCGATTGTTGATCGCGCGGCGATGGAGAAGAAGCGGAGAGGCTTAGAAGCTGATTAGCGGAGTGCACGGAATTGTGCGTAAAATCAAATAAAGTGGATACTAGAAAAGCCGCTGAAGAGGTGAAGATAATCGCCGACAGTGCCAATGACATGGCCCGATTGATTGAGCTTCCGTCTGCAGGTGCGCTACACGCGCGCACCGGAGATCCGCTTGTCTTGCTGAAAATTCTGTTCAGTGTGTATCGCCGCATTCGTTTGTTGGCCGAGTATAAAGATGCCGGTAAGGCGGATATTCCTCAGTTGCCTGGGAATGACACCAACGGCGATCTTTTCTAAGCGTGATATTTATGAATATGTGCGATCACACGGAGGGTCTCTGAATCTCATCACGCTAGGCTTTTAATACCTCGGTCACCAGTTGGTCCATCGGGATGTCGTGCGGCTGCGGGTAGATGGTGGGGATGCGCTGCAGTTCGTAGCCGACGCCGATGACCAATGGCTTGAACGGCATGGCAGCCAGCGTGCGGTCGAAGAAGCCGCCGCCATAGCCCAGGCGGTAGTTTCGCGGGTCGATGCCGACGATCGGCGAGATGACGATGTCGGGCAGCACCGGGTCGCCTTCGGCGGGAATAGGGATGTTCCAGACGCCTTTTTCCAGCCGGTCGCCAGGCACATAAGCGCGGAAGATCAGCGGCTGGCCCTTCTCGATCACGATGGGCAGTGCCGTGCGGCCGCCGCGCTGGTTGATCGACGCCATCCACGACCGCAGGTCCGGCTCGCCGCGAAACGGCCAGTACAGGCTGACCATGCGGCCGGCAATGTCGCCGATTGCCGCGTCGAGGCCTTCGGTGATAGCCCGCGACATCGCCACCCGCGCATCGGCCGAAACCGCCAACCGTGCCGCGATCAGACGCTCGCGCTCGGCCTTGCGCCAACGGCGCACATCGGTCCAGTCGGTCAATGGCGCGCGAAATTCCGGATCGAGTTCGTGCATGAAGCAAGGCGGCGAAGAATATTGCGCCCGCCCTTTGCGATCTTTGTCATCGTCGTTGGCCATGCTTCACTCCCGTGGTTCCAGCCCCTGCAAGGCTATACCCGTCCAGGCTTGCCGACATAGGCATTCGCGACATCCGGCGACGAGTCCTGGGCAGCCTTACGCGCGGCAGTCTAGCGCGCCGCGACATTGTTGCGGTGCACAAAAATCACTAGATAAAGAGAGACAAACAGGGGTGAATGCGATGAGTGAAACCAGCCATCATGTCGTTGTCGTCGGCGCAGGGTTCGGCGGTCTCGAACTCACCCGGGCGCTGGCCGGCGCACCCGTGCGCATCACCATGGTCGACAAGCGCAACCATCACCTTTTCCAGCCGCTGCTTTACCAGGTGGCGACCACCTCGCTGGCGACCTCGGAAGTTGCCTGGCCGATCCGTCATCTGCTGCGCAAGCGCGAGGACGTGACGACCCTGCTCGGCAACGTCACCGGCGTCGACCGTCCAGGCAAACGCGTGCTGCTTGAGGACGGCAGTTCTGTTCCCTACGACACGCTGGTGCTCGCCACCGGCGCGCGTCATGCTTATTTCGGCCACGACGAATGGGAGCCTTTCGCGCCCGGGCTGAAGACGCTCGAATACGCAACCACCATTCGGCGGCGCATCCTGCTCGCCTTCGAGCAGGCCGAGCGCGAGACCGATCCGGCCAAGCGCCAGGCACTGCTGACACTGGTCATCGTCGGCGGCGGCCCGACCGGCGTGGAGCTTGCCGGCACCATTGTCGAACTCGCGCATGAAACGCTGCGCGGCGAATTCCGCAACATCGACACGCGTGAGGCGCGTGTGGTGCTGGTCGAGGCCGGAGACAGGATCCTAGCCAATTTCGCGCCAAAGCTGTCCGACTATGCGCGCAAGGCGCTGGAGCGGCGGGGCGTCACGGTCGAGCTTGGCCGCGCCGTCACGCGCCTCGATGCCGAAGGCGTCGTCTTTGGCGATACGCATCTGCCGGCGCGAACCATCCTGTGGGCCGCCGGCGTGGCGGCTTCCCCCGCGGGAGAGTGGCTGGGCGCGCCGGTGGACCGGGCGGGCAGGGTAATGGTCGAGCCCGATCTGACCGTGCCGAACAGTCCTGAAATCTTCGTCATCGGCGACACCGCGCATGTCTTGCGGCCGGACGGCAAACCGGTGCCCGGCGTGGCGCCCTCGGCCAAGCAGGAGGGCAAGCATGTCGCCGCGACGATCAGGGCGCGGCTGGCCGGCGATGGCGCGCCGCGGCCTTTCCGCTACAAACATGCCGGCGACCTGGCGACGATCGGCAAGTGGGCAGCCGCGATCGATTTCGGCTCGATCAAGCTCACGGGATGGCTTGCCTGGTGGCTGTGGGGCGTGGCGCATATCTACTTCCTGATCGGTTTCCGCAACCGGCTCTCGGTGTCGCTTAGCTGGCTATGGATCTATTTCACCGGCCAGCGCAGCGCGCGGCTGATCACCCAGGGCGACGATGACAAGGGCTGAGGTTCTCAACCGCGGCCAAGGATATTCATCCAGCCGTCACCTTTTGCTGATCGACTGACTTCCCGATGGACATGGCCGGTTTTCGGCGCGAAGCTTCCGCCCGGGGCTGGGATCTTGTCACGTCGCTGGGAAGGAAAACCAATGCCGCATCTCAATTACCCCGTCTCCCGCCGTAGTTTTCTTGCCGGTACGGCCGCCAGCGGGGCGCTGATCATGCTCCATCCGTTTTCCGCCCGCGCGCAGGCCAATCAGGCGCATCTGAGGATTATGGAGACCACCGACATCCATGTGAATGTGCTGCCTTACGACTGCTACGCAGACAAAGCCAACGACACGATGGGCCTGTCGCGGACGGCCTCACTGATCGCGGCGGTGCGCAAGGAAGCCACCAATGCGATGCTGATCGACAATGGCGATCTTTTGCAGGGCAATCCGATGGGCGATTACATCGCCTATGAGAAGGGCCTCAAGGAAGGCGATCTGCATCCGATCATGAAGGGCATGAACCTGCTGGGCTATGAATGCTCGACGCTCGGCAATCACGAGTTCAACTACGGCCTGTCGTTCCTCGACAAGGTGCTGGCCGGGGCCAATTTCCCGTTCGTCTGCGCCAATCTGATCCGCGGCACCGAGCTTGCCGCCAACCCGCGCGACGACAAGCTCTACCTCAAGCCCTATGTCATCCTCGACAAGAAGATCAAGGACGGGTCGGGCGCCGAGCAGCCGATCAAGATCGGCATCATCGGCTTCGTGCCGCCGCAGATCATGGTCTGGGACCTGAAGAACCTGGAAGGCAATGTCAGGACGCGCGATATCGTCGAGGCGGCCAGGGCCTGGGTACCGCAGATCAAGGAGGAGGGCGCCGACATCGTCATCGCGCTCTCGCATTCCGGCATCGATATCAAGCAGGGCGACGGCATGGAGAACGCCTCCTTCTTCGTCGCCGGCGTCGAAGGCATCGATGCGGTGTTCACCGGCCATCAGCATTTGGTCTTCCCCGGCAAGAAGGATTTTCAGGCGCTCGAAGGCGTCGACACCGAGAAAGGCACGCTGCAGGGCAAGCCCGCCGTGATGGGCGGTTTCTGGGGCTCGCATATGGGACTGATCGATCTGCTTCTGGAACGGGACGGATCGAAATGGCGCGTAGCCTCGGCCACATCGGAGGCAAGGCCGATCTACCAGCGCGTCGACAAGGCAAACAAGCCGACGGTGGCGGACGACCAGCGCGTCGTCGATGCGCTGAAGGCGGACCATGAGGCGACACTTGCCTATGTCCGCCGACCGGTCGGCAAGACCTCGGCGCCGCTCTATTCCTATTTCGCGCTGGTCGCCGACGATCCGTCGGTGCAGATCGTCAACCAGGCGCAGAGCTGGTACCTCAAGGACATATTGAAGAGCACGCAGTGGAAGGATGTGCCGCTGCTGTCGGCGGCAGCACCCTTCAAGGCCGGCGGGCGCAACGGCGCCGACTACTATACCGACGTGCCGGTGGGCGACCTCGCCATCAAGAACGTCGCCGACCTCTATCTCTATCCGAACACGGTGCGCGCCGTCGAAATCACCGGCGCGCAAGTGAAGGAATGGCTGGAAATGTCGGCCGGCATTTTCAGGAAGATCGAGCCGGGCAAGGCCGACCAGGCGCTCATCGACACCGAATTCCCGTCCTACAATTTCGATGTGATCGATGGCGTCAGCTACGGAATAGACCTGTCGCAGCTGCCGAAATACGATGCCAAGGGTGGCGTCGCCAATGCCGGCTCGAACCGCATCGTCGGCCTCAGCTTCGACGGCAAGCCTATTGATCCGGCAGCGAAATTCGTCGTCGCCACCAACAATTACCGCGCCGGCGGTGGCGGCAATTTCCCCGACATCAATGCCTCGAAGATCATCTACGAGGCGCCGGACACCAACCGCGACGTGATCGTGCGCTACGTCGTCAGCGAAGGCACGATCAATCCCTCGGCCGACGACAATTGGTCGTTCACGCCGCTGCCCGGCACCAGCGTCGTGTTCGAGACCGGCCCCAAAGCGAAGGATTTTATATCGGGAGTGAAATCGCTCAAGATCGAGCCGGCCGGCGAGGGCGAATCCGGGTTTGCGAAGTATCGCATCCTGCTTTGAGGCAACGTGCAGCTAACAGGGAAAACGAGCGGGCATACGCCCGCTCAATCACGCTTCGGATCAGGCCTTGTAGACCACCTGGCGCACGTCGATGTAGCTGGCCCTGAAGCCGGCTTCGCAATAGTGGAGATAGAATTCCCAAAGCTTCTTGAAGCGGTCGTCGAAGCCGAGCGGGACGATCTTTTCCCACGACGCCCAGAAGCGGTTGCGCCATTCGGCAAGCGTGCGGGCATAGTCGTCCGGAAAGACGCGCTCGCGCAGATGGGCAAGGCCATGGTCGCTGCCCAGCGTCTTCAGGATCGACGGCGTCGGCAGCATGCCGCCTGGGAAGACATAGCGCTGGATGAAATCCGGCCGCGCCCGATAGGTGTCGTAAGCGGCCTCGTTGATGGTGATGATCTGCAGGCCGGCGGTGCCGCCGGGCCTCAGGCATGCCTTCATCTTGCCGAAAAATACCGGCCAATATTTTTCGCCGACCGCCTCGAACATCTCGATCGAGGCGATGCGGTCGTAAGTGCCCGTTTCGTCTCGGTAATCCTGCAGCTTGATGTCGACCTTGTCAGACAGTCCCGCCTTCTGGATGCGCGCCTTGGCGAAATCGTGCTGTTCGCGGCTGATGGTCAGGCCGGTGACGCGGCAGCCGATCTCGCGCGCGGCAAATTCGGCAAAACCACCCCAGCCGCAGCCGATCTCGAGCACATGGTCCTTCTTGCCGATACCCGTATCCTTGGCCAGCGCGCGGTATTTGGCGGCCTGAGCGCTTTCCAGGTCGTTGGCGCCGGTCGCATAGAGCGCCGACGAATAGGTCATGCTGGGATCGAGCCATTGCTTGTAGAAGGCGTTGCCGAGATCGTAATGCGCCGAGATGTTGCGCTTCGAGCCTGTGCGGGTGTTTTCGTTGAACCAGTGGCGGATGCGCTGGACCGTGTTGATGAGCCAGCTGGCGCCGCCGGCAATGCGTTCGCCAACGGCCGAGTTGACGACGAACAGTTCCAGGAAGCTGGTTACATCAGGGCTTTCCCAGTCGCCGTCCATGTAGGATTCGGCAACGCCGATGGTGCCGCCGGAAAAGGCACGGCCGGGCAGGCGCCAGTTCTTCAACACCAGCTCGGCATCCGGCCCGGGTCCGTTGCCGCCGACAAGCACCGCCCGGCCATCCGGCATCCTCACCTTCAGCGAACCGCGCGGCAATTTCATCGCCGCCGACAGCACCATGCGCGCCTTGGCCGGCAGGCCCTTGACGATCTCGGCGAAATTGAGTTCGTCCAGCCTGATGGCGTCGCCGATGCCTTTGTATTCCCTGACAGCCATCTCACACCCCCCTGGACTTCCGCGGGGGCGGCGCAAGATCTGCCGGCCTCCACATCCTCCACTTTCATTCGCCAGGCGCGAACGCCGTAGCCTGCTTAAATTTTCGCCACAATCTTCCATGGCATTGGCCGAAACTTCAAGAGGCAAGCTTCGTGCGGCGCTGGCCCAGCTTGCCGGCCTGAGGCCAGAATCCGCGGGAGAGCGCGGCCCTCGGCGAAATCGCTATGGTTACGAACAGCCACATACGTTAGTTTCAGCCATGCGTTATGTCATCGTCATCGTCGCCATCGCCTTTTTCCTGATCTGGGACGGCCTCTACAATCAGGGCCGCTATCTCGACACGACGGTCAGGGAGATGTCGCGCGTCGTGCGCTACGTCACCGGCGGGGCCTAGCTTTTGCGCCTCTGCAAAGTCGCCTGCCGGCGTTGCCGGGCGCGACATCGTGGCGGTTGACGCGACGGTCCCGCTCACACAAAACATGCCGCAAATCGAACGTGGAGGCAGGCGTGATCCGGCATATCGTTTTCTTCAGCGCGCGGCGCAAGGACGATGTCGAGGCCGTGCGTACGGGCTTGCTCACACTGGGCAAGATCCCGCATTCAAGCCTCTTCGAGGTGACGCTCAACACCAAGGTCGATCCGCTGTCGGATGCGATCGACGTGGTCGTCTATGCCGAGTTTGAGGATGATGCCGCGCTTGCCGCATACAAGGCGCACCCGCTCTATGCCGAGACGACCAGCCGGGTCAAACCCTTGCGCGAATTGCGCTATTCGGCCGATATCGTGGCGACGGCCTGATCGGGCCGGCAAGAGGCCTTGAACCAATTTCGGGAATGATGCACACCGCGCCGGCATGACCAGCACGACCCATCCGCTTGACCATCTGGTGCTGCCGACGGCGAGCCTCGCCGTGGCGTGGGCGCGGCTGACATCGCTTGGCTTCGTCGTCGCGCCAACCGGCGTTCATCCCTTTGGCACCGAAAATTGCTGCGTCTTCCTTGCCGACGGCACCTATCTCGAACCGCTAGCGGTTGGGAATGAACAGGTGGCAGCGAGTGCGATCGCCGGCGGCAATGTCTTTGTCGCGCGCGACCGCCTCTATCGCGCCAGGCTGGGCGATGAGGGCTTTTCCGCCGTGGTGCTGGCCACCGATGATGCCGATGCGGATCATGCGCGCTATGTCTCGGTCGGTCTGTCGGCGGGGGACGTGCTGAGCTTTTCCCGCGCCTTCACCGACACGGCCGGAAAGAGCGACATGGCCTCGTTCAAACTGGCTTTCGCCGCCGGCGCCGAGACGACGGACGCCTTTCTGTTCGCTTGCGAGCGGATCAACGCCCCTCAAATCGACCGTACGGCACTGCAGGCCCATGCCAACGGCGTGACCGGCATTGCCGAAGTCGTTGCGGTCAGCGATGTGCCTTCCACACAGATCAGCCTGATCTCGACAGTGGTTGGCTCGGAGCAGCAGAGCAGCGCGGTCTTCGACCTGCCGAATGCGCGTCTGACCGTTCTGGATCCTGCGGCTTTCACCGCGCGCTTCGACATTCCGGCCGGTGCGCCGACAAGAGTTCGCTTCGCCGCGATTGTCTTTTCAGTCCGCAGTGTCGGCGCTGTCGCGAGGCTGCTTGCAGACAACGCCGTCGGGCACGATATAGCGGGCAACGAAATCGTCGTGCAGCCGGCATCCGGACAGGGCGCGGCTTTCATCTTCCGGGAGACCCCATGAGCAAGCCGCAAGGGCTCAATTCGCTGGCGCCGAATTCGTCGGTAACCGTCGGCAACGTCGTCTTCGACAACAGCGGGCCCTTGGCGTTGATCGCCGGCCCGTGCCAGTTCGAATCGCGCCAGCACGCTTTCGACATGGCCGGCGCGCTGAAGGAACTGACCGGCAAGCTCGGCATCGGCCTCGTCTACAAGACCAGCTACGACAAGGCCAACCGCACCTCGCTGTCGGCAACGCGCGGCGCCGGCATGGACGCGGCGCTTCCGGTGTTCGACGAGTTGCGCAAGGAATTTTCGGTTCCCATTCTGACCGATGTCCACACCGAGGAGCAGTGCGCGATCGTCGCACACCATGTCGATGTGCTGCAGATTCCGGCCTTCCTGTCGCGCCAGACCGACATGCTGGTCGCCGCCGCCAAGACCGGCAAGGTGATCAACGTCAAGAAGGGGCAGTTCCTGGCGCCCTGGGACATGAAGAACGTGGTGGCCAAGATCACCGGCTCCGGCAACCCCAATGTGCTGACCACCGAGCGCGGCGCTTCCTTCGGCTACAACACGCTGGTGTCGGACATGCGGGCTTTGCCCGTGATGGCCGAGATCGGCGCGCCGGTGATTTTCGACGCCACCCATTCGGTGCAGCAGCCGGGCGGGCAGGGCGGTTCCTCCGGTGGCGAGCGCCGCTTTGTCGAGACGCTGGCGCGGGCTGCCGTTGCCGTCGGCGTCGCCGGCGTGTTCATAGAGACCCACCAGGATCCCGACAATTCGACCTCCTCCGACGGGCCCAACATGCTGCCGCTGAAGGACATGCCGGCGCTGCTCGAAAGACTGATGGCATTCGACCGCATCGCCAAGAATGCTGCTGACCTGAACCGAGGCTGATGGTTTCGGCTATGGCGCGCGCGCTGCCCTGCTTGTGGAAGGCATAAGCCGGCTGTAGGCTCGCTGCTGCAAATGAGCGTCTTGGCAGGAGGAAGCCATGTCCGTCGCCCGCGTCACCGAAATCACGTCGTCGTCGAAAAAGAGCTTTCAGGACGCCATCGAGAAGGGGATTGAGCGCGCCTCAAAGACCCTGAAGAACGTGGAAGGCGCCTGGATCCAGGACCAGAAGATCGTCGTCGAGGACGGCAGGATCGCGGCCTATCGCGTCAACATGAAGGTGACGTTCATCCTCGCGGAGTAACCGCCCGCCGCTCGAAAAACGGGAACTTTCGCCCGCGCACCTCATTGTCAAAGTATCGATCAACGACATGAGGAGCAGCAGCCATGACCACCCAGACAGGCCACACCGAAGCCATCGCCGCTTCGCGCGTCATCGGCACGTCGGTCTACAACACCGAAGGCACGAGCATCGGCAGCATCGAGGACATCATGCTCGACAAGACGTCGAACGGCATCATGTTCGCGGTGATCGGGTTCGGTGGATTTCTCGGCATTGGCGAGAAGTATCACGCCATTCCGTGGGCGAGCCTCGACTATGACGAGGACAAGGGCGGCTATGTCGTGCCGTTCTCGAAGGAGCAGCTGAAGGCAGCACCCGCCTATTCGATCAATGAACTGGCCGGCGCCGATGGCGAGGCCGCACGTGATGCTTCCTATGATTACTACAAGGTCACGCCGTATTGGCATTGATCAGCTGCGCTGACGCCTGACGTGAAAAGGCCCCCGAATTCCGAAACGGGGGCCTTTTCAGTGCAACCCGACAGTTTCTAAATTATTCTGCTGCATGAAGCGTGGACAGCTGCGTCGCCGCCTTTGGCGGCTGCTGCGTATCGCACGACGTCAGGAACGCCGCCGCGATCAGGAACAAACTCACGATACCGCTCAACTCGGACATGGCGAAACTCCTCCTGTTTCGCCCCGCGCATCACCATCCTAGTCGACACAGAGATTGTTATCTCTGAATTATGATGACGTGGTGTTGCCGAACGTGATCCGAGGCATGCTCAGCCGAGGAGTCCGGCATTCTTCACCGCCTTGAAAATCTTTTCGTGCCAGGCGATCCGATCCGCTTCGCCATTGGCCGGCGTGGTGGAATTGGCGTTGCCGACGTTGATCGCGCGCGAGATCTTTTTAATCAGGCCGGCATCGGCAAAGGCATTGCAGCCTGACCCTTTCCATTCGGCGCAAGCTGCGAGCAGCGAAATCTGCGGATCCTCGATCAGTTCAGGATGATTGGCGAGGTCGACCTTGGCGAGCTTGCCCTTGGCCGTGTACGCGTCGCGCCCGGTGGTCTGGAACGTGCCGCCGCCGCGGAAATTGAAGCCGTCCAACGTTCCTTTCACATTGCCCATGCGGCCGCCATAGGCCCAGTCGCCCAGGGCTTGCGGCTTGCGCAGCAGGTTGTCCTCGATCCACTGATCGGTCTTGCCCGCGGCTCGCGACCTCCATGCGTTCCGGATTGCCGCCACGGTCGTGTAGGTCAGGGATTCGCGAATGAGGGTGAAGCCACCGGTTTCCATCGCCGCTTGAGCGAAGAAATGCATCAGCCGATCATAGTTGTTGCACACCCCATGATCGCCAAGTGTCTTGAGGCCTTTGTCGGAGGTAAAGGCGCCGATGTAACCGTCATAGATTGTTCGCTTGGAACCGCTTGCCGGTCTCTGCGCGAATTTCTGGAAGACCGCTGCTGGCAAACCCTTGTTCGGATCGCCCGCAACGGCTTCGAGCACGCTCTCGACACTCTCGGTCGACAGCACCGGTTCGCCTTCGACGACCACCGAAGCATTGGGGATTCGCTTGCCGTTGCTTTTCGGGAAGCCACCGCCGGCAAAGGTTTTCAGATCGTCGATGAGGGCGATTACGCGTGTCCGGCTCTCCGTGAAATCCATGTCGGAAAGCGGACCGCTCACCTTCTTCGTCGGGTTGATGCATCCGACGCTGGACAGGAAATTGACGCCCGGATGGATCAGGATTTCGGTGCGCTTGTTGGTCTTCAGCAGTTCGAGTCCAGGTTTGGGTGGCGTCTTGGCGCCAGTGTAGCCGATCGTCACATATTTGCCTCCGGCCTGTGTCGCCAGCGGATAGGTGCCGGGCTCGATGCGCCTGCCATTGTCTTCTTTGGAATTGTCGCCTGGGCCGCGAGATTCACACACGAACCCCGATAGACCCGTTACTGCCGTGCCGTTGTGAAAGACTTTATAGGTACCAACTGTCCTGCGTCTGGTGCCCCTCATATGCTCGACTTTGCGGCTAATAAGAAGTTCCCAGCCAGTACCTGAAATCGCTGCCATTGCCGCCTCCCCAAAGAGTTCAAGTTTGTTGATTTCACTGTGGTCGCCAAATAGTTCGCGTTGTAGATGTGACCCTAACATCTTCGAATTCTCTGCATTGTGAAGTTTGTCACGTTGGCGGTAGCCTCTTTTGAAGCATCGGGTGGAGTTTGTGTGCCGCCTGGTTTCGTGACAAAGGCATTGCCGCAGGGGCGGGGCACCCACCCCATGCCGCGCCAGACATATGACGTCAGGGCGGGCTGTTTGCGTTCAGATGGCGTCGCCCATGCCCCACGGCCTGAGCGCATGGGGCGACTGTCACCATTATTTCATGCCATTCCTGATTGCCTTTTGCGGCACTTTGGCTAAGAGGGGCGCGACGCTTTCAATCGATCAATCGGGGACATCGCAATGACCGCCATCATCGACATTGTCGGGCGTGAAATCCTGGACAGCCGTGGAAATCCGACCGTCGAGGTCGACGTCGTCCTCGAAGACGGCTCGATGGGCCGCGCCGCGGTGCCGTCGGGCGCGTCGACCGGCGCGCATGAGGCCGTCGAACTGCGCGACGGTGGCGCCCGCTATCTCGGCAAGGGCGTGCTCAAGGCGGTCGAGGCCGTCAATGGCGAGCTGTTCGAGGCGATCGGCGGCTTGGAAGCCGAAAACCAGATCCACATCGACCAGACCATGATCGAGCTCGACGGCACGCCCAACAAGAGCCGGCTCGGCGCCAACGCCATCCTCGGCGTCTCGCTGGCGGTCGCCAAGGCCGCCGCGGAAGCCGCCGGCCTGCCGCTCTACCGCTATGTCGGCGGCACCAAGGCGCATTTGCTGCCGGTGCCCATGATGAACATCATCAATGGCGGCGCGCATGCCGACAATCCGATCGATTTCCAGGAATTCATGATCCTGCCGGTCGGCGCGCCGACGCTGCGCGAAGGCGTGCGCTGGGGCTCGGAAATCTTCCACACGCTGCGCAAGAAGCTCAAGGATGCCGGCCACAACACCAATGTCGGCGACGAAGGCGGCTTCGCGCCCAATCTGAAGAGTGCGCCGGTGGCGCTCGATTTCATCATGGAATCGATCGAGAAGGCCGGCTTCAAGCCGGGCGAGGAGATCGCGCTTGGTCTCGACTGTGCGGCGACCGAATTCTTCAAGGACGGCAATTACGTCTATGAGGGCGAGAAGAGGACCCGCGATCCCAAGGCGCAGGCCAAGTACCTGGCCAAGCTTGCCGCCGACTATCCGATCATCTCGATCGAGGACGGCCTGGCCGAGGACGACTGGGAGGGCTGGAAGTACCTGACCGACCTGATCGGCAACAAGACGCAGCTGGTTGGCGACGACCTCTTCGTCACCAACACGGCGCGGCTGCGCGACGGCATCCGCATGGGTGTCGCCAATTCGATCCTGGTCAAGGTCAACCAGATCGGCTCGCTTACCGAAACGCTCGACGCTGTCGAGACCGCGCATAAGGCAGGCTACACCGCAGTCATGTCGCACCGTTCGGGCGAAACCGAAGATTCGACCATCGCCGACCTCGCCGTCGCCACCAATTGCGGGCAGATCAAGACCGGTTCGCTGTCGCGCTCGGATCGCATGGCCAAGTACAACCAGCTGATCCGCATCGAGGAAGAGCTCGGCAAGCAGGCGCGCTACGCCGGCAAGTCGGTAATCAAAGCTTAAATTCTGCCGAACTGGCGAAAACGACGAAGGGCGGGATTTTCCCGCCCTTTTTCGTTGCGGGCGCTGGCTAGTGCACCTGTCCGTAACCGTCCATTAAGCACAATCGGGCGAGATAGACAGGTCAGAGGATTGCGACCATGTGGACACGCCAGCACAAGCAGAGAAACACCGGCCGGCTGATCATCCCGTCGCTTTGCGTGGCGTTCCTGGCCTATTTCGGCTTCCATGCCTATCATGGCGAGTTCGGCATCAATTCCAAATATCAGCTCGAAGCGCAGACCATCGAATTGCAGGCCAAGTACGATGCCATCAAGGCGCGCCGGGTCGATCTGGAGCGGCGCGTCCAGCTGATGCATGAGGGTACGCTTGAAAAGGATATGCTCGACGAGCAGGCACGCCGGGCGCTCAATCTGTCCCAGCCCGATGAAATCACCATCATGCTGCCGGCCAATTCGAAATAACCAAGTTTCAGTTAATCGCTGTTATCTCTAATGATTCTGGGCGTTTAGGCGCATGCCAGCCATGCATTTTTCTGCATGGCGAAACGCGGTCTCGCATGTTAGCTTCCCTCCAATCGGTGGGGAGGAGCTGATCCTCCCCGGAGCAGACATGGTCTGCTTTAGTGTCCGCAAAGAGACGCCAACAGGGAGTGATGCATGGCCACCGCCGCCAAAAAAGCGCCTGCCAAATCCGTTAAATCGACATCCGCCAAATCAACGGGGCTTTCCGCCCCCAAGCCGGCTGACTTCACCAAGGACGAGGAGCTTGCCGCCTACCGGCACATGCTGCTTATCCGCCGCTTCGAGGAAAAGGCCGGCCAGCTCTACGGCATGGGCTTTATCGGCGGCTTCTGCCACCTCTATATCGGCCAGGAAGCGGTCGTCACCGGCATGAAGATGTCGCTGATCAACGGCGACCAGATGATCACCGCCTATCGCGACCATGGCCACATGCTGGCGATGGAACTTTCCCCGCGCGGCGTCATGGCAGAGCTGACCGGACGCCGTGGTGGCCTGTCGAGGGGCAAGGGCGGCTCCATGCACATGTTCTCCAAGGAGAAGCATTTTTACGGCGGCCACGGCATTGTCGGCGCGCAGGTCTCGCTCGGCACCGGTCTCGCCTTCGCCAACCGCTACCGCGACAACAACAATGTGTCGCTGACTTATTTCGGCGATGGCGCTGCCAACCAGGGTCAGGTCTATGAAAGCTTCAACATGGCCTCGCTGTGGAAGCTGCCGGTGATCTACATCATCGAGAACAACCGCTACGCCATGGGCACTTCGGTGTCGCGCTCGTCGGCCGAAACCAATTTTTCGCATCGCGGCGCCTCGTTCAAGATTCCCGGCATTCAGGTCGACGGCATGGATGTGCGTGCGGTCAAATCCGCCGGCGATCAGGCGACCGAATGGTGCCGTGCCGGCAACGGTCCGATCATCCTCGAGATGCAGACCTATCGCTATCGCGGTCACTCGATGTCGGATCCCGCAAAATACCGCTCCAAGGAAGAAGTGCAGAAGATGCGCTCGGATCATGATCCGATCGAGCAGGTCAAGGCGCGGCTGACGGCCAAGAAGTGGGCGACCGAGGACGAACTCAAGAACATCGACAAGGAAGTCCGCGACATCGTCGCCGACGCCGCCGAATTTGCCCAGCACGACGCAGAGCCGGATCCGTCCGAGCTCTGGACCGACATCGTATTGTAACGGGAGGGCAAGGACATGCCGATCGAAATTCTCATGCCCGCTCTCTCGCCGACCATGGAAGAGGGCAATCTTTCCAAATGGTTGAAGAACGAGGGCGACAAGGTCGTCGCCGGCGATGTCATCGCCGAGATCGAAACCGACAAGGCGACGATGGAAGTCGAAGCCGTCGATGAAGGCACGATCGGCAAGATCGTGGTTCCCGCCGGCACCGAAGGCGTCAAGGTCAACGCGGTGATCGCCGTGTTGCTGCAGGACGGTGAAAGTGCAGGCGATGTCGAAAAGAGCGGCAAGCCTGCCTCCACCCAGGATGCCGTTTCCGCTGGCGGTCAGCGGACCGATGCAGCCGAGGAAGGTACAAAAGCGGCTCCCCAGGATGCCGGCGAGGCTCCGAAGGCGGTTCCCGCCGCTCCGGCGGCCAAACCTGCCGCCGATCCGGATATTCCCGCCGGCACCGAGATGGTCTCGACCACGGTGCGCGAAGCGCTCCGCGATGCCATGGCTGAAGAAATGCGCCGCGACGGCGATGTCTTCGTCATGGGCGAGGAGGTCGCGGAATACCAGGGCGCCTACAAGATCACGCAAGGCCTGCTGCAGGAATTCGGGCCGCGACGCGTGGTCGACACGCCGATCACCGAGCATGGCTTTGCCGGCGTCGGCGTCGGTGCGGCAATGGCCGGCCTGAAGCCGATCGTCGAATTCATGACCTTTAATTTCGCCATGCAAGCGATCGACCAGATCATCAACTCCGCCGCCAAGACGCTCTATATGTCGGGCGGCCAGATGGGCGCGCCGATCGTGTTCCGCGGCCCGAACGGGGCTGCCGCCCGCGTCGGCGCCCAGCATTCGCAGTGCTATGCCGCCTGGTACAGCCATATTCCCGGCCTGAAAGTGGTGATGCCGTACACGGCTGCCGATGCCAAGGGCCTGCTCAAGGCGGCGATCCGCGATCCGAACCCGGTCATCTTCCTCGAAAACGAAATCCTCTACGGCCAGTCCTTCGACGTGCCGAAGCTTGACGATTTCGTGCTGCCGATCGGCAAGGCGCGCATTCACAAGCAGGGCAAGGACGTCACCATCGTCTCGTTCGGCATCGGCATGACCTATGCCATCAAGGCGGAAGCCGAGCTGCGCGGCATGGGCATCGATGCCGAGATCATCGATCTCAGGACCATCCGTCCGCTCGACCTCGACACCGTCATTGCCTCGGTGAAGAAGACCAACCGCTTGATCGTGGTCGAAGAAGGTTTCCCGCAAAGTTCGGTCGGCGACCACATCGCCAACCAGGTTTCGCAGCGCGCCTTCGACTTCCTCGATGCGCCGGTCATCACCATCGCCGGCAAGGACGTGCCGATGCCTTATGCGGCGAACCTCGAAAAGCTGGCCTTGCCCAATGTCGGCGAGGTCATCGAGGCGGTCAAAGCCGTCACGTATCGCTGAGCCGGTCGGGAGGACATCATGCCAATCAACATCACCATGCCGGCGCTCTCGCCCACGATGGAAGAGGGCAATCTTTCCAAGTGGCTGGTCAAGGAGGGCGACAAGGTTTCGCCGGGCGACGTGATCGCCGAGATCGAGACCGACAAGGCGACGATGGAAGTCGAGGCCGTCGATGAGGGCACGGTTGCCAAGCTCGTCGTTCCGGCCGGCACCGAAGGCGTCAAGGTCAATGCTCTGATCGCCATTCTGGCTGGCGAAGGCGAGGATGCAGGGGCGGCGGCAAAGGGCGGCGGCGATGCCGCGCCCGCGAAAGCCGATGCCAAACAGGATAAGGCGTCAATCTCCCCACCCGTGGGGGAGATGTCGACGAAGTCGACAGAGGGGGGCGCTGTCCCGCCGACCTCTCAGTCTGTCGCGCCCCCCTCTGGCCTGCCGGCCATCTCCCCCACAAGGGGGGAGATCAGCCAATCGTCAGGCGAGCGCACTTTCGCCTCGCCGCTGGCGCGGCGCATAGCCAAAGACGCCGGCGTCGATGTGTCCGCCGTGAGTGGCACCGGCCCGCATGGCCGTGTCGTCAAGGCCGATGTCGAGGCGGCGATCGCCGGCGGTGGCGCCAAGGCCGCGCCGGCCGCGAAAGCCGCACCTGCCGGCGCTCCGGCGTCTGCGCCGGCTCCGGCACCCAAGGCGATGTCGGACGAACAGGTGCTGAAGCTGTTTGCCGAAGGGTCCTACGAGCTCGTCCCGCACGACAATATGCGCAAGACCATTGCGCGCCGCCTGGTCGAGGCCAAGACAACCATCCCGCATTTCTACCTGACGCTCGACTGCGAGCTCGATGCCCTGCTGGCGCTGCGCACACAGATCAATGCGGCGGCTCCGATGAAGAAGACCGACAAGGGCGAAGTGCCCGTCTACAAGCTGTCGGTCAACGACATGGTGATCAAGGCGATGGCGATGGCGCTGATGGCGGTGCCGGATGCCAATGCGTCGTGGACCGAAAGCGCCATGGTCAAGCACAAGCACGCCGATGTCGGCGTTGCCGTGTCGATCCCCGGCGGCTTGATCACGCCGATCATCCGCCACGCCGACGAAAAGACGCTGTCCACTATCTCCAACGAGATGAAGGATCTGGCGAGCCGTGCGCGCAGCCGCAAGCTGAAGCCTGAGGAATATCAGGGCGGCACGACGGCTGTCTCCAATCTCGGCATGTTCGGCATCAAGGACTTTGCCGCCGTCATCAACCCGCCGCATGCGACGATCCTGGCGGTGGGTGCCGGCGAGCAGCGGCCGGTGGTCAAGAATGGCGAGATCAGAATCGCCAATATCATGTCGGTGACGCTGTCGACCGATCACCGCGCCGTCGACGGTGCGCTCGGCGCCGAACTTCTGGTCGCCTTCAAGCGCATGATCGAAAATCCGATGGGCATGCTGGTCTAGGAAGGAAAAAGGCTGTGCGGAAATTCGTCACCAGCCTTTTCGCCCTGATCCTTTCCGGCCTGGCCGGCGGGCTGGTGGCGCTGTGGCTGGCAATCGTCACCAATGCGAATTCCGAATACATCCTGGTCTTCATGGTTTCGGCGCTGGTCACCATCGTTGCGACCGTGGCGTTTTTCATCGCGCAGTTCGTGCCAAACCCGCAAAGGGCGATAAACCTGACGGGGCTTGTTGGGGTTTCGTTGTTCGTGCTGGCCGGAATCGGGCTGATTGCCTGGACCTTCTCGCAGCCGCCTGGCAAAGCCCAGTGGTCAGGCGATCTCCCCGTTGTCGCCGGTCTGTTTTTGCCAAGCATCGCCACGGTTATCGTGCAGTGGCTGTTCGTGGGATGGCGCGTGCGGCGCGCGCTTAGGGCGGAGGCGGGTGCGGGTGCATGAAGACGATCCTCTGCTACGGCGATTCCCTGACCTGGGGCTATGACGCGGCGAGCCTCGGGCGTTATGCGCTGGAAGATCGCTGGCCGAGCGTGCTCAAGGCGGCGTTGGGCGACGACGATATCGAAGTCATTGCCGAAGGTCTGAACGGCCGCACCACGGCTTTCGACGATCACCTGGCTGGTGCCGACCGCAATGGCGCCAAGGTGCTGCCGACGATCCTGACCAGCCATGCGCCGCTCGACCTGATCATCATCATGCTCGGCGCCAACGACATGAAGCCCTGGATCCACGGCAATCCGGTCGCGGCCAAGCAGGGGGTGCAGCGGCTGATCGACATCGTGCGCGGCCACGATTATCCGTTCGACTGGGCCGCGCCGCAAATCCTGATCGTCGCGCCACCAGCGGTCAGCCGCACCGACAATGCCGAATTCAAGGAAATGTTTGCCGGCGGCGACGAGGCCTCGAAGCGGCTGGCGCCGCAATATTCCGCGCTCGCCGACGAGGCCGGCTGCGGCTTTTTCGATGCCGGCACGGTGGCCGAGACCACACCGATCGACGGGGTCCATCTCGATGCCGAAAACACGCGCAATATAGGTGACGCATTGGCGCCATTGGTGCGTGTGATGCTGGAACTCTAGAGAAAATCAGGGAGAAACCCCGTGGCTGAATCCTACGACGTCATAATCATCGGCTCAGGCCCCGGCGGCTATGTCACGGCGGTGCGCTCCGCCCAGCTCGGCTTCAAGACGGCGATCGTCGAGCGCGAGCATCTCGGCGGCATCTGCCTCAACTGGGGCTGCATCCCGACCAAGGCGCTGCTGCGCTCGGCCGAGATCATGCACTATTCCGATCATCTGAAAGACTACGGCCTGAAGCTCGAAGGCGGCAAGGTCAGCGCCGACACCGCCGCTGTCGTCGACCGCTCGCGCAAAGTGTCGTTGAGGCTCAATGGCGGCGTCGCCTTCCTGATGAAGAAGAACAAGGTCGACGTCATCTGGGGCGAGGCCAAGCTTTCAAAGCCAGGTGAAATCGTCGTTTCCAAGACGGCCAAGAAGCCGATGGAGCCGCAGCCGCCGGTGCCGAAGGGCGTCAAGGGCGAGGGGACCTACACCGCCAAGCACATCATTCTCGCCACCGGCGCCCGGCCGCGCGCGCTGCCCGGCATCGAGCCGGACGGCAAACTGATCTGGACCTATTTTGAAGCGATGGTGCCGAAGGAGATGCCGAAATCGCTGCTGGTCATGGGTTCGGGCGCCATCGGCATTGAGTTCGCCTCCTTCTACCGCACCATGGGCGCCGAGGTGACGGTGGTCGAGCTTTTGCCGGCGGTGATGCCGGTCGAGGATGCCGAGGTCTCGAAATTCGCGCAGAAGCAGTTCGAGAAGCAGGGCATGAAAATCATCCTCGAGGCCAAGGTGACCAAGGTCGAGAAGGGTGCCAACTCGATCACCGCCCATGTCGAGATGAAGGACGGCAAGGTCGAGAAGATCACCGCCGGCCGCATGATCTCGGCCGTCGGCGTGCAGGGCAACATCGAGAATCTCGGCCTCGAGACGCTCGGCGTGAAGACGGACCGCGGCTGCGTCGTCATCGATGGCTACGGCAAGACCAATGTGCCCGGCATCTACGCTATCGGCGATGTCGCCGGACCGCCGATGCTCGCCCACAAGGCCGAGCATGAAGGCGTGGTCTGCATCGAGAAGATCGCCAATTTCCCCGGCGTGCATGCGACAGACAAGCTGAAGATCCCGGGCTGCACCTATTGCAACCCGCAGGTCGCCTCGGTCGGGCTCACCGAAGCCAAGGCGAAGGCCGAAGGCAAGGACATCCGCGTCGGCCGTTTCCAGTTCGGCGCCAACGGCAAGGCGATCGCGCTTGGCGAGGACCAGGGCTTCATCAAGACCATCTTCGACAAGAAGACCGGCCAGCTGCTCGGCGCGCATATGGTCGGCGCCGAGGTGACGGAGCTGATCCAGGGCTTTGTCGTGGCGATGAACCTGGAGACCACCGAGGAAGAACTGATGCACACCATCTTCCCGCATCCGACGCTGTCGGAGATGATGAAGGAAAGCGTGCTCGATGCCTATGGCCGTGCGCTCAACGCGTGATAAATTGCTGCCGCGAGACTCAGACGCATGCGCCGGAGGAACCTTACGGCAGACAGTTCGTTTCCGGATGCATTTTCACCTGACACTGGAGGAGTTGGCATATGGACGTGAATGGCGTGGGCTGGATTGCGGCCATCATCATCGGCGGTTTGGCCGGGTGGCTGGCCGAGATGGTCATGAAGAGCAATACCGGCGTCTTGATGAACATCATTATGGGCATTGTCGGCGCGGTGGTGCTGAACGCAATTCTCAGGGCGCTCAACATCGAACCCTTCGGTGTCGGCTGGCTCGCCTACCTGATCACCGGCTTCATCGGCGCCTGCCTGCTGATCTTTGCCGGGCGGCTGATACGCCGATAAAACGGCTCGCCGTTTCTCTCGTTCTTCTGACGCAATTCCGGACGGAAAACCGTGTCACACTTTTCCTGGAATTGCTCTGGATCCCCGCTATGCGAAAAAGGCTGTGGCGGCATGCGCCGCCGCAGCCTTTTTCTTTGCACCGAAAAGCCCTAGATGACGCCAGAAGGGCGAATGCCGACGGGCAGACGCCAACAAGTCAGGTTTGAGATGGTCACTGTTCTCGACACGATCGCCAACGCGCCGCGCCTGCGGCACCCCGAGAAGGCACACAAGCCTGATCAGGACGTGCTGCGCAAACCCGACTGGATCCGCGTCAAGGCGCCGATGTCGAAGGGCTATGCCGAAACCCGCGAGATCGTGAAGTCGCACAAGCTGGTCACGGTGTGCGAAGAGGCCGGCTGCCCCAATATCGGCGAGTGCTGGGAAAAGAAGCACGCCACCTTCATGATCATGGGCGAGATCTGCACGCGCGCTTGTGCCTTCTGCAATGTCGCCACCGGCATTCCCACCGCGCTCGATGCCGATGAGCCGGCGCGTGTCGCGCATGCCGTCAAGCAGATGGGGCTGACCCATGTCGTCATCACCTCGGTCGACCGCGATGATCTCGCCGATGGCGGCGCGCAGCATTTCGCCGAGGTTATCCGGGCGATCCGAGCAGCGACGCCCTTGACCACGATCGAAATCCTGACGCCCGATTTCCTGCGCAAGGAGGGCGCGCTGGAGATCGTCGTGGCGGCCAAGCCCGATGTCTTCAACCACAATCTCGAAACCGTGCCGTCGAACTACCTGACGGTGCGGCCGGGTGCTCGCTATTTCCACTCGATCCGGCTGTTGCAGCGGGTCAAGGAGCTCGACCCGTCGATCTTCACCAAGTCCGGCATCATGGTCGGCCTCGGCGAAGAGCGCAACGAGATCCTGCAGCTGATGGACGACCTGCGCTCGGCCAATGTCGACTTCATGACCATTGGCCAGTATCTGCAGCCGTCGAAGAAGCACCACCCGGTGATCCGCTTCGTCACGCCGGAGGAATTCAGCTCCTTCGCGACGATCGGCAAGACCAAGGGTTTCCTGCTGGTGGCGTCGAGCCCGCTGACGCGCTCCTCGCATCATGCCGGTGACGATTTCGCCAGGCTGCGGGCGGCGCGTGAGGCGCAGCTCAAAAAAGCGAGTTAAATCCTGCTTCAATGCCGAAATTCGAAGCCACACGCCGCGTTGCCCACACGCCGGAGCAGATGTTTGCGCTGGTCGCCGATATCGAGACGTATCCGCAATTTCTGCCGCTGTGCGAGGCGCTGACGGTGCGCTCTCGCAAGGAGCGTGATGGCCGCACCATTCTCCTCGCCGATATGAGCATCGGCTACAAGGCGATCCGCGAGACCTTTACGACGCAAGTGCTGTTGAAGCCGGACGAGAACACCATCGACGTCAAATACATCGATGGGCCGTTTAAATATCTAAGCAATATCTGGCGCTTCGAGCCGGCCGACGGCGGCGGCTGCAACGTCCGCTTCTTCATCGACTACGAGTTCAAGAGCCGTATCCTCGGCGTGTTGATGGGCACCATGTTCGATCGCGCCTTCCGCATGTTTTCCGAAGCCTTCGAAAAACGTGCGGACGTCATCTACGGAACGACGCCCATCTCATGAGTGTCGCCGAGCGCGCGCAGGCCGATCTCCAGCGCATGCTTGACCGTCTCACGGCGGATGAAGTCGCGGCCATTGTCGGCAAACATATTGAGCTCGGCAGCCACCGGCCCACGTCTTAGGGCAACTCCGAACCAGACGAGGCCGACCGGTTTTTCCGGCGAACCGCCGCCTGGGCCGGCAATGCCGGTGACGGCAAGCGCCAGCCCGGCGCGCGAGCGCGCCAGAGCGCCCGCCGCCATCTCCAGAACCGTTTCGCGCGAGACGGCGCCATGCGCCTCGAGTGTGGCGGGCGAGACGCCGAGCATCTCCATCTTTGCTTCATCGGAATAGGTGATGAGGCCGCGATCGACGACAGCGGACGAGCCGGCAATGTCGGTCAGTGCCGAGATGATCATGCCGCCGGTGCAGCTCTCGGCCGTCGCCAGCATGATGCCGCGCTGCTGGCAGACCTGGAGCAGGGCGTTGGCAAGATCGCTGTTGTTCATGCGGGAACCTCCCCGGGGAAGACGACACTGGCTGTGGCGATGGCGGCGATGCCTTCCTCGCGGCCGACAAAGCCGAGTTTTTCGTTGGTCGTCGCCTTGATGGAGATGCGATCGCTGGAAATGCCCAGTATCGCCGACAACGCGTTGGTCATGGCCTCGCGATGCGGGCCGACGCGCGGCGCCTCGCAGATCAGCGTGATGTCGGCATTGGCGATGCGGCCGCCGCGTTCGCGCACCAACCTGGCCGCATGCTCGACGAAGATCTTCGACGCCGCGCCCCTCCATTGCGGATCGGAAGGCGGGAAATGCGTGCCGATGTCGCCGGCGCCGCAAGTGGCGAGCAGCGCATCGGTCAGCGCGTGCAGGCCGACATCGGCATCCGAATGGCCCGAAAGCTTCTTGCCGTGCGGGATGGCGACGCCGCACAAAGTGACATGGTCGCCAGCCTCGAAGGCGTGCACGTCATAGCCATTGCCGGTGCGAATGTCTGGAAAACGCTCGCCAGTAAGCCGTTGATCCGCCATCGCGATATCCCTTGCCCAGGTCAATTTGACATTGTCCGGCGATCCCTCGACGATTTTCACCGGAATATGCGCCCATTCGGCGATCGCGGCATCGTCGGTGAAATCCGCCTTGCCGAGATGATGGGCCTTTTCATGCGCGGCGAGCAACGGCCAGAACGGAAAGCCCTGCGGCGTCTGCGCGGCATGAAGGCCGGCCCTTGGCACCGTCTCCTCGATCATGCCGGTGCCCGACTCGCGCTTCAGCGTATCGGCGACGGGCAAAGCGGGCAGCGCGCCCTGGCGCTCGCCAATGGCGGCGATGATACGGTCGATCAGGGCCGTGTCGACAAACGGCCGCACCGCGTCATGGACAAGGACACGGCCGGGCGTACGTTCCCTCAGCGCCAGCAGGCCGAGCCGGACCGAGGCCTGGCGCGACTCGCCACCGACCACGGCGGTAACCCGCTCGGCATACGCGCCGGCTGCCTTGTCGAAAAGCGCTCGGTCATCGGCATGGATGGCGACGACGACGGGGCCAATTTCGGGATGCGCCAGGAAAGTCTCCAGCGTGCGCGCGATCACGGCACGGCCACCGATGCGCTGATATTGCTTCGGCCCGTCGGCCTTTCCGGCACGCGCGCCGCGACCGGCGGCAACGATGACCAAGCCGACCTTGTCGGTCGTCGCCTCGGCCGGTTTTTCGCTTGCGTCTGTCATGCCAAGAGGCTTAGTCGCGGCTTATGGCGAAGGCCAGCATTTTCCCAAATGCGCCGCAATGTGACGTCATTGCGCGTTGCACAATGCCTTTCTTATGGCTAGAGAATGTGCAGCAATCCGATATGCTTGGTTTTTGTGCATGCCTGAAGTGACAAAATTGGCTTCGCCGCTCGACATTGGCGGCGTGACGATCCGCAACCGCGTCTTCCTCGCGCCCATGTCGGGAATAACGGACGAGCCGTTCCGGCAGCGCGCCTACGCGCATGGCGCGGGCCTGGTCGTGTCGGAAATGGTGGCGAGCGGCGAGCTTGCCAAGGGCAGGGCCGGCTGCGACCTGCGCATCCGTCATTCCGGGCTGCCCGTCCATATGGTCCAGCTTGCCGGCCGCGAGGCCGAGCACATGGCCGAGGGCGCGCGCATCGCTGCCGGCGAGGGCGCCGACATCATCGACATCAATATGGGCT
This sequence comes from Mesorhizobium sp. M0062, assembly GCF_040323125.1. NCBI lineage: Bacteria > Pseudomonadati > Pseudomonadota > Alphaproteobacteria > Hyphomicrobiales > Phyllobacteriaceae > Mesorhizobium > Mesorhizobium sp. M0062. Next base: position 71,430 of record NZ_JAMYUO010000006.1, read on the forward strand.
GCCCGGCCAAGAAGGTGACCGGCGGCTATGCCGGCTCGGCGCTGATGCGCGATCTCGACCACGCGCTGTCGCTGATCGAAGCGGTGATCGGCGCGGTCCAGGTGCCGGTCACGGTCAAGATGCGGCTCGGCTGGGACGACAATGCGCTCAATGCACCCGTTTTGGCGCGCCGCGCCGAAGAGGCCGGTGTTAAAATGGTGACCGTGCATGGGCGCACGCGCTGCCAGTTTTATCAAGGCAAGGCCGATTGGGGCGCCATCGCCCGCATCAAGGACGTCGTCTCGATCCCGGTCGTCGCCAATGGCGATGTGGGCTCGCCCGCGGAGGCCGCCGAAATCCTTGAACAGTCGGGCGCCGACGCGGTGATGATCGGTCGTGCGCATTATGGCGCGCCATGGACGGCGGGCCACATCGCGGCAACGGCTGCGGGCGACGCGCCCTCCGGCGTGCCGGAAAGCCCGCAAGCCATGGCGGACTACATCGTTTCCCACTACGAAGACATGCTGACGCTTTACGGCGTCGAAAGTGGCTTGCGCCAGGCGCGCAAGCATCTCGGCTGGTATCTCGACCGCCACTCTGCTGGCGTTTCCGATGAGCGGCGGAAAGCCATCCTCACCTCTTTCGAACCCGCCCGCGTCATTGCCTTGCTGCATGAGGTGTTTTCCGGCGAAGCCACGCCCTTGCGGAGCGCCGCATGAACGCCACCGTCACACCGAGCTCCGACATGGCGGATGCCGCCAGTATCGTGCTGAACACCATCCGCCGTCCGGTCATCATGGTCGATCCGGACGGGTTCATCACCTACGCCAATGCCGACGCGGAAGACTTCTTCCGCTCCAGCGCCAACATGCTGGCACGCAACACACTGTCCAAACTGATCCCGTTCGGCAGCCCGCTGTTGCAACTGGTCGACCAGGTGCGCGAGCGCCGTGCGCCGGTCAACGAATACCGTGTCGACGTGTCGTCGCCGCGTCTCGGCATCGAGAAGGTCGTCGATCTCTATGTCGCGCCGGTGCCGGAATTCCCAGGCTCGATCGTGGTGATGTTCCAGGAACGCTCGATGGCCGACAAGATCGACCGGCAGATGACACACAGGGGTGCCGCGCGTTCGGTCACCGGCCTTGCCGCCATGCTGGCACATGAGATCAAGAACCCGCTGTCCGGCATACGTGGCGCCGCACAGCTGCTCGAACTCTCGGCGTCCGACGAGGATCGCGCGCTGACCCGCCTCATCACCGACGAGACTGATCGCATAGTCTCCCTCGTCGACCGCATGGAAGTGTTTTCCGACGAGCGGCCGATTGACCGCTATCCTGTCAACATCCATGTCGTGCTGGATCATGTGAAGGCAATCGCCAAGAACGGTTTTGCCAAGAGAATCAGGATATTGGAGGACTATGATCCATCATTGCCTCCGGTTTTCGCCAACCGCGACCAACTGATCCAGGTGTTTCTCAACCTGGTCAAGAACGCCGCCGAGGCGATCGGCGGCGCCCCGCAGGGCGAGATCGTGCTGTCGACCGCGTTCAGGCCGGGCATCCGCGTTTCCGTTCCCGGAACCCAGGACCGCGTGTCGCTACCGCTTGAATTCTGCGTGCGCGACAATGGGTCCGGCGTTTCGGAAGACATTCTGCCGATCCTGTTCGATCCGTTCATCACCACCAAGCCGAACGGCTCGGGGCTCGGCCTGGCGCTGGTGGCGAAAATCGTCGGCGAGCATGGCGGCATCATCGAATGCGATTCGACGCCGCGCGGCACCACCTTCCGAATCCTGATGCCGGCCTGGAAAGAAACACCCATCGACACTGCCGATGATGAAGGCGAAGGAGACCGCAAATGACGGTTCGCGGCAATATTCTCGTCGCCGACGACGATGCGGCCATCCGCACCGTGCTCAATCAGGCGCTGTCGCGCGTCGGCCATGAGGTGCGCGTGACCTCCAACGCCTCGACGCTGTGGCGCTGGGTGGCGGCGGGCGAGGGCGATCTGGTGATCACCGACGTTGTCATGCCGGACGAGAACGCCTTCGACATGCTGCCGCGCATCAAGAAGGCGCGGCCCGAGCTGCCGGTCATCGTGATGAGCGCGCAAAACACTTTCATGACGGCGATTCGTGCTTCCGAAACAGGTGCTTATGAATATCTGCCGAAGCCGTTCGACCTGACCGAGCTGCTCAACATCGTCAATCGTGCGCTGTCAGAGCCGCGCCGACCGAAGATCGATACGCGACCGGAAGAACAGCCTGACGCCATGCCGCTGGTCGGCCGCTCGGCCGCCATGCAGGACATCTACCGCATGCTGGCGCGCATGATGCAGACGGATCTGACGGTGATGATCTCGGGCGAGTCCGGCACCGGCAAGGAATTGGTAGCGCGCGCGCTGCACGAATATGGCCGCCGCCGAGGCGGTCCGTTCGTCGCCATCAACATGGCGGCAATCCCGCGCGACCTCATCGAATCGGAACTGTTCGGTCATGAGAAGGGTGCCTTCACCGGCGCACAGAACCGCTCGACAGGCCGCTTCGAGCAGGCCGAGGGCGGCACGCTGTTCCTCGACGAGATCGGCGACATGCCGATGGAGGCGCAGACGCGGCTGCTGCGCGTGCTGCAGCAAGGCGAATACACCACTGTCGGCGGGCGCACGCCGATCAAGACCGATGTGCGCATCGTCGCCGCCACCAACAAGGATCTGCGCACGCTGATCAACCAGGGGCTTTTCCGCGAGGATCTGTTCTATCGCCTGAACGTCGTGCCGCTTCGGCTGCCGGGTTTGCGTGAGAGATCGGAAGACATTCCCGATCTGGTGCGGCATTTCTTCAAGATCGGCGCCAGCGAAGGCTTGCAGACCAAGCGCATTTCGACCGGCGGCATCGAATTGATGAAGCGCTATCCGTGGCCGGGAAACGTGCGCGAGCTGGAAAACCTGGTGCGCCGGCTTGCGGCGCTCTATTCGCAGGACGAAATATCAGCCGAGATCATCGAGGCCGAACTGAAGACAGGCGAAAGGCCGGTCGTTCCCGGCGGCGGCAATTTGATCCCGGACGATCTGTCCATCGGCCAGGCGGTGGAGCACTTCCTGCAGCGCTATTTCGCCTCTTTTGCCGGTGATTTGCCGCCGGCAGGTCTCTATCAACGCATCTTGTCCGAGGTCGAATATCCGCTGGTGCTCGCTTCCATGACGGCAACGCGCGGCAACCAGATCAAGGCGGCCGAATTGCTCGGCTTGAATCGCAACACGCTGCGCAAGAAGATTCGCGAGCTGGGCGTCAACGTCTACAAATCGTCGAGATCATGAGCGCCTGGCGCCCGAAGTGACGCGAGGTCGTCCCCTTTTCAGGGGATCGGCGGCCGAAAGATTTCCGTCACGGCCACACTTGTTGCATAATCGCCACAATGCGTTGCATACATCCGACGCAATCACTGGCTCTTAGACGGCGACATGGCTTCGCAAGCTCTGACATCAAACGAACCGCTTTTCAGCAGACCCGGCCAGAGGGATGGACGGCGGCTGCTTGCGTTGCCTGGCGTTGTGGCAATTGCCGGCGCGCTGGTTACGGCGGCAATCTCGTTTGCGATTCTTGTCGGCGCCACGCCGATCACGCCAGACGCAAACACAACGCTGACGCTGATTGCGGCCAATGCCTTATTTGTGCTGGCGCTGATTGCCCTCGTCGGCCGAGAGGTGCATCGCATCACCATGGCGCGCCGGCACGGCAAGGCGGCTTCGCGGCTGCATGTGCGCATCGTGACGATGTTTGCGCTGGTCGCGGCCATCCCAGCCATCATGGTGGCCATCATCGCCTCGATCACGCTCGATATCGGCCTCGACCGCTGGTTCGAGATCCGCACCAAGGCGATCGTCAACTCGTCGCTGTCGATCGCCGACGCCTATGTGCAGGAAAACGCTCGCAATCTTCAGGGCACGACGCTGTCGATGGCCTACGATCTCGATGCGTCGCGCACGCTTTACGGCCTCGATCGAACCGGCTTTCTCGACCTGATGAACAAGGAAGCCGTGGGCAGAAGCCTGGTGCATGCGGCGCTGGTCAGGGAAGACGGCTCCTTTGTCGTGAGTGCCCAGACCGATGCGGACTTCGCCATGCCGGCACCGCCTGAGGGCGCGGTGGCAAGTGCGGCCGACGGCAAGCCGGTGCTGATCGAGCCGAAGACGCGCAACATCATGGGCGCCATCATCAAGCTGCGGGAGATCGAAGGCCTCTACCTCTACACCAATCGCCTGGTCGACCCCGAAGTGATCAAGGCGAGGGCGATCGTCCAGTCCAACACCGCCGAATATCGCGGCCTGGAAGACAACAGGCGGACGTCGCAGGTGGCGTTCGCGCTGCCCTATCTGTCGCTGACGCTGATCATCATCCTGTCGGCCATCTGGACCGGCATAGCGGTGGCCGACCGTCTGGTGCGGCCCATCCGTCAGCTCATCGGCGCGGCTGACGAGGTTGCGACCGGCAATCTCGATGTCGCCGTGCCGGTACGGCCTTCCGACGGCGATGTCGCCTCGCTTGGCGATACGTTCAACAAGATGCTGCTGGAGCTTAAATCGCAGCGCAACGAGATCCTGTCGGCCAAGGATTTGATCGACGAACGGCGTCGTTTCTCGGAAGCGGTGCTGGCCGGCGTCACCGCCGGCGTCATCGGCGTCGATCCCTACGGCATCGTCTCCATCGTCAACAAATCGGCCGAAACGATGCTGGCCATATCGGCCACGGCGGCGCTGGGGCAGAACCTGTCCGCCGTGCTACCGCATGTCGGCCGTGTCTTCGAGATCGGCCGCAAATCCGGCAAGCCGGTCTATCGCGAGCAGGTCACCTTCTATCGCACCGGCGCCGAGCGTACCTTCAACGTGCAGATCACCATCGAGGCCGGCGACGACGGCGAGGAGGAGAAATCCTACGTCGTGACTGTCGACGACATCACCGATCTGGTCCAGGCACAGCGCTCGTCGGCCTGGGCGGATGTGGCGCGGCGTATCGCACATGAAATCAAGAACCCGCTGACGCCGATCCAGCTCTCGGCCGAGCGCATCAAGCGACGCTTCGGCAAGGTCATCACCGAGGACCGCGAGATTTTCGACCAGTGCACCGACACGATCATCCGGCAGGTCGAGGATATCGGCCGCATGGTCGACGAGTTCTCGGCTTTCGCCCGCATGCCCAAGCCCGAGATGAAAGCCATCGATCTGCGTGAATCGCTGCGCGAGGCGTCGTTCCTGGTCGAAGTCAGCCGCGCCGACATTGCTTTCGAACGCGTGTTCGGCAACGAACCGCTCAAGGGCACGTTCGATAGCCGATTGATGGCGCAGGCTTTCGGCAACGTCATCAAGAACGCGGCCGAGGCGATTGACGGGCTGGAACAAAAGGACGGTTCGCACGGCATAATCCGGATTCAAGCTGCCCGGCAGAATGGCGCGATCAGAATCGACGTCATCGACAATGGCAAAGGCTTGCCGCGCGAGAACCGCCAAAGGCTGCTCGAGCCCTACATGACGACGCGCGAGAAGGGCACCGGGCTCGGTCTCGCCATCGTCAAGAAGATCGTGGAGGACCATGGCGGGCGGCTCGAATTGCACGATGCGCCCGCGGATTTCCACGGTGGACGCGGCGCGATGATCTCGATCATCCTGCCGCCAGCTGCCGCAACCGCGCCGCCACGCGGTCAAGGCGAAACGGAACACGAACGAGAAACTGAAAAGGTCGGTAATGGCGTCTGATATTCTCATCGTCGATGACGAGGAAGACATCCGTGAACTCGTCGCGGGCATATTGAGCGACGAAGGGCATGAAACCCGCACGGCATTCGATGCCGACAGCGCGCTCGCGGCAATCGCCGACCGGGCGCCGCGGCTGATTTTCCTCGACATCTGGTTGCAGGGCTCGCGCCTCGACGGGCTGGCGCTGCTCGACGAGATCAAGACGATGCATCCGAGCCTGCCGGTGGTGATGATCTCCGGCCACGGCAATATCGAGACAGCGGTGTCGGCCATCCGCCGCGGCGCCTATGATTTCATCGAGAAGCCGTTCAAGGCCGACAGGCTGATCCTGATCGCCGAGCGGGCGCTCGAAACCTCGAAATTGCGGCGCGAGGTGTCCGACCTCAAGCAGCGCAGCGGCGAAACCTTCGACCTGATCGGCATGTCGTCGGCGATGAGCCAGCTGCGCCAGACCATCGAGCGCGTGGCGCCGACCAACAGCCGCGTCATGATCATCGGTCCGTCCGGCTCGGGCAAGGAGCTCGCCGCGCGCGCCATCCACACGCTGTCGACGCGCAAGGGCGCGCCCTTCGTGACGCTGAGCGCGGCCAACATCACGCCCGAGCGCATGGAGATCGAGCTGTTCGGTACCGAATCGAACGGCACCGAGCGCAAGGTCGGCGCGCTTGAAGAGGCGCACCGCGGCATTCTCTACATCGACGAAGTGGCCGACATGCCGCGCGAGACGCAGAACAAGATTTTGCGCGTGCTGGTCGAACAGCAGTTCGAGCGGGTCGGCGGCACCAAGCGGGTCAAGGTCGACGTCCGCATCATCTCCTCGACCTCGCAGAACCTGGAGGCGATGATCGCCGACGGCCGTTTTCGCGAAGACCTCTATCACCGCCTGGCGGTGGTTCCGGTCATGGTGCCGGGCCTGGCCGAGCGGCGAGAGGACATTCCCTATCTCGTCGACAATTTCATGAAGCAGATCGCTCGCCAGGCCGGCATCAAGCCGCGCCGCATCGGCGACGATGCGCTTGCCGTGCTGCAGGCGCACAACTGGCCGGGCAATGTCCGCCAGCTGCGCAACAATGTCGAACGGCTGATGATCCTGGCGCGTGGCGACGATATCGATGCGCCGATCACCGCCGACCTGTTGCCGTCGGAGATCGGCGATGTCATGCCGCGCACGCCGAACCAGTCCGACCAGCACATCATGGCGCTGCCGCTGCGCGAGGCGCGCGAACAGTTCGAGAAGGACTATCTGATCGCCCAGATCAACCGTTTCGGCGGCAACATCTCGAAGACGGCGGAATTCATTGGCATGGAGCGCTCGGCGCTGCACCGGAAACTGAAGTCGCTGGGGGTCTGATCCCCATTGTTGTTGGTCCAGCGGGCCGTGGCCCGTGCAATTGCCGGTTACGGCAGCGGCGGAATCGCCTAGAAATAGCGAGACTGTTCTGAGGGATAACCCATGCCGCGCATTGCCTATGTGAACGGGCGCTATGTCGCCCATGCCGACGCTGCCGTGCATATCGAGGATCGCGGCTATCAATTCGCCGACGGCGTCTACGAGGTCTGCGAGGTGGCGCAGGGCTTTATCGTCGACATGCCGCGCCATCTTGCCCGGCTGAACCGCTCGCTTAGCGAATTGTCGATCGACTGGCCGGTCACCAAGGGCGTGCTGCCGCTTCTTCTGCGCGAGATCGTCCGGCGCAACCACGTCGTCAACGGCCTGGTCTATGTCCAGGTTACGCGCGGTGTTGCCAGCCGCGACTTCGTTTTCCCGGCCGATACACCGTCATCGCTGGTGATTACGGCCAGAAAGGCCGACCCGGCGGCGGCCGCCAAGCGAGCCGAGGCGGGCATCAAGGTCATCACCGTGCCGGAAAACCGTTGGGACCGGGTCGACATCAAGAGCACCGGCCTGCTGCCCAACGTGCTGGCCAAGCAGAAAGCCAAGGAGGCCGGCGCCCAGGAAGCCTGGTTCGTCGACACCGATGGCAACGTCAAGGAGGGCGGCTCGTCCAACGCCTGGATCGTTACAAGGGACGGCGTTCTGGTCACCCGGCCGGCGGAGCATGGCATCCTGCGCGGCATCACCCGCACGACCATGTTCGAAGTGGCGGCAAAGCTCGGGTTGACGATCGAGGAGCGCGGGTTTTCAGTCACTGAAGCCAAGGCGGCGCGAGAAGCTTTCATCAGTTCGGCAACGACAATCGCCATGCCGGTCGTGGCAATCGACGGTGCCGCGGTCGCCAATGGGCACCCCGGTTCGATAACACTTTCATTGCGGCAAGCCTTTTTTGACGTTGCGGAAAAAAGTCCAGCCTGATAACCGCACAGACGGACTGCACATCAATATATCTCGTTCTGCTTGTCGTTACTGACGGCAAGGGGGTGTTTGCAAGCTTGACATGTGCCCGCTAATTTGGCGCATTAGCCTGCAAACCGAAGGGGATCGGCGAAAGACAAGAACAATGGCGGAACGATCGCAAAACCTTCAGGACCTGTTCCTGAATTCTGTTCGCAAGAGCAAAAATCCACTCACCATCTTTCTCATCAACGGCGTCAAGCTGACCGGCGTGGTCACTTCCTTCGACAATTTTTGTGTTCTGCTGCGCCGTGACGGCCACTCCCAGCTCGTCTACAAGCATGCCATTTCCACGATCATGCCGAGCCAGCCGGTTCAGATGTTCGATGGCGAGGAAAGCCAGGGCGCCTGATTGGCACGTGAAAAAGACGCGGACCGCGGCGTCCGCGGGAAACCAGCACATAATTCCGGGACGGAAGCCACAGGTCCGACCCGGGCGGTTGTCATTGTGCCGGTGCTTACCCGGCATCAGCGCAACGATGACGAAACGAACCGTCCACGGCTGACGCGTTCGGCGGATGCGCGCCACGACGAAGCGGTCGGCCTTGCCCGCGCCATCAACCTGGATCTGATCCACACGGCGGTGGTCACCGTCAACGATCCACGCCCGGCAACCTTGCTCGGCAGCGGCAAGGTCGCGGAATTCGCCGAGATCGTCAAAGAGGGTCACGCGGAGGTGGTCATCGTCGACCATCCGCTGACGCCGGTGCAGCAGCGCAATCTCGAAAAAGAAATGAATGCCAAGGTGCTCGACCGCACCGGATTGATCCTGGAGATTTTTGGCGAGCGCGCGCGGACCAAGGAGGGCACGCTGCAGGTCGAACTTGCCCATCTCAACTACCAGAAGGGCCGCCTGGTGCGGAGCTGGACCCACCTTGAACGCCAGCGCGGCGGCGCCGGCTTCCTCGGCGGCCCCGGCGAAACCCAGATCGAGTCGGACCGGCGGCAGCTGCAGGAAAAAATCATCAAGCTCAAGCACGAGCTGGAAACGGTGCGCCGCACCCGCGACCTGCACCGCGCCAAGCGCAAGAAGGTGCCGTTCCCGGTGGTGGCGATCGTCGGCTACACCAATGCCGGAAAGTCGACGCTGTTCAACCGGCTGACCGGGGCCGACGTGCTGGCCGAAGACATGCTGTTTGCAACGCTCGACCCGACGCTGCGCCGCGTGCGCCTGCCGCACGGCACGCCGATTATCCTGTCGGACACAGTCGGCTTCATTTCGGACCTGCCGACGCATCTGGTCGCCGCCTTCCGGGCCACACTGGAAGAGGTCGTCGAGGCCGATCTGGTCATCCACCTGCGCGATATCTCGGATCCGGATACCGCAGCGCAAGCCGAGGACGTCGAGCGCATTCTCGCCGATCTCGGCGTCGATGCCGGCGATGCCAAGCGCGTCGTCGAAGTGTGGAACAAGGTCGACCTTCTCGACGACGGCAACCGGGAGCGCCTGCTCGCCGACGGCACTGACGCCAACAAGGCGCCGCCGATCGCCATCTCGGCGGTCACCGGCGAAGGCATCGATGCGCTGAAGGCGCTGATCGAGACCAGGATGTCGGGCGAACTCGAGGAATTGACGGTGACGATCGAACCGCCGCAGTTCGGCCTTGTCGACTGGCTATACCGCAATGGCGACGTCGTTTCACGGGTAGACAATGAGGATGGCAGCGCGACCATCGCACTCAGGGCCACGCACACCGCCCGGCAAGAGATCGAAAGCCGATTGCACCGCAAAAACAGGCAGTAAGCCTGATTATTTCACGCCCTTGGCCTGCTGCCAGAGCACTTCCATCTCGTCCAGCGTGGCTTTTTCGAGCGTGCTTCCCGATGCATCGATCGCGCGCTCGACATAGTGGAAGCGCGAGCGGAACTTTTCGTTGGTGCCGCTAAGCGCCGCTTCCGAATCGAGCTTGAGGTGACGCCCCAGATTGACGACTGCAAACAGCATGTCGCCGAATTCGTCCTTGATCTCAGCCGTTTCGCCCTTAGCCAGTGCCTCGCGCAGCTCGCCGATCTCTTCCTCGATCTTGTCGAGGATGGGTGCTGCCTCGCTCCAGTCGAAACCGACACGCGCTGCCTTTTCCTGCAGCTTCAGCGCACGAGTCAAAGCGGGCAGGGCGACGGGCACGCTGTCCAGGAAACCCTTGCCATGGTCTTCGGGGTCGAGGCCGCGGGCGAGGCGCGCACTTCGCTTTTCGGCTTTTTCCTCAGCCTTGATCTTTTCCCACATGCCCTTTGCCATGCCGGCGCTGCGCGCCTTCTCGTCGCCGAAGACATGCGGATGGCGCCGGATCATCTTGGTGGTGATGGCCTCGACCACATCACCGAAGGCAAAATCGCCGGCTTCCTCAGCCATCTGCGCGTGGTAGACGACCTGCAGCAGGAGATCGCCGAGTTCGTCGCGCAGATCGTCGAGATCGCCGCGCGCAATGGCGTCGGCCACCTCATAGGCTTCCTCGATCGTATAGGGCGCGATGGTCGAGAAATCCTGCTCGATGTCCCAGGGACAACCGGTCTTCGGCGCCCTGAGCGCCGCCATGATCTCGATCAGCCGGGAAATGTCGCGCGAAGGTTTCATGCGGCGAATGCTATCCCGCTGCCTGTCGTGCGGCCAACGGCGTCAGCCGGAGAGGGAAGATTGTCCACAGCGAGCTTCAGCCGAGTACCGACACAACCGCCTTGGCGAGGTCATCCATGCCGTCCTCGGGCAGGCCGGCGACGTTGATGCGGCTGTCGCCGACCATGTAGACGCCATACTCGGCACGCAGCCGCTCGACTTGCGCCTCGGTCAGGCCAAGCCTGGAAAACATGCCGCGATGGCTGGCGATGAAGTCGAAGCGGTCGGAGTTGGACTGCCGGCGCAGCGCGTCGGCGAACTGGACGCGCAGCCTCAGCATGCGCAGCCGCATCTCCTCCAGCTCCGCCTCCCAGTCGGCGCGAAGGCCATCATCTTCCAGCACCATGCGCACGGCGGCGGCGCCGTGGTCCGGCGGCATCGAATACATGGCGCGCGCCGCCGCCAGCATCTGGCTCATCGCGACATCGGCTTGCGCGCTATCCTTCGCCAGGATCATCGCCGCGCCGACGCGGTCGCGGTAGACGGCAAAGTTCTTCGAGCAGCTCGAGGCAGCGACCATTTCAGGCACCTTGCCCGCGAGAAGGCGCAAGCCGGCCGCATCGGCGTCCAGGCCTTCGCCAAAGCCCTGATAGGCAATGTCGACAAAGGGCAACAGCCCGCGCTCGACGACAAGATCGGTGACGCTGGCCCATTGCGCGATATCGAGATTGGCGCCGGTCGGGTTATGGCAGCAGCCATGCAGCAGCACGATATCGCCGGGCTCGGCTGCGCCAAGCGTTGCCAGCATCTCGTGGAAGCGCACCGCGCCGGAAACGGCATCGAAATAGGGATAATCGCGCACCTTGAGGCCGGCCCCGCGCATCACCGGCGGGTGGTTCGGCCATGTCGGGTCCGACAGCCAGACGGTTGCGTCGGGGCGGGTCCGCTTCAACAGCTCCGCCACCAGCCGCAGCGCGCCGGAACCGCCAGGCGCTTGCGCGGCGCGGATGCGCGTCATGTCGGCAGCGGGGCCGAAGGCCAGCTTGACCATCGCCGTGTTGAAGCCGGTGTCGCCGGCAAGGCCGAGATAGGTCTTGGTGTCCTGGTCCTGCAGCAACCGCTTCTCGGCCTCGCGCAGGGCGCGCATGACCGGCGTCCTGCCGTCGCGGTCCTTGTAGACGCCGACGCCGAGATCGATCTTGCCGGGGCGCGGATCGGCGCGATAGAGGCCGATCAAGGCGATGATCTTGTCGGCCGGGGCAGGTTGCAGGGTCTCGAACATCAATACGGCTCCAATGGCGGCGGAGTAATACGCAAAGCGGCCGCGTTTCGCCAGTGCTTCCATCTGCGCCAGTCCGCTAGCGTACTGGACCGTTACGCCAAGCTTTGTCTGTACGGCAGGGGTCGGCGGCTATGGCGACGGGTTCATTCCAATCCGCCGGATAAGCACCCGTCCAATCACGGCGAGACCGATGCCGGTCAGCAGGGAGAAACCGCCGAGCATGCCGGCCAGCCCGGCAAGGAACCAGCGTCCGGCGAAGCTGTCGACGGAGGCATTTTGCGGATTGGTTGGGTCGTAAGCGACAGGGACGCTGTCGCCATCACCCCAGAACGAGCTGTGGACGGCATTGTTGAAGCGGATGACGGTGCCGTCGGCGGTCGAGAACTCGATGCGGGGATTGTATTCGGCGGCGACAATCCTGCCTGTCGCCGAAGCGGTACGAGGGCCGTACATCTCGACGATGGCCAGCACGCCGGAAGCGGTCAGTCCGACAATGCCAAAGATGATGAACACCCTGCCGACGATCGGCAACGCTGCAAAACCCGTTACACGACTACCATTGGCCATCTTTTGCTCCTGGGACAGACGGATAAGGCTAGACTTCATCCATAAAGCAAACATCTGCCGCACGGGAGATGGGTAAGTGCGCAGCGGACTTCTGATTGCATGATGCCTATTGTGGCGACGCAAAAAAGTTTTCGTGGCGATGGATTAAGATCCCCGCCTGTTTCGTAAACGGGGCATGAAACGGTCGATGCCACGCTTCGATATTGTCGGACAGCTGGGTTCGCTCAGGCGCTACGCACGCTCGCTGACGCGCGACGGCACTGACGCCGAGGATCTGGTGCACGATGCGCTGGTGCGCGCCTACGAGCGGCGCGACACATTCCGCTCGGGCGGCAATCTGCGGGCATGGTTGCTGTCGATCGTCCACAACGCTTTCATCGACAAGATGCGCTCGCGCCGGTCGGAATCAGCGCGTGTCGAGCAGGCCGGCTATCTCACCGATGCCAGCACGCCGGCGCCGCAGGAACATTCCGTGCGACTGGCGCAGGTGCGCGAGGCCTTTTTCAGTCTGCCGGAGGAGCAGCGTTCGGCGCTGCATCTGGTCGCCATCGAGGGCCTTTCCTACCAGCAGGCCGCCGACGCCAGCGGGGTGCCGCTGGGCACGCTGATGTCGCGTATCGGCAGGGCGCGCGCAGCACTGCGCGAGATGGAAAACGCTGCACCTTCGCCGGCCAAAAGCCATCTGAGGATCGTGGGAGACCCGTCATGACCGACCTGTTGCGGGACCCGGTGACCGATACCGATCTCGACGCCTATGTCGACGACCAGCTGGATGTCGCGCGCCGCATCGAGGTCGAGGCGTTCCTGTCGGCTCGTCCGGAGGCTGCGGCGCGGGTGATGTCCGACTTGAGGACGCGCGACGAACTGCGCCTGGCGCTGGCTGCTTCCACAGGCATGGCGCGGCCGGCGACGACTGAAGTCGCGCGCCGGCTGGGCAGGGGGCTGGCCAGTCGCCGCGTCTTCGCCGTGCTGCAGCGGGCGGCCGCGGTCGCCATCTTTGTCGCTGCCGGCTGGCTGGCGAACGGCCTCTTCGGGCCGCTGCTGGTGACCAAGGTCGTGGCTTCGCCGCCGCCGCCCGCCTATGTCGAAGAAGCGATCCGGGCGCACAAGACGACGCTCATGCGCGAGGCGATGCCCTCGCAGCTGGAGGCGCCCAACTACAATGGCGACGAAATCCGCGCCGCCACCGCAATCGTCATGCCATCGCTGCCCAAGGACTGGAAGGTCCGCGACGTCCAGATCTATCCGTCGCGCTTCGGGCCGAGCGTCGAGGTGGCGCTGGAGACGAAGGATATGGGGCTGGTCTCGCTGTTTGCGATCCGGCCCGGAACCTTCGACGTGGTCAAGCCTGCCATCGCGCCCTCCGGCGACATCTCCTCTGTCTATTTCCAGATCGGCGAGGTCGCGTACGCGGTCGTCGCGCGCAGCGATGTCCACGACCTCGACCGCACCGCCGAGACGCTTGCCAAGACACTTTACTGATCAGGACACTTTACTGATCAAGACGCTTTACTGAGACCACATAAGGAGAACCCGCAATGAATACCCCTGACCTCGGATACCGCATGGGCACTGGCGCGCGCGCCGGCGCCGTCTATGACGAGGGCCTGCGCAGCCACATGCTGCGCGTCTACAATTATATGGGCATCGGCCTCGTCGTCACCGGCATCGTTGCCATGGTGGTGTCCTCGACGCCGGCCCTCTACGTGCCGATCTTTTCCAGCCCGCTGAAATGGGTGGTGATGCTGGCGCCGCTCGCCTTCGTGCTGTTGTTTTCGTTCAAGATGCAGACGATGTCGGCGGCGAGCGCCCAGTTGATGTTCTGGGCCTTCTGCGCGGTGATGGGCCTGTCGCTGGCTTCGGTGTTCCTGGTCTTCACCGGCACCAGCATCGCGCGCACCTTCTTCATCACCGCCACCATGTTCGGCGCCACCAGCCTCTACGGCTACACGACCAAGCGCGACCTGACCCAGTTCTCGTCGTTCCTGATCATGGGTCTGATCGGCGTGGTGATCGCCAGCGTCGTCAACATCTTCCTCGGCTCGACCGCGCTGCAGTTCGCCATTTCGGTGATCGGCATCGCGGTGTTCGTTGGCCTGACCGCCTGGGACACGCAGACGATCAAGGAACAGTATGCTGAGAATTTCGACGCGGAATCGCAGCAGAAGCTCGCCGTCTTCGGCGCGCTGTCGCTCTACCTGAACTTCGTCAACATCTTCCAGCTGCTGCTGAACTTCACCGGCGAACGCGAATAGTCGAACCGTAGCAAGGCAACAATCTCGATCTCGCAGTGGCCGGAGGAGAATCTCCGGCCACTGTCGTTTTGGCGTGGAGACATCGCTCCTCTATCAGCGCGATGTCGCTGCGCCCTTGAGTCCATGCGGGCTTTTGCTAACCTGCCGCTCGCACGCAGCTTTCCGCGAGAACGCATGGAACAAGTGACGCTTCAGGGCGACGGCATCTCGGCAACCATTGTCGGGCAGGGGGCCGAGCTCGTCTCCTTGCGCAATGCCGAGGGTCTGGAGTTTTTGTGGCAGGCCGGGCCGGAATGGCGGCGGCATTCGCCGGTGCTGTTTCCGATCGTCGGCCGGCTGAAGGGGGACCAGCTTCGCCATCGGGGCCGGGTCTATCCCCTGACGCAGCACGGATTTGCCCGCGACAAGCCATTTGTGTGGGCTGACGCGAGCCCCCGATCCTGCACGCTGGTGTTGACCGACGATGCCGATACACGCACGCGCTATCCGTTCGCCTTTCGCCTTGCCATCACCTACACCCTCGAGCGTCGCGAACTTGGTGTGAGCTTCGAGATTGCCAACACCGGCGACGAGACGCTGCCAGCCTCCATCGGTGCACATCCGGCTTTCAATTGGCCATTGCAGCCGGGGCTCGCCAAGACAGACTACCACCTGACCTTTGCCCAGGACGAGCCGGCGCCGATCCGCCGGCTGAAGGATGGCCTGGTGCTGGCTGCACCGCGGCCGACGCCTATCGAAGGCAAAACGCTGGCGCTTTCCGAACAGCTGTTCGAGGCAGACGCCGTGATCCTCGACCGGCCGGCCAGCACCAGCGTGCGCTATGCCGCCGCGAACGGTGCGGCGATCGAGATGTCGTGGCAGGGTTTTAAGGAATTGGGCATCTGGTCGAAGCCGGGCGGCGCTCCGTTCCTGTGCATCGAACCCTGGCACGGGCTTGCCAGCCCCGTGGATTTCGATGGCGAGTTCGCGGACAAGCCGGGCGTGATGCTGATCGCGCCCGGTGAAAAGCGCGTGCTGAGCTATCAGGTACGGCTCGAGCATGCGCCGCTGTGACCGATGAACCAGAGACAGGCGCGATGAAACTTGGCTTCATCGGCACGGGTGCCCTTACAGCGGCCATTGTCAGCGGGCTCAAATCCGTCGCGGATAACTCCGTCTCCGTGCTGCTGTCGCCGCGCAATGAAGAGATCGCCGCAGAGCTGGCAGCCCGTTATCCGGATGTGCGTATCGCTGATGACAATCAGGCGGTTCTCGATCAATGCGACCTGGTCATGCTGGCTGTCCGGCCGCAAATTGCGCATGACGTCCTGCCGGGTTTGCGGTTTCGGCGCGAGCATCACCTCATCAGCTTGATCGCCACGCTGCCGCGCGAGGAGATTGCCCGCTTGACCGCACCCGCGCACCAGGTGACGAAAGCGCTGCCCATGCCGATGATCGCCCACCGGCTGGGGGCAACGATCATCTGCCCGCCGGATGCCACTGTCGCTGCCTTGTTCGGCAATCTGGGGAAAGTGATCGAGGTCGAGAACCCAGCCGAATTCAACGCGTTGAGCGTGGCCACCGCAACCTATGCCAGCTACTTTAGATATCTCGATACGATTAACAGCTGGCTCAAGAGGAATGGCGTGGAGGAAGGGAAGGGGCGCGATTACATCGCCTCGCTTTTCAAAGCCTTGGGATGCGCTCCTGATATGTCGCCGGATGCCGACTTCATGCATCTGGCGCAGGACTATGCGACGCGCGGCGGCATCAACGAACAGGTTCTTCGCGAACTCACGGCGCGAAACATGTTCGAGGCGCTCACCGAGAGCCTGGACGGCGTACACCGGCGCATCGTCGGCGATACGCCTTGATGGGCGGTACCTTGAAATTCCCTGATGATCAGGAGTATGGCTCCAACGGATGTTCCGGACCGTTCGGGAGGGTCGGCGGGTGCCTGGATGCTTGAAATTGGGCTTTGTGGCAGCGGCGCTGGCTGTGCTGATTGTCTTTCCGGTCGCTGCCGCCGACATCGACCGCGCCAGCCTCTACCGCGCGCAATCGGTGACCAGCGGCACTGGCGAGGAGAACCGGGCCTGGGGCCTGGCGCCGTGCCTTGAAGAGGTGCTGGTCAAGGTTTCCGGCGACCCGCGGCTGATCGGCGACCCGCGTGTTGCGGACATGAGCCGGCACGCGGCCGACTATGTCACTGGTGTCGGCTACCGCGACCTGCTCAACAACCGCCCGCCGCATGACGAGCAGGGCACCCACGACCGGCCGCATTACATCACCGCCGATTTCGACCCGGACAAGATCGATGCCTTGCTGGCGTCGCTCGGGCGCAAACCGTGGGCGGTGCCGCGGCCAAAAATGGTCGCACTGCTGGATGTAAGGCCGATGAAAGGCGACGGCTTCACGCTGGTGCGCGATGGCGGCGGCGAGCTTGCGGCGGATATGCGCGTTGCGCTGGCGGACGCGGCGCACCGGACCGGTTTGCCGCTGGAGTTGCCTCGGCCGTCCGACGTCGCGCTCGCCGACGTGGCCAACACGCTGGATGGGGACGCCCTGCTTGCCGGCACTTTGGTATGGCGCCAGGAAGCGCTGGGCTGGGTCGGCGACTGGCGGCTCAGCTTCAAGGATAAGGAGTATCGCTGGCAGGTACGTGGCGTCAGTTTCGACGATGCGTTCCGCAACGCCACGCGCGGAACGCTGCAGATCCTGTCGGGCAATGGAGAGCCGGAAGCCGTCACGCCCTGACTTCAAGGGAACCTTCTTGCCCGAGCGCCGTAAACAAAGTGGCGGGCAAGCTTTGAGCAAGGAGGTATAATTGCAACATCGCCGGATCGACATTGACGGAAACAGCATCTTCTATCGCGAAGACGGCCCGCCTGATGCTCCCGTCCTTCTCCTGCCGCACGGCTATCCGTGCTCGTCCTATCAATTCCGACGGTTGATGCCGGCACTTGCCGATCGCTGGCATACATTCGCGCCGGACTTTCCCGGCTTTGGCTACAGCGGCACGCCCGAAATGTCGGACTTTGGCTATGATTTCGATGCCTATGCCGGGTTTCTGACAGCTTTCGCCGATGCGCTCGGCACGTCGCGCTATGCGCTCTGGCTGCACGATTATGGCTCTCAGATCGGACTGCGCCACGCCATCGCACATCCCGAGCGCATCGCGGCACTCATCATCCAGAACGGCGATATATACCAGGATGTTCTCGGGCCGAAATACGCTGGGATAAAAGCCTATTGGAAGGAAAAGACGCCCGAAAAGCACCGGCCGTTGGAAGAGGCGGTAAGCGAGGAGGGCTTCCGGCACGAGTTTGTCGGAGAGGTGGATTACGCTGTAGCCGAGCGCGTGCCTCCCGATCTTTGGAAACTCCACTGGCCTTTGATGGACACGCCGATCCGCCGGCGGCTCGCGGTCGGCCTGATGGAGAAGCTGGAGGCGAACCTCGGCTGGTTCCCGCGCTATCAGAGCTATCTGCGCGAGCACCAACCGCAAACGCTCATCGTCTGGGGCCCCGAGGATGGTTACATGCCGGCACAATCGGCGCATGCCTACCAGCGCGATTTGCGGGAAGCGGAGCTTCATCTGATCGATGGCGCCGGCCACTGGTTGCTCGAAACGCATTTCGATGAGGCACTTCCGCTGGTGCGCGATTTCCTGGCGCGCGTCCACAGTCAGGAAGCGAAAGGGACGGGCAGGGAGGCCGGCCGGGCGTAGACCCCTCCGTTGCGGTCATCGGATCGATCTGCAACCATGGCGTCATGATAGAAAAGTCTGCCGCGCCCTGGCCTCTGCTGCAAATCGCGATCGAGCCGAAGTCGCGGGCGGATCAGGAGAAGCTAGCTACTGCCTTGTCGAAGCTGGCGGACGAGGATCCCTGGTTGCACGTCAAGCAGGATGGGGAATCGGGCCAGACGATCGTCGCCGGCAGGGACGAACTCCACCTCGACATAGTCATCGACCACCTGCGCCGCGAGTCTCGCATTGAGGTGAATGTCGGCGCGCCCAAGGTAGCGTATCGCGAGACGATCACCCGTAAGCACGAGCAGGACTACACGCACAATAAGCAGTCCGGTGGTACGGGTCAGTTCGCCCGCGTCAAGATTGCGTTCGAGCCGAATGGCGGTAGCTGGGACTTCGTCTTCGGGTCCAAGGTCGCCGACGGTGCGCTTCCGAACGAATATGTTGCGGGCGTCGAAAAGGGGCTGCGGAACATTCTGTCTTCAGGCCCGTTTTTTGGCTTCCCGATGCTTGGCGTGAAGGCAACGCTGATCGACGGCGCGTATCACGATACTGATTCCTCGCCCCTGACTTTCGAGATCGCCGGCCGAGCCTGCTTCCGTGAAGCCGCTCCCAAGCTGGGCGTGCAGCTCTTCGAGCCGATCATGCAAGTCGAGGTGAACACGTCGGCGGCCTATGTCGACAAAATCATCGCCGAACTGCACAGCCGCCGGGGCCTGATCCGGAGTCGGGAAATCAGCGGCGTGGTCGTCGTTGTCAAAGCGACAATGCCGCTCGCGAACATGTTCATGCTGGAGGATGCGCTCCGGTCCTGTTCGAACGGACTGGCACGCCTGCGCGCCGACTATTCCGGATACGCTCCCGTACCACTGCCACCCGGCGGCGACCCACCGGCCGCCATGGCCATGGCCAGATGACGTCGCCAAAATTCTCCTCGCGGGCAGGGTTCCTTGTCGGCCTCGGCGTCACGCCGGTCGCCTTTTTCCTGGCGCTCTATTCGGCCGGGGCCGGGCATGGCGACTATGTGCTGGCGCGACTTCTCTATCCGGTCCCCATGCTGGCAACGCTTTTGACCAACACAACGATCACCAGCCTTTCCATCGGATTGGCTGCGCTGCAGTTTCCTGCCTATGGGGCATTTGTTGCGGGCGCCGGCGGCTCCAGATGGCTGGCCCTTGGCGTCTTCCATCTTGTTGCAATCGCAGCAGCCTTCAGCGGCCTCCTGGAAAGCTTTTCGGGATGACGCTCCTGTTCGTTATCCCGGCGCGGGCCGGTCGAGCAGGAAGTCGAGGCCTTTGCCAAAGGCGCCATCCCTTGAGAAATGAAGACCACGCCAACTCATTTCGCCACTGCTTCGTCAACGTTCCTCCCGCCAAGCAATCAGAGCCGCCGGCCCGCATCTCAGTCAGCAGGGCGTATATTGGCACGTCCGTAATGGAAGCAGCAGCCACATATGAAAGTCGCATAAGATAGATTATGGAACTTGTGCATTAGACTGAAGCTGGAAATTGCTGCGATTTTCACGGGTTTGGCATGATCGACGCGTGTTGCCTTGAGCCGATGGCCAACGCTACGCTGTGTCGATGACGACAGCAAAGCGTGACATCGAAGCGGCGATCGAAGTGTTCGTGCACGGCTTCAGCACCGACAAGAGCCGTTCCTTTCCCTACGAGGCCAGCCGCGTCGGACCCTTGTGGCTGATGCGCGATGCCGAGCGCAAGAATGCACGCGACTACCGTGGCGAAGAATGGATCGTCCATGACGTCGCCGCCGAGGAAGCCGATGCCATCGTGCGGCAGCATGCGCGGCCAAGCTTTGCCGTTTCGGTCGTGATCGCGAATGACGGCCCGGACGAACCGACGCGAACTGCCTACAAGGCGCTCGGCTACCGGCTGCTGCGGACGGAAGGCTTTTTCGTCCAGTCGCTGCGCCAAATTCCAGACCCGCCAGTAATCGTCTCTATCGAACGCGTGAGGACGGCTGAACGCGCTGCACAACTGGGAAAGGTCATACGCAGGCGGCCACTTCCAGACGATCAACTCGGCGACGATGCGCCGTTTCGCCAGTATGTGGCGCTCGATGGCGACGCCATCGTCGGGCGTGTGCGCAGCATAGACGCCATCGGCGCCACATGGTGCTCGGCAATGTTTGTCGAGCCTTCGTACCGGCGTCGAGGCATCGGCCAGGCGCTGATGGCCAAAATGCTGCATGACGACAAAGCGCATGCGTCGCGGTGCTCGATGCTGTTGGCGACGCGTGCCGGAGCGCTGCTTTATCCCCGCATGGGCTATGAGCGGATTGGAACGCTGCTGATCTTCGCGCCGAAGAACCGAACGTCCTTATAAAGATCTGCTCGTATCATGCTGTCTCATAAAGGAATTTCGATCACCATGCCGTCATAGGCCGGAGTGACGTTGGCCGGCACCTCGGCCTTCACCGTGGCATAGTCGAGCGGCACATGCATATGCGTCAGCACGGCCTGTTTCGGCGCCAGTTTTTCAATCCAGCCAAGCGCCTGACCGAGCGACAGATGACTGGGATGGGTATGGTACTGCAAGGCATCGATGACCAGCATTTCCAGGCCGCGCAGCCGCTCGGCGGTGGTATCCGGGAAGTCGCTTATATCGGGGCAGTAGGCCAGCCCGCCGATGCGGAAGCCGAGCGAAATGATGTCGCCATGGATCTGCGGCAGCGGCTCGAGGGTGAGGGCACCGCCCTCGCCTTCGATCGTCACCGCCCTTGCGTGATCGATGATGTGCGGCCTGACGATCGGCGGATAGGAACTGCCAAGCGGCGTCTCGAAGCAATAGCCGAACGCTTCGCGCAGCCTGAGCATGGTCGGCTGGTCGGCATGGACATCGATCAAATGGCGCTGCTCCAGCACGTAGCCGCGCAGATCGTCGATGCCGTGGATGTGGTCGGCGTGCGGATGCGTATAGACGACGGCGTCGATGCGCCGGACCGCCGCCATCAGCATCTGCTCACGGAAATCAGGCCCGGTGTCGATGACGACCGTGGTTCTGGCGCCGTTGGCTGCTATCCGCTCGACGAGCGCGGCTGAGCGTGTACGCCGGTTTTTCGGATTGGCCGGGTCGCAATTGCCCCAATCGCCGGTGATGCGCGGCGTGCCAGGTGACGAGCCGCAGCCGAGGATGGTGAGGCGCAGCCGGTCGCTCATGCGTCAGAGCCCGGCGGGCCGCGGCATCTTGCCGAACAGCCGGAAGAAGTTTGCCGTCGTCAGCGTCGCGATCTCGGCTTCGCCAACGCCGACCGTCTCCGCCAGCACCTTGGCTGTATGCGCGATATAGGCCGGCTCGTTGCGTTTGCCGCGGAACGGCACCGGCGCCAGATACGGTGCGTCGGTCTCGACCAGCAGCCGGTCATGCGGCACATCGGCTGCGATGGCGCGTAAATCGGCGGAGTTCTTGAAGGTCAGTATGCCCGAGAAGGACACATAGCCACCAAGCGCCACGCCGACCTCTGCCAGCCGTCGCCCCGACGAAAAACAATGCAGGATGAAGGGGAAGGCGCCCTTCCCTGTTTCGTCTTCGAGGATGGCAGCCATGTCGTCATCGGCATCGCGCGAATGGATCACCAGCGGCAAGCCGGTCTCGCGCGCGGCCGCTATGTGAGTGCGAAAGCCCTGCGCCTGCGCATCGCGTGGCGCCTTGTCGTAAAAATAGTCGAGCCCGGCCTCGCCGATCGCCACCACCTTCGGGTGCGCGGACAGGCGCACAAGGTCCTCAGCCGTCACATCCAGCTCTTCGCCGGCATTGTGAGGATGAGTGCCGACCGAGCAATAGATTTCGTCGAAACTCTCGGCAATCTCAAGCACTTGCGCAAACCGCTTCACGCGTGTCGAGATGGTCACCATGTGACCTATACCGGCAGCCTTGGCGCGGGCGACGATGGCCGCCCGCTCCTCGGTGAAATCCGGAAAGTCGAGATGGCAATGGCTGTCGACGAGCATCAGGCGCTCGCCTCAGGGTTTTCGACATAACGCGGAAACACGCCCTCCGGCGCGGGCAGCGCCGTGCCGGGCACCAGCGCATAGTCGGCATGGACATGCGCGAAGTCGCGCGTGTCCGCCGGCACCGCCAGCAGATCGAGCAGCTTGCCGGCCGACCCCGGAATGTAGGGCTGGCACAGCAATGCCACGCGCCGCACCAGTTCGGCGGTCGTCCACAGCACCGTTTCCATGCGCGCCGGATCGGTCTTCTTCAGCGCCCAGGGCGCCTGCGAGGCGAAGTAGCGATCCGCTTCCGCCACAACGCCGAAGATCGCCGCCAACGCGAGATGGATGCCCTGTTCCGCCATCGCCTGGCGCGCGGTACCCAGCGCTTCCACCGCCTGGTCGAGGATCGCGCTGTCGGCTTCGGTCAGCTCGCCGCGATGCGGCACCACGCCGCCGCAGTTCTTGGCGATCATCGACAGCGAGCGCTGCGCCAGATTGCCGAGACCGTTGGCGAGATCGGCATTTGTGCGGTTGACGATCGCGTCATGGCTGTAGCTGCCGTCCTGGCCGAATGGCACCTCACGCAAGAAGAAATAGCGCACCTGGTCGAGGCCGTAATGCTCGACCATGGTGAAGGGGTCTACGACATTGCCGACCGACTTCGACATTTTCTCGCCGCGGTTGAACAGGAAGCCATGCGCGAAGACGCGCTTCGGCAGTTCGATGCCGGCCGACATCAGGAAAGCCGGCCAGTAGACGGCATGGAAGCGGACGATGTCCTTGCCGATAATGTGCGTGGCCGGCCAGTAGCGCCATTGCTCGGCCTTGGTGTCGGGATAGCCGGCAGCGGTGATGTAGTTGGTCAAAGCATCGACCCAGACATACATCACATGCTTGTCGTCGCCGGGCACCGGCACGCCCCAATTGAAGGTCGTGCGCGAGACCGAGATGTCCTTGAGGCCGGACCTGACGAAGCTCATCACCTCATTTCGGCGCTCGGCCGGACCGACGAAATCGGGCTGGCTTTCGTACAGCGCAAGCAATTTGTCCTGATAGGCGGAAAGCCTGAAGAAGTAGCTTTCCTCCTCATTCCATTCGACCGGCGAGCCAAGCGGCTCGCGGCGCACGCCGTCGTCGCCAAGCGTGGTTTCGCTCTCTTCGAAATAGGCTTCCTGGCGGACCGAATACCAGCCACTGTAGCGGTCGAGATAGATGTCGCCATTGGCCGCCATCGCCTTCCAGATCGCCTGGCACGACTCGTAGTGGCGTGGTTCCGTCGTGCGGATGTAATCATCATTCGAGCCGCCCAGGACCTCTGTCATCGAACGGAAGATCGCCGAGTTGCGGTCGGCAAGCGCGAGTGGCGTTATGCCTTCCTTCTCGGCCGTCTGCTGCATCTTGAGGCCGTGTTCGTCAGTGCCGGTGAGGAAGAGCACGTCCTTGCCGTCCAGGCGCTGGAAGCGGGCCAGCGCGTCGGTCGCAATGACCGTATAGGCGTGGCCGATATGCGGCTTGCCGTTCGGATAGAAAATTGGTGTCGTGATGTAGAATGTGTCGCGTGACATGAATTAACCGTCATGAATGGCCGAATGAATGTGAGCGGTGGATATCGCATCGAGACGGCGATTGCCATCCCGCCCCAATGCCGAAACCGGTCACATTCGCATTGCGGAATTCAGGCGGTCGATCATGGTCAAGGCGTGCTGCTTCTTGTCAAGATTGTAGGTATCGGTCTCAGATATGGCGTTCAGCGCCTCGTGCCAAGTGTCGGACAGCGTTTTCGCCCGCGCGAGATCCCCAGCCAGCGCGGCTTCACTGGCGCCGGTGGAGAGCAGATCGAGCGCGCGGCGGTTGAAGATGTCGAACTGGATCGCCTGGTCGCGGCCGGCGACGGCCTCGGCAAGGCGATAGGCGCCGGCGATGTCGCTCCTGCCCGACGTGACCAGGGCGTCGAGCGTGCCGGCAATCTCCAGCCCGCCATATTGGGTCAGAAGGATCGCATTGCGGGCGCTGCCCCCTGCCCGTTCCGCCAGTGCCGCGCGCGCGGCAGGATCGGAAGGTGGCGGCGGCTCGACGGTTTCCAGAACGCTCATCAGGCTGCCGGCATCGAGCGGCGTCAGCCGCACCATCTGGCAGCGCGAGCGGATGGTCGGCAAAAGGCTGCCCGGCGCATGCACGATGAGGATGAACAGCGTGCGGCTCGGCGGCTCCTCGAGGTTCTTCAGCAAGGCATTGGCGGCGTTGGTGTTCATGTCGTCGGCCGGATCGACGATCACCACCCGGTAGCTGCCGTCATGCGAGGTCAGCGACAGGAAGCGGTTGACCTTGCGGATCTCGTCGACGGTGACGACCGTCTTGAAGCTCTTGGTCTTGTCGTTCAGCGGCCTGGTCAGATGCAGCACGCCGGGATGCGCCCCGGTGGCGATCTGGCGAAACAGCGATGAGGCCGGATCGGGAACGGCAAACACATCCGGCGCCTGGTCGAAGGCCGGATGCTTCAACAGATGGTGCGCCAGGTGAAAGGCAAGCGTCGCCTTGCCGATGCCGATCGGCCCGGCAAAGATCACCGCATGCGGCAGTTTTCCCGAGCGATAGGCGGCAGCGAGCATCGCGGCCGCCTGCTCATGGCCGACCAGGCGCAGCGTCTCGGACGGCTCCGGTACACCGTCCAGCGTGTCGTGCTGCTCGGGAGCGATGCGTTCGAAGATCATGCGGGCGCCGCCTGTCGGTTGCGCGCGGGCGCCCTCGCCTCAAGTGCGGCGAACACCACCGCGGTGATGACATCCTCCACCGTAGCGGGAGGCGCCGACGCGTCGATCACGATGCAGCGGTCCGGCTCGGCGGTTGCGATCGCCAGGAAGGCGTCACGGCGGCGCTGGTGGATGTCCAGCGTCTCCTTTTCGAAGCGGTCCGGACCGTCCTCGGCGCCACGCCGCGCGGCGGCGCGCCGCAAGCCCTCGGCGGGGTCAATGTCAAGGATCAGCGTCATGTCCGGCATCATGCCGTTGATGGCGACCTCCTCCAGAGCTTCCATGAAAGCCGGATCGAGGCCGCCGGTGACGCCCTGATAGACGCGCGACGAATCCAGGAAACGGTCGCAAAGCACGATGGAGCCGCGCTCCACCGCCGGCCGGATGACCTGCTCGACATGGTCGGAGCGTGCGGCGGCAAACAGCAACGCCTCCATCTTCGGCCCGAAAGGCTCGGCGGCGCCGGACAGGAGCACGTGCCTGACCGCCTCGGCGCCGGGTGACCCCCCGGGTTCGCGGGTGAGGAGGACATCGTATTTCTTGGCGCGCATCTTCTGGGCCAGCCGCTCGATCTGCGTCGACTTGCCGGCGCCCTCGCCGCCTTCGAAGGTGATGAAAAATCCGCTTGCCAATCGAAAGGCCTTTGTCCTGCTTTGCGCTGGTGTCTTAGTCCGCGCCCGAGAAAAGGTCCACGCCGCAGGAACTCAACGCAGCCAGCCTACGGCCAGTTCCCTGGCGGCATCAAACGCTCGTTGCGGCAGTGTGCCGACGCCAACCGATTCGGCGGCGAAAAGCGGGGTTTCCTGGCTCAGCGTGTCGCCGATCCAGACGCGCAGCGCGCCGACGGGCTGTCCCTCCTCCACCGGCGCCGATACCGGCCCCTGATAGACGATCCTGGCGGTCAGCTTGTCGCGGTTGGCGATCGGCAGCAGGACGTCGATGGGCGCCTTTGCCTTCAGCGCTACGCTGGATTTGGCGCCGCCGAACACCTGGGCCTCGCCGACCACTTCGTTGCTGGCGAAAATCTCGGTCTTCTCGAAGGAGCGGACGCCCCATTCAAGCAGCTTGCGCGCTTCCTCGGCGCGCTCGCGGTCGTTGGCCAATCCGCTCATCGCCGCGATCACCCGCGTCCCGTCATGGCTGACCGAGCCGACGATGCCGAAACCGCCCGCCTCACTCGACCCGACCGCCAGCCCATCGGCACCGATGCCCATGGCCAGCAACGGGTTGCGGTTCTTTTGCGAGATCTTGTTCCAGGTGAAATCGGCCCGGCCGTAATAGAGATAGAGATCCGGATATTCGCGCCATATATGCAGGCCAAGCTGCGCCAGTTCGCGCACCGTCGTCTGCTGGCCGTCGGCCGGCAGGCCGGTCGAATTGACGAATGTCGATTTCGCGAGCCCGATCTGGCGGGCGCGATCGTTCATCTGCGCCGCGAAATTCTCTTCCGAACCGGCCATGCCTTCGGCCAGCACCATGCAGCCGTCATTGGCGGCCTGTATGGTGACCCCCTGGATCAGATCCTCGACCCGGATCGCCGATTTGAGCTTGGCAAACATGGTCGACGTTCCCGAAGGCGCACCGCCCTTGCGCCAGGCATTTTCCGAAACCACGAAGGTGTCGTCGAGGCTCATGCGCTTCGACTTGATGGCGTTGAAGACCATCTCCATCGTCATCAGCTTGGCCATCGAGGCCGGCGGGATCGGTTGGTCGGCATCCTTGGAAAACAGCACCGTGCCGGTTTCGGCATCGATCACGAAAGCCTGCGTGGCCTTGGTCTCAAAAAGCTGCGCGTTGGCCGGAACCAACGCGGCAAGCAAGAAGCCAAGGCCAAAAAGCCCGGCAAAAGGGTGGAAAAGGCGAAATCGCATG
Source organism: Mesorhizobium sp. M0062 (assembly GCF_040323125.1). Taxonomy (NCBI): domain Bacteria; kingdom Pseudomonadati; phylum Pseudomonadota; class Alphaproteobacteria; order Hyphomicrobiales; family Phyllobacteriaceae; genus Mesorhizobium; species Mesorhizobium sp. M0062. Next base: position 98,478 of record NZ_JAMYUO010000006.1, read on the forward strand.
AAGAGGCTCGACTGTTAGCCGGCAGAAACTTGCCGCAACGCTATCAGGCTTCTTCCCGGCGGATCAACCGCGCAATGACAAAACCGGCGTGCCTTTGTTGGTCAGTTGCGCACAGCCAGCGCGTCCGGCGCGCCATGCGACCATGCCGCGCGCAAGAGGTCGTCGACATTGCCATGGCCATCCGGATAGAGATTGACCGCGTACCAGTCATTGCCGTCGAGTTCGGTGCTCTGGATTTCGGTCCTGCCGAACGGTTCGAGAGCCGCAGCCACCCGCTTTGCCTCGGCAGCATCGTCGAAGGATCCGGCGGCGACATAGTCGGAAACGGCAGGCGATGCCTGCGGGTTGGATTTCTTCCACGATTGCAGGATGTCGGCTGGCGACATGCCCTGGTCGTCAAGCGCTGCAAAGACGTCGGCGCGCTGTACGCGCTCATCCGCATAGGAGAGCGAAGCCACGGCAAAGGACGATTCCGGGCGCTGAGGCACGATCGGCCCGAATTCAGGCAGCGTCACATCGCTTGAGGCCGGTGCCTGCATCGACATCACTGGCTGTGTGTCGGAATTCGTCAACTGACCAGGAAACGGCACTACGGCAGGGGGTGCGCCAACAGATAGGCTCGGCGAAGGTCCGTTCATCGCCACCATGACGCCGGTCGGCAAGCCATCGGACGGGTCCGGGCGGTTGTTGCCCGGGCGATAGGAGGCGACCAGATATTGGTCGTCGTCGCCGTCGAGCGGCGCGCGGCCGATATATTCCACTTTGACCCTGGCCGTGCCGACCTTGGCATAGTCGAGCATTTGCGCGGCGCGTTCCGAGACATCGATGATGCGTCCCTCATGATAGGGGCCGCGGTCGTTGACGCGCACGATGACCGAGCTTCCGGTCTCGGTGTTGGTGACACGGGCATAGCTCGGCAGCGGCATGGTCGGATGCGCCGCGGTCAGATGGGTCATGTCGTAGACTTCGCCATTGGCTGTGAGACGACCGTGGAAGGCATCGCCATACCAGGAGGCGAGACCGACCTTGGCGTAGCGCTTGTCTTCCTTGGGGTAATACCACTTGCCGCGCACCTGATAGGGCTTGCCCAACTGGTCGCGGCCGCCGCCGCGCCGCATGTACTGAACGCGCGGGCTGGCCTTCACGCCGTACTCGGTCTCGGCAAAATATTCCTTCGAGCGAGGCTTCTTGTAGACCATGGCTTTCGGCTCGGACTGCGGCGACGCGCACGCGGCCAGCAACGCAGCCGAAAGAGCGCACAACACCAAAGCAGGAGCGCGACGAAGACGCCGATGCGTCGTGGTCTGCATGTTTTCCGATGTCCCCTACCGTCTCGACACAGGCGCCGCTTCTAGAATTTCGGCGGAGCCAGATGAGCAATGCCTGCGACGCGCCAATCCCCATCCCTTGTGCGCAGGAATTGTTTATCAGCGTATTAATCGATTGTGTCCGGAACCGGGCAGGAATGTGGCGGCCAGGTCCCGGGCTGGCCGGGCGCCTGTGAGGAGGCATCCGAGACCTCTGTCCTTTGGAGTCTGGAAGTGAACCTGTGGCATGAAGCGCGGCTGCCTGGAACCGACCGACCCGAGATACGTTCTGCGCCTCATGGATGAATTCATTGAACGTTTCGGGCAACAGACGTGGCTGCCCTTTTCCGTAATTTCAGCCAGGCTTTTGCTCGCGGCCGTCCTTGGCTCCATCGTTGGGATCGAACGCGAATGGCGTAACCGACCGGCCGGATTGAGGACACACATCCTGGTCTGTGTTGCGACGGCTCTAATTGCCATCCTCACGATCGAGATTACTCATCTTCACGTCTTCGATGGTCAGGAAATCGCCATTGATCCTATCCGCTTGATCGAAGCCACGACTGCCGGCGTGGCATTTCTGGCCGCGGGCTTGATCTTCTTCTCCAAGGGCGAGGTTCAAGGGCTTACCACTGGGGCGGGCATGTGGCTGGCAGGCGCCATAGGCCTGGCGGTTGGGCTCGGGTTCTGGCAGATCGCGGCTTTGGCTACCTTGCTCGCACTTGTCGTGCTGGGTCTTCTGCAACTTGTGCAGGTCGGCAGCAAGGATCGCAATTAGATCCCGGCTCCTTCGAAAACGGGTTCGCAGCTCCGTTCGGGTAACGAACGCCACCCCCTATTATCCATGGCAGCGCCGATGGTTGACTTGGCGATGGGCAACGCTCTAGAGAAATGAACCGCAAGCTGGTCCGGAAGGATAGGTATCATTCGATACCAACTGTCGTTCACTGGGTCGGTTGATGTTCCTAGATGATTGAAAAGTCACGTTGGAGGGATGGCCGAGCGGTTTAAGGCACCGGTCTTGAAAACCGGCGTGGGTGCAAGCCCACCGTGGGTTCGAATCCCACTCCCTCCGCCAGATATTTGGCTACCGTGCTGAATTGCCTCTGTATTTTCAAAGAGGGCCAAATCTTTCCTAAGTTATTCCTAACTTCCTAAAACGAAGAAGCCTGCCACCGCGAGGCAGCGGGCCAGCGTGAGCGCAAACGTTGCGCCAGCCTCAGGATCAACGTTCGTCCTGGCGATAGAGCCGTTTGGTCGCGCGGTCGCTTTCCATGCGTTCTGCAGGACCACGGTGGCGTCGGGTCATAAGAACGTATGCCATCAATAGGGCCAGCAACAGTGGCCCACCAGCAACGACGATCAACCACATCACACTTTCAAACATGAGGCATCTCCTTCACGTCACAACCGTCAAGGAGAAGAACCGTTCCGTTCAAAGTTACAGCAACACCAGCACCTCCTGCGACTGAGGGCCGTTTTCCCATGTGACCGTTTCGGAAATCCGGGCTCCGCTGCAACAAAAGGCTGCGGCTGCACGTTGCGGTTGATCATTCAACCAGGAGCAAAGCAAATGGCTGACGACAAAACGAAGACGGACTTCCGCGATCGGGACCGCGTCTCTGCCGATGAGGATTATGAAGTCGAGTATTTCGCCACCAAGGCCGGCATCACCCCGCAGCAGGTCAAGGAATTGATCGCGAAGCACGGCAACCGACGCGAGACGCTGGAGCGGGAAGCGAAGGCTCTGGGGAGCGGTAGGTAGGCCGGCATGCCAGAGTACCAGGTGGAAGAGTGGCATGGAGAGGAGTGTGTCTCAACTCAGGCCACGAGCGCCGATGATCCGTTATCTGCGGTAGAGAAGGTCACGGGCCAAAGGGTGTCGCCTAGAGCGCTTCAGGAGCATTGGTTTCGTGTGGTCGATGAAGATGCGCGAAGCACGCATGAATTCAGCCTTGAGGACGGCGGCCCGGCTGGAGATTTCGCAAAATAGCCATGACCAGAATCTCGGACCTGCATTGGGACCAACGCTGCAGATAGGCGAGAAAGGTGCAGCCGCCGGGCGGACCCGACGGCTTATCGTCGATTGGATCGCTGCCGCCGCATGGGGCCTTAGGGCGCGGCCGGCGCCAGCTTGGCGGCTACTTGGTCGATCTTGTCGGCAAGTACGCTATTGGCCCAATCTGTCACCTCAGGGTCAACGGGCTTGTTGGCCATTTGGGCAAGGGCTGCATCGATCGATGGGACGTTGGCAGCGGCAGCTGTGGCGGCGGTCTGAGCAGCGGCCGCATCCTGGGTGGCGTCATCGAGCGCTGCCTGTGCTGCATCGAGGTCGGCCTGCGTCGGGACATCTTCGGGCGGGGTATTCGGGTCAGCCGCTTTCGCATTCAGCGCGTCGAGCGCCGCTTTGGCGTCGGCAACCGCCTGATTAGCGGCATCGAGCGCCGATTGAGCGTTCTTGGCTATCGCCGACTGTGTCACAAAAGCCTGCACGCCAGCGAAGTTCTTGCTCTTGGAGTGCATAAAGGCGTTGGCGTTGCGCTGCAGTGAGTTCAATCGGCCCAGCTTGGCATGGATATTCTTTTCCTTAGACACTGAACCGGTAGCGGCCTTGGCGACCTGGCCCTTGGCGGATGCCGACTTGCCGAGCGAACCGCCGCCTCCGCCATTGCCGCCAGCATTACCGTTTCCTCCGCTATTGCCATTGCCATTGCCGTTACCGTTACCGTTACCGTTGCCATGGCCGTTACCATGGCCGTTGCCACCAGCAGCAGCCAGGGCCGGCGACACCAGAAGCGAGAACACCGCAAATGCAGCAAAAAGGGTCTTTCGGGATGTCATAACTACCTCCGAGATTGCCACCGCCACTAACCGCTATAGCGGGCAACATGAGGAATCGCTAACACAAAGGGTAAACTTGGATATAGCTGTGCTTTCATTGCGAGAACGAAGCGGCCGGCCGGCGAAACGCCAACCAGCATAACTCTTTGAAATTGCTGAAGTAGATCACCCTCGTTGGGACCGGCCGGCCTTCCGAACTCAAAGGTCCTAGACCGCTCGGACCAAGGTCTTAAGCCTTGGTTTCGGCCGCGACTCAGAAGTCGTGACGGCGCGGCGACCTTCGGTAGTCGGCACCGTATCGGCCTGAGGCCGAGCTCGACATCGATCCGCTGCTGTGTCCCAAAACACCGCCTAAGTGGTTGTATTCTCTGTCTTTTGATGTAAGCGCTAGTCTGAGGTAAATTTCGACCGGCTTCTGGCGGGCTTACGTTATGCAGCATCGAACGTTCTTTGGCGGCAAGGTCACCGAGATCCCCACTTCGTTACATTGCGATCCCAGGGGAATGCTGACCGCTATCGAGTTCAGCGGTTACAATTTCCAAGCCGTGCGGGCGTTCGTCGTCACCGCGCCGCGCGGCACGTCGCGGGGCGGACATGCACACGGCTCGGGCCGGCAATTGATGATGCAGCTGTCGGGCGAGATCGGCATCGAATTTCGCTATCAGGAACAGATCGAACGGCTGACGCTCACCGCATCGAACCGCGCGGTGCTGGTCGATGCCCCGGTGTGGGCGCTGCAGACCTATGAAGGCGAGAACCCGTCTTTGCTGGTTTTCTGCGATACCGAATACGACCCTGAAAACTACGTATCGAACCCCTGATGACACTCATCGGGAAAGGAGAGGCCGCGATGCGCGCCAGGACATGACAGCGCCTCGCGGCAGAATGGCTATTCTCGGCGCCGGCATCATGGGCGCCAGCCTCGCTCTCATGATGGCCCGCAGAGGCTACGCGGTGTCCCTCTTCGACAAGGAGAGCGAGCCGATGGCCTGCGCCAGCCGTTGGAACGAGGGCAAGATTCATCTCGGCTATCTCTACGGGAACGATCCCTCGCTGCTGACCGCCCGGCATCTGCTTTCGGGAGGACTGTGTTTCGGCAGGCTTGTTTCCGAGCTGATCGGAAGCAATCTGGAATCGCACACGACCTTTTCGGAAGACCTTTATCTGGTCCATCGCAACTCGATCGTCGCTGCCGAGGCGCTGGGGGCGATCTTTGAACGTGTGGATGTATTGGTGCGCAGCCACGCTGACGCCACCAGCTACCTTGCCGACGTATCGGCGGCGCGGTCGAAACGGCTTTCCAGAACTGAATTGGCCGATGTCACCAACTCGGACCAGATCGTCGGCGGCTTCCAGGTGCCGGAGCGATCCATCAACACGCGATGGGTTGCCGACCGGCTTTGCGCCGTGCTTCGGGGTGAACCCAACATCAGCTTGCGAATGGCGGCCAAAGTCCTGTCGGCAAAGCCGGTGGACGGAATTGACGGGAAATGGCGCGTGGCGGTCGCAGGCGAGAAAAGCGAGGCGTTCGACATCGTCGTCAATTGCCTTTGGGAGGGGCGGCTGGCTGTCGACCGCACGGCCGGCATCGAGCCGGTTCCCGGATGGTCGCACCGCTACAGGCTTTGCCTGTTCGGCCGCACCAGGCAGCCTGTCGATGTGCCGTGCGCGGTCGTCGCCCTTGGCCCGTTCGGCGACATAAAAAACTATGACGGGCGCAACTTCTATCTCTCCTGGTACCCGAGCGGGTTGCTTGCGGAGAGTGGCGAATTGTCGATCGAAACGCCGCAAGCGCTCGATGCCGACGCACGACAGCGGTTCATCGGCGACGTTCGCGCCACGCTCGCCCGGTTGGTGCCCAGTGTTTCCAGCATGTTCGACGATGCCGAGGAGCTTGAGGTACGCGGCGGCTTCGTGTTTGCGCAAGGGCGTGGTTCGCTCAGCGACCCGAAAGCCACAATCCATCGCCGCGACCAATTCGGGGTCAACCGCCTGGGCAACTACATCTCGGTCGACACAGGTAAATATTCGACGGCGCCGTGGCTTGCCGACAGGCTGGCGCGGCAAATCTGCGGGATCGAGTGAATGGGTGAGACAGAACAGGGCGGCGCGAAGCAGGTAGCGCAGAAACAAGTCCAGCTTCGATCCGGCTGGCGGCCGAAGGTCACGGCGCTGGTGCCATGCTACAATTCGGCGGCATTCATTTCGCGTACGCTGGACAGCCTCGCCGCGCAGACCTGGGACAATATCGAGATCCTGGTCGGCGAGGACAATTCGACCGACGCGACATTCGAGATCGTTTCAGCCTTCGCCGGCGGCCGCGACGATGTCCGTATCCTGCGCCGGGACAAAAACCTGGGATGGCTGAAGAACTCCAACGATCTGATGGCCAATGCCAGCGGCGAATTGATGTTCTTTGCCTTCCATGACGACGTCATCGATCCAACCTATATCGAGGCGCTGGTGCGGGCGCTCGATGCCAATCCCGAGGCCGTACTGTCGTTCAGCGATGTCGAAGTGATCGAAGTCAGACGCGAAAGTGCCACGTGGAAGTTCGACCTGCTGGAGGGCTTGCAGGACGGTTTTGTGCGTGGCCGGGTGATGGCGCGCCAGCCGCATGGATGGTGGGTCCCCAACCGTGGGGTATTCAGGGCCTGGGCGTTCCACCGCAGCGGCGGGATCAAGCCCAACAGCCAAGGCGAATTCAGCGCCGACTGGACCTGGCTTCTGCATCTGTCGCTGCTCGGCGGCTTTGTCCGCGTGCCGCAAGTGCTCTGCCACAAATACTATCGGGCGGGCAGCATCAGCCGGCGCTGGGAACGCAACAGCACCCAACGAAGGGCATTGAGGGCGGCGGGGATAAGGGAGGTCTGGCACAGCGAGGCCGGCCTGGCACAGAGAACCTTCCTCGCTGCCTATATCGCCTTGCGGCCGTGGCGGTGGCTGCCGCGATCGCGAGAAGCGGAAAGACGGGGAAACAGGCAATCGGTGCATGGCAGCCCGGACAATTAAGAATGGCGCCGGCGACGTGTCAAAGCGGCTGCGTCAAGACACCCTGCCCGGCCAACGACGATTTCCGCGCATATCCGGCTGCCCCAAAATGGCACTCCGGTTGATTTTTCACGCGAGTTATGGTCGTTCTCCCGCCCATGAAAAAACTATTCCTTGCGGCGCTGGCCTCGGTGACGCTGGCCTGGCCCGCCCACGCGATGGACGCCGCCCTGCGCGCCGGCCTGCTGAAACTCGACCCGGAGACCCGGCTGGAGCAGAGATGCGACGCCGAAGTGCTCGACCGCATCAGCCATGACGACCACAAGTACAAGGCAGACCGCGTCGTCGCCTACGCCTTCGCGACGCCGGAAATGAAAGCCGATGTCATCCGCAGCCCGGGTGCTGCCTTCCGCAGCAAGGGACAGTGGTACCGGCTGAAGTTCAAATGCGAGACGGCGCCGGACCATATGGAGGTCCTGCAGTTCCGTTACCGCATCGGCGACGAGATTCCGGAAGCCGACTGGGCGAAGTACAATCTCTACGACTGAATTCGCTGCGACCAGAATTCTCTCTGGCAGAACGACCTTCCCTATTCCCGTGGCTTTCAGCGTCGGCCGTTAGAGCGGTTCAGCTTTTTATGGAGCAGCTGACCCACTCTAACTCTTTGTTTTTGCATAATTCCCGACGGAAAACCGCTACGCACTTTTCCTGGAATTGCGCCGGCAGTCTCTTGACGCGCGGGAACCATACACGTTAGGGCGTCGGCATATCCGACGACGAACACGCCGATACAGCAAGGGGCTCCGGTCGATGGACATTTTCAGCGCTGCAAGCATGACGGCCCTCCTCCAGGTCATCGCCATCGATCTGGTGCTTGCCGGCGACAATGCCATCGTCATCGGCCTTGCCGCCGCCGGCCTGCCGGTCGAGCAGCGCAAGAAAGCCATCCTGATCGGCGTGTTGGCAGCGACGGTGCTGCGCATCCTGTTTGCCGCCGTCACCGTCAAGCTTCTTGCCATTGTCGGCCTGCTGCTGGCCGGCGGCATCCTTTTGTTGTGGGTGTGCTGGAAGATGTGGCGCGAGCTGCGGACGTCGCATGCCGACGAGTTCGAGGCGACCGAGGCGCTGTCCGATTCCGACCTCAACAGCGACAGAACGGTGGGTGGCAAGGCGCCGCGCAAGACGCTCGGCCAGGCGGCCCTGCAGATCGTCGTCGCCGATGTTTCGATGTCGCTGGACAATGTGCTGGCGGTCGCCGGTGCGGCGCGCGATCATTTTCCCGTGCTTGTCATAGGCCTGGTGCTGTCGATCGCCTTGATGGGCTTGGCCGCGAGCTTCATTGCCAAGCTGCTGCATCGCCACCGCTGGATCGCCTATGTCGGCTTGCTGATCATTCTCTACGTCGCGATCGATATGGTCTATCGCGGCGTTGTCGAGGTCTGGCCGCATGTCAGTCCTGTGGTGAGCTGACGCTGCCGGTCCCACAGCTTCTGTAGCAGCATGGGTATCTGCCGGAGGCAGTGGTCGCGTTCGCCGCAGCCGCTGCCCATACCAATGCCGCAATAAGTGTGGTACTGGCCGCCGATCCCGAAAAACCCGGATGTTTTCTCATGTCTGCGCCTCGCGTCAGTTTCGTCAGCCTTGGATGCCCGAAGGCGCTTGTGGATTCCGAGCGCATCATCACGCGCCTGCGCGCCGAAGGCTATGAGATCGCACGCAAGCATGACGGCGCCGACCTTGTCGTCGTCAACACCTGCGGCTTTCTCGACTCAGCCCGCGACGAATCGCTCAACGCCATTGGTTCGGCGCTTTCGGAAAACGGCCGGGTGATCGTCACCGGCTGCCTCGGCGCCGAGCCGGACGTCATCCGAGAGAAGCACCCCAACGTCCTCGCCATCACCGGCCCGCAGGCCTATGAGAGCGTGATGGCCGCGGTGCATGAGGCGGCGCCGCCCAGCCACGATCCCTATATCGACCTTCTGCCGCCGCAAGGCGTCAAGCTGACGCCGCGCCACTACGCCTATCTCAAGATTTCCGAAGGCTGCAACAACCGCTGCACCTTCTGCATCATTCCCGCACTGCGCGGCGACCTCGTCTCGCGCCCGGCGGCCGATGTGCTGCGCGAGGCCGAGAAGCTGGCCAAGGCCGGGGTCAAGGAATTGCTGGTCATCTCGCAGGACACCAGCGCCTACGGCATCGACATCAAGTACCAGACGTCGATGTTCGGCGACCGCGAAGTGCGGGCGAAATTCCTCGACCTGTCGGAGGAGCTGGGCAAGCTCGGCATCTGGGTACGCATGCACTATGTCTACCCCTACCCGCATGTCGCCGATGTCATCCCGCTGATGGCGGATGGAAAAATCCTTCCTTATCTGGACATCCCCTTCCAGCACGCCTCGCCGCAGGTGCTGAAGAACATGCGCCGTCCAGCCCATGGCGAAAAGACGCTGGAGCGCATTCGCGGCTGGCGCGAGGTGTGCCCGGATCTGGCGATACGCTCGACATTCATCGTCGGTTTCCCCGACGAGACCGACGAGGATTTCGAGATGCTGCTCGACTGGCTGGACGAGGCCAGGATCGATCGCGCCGGCTGCTTTAAATACGAGCCGGTCCGCGGCGCCCGCTCCAACGATCTCGGCCTCGAACAGGTGCCGCAGGAGATCAAGGAAGCGCGCTGGCATCGCTTCATGCAGCGCCAGCAGAAGATCTCGGCGACGCAGCTGGCCAAGAAGGTCGGCAAGCGCCTGCCGGTGCTGATCGACGAGGCGCATGGCACGTCTGCCAAGGGCCGGACAAAATACGACGCGCCCGAGATCGACGGTTCGGTGCATATCCAGTCGCGCCGCCCGCTGCGCCAAGGCGACATCGTCACGGTCAAGATCGACCGCGCCGACGCCTACGACCTTTACGGCTCGGCGGTTTAGAAAATTACCAAAAAGGGCGCCTCCCGGCGCCATCGGATTTTTGGCACAGCCCTCGGCGCGGTTTCGCAGTCGAAGCGTGCAGCCCGCGAAGTGAAAAAGGGCGCCGGGCGGCGCCCCTTCTCTTTTGCGTTTCCGATACTTACTGCGGCAACTTGTCGTCGACGCCCTTCACATAGAAGTTCATGCCGAGCAGCGTGCCGTCGTCGGCTACTTCGCCGTCCTTGAGCCACGGCGTGCCGTCCTGCTTGGCGACCGGTCCTGTGAAGGGGTTCCAGCCATCTGCGATTTTCTTGGCGGTTGCCTCGGCCATCGCCTTCACATCGTCCGGCATATTGGTGAAGGGCGCCAGCTTGACGGCGCCGTCCTTGATGCCGAGCCAGACATTGTCAGGCTTCCAGGTGCCGTCGAGCGCTGCCTGGACGCGGCTGATGTAGTACGGCCCCCATTCGTCCGTCAGCGAGGTCAGCTGCGCGTTCGGCGCGAACTTGATCATGTCGGAGGACTGGCCGAAGCCGTGCAGCTTGCGCTCTTCCGCCACCTGCAGTGCCGCAGTGGAATCCGTGTGCTGGACGATGATGTCGGCGCCCTGGTCGAACAGCGCCTTGGCCGCGTCGGCTTCCTTGCCCGGATCGAACCAGGAGTTCACCCAGACGATCTTGGCCTTGAAGTTCGGGTTGACCGATTGCGCGCCGAGCATGAAGGAGTTGATGCCCATCACCACTTCGGGGATCGGGAAAGAAACGATATAGCCGGCGACCCCTGCCTTCGATTCCTTGGCGGCGATCTGGCCGAGCACGTAGCGGCCTTCATAGAAGCGCGCATTGTAGATGCCGAGATTGTCAGCGGTCTTGTAGCCGGTGGCGTGCTCGAACATCACTTTGGGGAACTTCTTGGCGACCTTCACTTCCGGGTCCATGAAGCCGAAAGAGGTGCCGAAGATGATCTTGCAGCCTTCGCGCGCCAGACGCTCGAAAGCGCGGTCGGCATCGGGACCTTCCGAGACGTTCTCGAGATAGGCGGTTTCGACCTTGTCGCCGAGCGCCTTCTCCACCTCGAGGCGGCCTTGGTCGTGCTGGTAGGAATAGCCGAAATCGCCGATCGGGCCGGTGTAGACCCAGCATGCCTTCAACTTGTCGGCGGCCTGTGCGGACGCCGCCAGTGACATGGCGGCGGTCGTGGTCATCAACGCGATAAGCAGTTTTTTCATTGTGTTACCTCTCTGAGTTTAGCCTTGGAGCTTCCCGTTTGTTTTTGTTGTCAACGATCCGGAACGAATGGCTGCCCCAAGGAAGCCGGCGTGTTCATCATCGTCAGACGCTTGTTGCGCGAGATTAGAACGAGAACCACGACGGTTGCCAGATAGGGCAGAGAAGAAAGCAGCTGCGAAGGCACCGGAATGCCAAATGCCTGTGCATGAAGCTGGCCGATCCACACCGCGCCGAAGATGTAGGCGCCGGCCAGCACGCGCCACGGACGCCAGGAGGCGAAGACGACCAGCGCCAGCGCGATCCAGCCGCGGCCCGCGCTCATGTTCTCTACCCATTGCGGCGTGTAGACCAGCGACAGGTGGCCGCCCGCAAGGCCGGCGCAGGCGCCGCCGAAGATGACCGCGAGATAGCGGTAGCGGATGACTTTGATGCCGAGCGCATGTGCCGATGTGTGGCTGTCTCCGATCGAGCGCAGGGTGAGGCCGGTGCGGGTCTTGAACAGGAACCACATGACGGCCGCCGTCAGCGCGATCGAGATGTAGAAGATTGGGTCCTGGCCGAACAACAGCCTGCCGACGACGGGAATGTCGGTGAGCACCGGAACGTAGAGGTTTGGCAGCCGCTCGCCCGGCTGGCCGACGAAGCTGGTCCCCATCATGCCGGACAGGCCGAGGCCAAGCAGCGTCAACGACAGGCCGGTCGCCACCTGGTTGGTGGCGAGCGACAGCGTCATCACCGCAAACAGCAGCGAGAACACGGCACCCATGGCGATTGCCGCCAACAGGCCGATCCAGGGCGATCCCGTGAGATAGCCGGCGCCGAAGCCGCCGACGGCGCCCATGATCATCATGCCTTCGACGCCGAGGTTGAGCACGCCGGAGCGCTCGACCACGAGTTCGCCGATTGCCGCTATTAAAAGCGGCGTTGCCGCCGTGGCGATGGTCAAAAGGATGTTGACGGCGATGTCCATCAGCGGGCTTCCTTCAACTTCGGCGCGGCTTCAAGCTTCGCCGCGCTTTTCGTCAGCGCCATGCCGACCAGGCGAATGCGGTAATGGATGAGCGTGTCGCAACCGAGCACGAAGAACAAAAGCATGCCCTGGAACACACGCGCCACCTTGTCGGAAATGCCGAGCGCGCTTTGCACCGCCTCGCCGCCGAGATAAGTCAGCGCCAGCACCAGGCCGGCGGCGACGATGCCGAGCGGATTGAGCCGGCCGAGGAACGCCACAATGATCGCTGTGAAGCCGTAGCCGGGCGAGATCACCGGTTGCAGCTGGCCGATGGCGCCGGAGACTTCCGAAATGCCGGCAAGCCCGGCCAGCGCGCCTGACAGCAGGAAGGCGAAGAAGACCATGCGGTTGAGGCCGAAGCCGGCGAAGCGCCCTGCCCTCGGGCTGGAGCCGAGCACGCGGACCTCAAAACCCTTGAGCAGGCGGCTCATTAGCACCCAGATCAGCACGGCTGCAACAAGCGCGAAGACAAAACCCCAATTGGCACGGCCGGCGTCCGGCATCAGTTCCGGCAGGACCGCCGAGTCGTTGAACTGGATCGTCTGCGGAAAACCATGGCCCTGCGGATCGCGCCAGGGGCCGCGCACCAGCCAGTCGAGGAAAAGCTGGGCGACGTAGACCAGCATCAGGCTGGTCAGGATTTCGTTGGTGCCGAAGCGCGTCTTTAGGAGAGCAGGGATTGCCGCATAGGCGGCGCCGCCGACCATGCCGAACAACAGCATCAGCGGCAGCACAAGCGGGCCTTCGAACCCGGGAAACAGCACCGGAATGGCCGAGCCGAAAATGCCGCCGAGGATGAACTGTCCCTCAGCGCCGATGTTCCAGATGTTGGCCTTGTAACAGACCGACAGGCCGACCGCGATCAGGATCAAAGGTGCGGCCTTGATCGCCAGTTCATGCAACTGCCAGACCTGGCTGATCGGCTCGATGAAATAGATCTCGAATGCGCTCAGCGGGTTGACGCCGAGCAACGCGAACAGAACCGCGCCGGCGATGATCGTCAGGGCGAAGGCGATGAAGGGCGACAGCGCGGAAAACAGCATCGAGCGCTGCGGGCGTTTGACGAGTTCGAGGCGCATCATGCCGTCTCCAGACCATGTTCGGCGTGGCCGGGCTCGGCGCCGCCCATCAACAGGCCGATCTTTTCGAAAGTTGCCTCGGCGATCGGCAGCGGTTTCGACAATTCGCCATTGTGCATGACCGCGATCGCGTCCGAAATCTCGAACAGCTCATCGAGGTCCTGGCTGATGACCAGAACCGCCGAGCCGCTGCGCGCCAGTTCGATCAGCGCCTGGCGGATGTGGGCGGCGGCACCGGCGTCGACGCCCCAGGTCGGCTGGTTGACGACCATGACGGCAGGGCTGCGGTCGAGTTCGCGGCCGACGATGAATTTCTGCAGATTGCCGCCCGACAGGGCCGCGGCTTCCGGATCGGGCGCGCTCTTGCGCACGTCCATCGCCACGATGATGCGCTGGGCGGCGGCATAGACCGCACCGCTTTTGACCGTGCCGCCGGCGCCGACAAAAACCTTGCCGTCGGTGGCGTGCCGCGACAGAAGCAGATTTTCCGAAAGCTTCATGCGTGGCGCCGCGCCATGGCCGAGGCGTTCTTCCGGCACGAAGGCAGCGCCCATCAGCCGCCGGCCTGTGATCGAGAGCGAGCCGGCATCCTTGCCGCGGATGCGCACGGATGCGGCGTCCTGCTGCAGCACCTCGCCGGAGACGGATTCGAAGAACTCGCCCTGGCCGTTGCCGGCGACACCGGCAATGCCGATCACCTCGCCGGCGCGCACAGTGAGGTTGATATTCTTCAGCGGGATCGAAAACGGGGTTGCCGGCTTGCGGCTGAGGGCGCGGATTTCGAGCAGCGGCTGCGCGGCCTCGATGCCTTCGGCCGGTGCGCGCACCACGGCCTTCACCTCGTTGCCGACCATCATGCGGGCCAGCGACGAAGCCGTTTCCTCGCGCGGTTTGCAATGGCCGACGACCTTGCCGTGACGCAGCACGGTGGCGCGGTCGCAGATGCGTTTGACCTCTTCCAGCCGGTGCGAAATGTAGAGGATGGATTTGCCCTCCGAGCGCAGGCGCTCAAGCGTTTCGAACAGCTTGTCGGCTTCCTGCGGCGTCAGCACCGAGGTCGGCTCGTCGAGGATGATGAGCTGCGGCGTCTGCAACAGGCAGCGGATGATCTCGATGCGCTGGCGTTCGCCGACCGAGAGATCGCCGACCAGCGAGTCCGGATCGAGCGGCAGGCCATAGCTGAAGGAAAGCGCCCTCGCCTTGGCCGCGATCGAGCTGATCGGTGAGCCGTCATCCAGAGACAGAGCGATATTCTCGGCCGCGGTCAGCGCCTCGAACAGCGAAAAGTGCTGAAACACCATGCCGATGCCGAGCTTCTTCGCCATGCCCGGACTGGTGATCCGCACCGCTTCGCCGTTCCAGAATATCTCGCCGGAATTGGGCTCCAGCGAACCGAACAGCATCTTGACCAGCGTCGACTTGCCGGCGCCGTTTTCGCCAAGCAGCGCGTGGATCTCGCCCTTGGCGATGTTGAGGTCGATATGATCGCACGCAGTCAGCGTGCCGAATATCTTGGTCAGGCCACGAACCTCAAGCAGGTTCGCTCCATCATGATCTGCACTCACAGTGCCTCCCATCCGGTTTCCGGATATGTTCTGTGTTCCCGCCAACATCGTATGCGCTGGCCGCTCTCGTGCGAAAGCAGCACCCACCTTGAAAGAGCTTCAAGAATTTCAGCGGAAACTCAAGGGGTAAAGATAGGCCCGTTTCGCACAACAAACCGACCGACCGGTTTTTCGTGCAAACAGTGCCTGGGCGCCGCGGCAAAGCACTGAAAGGAAGGCAAACCTCCGTCAGGGGATCAGTATTGTCGTACCCGTGGTCTTGCGCCCTTCGAGATCGGCTTGCGCCTTGCCGGCGTCCTTCAGCGCATAGCGCTGGTTGATCTTGATCTCGACCGCACCGCTCAACACCACATCGAACAATGCCGCGGCGGAGATTTCGAGGTCTTCACGCTTGGCGTTGTAGACGAACAGCGTCGGCCTGGTAGCGAACAGCGAGCCCTTCTGCGCCAGCAGCGACATCGAAAATGACGGGATCGGTCCAGAGGACTGACCGAAAGAGACGAACATGCCGAGCGGCTTCAGACAGTCGAGCGAGGCCGGGAATGTGTCGTTGCCGACCGAATCGTAGACGACGTCACATTTCTTGCCGCCGGTGATGGCGGCGACGCCGGCGACGAAATCCTGCTCCTTGTAGTTGATGACATGGTCGAAGCCATGCGCCTTGGCGAGCTCGATCTTGTCGGTTGAGCTTGCCGTGCCGATGACGGTGCCGCCGAGATGTTTTGCCCATTGTCCCAGGATCAGCCCGACGCCGCCGGCGGCGGCATGAAACAGGATGGTGTCGCCTGCCTTCACCTTGAAGGTCCGGCGCAACAGATACTCCGCCGTCATGCCTTTAAGCATCATGCCGGCGGCCTGTTCGTCGCTGATGCGGTCCGGTACCTTGACCACGCGGTCGGCGGCGACAATGCGCTGTTCGGCATAGGCACCGACATTGACGGCATAGGCGATGCGGTCGCCCGGCTTCAGCCAGTCGATGCCTGCGCCGACCTCGAGAACCACACCTGCCGCCTCGCCGCCCGGGATCAGCGGGAAGCCGCCGGGCGGCGGATAGAGGCCGATGCGGTGATAGACATCGATGAAATTGAGGCCGATCGCGGTGTGCCTGACCAGGATCTGCCCGGCGCCGGGTTGTCCCGGATCGGCGTCTTCATAGGTCAGGACTTCCGGACCGCCATGGGCGTGGATACGGATTGCTTTGGACATTTGTGGGCTTTCCTGCGGTCAGGCTTTCTTAGTGTCCGGCTTGGCGCCGAGTTTGGGGAAGAACTGCATGATACCGCCGATGCAGGCGAGGTAAAGTCCGGTGATGGTGATGCCGACCTTGGTAAAGACGCCGACCTGTTCGCCCAAAACGCCGATCTGGTCGTAGAAGGCGGCAAGGGCCGCCTGCGCCAGCGCCAGCGCACCGAAAGCACACCAGAGCAGCGTCATGCCAAGATTAATTGGCCGCAGCCGCACCACCCGCACGGGATGAATGAAGTTGATCGGCACGAAGGTGAGGATGCCGGCCGCCACGACGACGCCGAAGGACACCCACTGTCCCGGCTCGATGACGAACAGCGTGAACACGACCATGTTCCAGACCACCGGAAAGCCTTTGAAGAAGTTCTCCTTCGTCTTCATTCCGGTGTCGGCATAATAGATGGCGCTGGACACCACGATGATGGCCGCCGACAGGAAAGACAGCCCTTCGCCCATGAAGCCGCGCTGGTAGAGCGCGAAGGCGGGGATCAGCACATAGGTGACATAGTCGATGATGTTGTCGAGGAGTTCGCCCGACCAGGTCGGCAGGATCTCCTTGACCTCAAGCTTGCGCGCGATCGGCCCGTCTATGCCGTCGACGAACAGCGCCAGCCCCAGCCACCAGAACATCGCCGTCCAGCGTTGCTCGCTTGCCGCCACCAGAGACAGGAAGGCCAGGAACGAGCCAGACGCGGTCAACAGATGCACCGAGAATGCCCGCGCCTGCGGCCAGGTGACCTTTTTCTTCGGCCTGGGTATCCGGTCGGTGATCTTTTTGGCGGCATTCCTGGCGGTTGTGTTCTTGCTCACGAGCCCCGCCAATCCAGTTTGCAGATTTCGGCCGAGCGGCCGGCAAAGTTCCAGTTGTGGCCGAACGCCCGCATCTTGCTTTTGTCGGACCTGGCCACGATGATCTCCGGCGCGATCCAGTATTCCGAGTTGCCGATCACGGTATCCTTCTCGCGATCCTTGCCGGGAATCGGTGTGACCGCCCCGTCGATGATCTTCGGTATCTGGAAAATACGGGTCTTGTCACGCGTCTCGTAGGTGATCGGCACCTGCTCGACACCGAGGAACTTGCCGACAAGGATCGACAACAGCGAGGTTGTTCCGCCGGCCTTCCCGGTGAAGATCCTGGTCAGCGCTTTCACCGCGTAGACGGAGGCGCGCTTGTCGATGAACAGGCCTGCGGTCCAGTTGCCGCGGCTCATAAAGCCGGGGATTTCCATGACCAGACCGAGATTGAGGCCGGACAGGTCGACCTCGCCGAAATGGCCTGCGTCGATGCGGAAGCCCGCCCAGGTCTGACAATAACCCTCCGTCGGCGGATGGCTGCCAAGCGACAGCACGCAAGGACAAAAAACCGTGCAATTGCAGGAGAGTACGAGCTCTCCTTTCATTGCCCAGCCTTGCTCTGCCATGGAATTCTCCCCCGTCATGCCGAGACTACTAGCAGGGCGACTACCCAGACAAGCAGTATCGCACCGGCCACTCGGGTTGGAAGGCTGCCGGTGGTCTGTTTTTCGATCAAGGTGAACAGGCCGATCAGCGCCATCCAGAACACGTTCATCGCGCCGACGGCAAACATCACCAGCATCAGCGCCCAGCAGCAGCCGAGGCACCACAGGCCCTGCTTCAGCCCTAGCCGGAAGATGCCACCCGGCTCCGCGCTCCAGTTGGAAAACAGTGTCGAGAACGGGTTCCGGCATTTTGTCAGGCAGGCCTGCTTGAGGCTGCTGAACTGGTAGAGGCCGGCAACCAGCAGCGCGGCCGCCGCGGCAAGGCCGCTCACCGGATCGAGCAATCGAGCGGAGGACGTAAATGCGTGGACGAGCAACGTCAGCACCGCGAAGCCGATAGAGGCGACAAGCCATGTCGAGAGGTAGCCGGCAGCCAGGACCAGCGGATGGGCCACCGGCTCGCCCTTGATGCGGGCGGTGTCGGCGATTTCACAATAGGTACGGATCATCGGCGCCGCCGACGGCAGCATCGTCGCCACGGCCATCAAAAACCACATCACGATCAGCGCCAGAACCGGTGCGCCGCCGGCATCAAGTGGTGCGGGCGTCAGGCACATGCCGAAGAAGCGGTCGAGGACATCCGGCAGCGGCAGTTGCGGCAGATATCGCAGGACCACATCGCCTGGTACGCCGGGGAGCCGGGCTTCGGCGCCGCGGATCGCCATGGCGCCGAGAATGAACCAGGCGAGCAGAATGCCGCCGGCGATGGCGATGTTGACCGTCAGGCGGGGGCTGCGGGCCAGGCTTGCCGTGGCGCGGCCGGCGCGGTCGAGATGGCTGAAATCGTCCTGCTGGCCGGTCATGACAACCGAATGAGCCTAATCGCCGCGTTGATCAAGCCGCATGGTCTGACCTATATCCATGGGTAGACACCTGCATCGCAAACTGGAAGTCCAATTTGGATCATCGCGAGACAGCACGGATACTGGTAGCCGGCAGCGGCCCTGCCGGACTGATCGCGGCGCTCGGTTTCGCCGAGGCGGGCTTTCCGGTAACCCTGGTCGGACCCGAAGCAGGCGGGCCCGATGGCCGGACCACGGCGCTGATGAACCCTGCTCTCAAGGTTCTCGATCGGCTGGGCGTGCTGGCCGAACTTGCGCCGAAGGCCGCGCCGCTGAAGGTCATGCGCATCGTTGATGCGACCAGCCGGCTGATCCGCAGCCCGGTGGTGACTTTTCGCGCCATGGAGATCGGCGAGGAGCAGTTCGGGCTCAACCTGCCCAATAGTGCGCTGAACCCGACGCTGGCCAAGTCCGTCGCGGCCCATCCCGGCATCGAATGGCTGACGTCGATGGTCGAGAGTTGGCGTCTGGACGCCGATCAGGCGCATGCCGTCTTGACTGATGGTCGCGAAGTCTCGGCCGCGCTTGCGGTCGCTGCCGATGGGCGCCTGTCGCCGGCGCGCGAGGCGGCAGGCATAGTGGCCTCGGTGCGATCCTACCGCCAAGCGGCGCTGGTGCTGAATTTTGGCCATCGCAGCGAACACGGCTTCACCTCGACCGAGTTCCACACAGAGACCGGGCCGTTCACCCAGGTGCCGCTGCCCGGCAACCGCTCCAGCCTCGTCTGGGTGGTGAAACCGGAGGCGGCGAAGGACCTCGCCGCACTCGATGACGCGACGCTTTCCGAGCGTGTCGAGCAGCAGATGCAGTCGATGCTGGGCCGGGTGTCGGTCGAGCCCGGCCGACAAATTTACCCGCTTTCAGCGGCATCACCGGGGCGCTTCGCGCAAAACCGTGTGGCGCTGGTCGGCGAGGCTGCACATGTGTTCCCGCCGATCGGGGCCCAAGGTCTAAACCTCGGCATCAGGGACGTCGAGGATCTGATTGGAATCGCACGCGAAAATCGCGGCGACCCTGGCGCCGCAAGGGCTTTGGCCGCCTATGATTCCAGGCGCCGTCCCGACATTCTGGCGCGTTCGGGCGCGGTCAACCTGCTTAACATGTCGTTGCTGTCGGACATGTTGCCGGCGCAGATGGCACGCAGCGCCGGCCTCAATGTGCTCGGCAGTTTCGCGCCGCTGCGCGCCTTTTTCATGCGCGAAGGCTTGAGGCCGGGCAGCGGCTTTGCGGCGCTTACCGGCGGTTCAGGGAAACAGGTCCGGCGGTAAGATGCCGTGGCGGATCATGTAGAGCAGCCCGGTCACCGTCAGCACCGAGAGGCAGGTGGTGATCAGCACGCTGGCCGACGCGCGTTGCACCCAGACGCCATATTGCTGGGCGATGACGAAGACGTTGGTTGCGGTCGGTAATGCCGCCAAAAGCACGGCTGAAAAAACCCAGATTTCGGAAAAGTTCCCGATCCAGCTCAGCACGACGTAGCAGAGCGATGGATGCAGGATCAGCTTCAGCGCCGCGATCGACGCCAACTCATGCGGCACGCGGTTGAGGGGCCGGAGCGCAAGCGTCACGCCCATGGCAAACAGGGCGCAAGGGGCGGCCGCCCGAGACAGATATTCGAGCAGGCGATCGACCGGCTGCGGTGGGTGAAAGCCGAGATAGGCGGCGCCGACGCCAAGCGCGGTCGCGATGATGAACGGGTGCAGGACGATTTTCCTGACTACGCCGAGGATGAGCCGCCACGGCGATGTCTTGTCGTCGCCCGACAGCGCCATCATCATCGGCGCGATGGCGAAATGCATGATATTTTCGAAGCAGAAGATCAGCGCAACGGGGACCGCCGCTTGTTCGCCGAAGGCGAGCAGCGCCAGCCCCGGCCCCATATAGCCGATATTGCCGTAGGCCGCGGCCAGCGCCTTGATCGTCGACTGGGCGATCTCGCCGCGCGACGCCGTCACCGACCATACGAACATGATCGAGAAGATCGTGTAGGTGGAAAATACCGAGCCGAAGATGAAGCGCCATTCGGTCAACTGTTCGAACGGCGTGCGGGCCAGCAATTGGAAGAACAGGGCAGGAAGCGCGACATAGACGATGAAGGTGTTCATCCAGCCAAGCGCCTCCAGCGGCTGCCTGGTTATGCGCGCGACCAGAAAGCCGATGAAAATCAGCCCGAAGAACGGAATAACAAGACCGACAATGTCAGACATTTTTGCCCTGGCCCGAAACCCCGGGACCGGGCTAGCCCGTAGCTTCATCGGGCGTCAAGCGCTTCGGCATTGAACTGACACGCCATCTGCGCCAAATAAAGCCTGATCCCAGACCTAAGTCGGGCTCGATTGTTGGCCACGGTGTGTGTAAATTCAAAGTCTTAGAGCGCTCTTCGCACATTCGAGGGGACGCCGGGCGCTCTAGAGGCTTAGTGGTGAGTATGATGAAAACGGCCAAATTTTCGATCGGACAGGTGGTTCGTCATCGGCTGTTTCCGTTCCGCGGCATCATTTTCGATGTCGATCCGCAATTCGCCAACACCGACGAATGGTACGAAGCCATCCCGGCCGACGTGCGGCCGCGCAAGGACCAGCCGTTCTACCATCTGCTCGCCGAGAATTCGGAAACCGAATACATCGCCTATGTCTCCGAGCAGAACCTGCTCGAGGATCAATCGGGCGAACCGGTCCGGCATCCACAGATCGGCGAGATGTTCGACAAGCGGCCCGACGGACGCTATGAGCCAAAACGCCAGTCGAGACACTGACATCACCTTGCATCGACGTGACGACAACAAAAAAGCGGGGCATGACCCCGCTTTTTGTCGCTCCGGTATCTGTCCCGGCGATTAGTTGGCGGCTTTGGCCTTGGCCTGCTCGTCCTTGAGCTTCTTGGCGAAGTCCTGGTTGTTCTTGACGACGAAATCCTGAAGTTTTTTCTGCCGATCCTCGATGTCCGACTGCTGCAGCGGCGCGCCGTCAAAGGCGCCGCTGAAGCCGGTCAAGGCAACCTTGATGGGATTTGGCTGACTTTGGAAGTTGATCGAGGTCAGCGTGATCGCCTGTCCCTTCTTGAAGGACGCGACGAGCGCGTCGGTCAGCGGCACTTCGGCAACGCAACGGTCGGCGAAGCAAATGACATAATCCAGCTTCGTCGCCTTGCCGGCGTCTATCTGCAGGGCGATGCCGGGGGGCACCAGGCGACCTGGGGGAACCGTGACCTGGAAGACCTTGCGGTTTACCTTGCCCTTCAACTCGATTAGGCTAACCCCGGTGACGAACTGGCCGTTGCCGGCAGTGATGATGTTCTGGACATTGCAGATGTCGACATCTTCCTGCTTGGTGCAGGCCTTGAACCAACCCTGCGGAATCTGTTGCTGTGCCGAAGCGGTGGGAAGTCCGGCGCCCAGAAAGCCGACCACGCCCGCGGCCATGACCGAAAGGCGGTATGCGTTGCTGTTCAGGCTCGTCATGTCGTGCATTTCCTCTCAAATGATCCCGGGACCGGCTTCTTCGCGCCGTGTGGTCCTGCTACCTGTTGCCGAATTGAGGCAACAGAATGACTTCGGAGCGCGTGTTACACTGCATGAGCAGCCGAATCCAGCCCGCCGCCTGCAATTCTTGGCCGCGCAATTTGGGTCGTGCGATTTGGGTTGATGTATCTGGCCGGAGCGCCGCGGCGCCATGTTAGGGTGCACTCCGAATCATCAAGCCGCCCAGTAAGGAGACGGTCATGGGCCGCATTCTTGTTTGGCTGATCGCCGCAATTTCGTTCTTCGCCTTTGCACCCGGCGTGGCGATGTCGGAACCGAAACATGCCATCGCCATGCAGGGCGAGCCGGCGCTGCCAGCCGACTACCAGCATTTCGACTACGTCAATCCCGATGCGCCCAAGGGCGGCAACATCACTTACTGCGTCGTCGGCAGCTTCGACAATCTGAACCCGTTCATCCTGAAGAGCCTGCGCACCACGGCGCGCGGCATGCAGGACCTCATTTTCGGCAATCTCGTCTTCGAGCCGTTGATGATGCGCAACTACGACGAGGCCTTCAGCCTCTATGGCCTGCTCGCAGACACAGCCGATATGGATCCCGAGCGCAAGTCGATCGAGTTCCATCTCAACCCAAATGCAAAGTGGTCCGACGGCGAGCCGGTGACGCCGGATGACGTGCTGTTCACCTACGATGTCTTCACCGACAAGGGCCGCCCGCCCTACAGGGACCGCATGAGCCTGATCGCCAAGCTCGAAAAGACCGGCGATCACAGCGTGCGCTTCACCTTCAACGACAAGGCCAATCGCGAGACCCCCTTGATCATCGCACTGACGCCGATCATCCCAAAGCACGCCTTCAACAAGGATACCTTCGACAAGACGACGCTGAAGCCGGTGATCGGCAGCGGTCCCTATACCATCGACAAGGTGCAGCCGGGACAGCGCATCGTCTTCAAGCGCAATCCGAATTACTGGGGCAAGGACATCCCTTCCAAGCGCGGCTTCGACAATTACGACCAGATCACCATCGAGTACTTCCTCAACGCCAATGCCAAGACGGAAGCGTTCAAGAAAGGCATCTGCGCCATTTACGATGAGGGCGATCCGGTCAAGCGCGAGCGCGATATCGATTTTCCCGCCTTCCATCGCGGCGAGGTGATCGCCGAGACCTTCGACACCGGCATACCGCCCGTGGTGACCGGCTTCCTGTTCAACACGCGACTGGAGAAGTTTTCCAATCCGGAGGTGCGGCGCGCGCTCGGCATGCTCTACGACTTCGAATGGGCCAACAAGAACCTGTTCGGCGGCAAGTACACGCGCACGATGAGCTACTGGCAAAACTCCGAACTTTCCGCGCTCGGCCATCCCGCCAGCGACAGGGAAAAGGCGCTGCTGGCGCCCTACCCCGGCCGCGTGCCGGCCGATGTCATGGACGGCAGCTGGCGCCCGCCGGTGAATGACGGCACCGGCCAGGACCGCAAGGTACTGAAGCTGGCGTTCGACCTGCTGAAGAGCCAGGGCTACGCCGTTAGGGACGGCGTCCTGCTGGATCCCAAGGGAAACCCGTTCGGTTTCGAGATCCTGACGGCCTCGCAGGACGAGGAACGCTTTGCCGCCATCTATCAGCGCTCGCTGGAAAAGATCGGCATCGCGGTGACCATCCGCAGCCTCGAAGCCGACCAGATCCAGTCGCGCAAGCAGCGTTTCGACTTTGAGGTTCTTGTCGGGTCGAGCGGGTTCAGCAACTCGCTGTCTCCCGGTATGGAGCAGAACCTTCGCTGGGGTTCTTCAGAGGCCAAAAGAGAAGGTTCATTCAATCTGGCCGGCGTCGCCGATCCGGCGGTCGACGCGGCGATCGACGCGATGCTGAGAGCACGGACCAAGGAAGACTATGTCGCCGCCGTGCGCGTGCTCGACCGATTGCTGATCTCCGGCAATTACATGGTGCCGATGCAGTACAACGCGCAGCAATGGCTCGCTTACTGGAATTACCTGGATCATCCCAAAAAGACACCCATATTCGGTTATCAATGGCCGACATGGTGGCGCAAGCCGAACTGAGCGTAGCCGAGATCATGCTCGGTAAAACGCTCGGCTGCAGGAGATCAAGATGAGCGATGACAATTCCATTACGGTCGACGTGGTTTCCGACGTCGTCTGCCCCTGGTGCTTCGTCGGCCAGAAGCGGCTGGATAAAGCGATTGCCGCTGCCGGCGACGTTGAGGTTCATGTGCGCTGGCGGCCGTTCCAGCTCGACCCGACCATCCCGCTCGAGGGCAAGGACCGGCGCGAATACATGCTGGCCAAATTCGGCAGCGACGAGCGCATCCGTCAGATGCATGCCCGCATAGAGCCGCTCGGCGAAGCCGAAGGCATCGATTTCGCTTTCGACGCCATCAAGGTCGCCGCCAACACGCTGGACGCGCATCGTGTCATCCGCTGGGCCGGTGCCGCCGGTGAAGCCGTGCAGAACCGGCTCGTGCGCCGGCTGTTCCAGCTGTATTTCGAGGAAGGCGGCAATATTGGCGACCACGCCGTGCTGGTCGATGCCGCCCGCGAGGCAGGCATGGACGCTGCCGTGGTCGAAACGCTCCTGCCGACCGATGCCGACGTCGAGGAGGTGCGCACAGAAATCGCCACGGCATCGCGGATGGGGATCACCGGCGTGCCGTGCTTCCTGCTCGAAGGCAAATACGCCGTCATGGGCGCGCAGGACGCCGACACGCTGACTGATGCCATCCGCCAGGTCGCGGCTGCAAAGGCCAAGGGCGAGCTGGAAAAGGCCGGCTGACCGAAGTTATTTCACCGTCACCTTGGCTTTGCTGAGGAAGAAGCCATGCCCGTTGCTGCCCGTGCAGGTCAGTCCCTTGGTTGACGACTGGCAGGTAAACGGCCCTTTGCTCCAGCTGTTGCCATAGGCCAGCTTCGCGACATCGCTGCAGCAGCCCTGCTCTCCCGGATTCTTGATCAATGTCGCCGGGCCGTTCGGCCCAAGGATCACGGTGACGTAGCTGGGCTCGACGCGCGAACAGCTCAGTTCCGGACCGCCATCCTGTGGCTCGTAGGTGCTGGTGCCGCCCTTCGGCGTGTAGATGCAGCCGATGTTGCCGGACGGCCCATTGAACTCGATTTGCCCTTCGGCGCTTGCCGCAATGGTCTGGCTGCCGGCATGCGCCAGAGGCAGCCAGGCAAGGAACGACAGGATTGCGGGAGCGGCGGCGCGTGCAAGCATGGAGAGCTTCCTTGTTCAAGAACCGGATATGCTGGGTGCCGACAGTGCCCGGCAAGGTTCATTCCAGCGCGCACGATTGTCAAACGGCGTTAAGCTGCAGCTAAAAAGCGCGTGCGGACGCATGAACAGTCGCTGTGCAGGGCGATCTTGCGTGCCCGACATGATGGCCTGTGAGATGATTCGCGCAGCCTTGGAGCGATCACCGATGGCAGTTTTTCGACCGATCCGGTTAGCGCGCACCAGGAAAACCGGCTGATGGGCAAGGCTTTTTGGTCACAAAGCCGTGTATGAGCCTTCCCTCAGGGAATATTTCCGCACATCTGAGCGTTCTCGCAAAGCACTGAAATGAAGGGGATATTTGGCCTGGAAACGGCGGCATCCCAGCACCGACTGTTGCCTCATGGCAACGGCGGGTGGGCTGCCTCACATTCGCCGGGATAAAATTCATAGAAAATGATCAATTGGTGTTACTATCCGTAACAAAACTAAGAAAGGTTTGGGCGGGATTGTGATTCGGGTCGACAGACCGCGACGTTCAATATCGGCACTTTGGAACCGCGACGCCCCCGCCGGGCCGTCGCCCCTGACGCCAGTATCGTCGATGCGGACCTTCTGGGGACTGATGCGGGCCTACTGGTTCTCGGACCGGTGGAGGGAAGCCTGGGCTCTCACCGTCGTCCTCGCACTCATCATAGCCCTGTCGAGCAAGGCGGACGTCTGGTTTACCGTGTTGGCGGGCGAACTGGCAGCCTCAATCGCTTTTTTTCACGACGCCGCGAATACCACGCCCCTTGAATCGGTGCTTACCAATGCCGGCCTGCTTGTCCTGCTGGTCGTGTTCAAGGACATGGGAATCATAGGCGCCTGCAAATTTGTATCGGCGACATTGCATCGCAAATGGCGCGCCTGGTTGAACGCGCGTTTCAATGCGGCGCTGCTCGATACCAACCATACGCACTACCACGCCCAGAATGGCTCGCCAGATGCGCCAGCGCCCGACAACATCGATCAGCGCGTGCAGGAATCCATCAAAGACATGGCGGGCGGCGCCATCGGGCTTGCCCAAGGTGTGTTCGGCGTCTTCACCTCACTTTATTTTGTCGGCGGCGCTTTGCTGGCGAATTCCGTGGAGGTAAAAGGCCTGGATGCCCTCGGCAGCTATGGCAGCGCCGTCCTCGCTCTGCTGGCGGTTGCCATCTACGTGCCGGTCAATACCTGGATCGCGGTCAAACTCGGCGGAATGCTGGAGTGGCTCAACGTCAGGATGCAGAAGGCCGAAGGCACCTATCGCAGCGAGCTGATCACTTTGTTGCGCCGCAGTTTCCATGTGTCGGCGTCGCAAGGCGAAGACGTGCAAAAGACGATACATGGACGGCTCTATCTCGATATCGATACCACCTGGTCGAAGCTCAACATCGTCAACACCCTCTATGCGGGATTCGAATCGGTCTATAATTTCGTCGGGGCCAAAGTTGTCGCCTACGGACCTGGTCTGGTGCCGTTCATCCACAACGGCGTCGACCTCAAGGGCTACATAACCGGTTCCGAGCAGGTCAACGCGCTGATCAGCAAATGTTCCTGGTTCATCCATGTCATGCCGAGTCTCGCCACCTTGCGGGCCAACAGCCAGCGCGTCATCGAGTTGGCGCACGCCATTGAGAACGTCCAACAGCCGCAGGAATTCTACAGCCAGACCGGCCGTTCCGACTTCCACTATGCCAGCCAGAACCCGGTCTTCGGCCTGACCATCCAGAAGCTTGAACTGGCGCATCAGGGTGAAGACGCCACGCCGTTCCTGAGCGCAGCCAATCTGCGCTTTCGGCGCGGCGAGTGGGCATTCCTCAAGGGCGAATCCGGCTGCGGCAAGACTTCGCTGATCAAGGCGATCAACGGCTTGTGGCCTTATGGCCGCGGCACCATCGTCTTCCCTGACGGTGTGAGGAGCTTCTATGCCGCCCAGGAGGTCAAGCTGCAGCAGGTGTCGCTGAAGCAGCTGGTGTGCCTGCCCGGCTCCGAGGACGACTATGGCGATGCGCAGGTCGCGGCAGCCCTGCACAAGGCCGGCCTTGGCGATTTCATCGAACACATGGCCGATGAAAGCCGCGAGGGAAAGATCTGGGACCAGCTGCTGTCCGGCGGCCAGAAGCAGAAGCTGGTGGTGGCCCGCATCGTGCTGCAGCAACCGGGACTGCTGTTCCTCGACGAAGCGACCGGCGCGCTCGATCCGGATGGCAAGATCGCCTTCCACCAGGCCATCAAGGACAACTGTCCCGATGTCACGGTGATCAGCATCATGCATGAGGCGGTGGCGCCACGCTCGGCCTCGGGCGAGGAATTCTACCACAGCGTGGTCGCGATCGCCGACGGCGTCGCCACCAAGAGGCCGCTTGTTCCGAACCTTCCGCGCGAGCTCACCACCATCCTTACGCAGCCGCGGCCGGTCGAGGACAAATGGATGCGTTTTTCACGCCGGCTGAAGCAGAAATAGCAGCCACGCCGAAGCGCGTTCCGCCACTGGCGGCGGGGCACTCGCTCCCTCCCCCTTCAATAATCATCACAGTCTCGCGATTGGGCGGCTCCCGGCTGTTTTCCGCCACCCCCGCGATTGACTCGCCAAGATGCGCTCCTATGTTGCGCCCGCTCGCTGAATTCCAACTCGAACCCGCGAGCAGAAAGGTCACCGCGCCATGCCTGGCGACAGTAGTCGAACGCAACCGCCGTCCGCCTCGATGTGACCTCTAACGGCTCACGTCCCGCCGGACGGCAAGGAGTGAGCCATGAACGAATTTACCCCCGTCGTAGCAAGCGACGATGCCGTCGCTATCGCGCGTATCCTTGCCAATGATCACGTCGCCGATGTCGTCGAGGCCCTGAACCGGGAATCTCGCGATACCGCGATAGAACTGCTTTGCGAAATGCCGTTCGAGCGGCTGGTCGAGATCTTCGACCAGCCTGAACTCGACGGCGCCTCCGATCTGGCCGAGGCGCTGCCGCGCGCCAAAGCGTGCAAGCTCCTGACCGCCATGTCGGTCGACCGCGCCGCCGATATCCTGCGCGAACTGGACGAACCGGCGAGCTCCGAGCTGCTCGGCGGGTTGGTCCCGCCGCTGCGGGCAACGCTGCTTTCCATTCTCGGCTATCCCGAAGGCAGCGCCGCCTCGATCATGACGACCGAATTCGTCAGCGTGCCGTCGGACTGGTCCGTCGGGCGCACGCTCGACTACATCCGCAAGGTGGAGCGGACGCGGGAGACCGTCTACGCCATCTACATCGTCGATCCAGACACGCATGTGCTGGTGCGCTCGACCGGCCTGCGCCGGCTGATCACCGGCGAGCCGGACGATCCGATCCTGTCGGTGGCGCCGGATCGCGCCCCGGTGACGGTGACGCCGCTGACCGATCGCGAGACACTGGCGCAGACGATCTCCAAATATGACCTGCTCGCGGTTCCCGTCGTCGACCACGGCAAGATCCTCGGCATCGTCACCATCGACGACATCATCGACATCATGATCGAGGAGACGACCGAGGACGCGCACCGTTTCGGCGGCATGGAGGCGCTCGACGAGCCCTACATGAAGATGAGCTTTCTCGCGATGATCAAGAAGCGCGGCGGCTGGCTGTGCGCGCTGTTCATCTCGGAGATGCTGACCGCCAACGCCATGCAAAGCTATGAAGGCGAACTGGAGAAGGCGATCGTGCTCACTCTGTTCATTCCGCTGATCATGAGCTCGGGCGGCAATTCCGGTTCGCAGGCGACCTCGCTCGTCATTCGCGCGCTGGCGCTGCGCGAGATCGGCCTTCGTGACTGGTGGCGGGTGGCGTTGCGCGAATTGCCAACCGGCCTGGTACTCGGCGCCATGCTTGGCGTGGTCGGCATCTGCCGCATCGCGCTCTGGCAGTATATGGGCTTCTACGATTATGGGCCGCATTGGCCGCTGATCGCGGCGACCGTGGGGGCAGCCCTTGTCGGTATCGTCACCTTCGGCTCGCTGTCGGGGTCGATGCTGCCGTTCGCGCTGAAACGGATCGGCTTCGATCCGGCGAGCGCCTCGGCGCCGTTCGTCGCCACGCTGGTCGATGTCACCGGCCTGGTGATCTATTTCTCGGTGGCGCTGGTCATCCTGCGCGGCACTTTGTTGTAATAAGCTTCAGGCCTCCCATCGCGGTGGCACAGCGGCTGCCATGGGGGGTTCTTCAAGATCGAGCGCGCGGGCGTCAATCGACCCGCACGCCGTTCTTCACGCGGTAGGTGGGCTTGTACATGGTGACCAGTTCCTCCGCTGCCGTCGGGTGGACGGCCATGGTGCGGTCGAAATCATCCTTGGTGACGCCGGCCTTCAGCGGAATGCCGAGCAACTGCGCCATCTCGCCGGCGTCCGGCCCGAGGATGTGCGCGCCGAGCACTTTTCGCGTGGCGCCATCGACCACCAGCTTCGTCAGCATCCTTTCGTCGCGGCCCGACAGCGTGTGCCGCATCGGCCGGAATGTGGCGCGGTAGATTTCGATATCGGCGTAGCGCTTGACGGCATCGTCCTCGGACAGCCCGACGGTGCCGATCTCCGGCTGTGAGAAGACGGCGGTCGGAATGGTGTCGTGGTCGGGCGCGGTCGGATTGCCCTTGAATGCGGTCTCGATGAAACACATGGCCTCGTGGATCGCCACCGGCGTCAACTGCACGCGGTTGGTGACGTCGCCGATCGCCCAGATGTTGTCGATGTTGGTGCGGGAATATTCGTCGACAACGATGGCGCCGGTTATGCCGAGCTCGATACCGACGCCTTCCAGGCCCATATTCTCGGTGTTTGGGAGGCGGCCGATGGCGAGCATGACCTGGTCGATCGTCAGTACCTTGCCGCCGGTGACCAACGCATCCAGCCTGCCGTCCGGCCGTTTGCGGACCCATTCCGACACGGCGTGGCAGAGGATCTTGATCCCCTTCTTTTCCATGGTTTCGTGCAGCATGTGCCGCAGGTCCATGTCGAAGCGTGACAGTATCTCCTTGCCGCGATAGACCAGCGTGGTGTCGACGCCCAAGCCATGGAAGATATTGGCGAATTCGACGGCGATGTAGCCTCCGCCCTCGATCATGATCGCCTTCGGCAGTTGCTTGAGGTCGAAAACCTCATTGGAAAAGATGCAATGCTCGTGACCGGGCAGCGCCGGGTGCGGCGCCGGCCGGCCGCCGGTGGCGATCAGGATCTGGTCGGCGGTGACGGTGCGGTCATCGCCCAGGAGATGCACGACATGCGGGTCGACCAGCATGGCGCGCGAGTGGAACGTCTCGCCGCCGGCGCCTTTCACGTTCTTTTCGTAGATCGCTTCCAGACGGGCAATCTCGCGGTCCTTGTTGGCGACCAGCGTCGGCCAGTCGAAGCTCGCCTCCGGCACCGTCCAGCCATAGCCGGCGGCGTCGGCAAAATGCTCGGGAAATTGCGAGGCATAGACATAGAGTTTTTTCGGCACGCAGCCACGGATGACGCAGGTGCCGCCATAGCGGTATTCCTCCGCGATGCCGACACGCTTGCCGAGCGCTGCCGCCACGCGCGCCGCTCTCACCCCGCCGGAGCCGCCGCCGATGACGAAGAGATCGTAGTCGTAACCGGCCATGCTGCTGTTCCTTGCCTCAGGAAATGTTTGCGACAGGTAGGCCGCATGAAGCCAAAAGAAAAGCCCGGTTTCCACCGAGCTTTCTGGTCCAGCGGCAAGGATGCCGGTGGCGAAATCAGACGTCTTAGTTCTTCGGCGCTTCCGGCTGGTCACCGTCTGCGGGCGCATCGCCGTCGGCAGGTGCAGCGCCATCGGCGGGGGCAGTTGCGTTATCCGGCGCAGGCGCGGCCGGAGCAGCGGCCTTCGCGGCTGCTGCCAGCGTTTCGCCGACCTGCTGGGCGAGATCGCGCGCCAGGCCGTTCTGCCAGATGTCGGCGGCCTTGACCAGTTCGCGCGTCACGTTGGGGCCGTTGTCGAGCAGCTTCTTGCCGGCATCGGAATTGTAGAAGGCGGCGATGTCGGTGAGATCCTTCTCGGAGAACACCTTGGCATAGGCGAGCGCTGCTTCCTTCTCCAGATCGGCACGGCGCGAGGCCAGCGCCAGTGCCTTCTCGCTGACGGTCTTGCCGATCAGCTCCTGCATATCAGGGTTCTTCTGGATGAGCTGCTGCTCGAGCGAGGCCGCTGCTTGCGGCAGGATGTTGTCGAACGAGTCGGTCGCGTGGATTGCCGTGACCGCCGCCCGTGCCGCCTTCAGATGCGATTCCGTGATCTCCTGCGAGAACGCCGGGGAAGAGAAGGCGAAAACGGCCGAAGCCGCCAGAACGGCGCAAAGATTGCGAACCCGGTTATGCAACATCATGATCGGTAGAACTCCCTGGTTTTCGGGCGGCATGGACGGTTTGGATGCCGTCGCCGCCGGCGATGATGGCCGCTGACGCCAGCCCGATGAAAAGACCATGCTCGACCACACCAGGAATGGCATGGAGAGCATTCGAAAGCGCTCTTGTATCCGGAATGCGGCCAAAAGATGCATCGAGGATAAAATGGCCGCCGTCTGTAACAAAAGGCTGGCCCCCCGTCATCCTCAATGTAACCGGGCCGGAAAGGCCGAGACTTTTGGCCGCTGCCGCGACCGCGATTTCGGTCGCGCGCAGGCCGAACCGGTTGACTTCGATCGGCAAGGGAAACCGGCCAAGGGTGTCGACCATCTTCGAGCGATCGGCAATGACGATCATGCGCTGAGATGCCGCCGCGACGATCTTCTCGCGCAAAAGCGCGCCGCCGCCGCCCTTGATCAGCGTCAGCGCCGCGTCGATCTCGTCGGCGCCGTCGACGGTGAGGTCGAGCTCGGGCGTTTCCTCAAGCGTCGACAGCGGCACGCCAAGTTCGCGGCAAAGGGCTGCAGTGCGCTCCGACGTCGGCACGCCGATGACGGACAAGCCGGTGGCGATCTTTTCGGCCAGCAGCCGCACGAATTCGTCGGCCGTCGTCCCGGTGCCGATGCCGATGCGCATGCCGTCGCTGACATGGGCAAGGGCAGCCCGCGCGGCCTCGACTTTCAACTGCCTCGCATTCATGCTCACCCCGGGGGTTTGGCTTGGTTCTGATTTTTCTGGATGCGCGCTCCTAGCACTTTTGCCCGCAGGGTCAAAGACTTTGGCTCCCACCGGCTTGCCTGAAAGAAGCGCAGCCGCTATCGCCTGCCTGCAATGCATCAGCCACAGGATAGGCCATGACCCAACCGATCATCGTGTTCGACCTCGACGGGACGCTGATCGACACGGCGCCGGATCTGCTCGACAGCCTCAATCACAGCCTTGCCGCCAGCGAGCTTGCCGCTGTCGACGAGGCCGGCTTCCGGCGTTTTGTCGGCCAGGGCGGACGGGTGATGATCGAGCGCGCGCATACCGCGCAGCAGAAGTCGCTGGCGGTGGAGGAGCACGACCGGCTGCTCAAGCTGTTCCTCGACCACTACACGCTCAACATCCCCGGCAAGTCGCGCCCCTACCCCGGCGTGGTCGAGGCGATCGCCCGCTTCGAGAAGGCCGGCTACCTGCTTGCCATCTGCACCAACAAATATGAGGCGAATTCGAAAGCGCTGATCGGGGCGCTCGGCCTGACAAAGCATTTCGCCGCGATCGCCGGCCAGGACACGTTCGCCTTCCGCAAGCCCGACCCGCGCCATCTCACCGAAACCATCAGGCTCGCCGGCGGTGACCCGCACCATGCGCTGATGGTCGGCGATTCGCAGACCGACATCGACACGGCCAAGGCCGCCGGCATTCCGGTGGTCGCCGTCGATTTCGGCTACACCGACCGCCATGTCAGAGAATTCGAGCCGTCGGCGGTGATTTCGCATTTCGACGCGCTGACGCTCGACCTGGCGGAACGGCTGATTGCAGCTGCGGCCGGCTGAGCGAAACGGGCGATTGCGCGGCAGCGCCTGTCCTCGGCTATTTCAGGCACAGAAGGCCGGCGCATCTCCTTGACTTCACGACCCTGCCTCCCTTATATCGCGGCTCGCTTGGCCTTCGGGCAACGAGCGGGCGATTAGCTCAGCGGGAGAGCACACCCTTCACACGGGTGGGGTCGCAGGTTCAATCCCTGCATCGCCCACCATCCAATCTGCTTGGAATCCCTAGATAATTTACTCAGCCGCCATCGAGTGAGCGCCAGTCATTGGCGCGCAAACCGAAAACCCTCCGGCATGGCGTCATACCGGCCCCACCCGTTCCACCGGTTAGCCGGTCCGGATAGTGGTCCCGCTTGCCCACGCGGGAAGCCCATTTGCTACCGCCGCTACCAGCTTATTGAGCGCCTTAGCGGCACACTTAAGGCACGCCGGATCATCGGCATGTATGTCTCCGCCGTGCCCGGCCGACGATGACCAATGTGGGTGGCGGTATCCCATTCGGTTACTCCGTTTAACCTCATCATCGAGCACAAATGTGCCGTAAGCTTCACGATAGGCCGGAGCCTCTTCGTCTGAATCTTGCGAGAAACCCGGCGCTTGCCTAGGCAAAAACCTTTGACCCTATTAAACCGGTGCCACCGAGAGCGGCGATTGCGCCTAAGCGGTTCGGGTGACCATGTTTAAGAAGAAAACTGTCTTCATTGTTGGTGCTGGCGCCAGCGCAGAAGTTGATTTGCCGATGGGAGATGCGCTTAAGGGGCGCATCGGCAAGGCGCTGGGCTTTACCTTCCCGGACGGGTTCAATCCGAAAGAAGGAAATTTGGCTGTTTATTGGGCTGTCCAAGAGCATATCAAGAAGCTGGAAATACGAGATTCTAACCCTTGGTGGCGCGCTGGCCGAGCCATCAAAGCCGCCATGCCGCAAGCTATTTCGATTGATAACTTCATGCACACCCATTCCCATGACGAACACATCGTCTTCATGGGCAAACTCGGGATTGCCGTCTGCATCCTAGATGCCGAACGGGCTTCTAGCCTTCGCGGCGACAAAGATCGGGATGGCAAATTGAATTACGACTCAATCAAAGAGAGCTGGCATTCAACCTTCGTCAAAATGCTTTTGGAAAATGCCCAGGCGAAGGCCACTGACACGCTTTTCGACAATGTGAGCTTTATCACCTTCAACTACGACCGGTGTATCGAACTCTATTTGGAAAAGGCCTTACAAAACTACCTGCTCATCTCGGAGCAGGAAGCGCAGAAAGCCGTCAACAAGCTGACCGTCATCCATCCCTACGGTCAGGTCGGCAGGCTACCGTGGCAACCAAACGGCCAGGTTAAATTCGGCGCCGAACCACATTCAACCGAGCTTTTAGAGATTGCCAAACAGATTCGAACCTTCACCGAACGCGTGGAAACGAGGAGATGATGGCCAGAATTCACGGCCTCATCGCAGAGGCCGAACAGGTGATTTATCTTGGGTTTTCGTATGGGACCATGAACCTTGAGCTGCTGACTGTTCCAGAGAAGGGAAAAAAGAAGTCGCTTGTCCTTGGCACCAGCATAGGTATCTCAGACGCGAACGCTTTCTCATCTCCGAGGAAATTCAAACTTCGCTCGGACCAGAGGCGGTGACTTTTGGAAAAATCGATCTCCCTCCGACAACCTGCAATGAGCTTTTGCGTAATTATTGGAGGCCAATCGCGCGGTGACCGAAGTCTCTTGGCACGGTTAAGAAAACGGCGAAATGCCGGCGAGATGAAAAGACGGAGGCTGAACGAAGGTTGATTCCCCAGTTGTGGATGCGATTGACGCAGCCTTATCCGGTATGAGTCAGGAGTCGGTGTCGGCGCCCCAAATCGCACGCCAACAAAAGCTAACAGCTGCAGTCCGCCCCTTCCCCACCAAAATTCTTCTGGGCAAAATTCAAGGCGCTTGAGTAGCTCGTATAGCTCTGGAACTGGCAGACATCGGAGCCGTTGCGCACCTTCATCTGCTCGAGATCCCAGAACGAAACCTCGATGTGGTCGTTGGCGCAATAGACCGTGTATTTTTCAGGCTCCAGCGCGCTGGCTTTCTGCAGCGGCATGGAGACGGCAGGAATGGAAAGCGCTGCAAGTGCAAGCATGACGGCGTGGCGTGTGCGCATGGTAAACCCCCGGAGTGAAACCGGCCCGTATTATCGCCGCTATTTTGAAGCGCTGCATCACGGCTTTTTGACGAACCAGATTTTCTTCCGGCAGCCCGTGCTTTCTGCCGCTGCTATATGCTGATCCAGATCTCCAGCGTGTTGGCGCCGATAACGGGGACTGCCTTTATGGTCACCGCTTGGCCGGCAGCGGTAAGGTCGGCGGCCAGCAGTTCGGCGGCGCGGTGGTCGGCGTCGCTGTCGGGATTGTAGCGAACCTCGTTTTTGCCGGCCGCAGCGGCGACCCGTTCTTCACCAGGGCTTGGAATATTCCAGCCCAAGGCCCGCATCTTGGCGGAGAGCGCCTGGGCGTCCTCGCGTGTCATGCCGGCGAACTGGACGTAAACCGTCTGCGGGCTCCGCTGGATATGCAGCCGGTCCTTCAACGTGTTGAGGGCTTCGCGGTCCTGATCGTCGATGATTGCATGCCCATCGACCTCGGACATATCGAGATCCGCGACGGCGCGGCGCGCGGCGGCAAGCACAGGCAGCCAATCCGGGCGGCTCCACAGGTCGGGCGGAACGCTGAGCAAGGTCTCAAGCACGTTGCTGCGCCCGGCAGGCGTCAGTCCGGTCATGTGTCGGAGGCCGGCCATCTCGACGAGAGCCGCCACGACCTTGCGCCGTTCAGGTGCCGGCAGGTCCGGATTGCCGAGGACGGCAATCAATTCACCGCGCAGCGCATCGCTGGCGCCGTCGGCGCTGTCGAGCAGCTTGACGCGGCCCGCCAACGCGTCTGCCGCGGTTCCATCCGGGCCGGGGTTCTTCACTGAATCCGTCCATTCGATGAGCGTGCCGAAATTCAGACTGGTGCGCTTTTCAAGCTCGGCAACCGGGAGCCGGTATCGCTCGGGATCGAATTCGCCTATTGCGTCGGCTGGAATGAAGAACGCGTCGACGACGAATTCGGGCTCCCTCACCTCTCCCATAACGGCAGCCGGGACGGAAGAAACGGCGAGTTTCCAATAGGCGTAAGGGGCCGGCACGCCGCCGATCGGCTGGTCCGCAGGCCGGAAGACCGGACCGCTGAAAATGATCACCCGGTTGGCCAGTGGATTATGTTGCGTGCCCACCCAGCTTTCGAGCCGCGTCCACCTGAGCCGATAGAATTCACGCGCCTGCGGCATCGTGTTCGGCAAGATACGGGTATATTGCGCCAGTTTGAGCGCTGCCGCGGCCGGATCACCTGCGAATTCGGGACCCCACGCAATGTCATTTGCGCTTGCCAAACGCGCCGGCAGCCAGCTTCGATTTTGGCCAAGATACCAGTTGAGATCCGGCTGCACTGAAGTCGGTTGGCGGACATCGTACCGCAATCCGCTGCCGGTGATCTGGAGGCTCACTCTTTGCGAGCGGTCCAGATTGACCGCTGAATAGATGGCCATGCGGTGACTTCGGCCCATGACCAACGAATAGTTGAAGTAGGCCAGCGGCGCCGACAGGCCGACGTCGCTCGCCAAATCGCCGGTTAGCCTGGGAAATCCGATTTTGGCCTGGATAAAATCGATGTTGTATCCCGTAAGGCCGCTGGGCAAGTTGTCGGTAACTTTGCCGAGCAGCGGTTCGAGTGCACTCTGCAGCGGTGCCGGCAACTGGGCGAGAACGACCTCGCCGCTCCTGACCTGATCAGCCAATTCCACAAGCACGGCCTGCCGCAGACTGGGAGTCAGCTCGTCGATGGCCATTTTTTCAAGTTTGAGCTGTGTGATCACCAGCACGGTCGCCGACCGCAGGGTGCCCTGCATGGCTTGCTGCTCGGCGAGCCTTTTGGCGGCGTCATCGACACTCTTCCGCGCGACGTCAAACGCGGCCTCGGCCTGCTCGCGCGCACTTTTTGTCTCTTTAAGGGCCTCGCTAAGGGCTATGTTGAGCGTCGCGAGCCTGTTCGCTGATTCCTCTGCTTGAAGCAGCGCCTTGTCGGCAATCGAGCGCGCATTGAGAGCTTCGTTTCTCTGGGCATAAGCGAAATAGGTCACTGCTGCGAGTATTATCCCAAGCGCGGCGAACACCAAGGTCAGCAGTGTCTTGCGACGATCGCGCGATTTTCTCTCCGTCTCCGCCTTGGCACTCGCCTTGATGAACTCGGCGATGTCGGGGCCCTGCGACAGCTCCGACGCCTCCTTCAGCGCTTCGCCGCGCAGGAGATAGCCGGCATAGCCGGTGTTCTTCCACTGCCGGGCCTGCGCGGCAACGCGGATGCGAAAGCGCTCGATCAGCTCGTCCGAACTCAGTTCGTCGTCGGATGCGAAGCCGTCGCCGGATACGGCACTGTCCTTGGTCACGACGGCAACCGGTTCGGGAACGGCGATGGCAATGTCCCCCGAATCGGTGATTTCACGCGATGCGGATTCGGAGTCGACCGCGACGGCAATTGGCTCGGCTGTTTCGAGGCCGCCACTGCCTGCGAAGGGCGCTAGACGCGCCGGGCTGACATCGGCGGAGGTGATGCCGGGACGCGTGACCAGTTCGGCAGACCAATAGTCGAGTATACGCTGCGCCGCGCGCCGGTCGGATTCCCGTTCGATAGTACTACCCGCGCGCCGCGCCTGGGCGAGGAAGTCGCGGATGGTTTGTGCATCCGGAATCGCGTTGTCGGCATCAGCGTCCGTCGTCTCGGCGCCGGCCTTGTCGCTGCGCTTCATCGAGGGGTCGACGGCTTCATTGCTGCTGGCGATCCGCATCAGTTCGAGATGCGCGACCCGGATGTCGCTCAGCGAGTCGAAATCCGCATCAGCCGAGGTTGCGGTCTGAGCGTCGGTCGCCGGTTCATCGCTCATGGCCCTAGCTCCTCAATGATCCTGTGCAAAGGCGTGCTGACGCGGACGATCGAGGCACATTCGGTTTTGAGCGCCAGATCGACCTGGACGAAGCGCTGCTGGGCCTCATCCCGATAGGCTTCGAAGGCAAGGATGAAGGCGGGGTCGACGGTCTCGCGCGCCAGCTCGTCGTTGACGTCGGTGGAGTAGCCGGCGAGCGTGGTTCGCCATTTTCCGTTCGGGTCGAGATCGGCGAGAACCTGGACCTTCACTTCCAGATTTCGCCACAGCGGCGAAAACTGGAAAGGCAGCGACTTGTCCGCCGCCGCCCCCCCTTCCACCGGTTCGATCAGATCGGTGAGGTTGGCCAGTTTGTTGTCGATGTCCTGCCAGAGCTTGTGCTCGACTACGCGGGCATAGATGGTCGAAGACAGTACCTTGATCGCGTCATGCGCGGCCTTTATCGCAGGCACGGAAGGCTCGCCGGCTGGAAGTTTGCCGGCTATTGTTTCGAGCCCCGCGGCCAGGATGCCGAAAGGCAAGTTCTTTGCGGTGACGAATATCTGCTGGTTCAGCCGCGAGGGTACGACGCGCAGCACGGTGCGCACATCCAGCAAGGCATCGTAGGCGTCGGCCGATGTGTTGGGGATTGCGCCCTGCAGTTTCGCCGCAGCCTGCCCGAGGTCGTCGAGCCATGCCTGCTCGATGTCGCGAAGCGCCGGCCCAGGGGGCAATACAGTGACCTTGTCGCCGGCGGATGCGCAGAAGAGCCTCAACTGGTTGAGGAATTTGCGCAGGACGCGGACTTGATTCAAATCAGCGCCCATGTCTCGCCCGGCGATCATCAGGGTCTGGAAGCTGCCGATGCCATATTGAAAGCTCTGCAGGCCATCATGCAAGTTCTTGTAGGTCGCAAGAACATCGATCTGGCTGGTGACGGCGGTGAGCCCATCGCCGGCGGCGAGTACGGCCTGAATGTCCTTTGGCTGCTGGTTGACGGCATCGAAGCCGGCAACGGCCGTGTTGACGCGGTCATCGGTGGTCAGGCCCGGCAGTTCGGGCGTCGGTTTCTCGCCCGCGGCAAGTTCATCCAGATAGGCTTTGCATATTGCGGCGCATTGCGGATTTTGCTGAACGACAGTGTCTATCAGCGGCTGCGACAGCTTGTTGGTCAAGGCATAGTCGAGGATGTTGAACCAGACTGTGAGCGCCGCGCCCTGGAAGTTGATGGCGCCAGCGACGATCCCAGCGTCCTTGGTTACCTGCAACCAATCGGGAGGCAATGGGTAGAGATCAGCCAGTTGAAGCCTGAGGTCGAAATAGGCGCTGATCTCTGAACTCCCTGGTGTTTGGTGTGTGGCGTTATAAACCGTCACATCCGAAAAAATTTACATGCCGTAGTCCCAAATCGCCGCGCATCGAGCTGCGCCATCGGTCTGCATAGCTCACCATCTACACAGGCTTTGCCGCGAGGTCTTGGATGATGGTGTCGATCGCGATGCCTTCGTTGCGATAATATGTGCTTTTGGCAGGCGCGTTGGGCTCGGTGAGCCAGCCTCCGCTGTGATGCAGCGCAATCAGGTTCCAGTCGGTGTCGAAGACCGGCGAGCCCGACGAACCCGGCAGTGTGTCGGTCAGATACTGGACGCGGCCGCCGCCGACGAAGGCCACGACATTGGCGACGAACGAAATCTGTTTCTGCGCACCGCCGGGATGCTGGATGATGTTGACATGATCGCCGGCCTTGACGGTCATGGTTTTCAATTCCAACTCGCCCCATTTGGAGGCATCGCCCTTGATGCGGACGGCGGACCAATCATTGTCCTTGGAGGTACGAAGAGGCACGGCGGTGTCGATGTCGAACTGGTCGAGCGGCGCGTC
This sequence comes from Mesorhizobium sp. M0062, assembly GCF_040323125.1. NCBI lineage: Bacteria > Pseudomonadati > Pseudomonadota > Alphaproteobacteria > Hyphomicrobiales > Phyllobacteriaceae > Mesorhizobium > Mesorhizobium sp. M0062. The sequence goes on from NZ_JAMYUO010000006.1 coordinate 138,455, forward strand.
GAGCCCGGCAACGGTGCGCTGATAGTTGAACTGGACCACCGTGCCCGCCAATGAAGCGCCGTCAGGCAAGACATGGTTGTTGGTGATCAGTATCCCGCCGGTGGTCATGAAGCCGGTGCCGGAGCTGCCATCCGCACGCTTGATGCGCACCACCGATCTTGCCCTGACAAGGCCGAGTTCGAGATAGCTGATCGGCACCAGCGTGCTCTTGTCGCCAAGGATTTTTTCGAGCTGGGCCGGCGCCGTCGCGCCGCTCCAATTGGCGGTCGCGGGGCCTTCGACCGGCGGCGGCGGGGCGTGCTGCTTTGCCTGCAGCAGTGCCTGGTCGCCGGGATTCTCATCGAGTGCAAAGGCGACGAGGTCGTCGGCCCTGGTCTCCTGCTTTGCGCGCTGGACAATCGCAAACCAGTTGTTGATCGCCTTGTTGTCAAAGGCGATCTGGGCCGTCGAAAGACCGACACCTTTGGCAACACGCACGCCGTCGCCGATCATCGGGTAAAGGTTGGCGAGGATGCGGTTGAGACTGTTCAGTTCGGATTGCGTCCATTCGGTCATGGGATTCCCTCCGACCCTAAGCCTTCTTCTTCCGCTTGCGTGATCCCGCCCGCATGGCAATTTCGGTGCCGCGAACCGTTTCGTACTGGTCGGCATCGACCAGCGACTGGTCGAAGCTGACGCCGGTCATTTCGGAGATTTCGGTCAGCGGGTACATGGCGCCGATGAATTCTTCGGAGACCGTGAACTCCAGTTCCGTGTCCGACAGATCCTGTTCGAGCACGAAGCCGTAGCTGGCGATGCCGTCACTGACGCGGGCGACCACCACCTTCCAGAAGCGGCGCGGCACCGGCGCGCGGAGACTGGTGCCTTTGGGACCCTTGCCGGCAAAGGTCCGGTCGTCTTCGGCGAGGACCGGCCCGGCGAAGACGCACAGCCGCTCGCTGGCCGCCTCCGACAGGACGTGGTTCTCAAGATCGCCCCAGTTCTTCTCGCCGCTGTCGGAGCGGTTGTAGCCTTCGACCTGGGGCGAGCAGTTGGTGACATGGAAGGAGCAGACATTGCCCCTGAGCAGAAGCTCGAACGTGCTGCCCCAGGCCACGTCATCGCGCCTGACGATATGGCCCTTGTCGAAGGCGCCCTGATCCTGGGTGTAGAAGACGTCGGGGATCTGGTACTTGTCGTCGAGCCGCAGATCCGGGAACCAGCGCTCGCTGAACAGGCCGCCGCGCGAATAGTTGCGGCCCTTTTCCGGCTCGCGCAGATTGCTCTCCTCGGTGACGTTGGAGGCGGTGAACAGCGCCAGCCGCCGCTTGGCGTGCATCTTGAGCGAAAAATTCTGGTAGTCGAGTTGCGTGCCGCCGGCCTTGAGCGGCGCCAGCACTGAGAGGTCGGTGGCCTCAGGCATCGGCACAACGACCGGCGCGAGTTTAGTGCCGCCAGAGAGAAATTTCTCGTCGTAGCCCTTATAGCCGGCATAGTCCGCGACCGTTTTGGGAACGAATGCGCCGCCTGGAGGGGTCGACTTGGCCGCTTCGAGCTCGACCGATTCCGTGACCGCTTCATGGGCAGGCGTTGCGCCGAGCGAGACGGTGATGCGCAACGGCACTTCGAAGGTGACGCTGCCGCCCGGCGAAACGACGACACCTCCGGATGGAGGCGTCTGAGTGGCGACGCCCGGGATCTGCTGGACGCCGCCGACTTCAACCAGGTTTACGCCCTCGGCCGGCGACCCGCTGTCCGCCTTGTTCCACCATGCGCCCCAATCGTTTGGGCCGCCGCTGGCGGCGCCGGCGAAATTGAGGCCGAGGTCGACGACACGCTGGTCCTTGGCGAGCGCGCCGGTGGGCACGGCGTAGTTGCGCTCGAGATAGCGGCCGGCGAAATGCAGCGCCACGACCTCGCCGGTGGCGAGGTTGATCATGGCGGTGCCGGAGTTGCCACCAGTGGTCGAGCAATCATGTGTCGCCGCGCTGACGATCTTGCCGAAACTCTCCGTATCGAAGCCGCCCTGCAGCATGCCCGGTTGCAGGCGCTTGACCTGGAAACGATTGCGCATGAGCTCGTTCTGGACATCGACTGCGTTGCGATTGTCGAACGCGGGATAGCCGATGGCGACGACTTCCTGGCGCAGCATATCGCGCGCGTCGGCGACCGCGAGCGACAGCGGCGTGATGTTGTCGGGCAGGCCTTCGACTTCGAGGATCGCCATGTCCCAATAGGGATGGATCATCCGGACATTGCGGATCTTGAAGACGTTTCCCGCCGCCGAATCGCGCTTGAAGTCGATGCCGGCGGCGCGGCCGTTGATGAATTGCACATTGCGGTCGCCAAGGCCGTCCGCAAATATCTGCGCCACATGACGGTTGGTCATCAGCAGGTTGCGGCCGACGACGAAGCCCGTGCCGCCGTAAGGGATATTGGTGTTCCACAACAGTTCGATACGCCCGATCGCCGGCAGGGCGGCTTCGATGCGCTGCTTCAATGCGGCCTCGCTGGTAAGCTTCGTCCACAGCGAATGGCCAGGTGTCGGAGCGCCGTCGAAAGTCAGCGTCGTAAAGGTGCCATCCTTGATGTCATAAACCGGCCGCAACTCCGGGATGATTATGGCTTCCAGATCGGAAAGCTGCTCGGGCGCGACTTCGGCGCCCCGCGCGAGGCTCTCCATGCCAGCGCGCGCCGATTCAAACGCCGCCTCCGTCTTGCCGGCTTCCGCAGGCGCAAGGGATTCCAGAGCGCCGCCTGCCATCGTCTCCACGTTGCCGAGGACTGATTCAGTCCCCTCGCCCCCGGTGACGAGATCGAGATATTGACGGATTCGCTGCTCTCTGCTGACCGGCATAGTCGCCCTCAAAGGTTCTGTCGAAGAAAAGAAATGTATTGCCCCATTTTAGACTGGTGCAATTCTGACTGGCAGGCAAGGAAACAAATCAACTCGCGTCGAAGATGACCGGAGTGCAACGTCGGCATGTCTCTTTGCCGCAGTCGCTCGCGCGATGTATGACGCTCGCATTATTTCAGCGATGCTGTATGTGATCTCCGTCACAGACGCTCACGCTGTTTGCGCCCACCTATCGCAACGGGTGGAAGGGCCATTGCGGCCGCTCGGTTTTACAGAAATTTTATCACCTATCCATTTTTATCAGTTGGCGCCTGCACGCGCGGCTCCTCTCGCCGCGCGTGCCGGCGGCTTTCCGCCCGGCACGAGCCAGGCACTGGGCGCGACCACTGCGCCAAGCCTTTACAAGGCGTAATCGCAAGGGATGAACGCCGGCCTTTGACGCGGTGCACTCTTGCCTTAGACTTCGGCCCTTAAACTTCGCCGATTGCGGCAATTGGGAATTTGGAACATGGCTTTTGGCGGCCCAAACGACAGAAACGATCTGCCGCGCTTGGCACGCATCGATCCAAAGCTGTTCGATATCCTGTTCAGCGGCTGCAAGGTCGAGCGCTACGCCGCCGGCCAGCATCTGTTCGTCCAGGAAGATGCCGCCGACCGGATCTACGGGGTGATGAGCGGCACGGTGGAAATCTCGATCTATTCGCCTGGCGGGCAGAAGCTGGTGGCCAATATCGAGCTGTCGCGCAGCCTCGTCGGCGAGATCGGCGCGCTTGACGGGCGGCCACGCACCGCCACCGCCATCTGCCTGACCGCTTGCGAGCTGGTTTCGCTCAGCAGGACACAACTCTTTGATCGCATTGAGAGAAATCCACCGCTGGCACGCGCGATGATCGAACTTCTGTGCGCCCGGCTGCGCTGGGTCAGCGGCGAACTCGGCGACCAGGCCTTCTTCGGCATCGAGGCGAGGCTCGCCAAACGCCTGGTCTTCCTGGCCAAGGTGATGGCCGACAGCGCCGGCTGGATCCCGATCTCGCAATCGGAACTCGGAGAGTTCCTCGGCGCCACGCGCGAGTCCGTCAACAAGACGCTCAACGACTGGCGCAACCGCTCGTTCATTGCCATCAAACGCGGCGGCCTGCGCATCACCGACACCGGGGCGCTGCGCCATATCGCCGAATCGCAGGACGACGACTGACGCCGATCCCGAATAGCCCCGGCTAAGACTCAGAGCCGCGAAATCAGGTAGCGCAGCGCCGAGCGGCTGGGCATGAAGAAGTATCCACCACCCTTGGTGGTGACGAATTGCGGCATGTCACGGAGCGTCGTGACCTTTTCCCATGACGGAATGGTGAACCTGCCATCACCGCTGCGCGAACCAATCGTCGGGTCCTTTTCAGCGACGAGGCCCTGGAACGTGGCCGACGAAACCCAGGTCTGCTGAATGAATTCGTACTGGCGCTCTATGTCGGCGTTGAGGCACATGAACAGCAGCCCTTTTTCGACCTTGCCATTCTTGCCGTCCTGCTTCTCATAGGTACGGCCGACCCGCAGGATACGATGGCGCTTGCCGATATTGATCTGCGTATCGCGGTCCTCACCCAGCGAGTCGCGTGGGTTGGAACGGCGAATGTGGGCACCAAGCGGGCAGCGATGGCCTTGCGGATCCTCGGCGCCAGCGGCGAAGTTGTTGTCGATGACGCGTCCCGGATGATCGGGGTTGCGCACCAGCGAGCTACCGTTCTGCCAGCGGCCGAGCATCTTGGCGGCAATCCAGTCTTGCGTGATGGCTTGGTTGCCGAGTTGGCTCGCGACCAAGGCTGCAGCCTTTTTGCAGTAGTTGTTGAAGACGTCGACGTGCTGCTCGAACTGGCGAATAACCAGGAATGAACCGTTGCGCCCGAAATCGCGCGGCGGTGGCGGCAGGCCCGGAATCAGCCGGCTACGGCGCACCTGCGAAAGGATTCCAGTCCGATCGCGTGATGCGCTTACCGAGGGCGAGGCTGGATAGAACCCATGCTCATCACGATAGCCGAACAGGAACTCGCCGGGCGCGACCAGATGCATGGGCGCGGCGCCCCTGCTGGCGCGGGTCGTGCCCCGGACAATCGGCTGCGAAATCCCGTCCGCGAAACCGAAATGCTCGTAGGCTGGCCCACGTTCCGACCGATCGTCACGCTTTGCCCCGTCGGACGATTTCGTCTTCGTGTCGGTCGGACCCCGGTTTACGGCGAGCGGCAGTTCGGCAACGACCTTCATGCCTGCACCGGTCGTCTTTCGTCTCACGGTGGCAATCTCGGTCTTCAACCGTCCCGGGTCTTCAGCATAGCAGACGATGACCAGGTCCACAGGGTTCTCCAGCGACCCCCACTCCCATTCGTCCGGGCCGTCGCGGCCTCGGTCGTCCAGTATGCGCCCACGCTCGGGGTTGCCCATGCCATGGCGAAAGGCGATCGGAAATGTTTCCAGTGGATCGCCCTCCACACCCTCGTCGAGCCCAAACTGCCGCAGGCCACCGGGACCAAAGGCGACTATCATAGCGCGCCCGGCGGGCCTGCCTTCGCCGAAACTCGTCTGCTCGACAACGAAATCGAGCCAGGCTCTGCGCTTGGGCGCCGGCAACTTGTCCGGCACCCGGATCGCAAGCATATGCGAATAAGCGAGCGGGCCGAGCGGGCCGAAGAAGATGGACTGGATCTCGCCGGTTTCCAGCTGCTGTTCGAGAGGCGCCGGAAAGGCAGAGCTGATATTGGCCAGCAGCGAAGTGGTCTTTTGAACGGTGGTTGTTTCGCTCGCCGGGCGCCGTAGCGAACCGAACAAGCTCAGCCAGTCGCGCGCCTCGTTGCCGACGGCGGAAGCAATGCCGCGCCTGACCCGGGAATTGATCCGGATGCGCTCTGTGTTGATTTGCGGATAGGCGGAGTACCAGAACAGGGTCGGCACCTGCTGGCGCCGCGCCCAGCGCTTGAAACGATCGCCGTCGCGCGCGCCGTCCAGGAACAGCCATCGTGTGCGTGGATAGCCCACGGTGTTGCTCCACACGCCGGTCAGGCCAGCGGACGCCTTGGCGATGAAGTCCTCAAGATAGCTTTCCCAGCTGCCGCCGTAGTTGGAGAAGAACATCAATCGGTTGGAGCCGGGCAGCAGTATCCAGCGGGCGAAATGGATGGTGTTGATGGTGTTGAGGAAGCCTGGCTTGAATACCTTCTGGGCAGCTATCGAGATCAGGTAGAAAGAAAACCTGAGCGCCAGCCGCCGCAGAATGCCGGCCTTCATCGTCGAAATCGCAGTCAGATGGTTTTGTGCCGCGTGGCCCTCCTTGACGAGTATCGCGTTCAATTCAGATATGCCGATTGATGTGCTTTCCGGCCGATCCCTGTCCTCGCGGCGTCGCAGCGCCAGCAAGCACGAAAACGCCAGCAGCGCCGCTGCCACCAACACTCCAAGTCCCGACAACAGAAGTGAGGTGATTGCTACGGCTATGGCGGTGAAGGAGATTTCCTGGGAACTGATGTCGATAGATCTGCCGAACACCACACCGTAGGTCATGTACCAGCAAGCAGCCCAGATGATCGCCACCGTGACGAAGACCGGTGGTACCAGCAACGTCGTCATCAGGGCACGGCCCCAATGACCCGGCGGCTTTTCCAGCAGGCTCTCGGCCGGCTCGAACGCCCAGGCAAACGTCCCTAATGACTGGACATGCTGGCGAACTTCAGCGAGCACGGCGGGAGCGTTGCCGGCGCCTTTGCGTGGCCGCTCGACGATGTCGCGCACGGCTTCGAAAAGCTGCTGCTCGGCCTTGATACGCTGGACCGAGTGCCCCGGCGTGCCCGAAAACACCAGTCCGGCATTGCTGCCGAAGGACGGCGATATGTCGACATTGTGCTTGCGCAGGAAATCGTTCAATGCGCCGCCATCGCGCAGATCGCAGACATCCTTGAAGATCGGCCGCAGCCGGTGCCCGATGGCGTGCGTGACCGCATCGATGACATCGTCGATGCTGCCGTCACCGGAAATCTCGAGAACCAGAGCTCCTTTTTCCTGACCGGAATCAGCGCCGATCTCGCCGGTGCCGACCACGGTCAGGCTGGTGAAGTGGACGGTGCCGGCAATGTCGAGCGCGGTGCGGATATCTTCGACGGCCGGGTTGCCGAGGCTGGCAACCTTGTCGCGGACAGCATCCAGCGACGCGGATCGGGTGACCGGGCAGACCACCGTCACCATGGACTGCGTTACGGTGCGGCAGAATTCTGCCCGTTCGAAATCGACCTTGAGGGTTTCGGGATAGGCGCCGATGCGGGTCATCCGCCCGGCCTTGCCGGGCATGCGGCGCACGCCCTGCTTCTGGAACAGGGCGCGCAGGCTTTCGCCGATCTGGATCCTGGCAATCTCGGCGCCGATGCACTGATGAATGCCGTGGCCGAACACCATGTAGTCGCGATGCGGGCGCGATGTGTCGAACTGGTCCGGGTTCTGCACGGCGTCGGCATCGAACATCGCCGACAGCGTCGCCGGCATCACCACCGTGCCGGCCTTCACCAGGCGCTCGCGGCGCGTACCCTTGCCGATGATCGCGTCGCGGGCCGTGTAGCGCCAGGGGCCGACCCAGATCGGCTTGAAGCGCATGGCTTCAAGGACGGCCCTGTCGAGCTTGGCGGTATCGTTTTCGGCCAATGCGGCATCGATAGCCTGCCGTGCGTCGGGCCGCGACAGGATCACGTCGAGGCAATTTCCGGCGGCCAGCACATTGGTCGGGACGAAGCCGGCGATCATGCCCAGCATGATCGAATTGAGGTCGTCCCGCGACAGGCGGCCCTGATCCATCTGGACAACCAGCCTCGCCAGCGGTTGCTCGGCCTTCAAGCCCCGGTCCCTGGCCGACTGGATGGAGCGATCGATGGCTTTGAGAAGACGGTCGCCCGCCACCACCGCGAGTTCGCGCATGACGGGGCTCGCCGTCGGGTCCGAAAAGAACAGCGCACTCAGCGCGATCGCCCAGTCGGCGAATTCGGATTCATCGTCGATCTCGACGCCGAAATAATCTCGACAGATGTGCACCGGGACGATCTTCATCAACCTGGAGATCGCATCGAAGCCGGGGCTGGCGCGCGTCATGATCTCTTGCGAATGACGCGCCGCGATCGGCCTGACGGCGGCTTCGACCTCGGCCGGCGGGAATGCACTCAGCACCGACGATTTCATGCGCCGGTAGTCGGCGCCGTCCTGCATGCCGAGGATGAAGTTCGATCCGCGGGCAAGCTCGGTCATTTCCGGGCCGTATGGGGTCTGGAATTCGTCGCCGCGCTCCAATATGTCGCGGACATCGGCGTTCTTGGTGACCACCAGAACACCGAAGAGCTTGCCGGTCGGGCGGATACGCCGCAACAGGGAAAGCGCCCAGCGGGGGTCTTCGGCCAGAGACCCGACGATGCGCGCAATCAGCCCTGTCTTGCGGATCCGGCCGAGATCGAACGGCGGAATTTCCGACAGCGGGCGCTGGTTTTTCTGGGCCGCGCGAATAGCGTCGAAATACTTCAGTTCGGTCATGCGCGTTCAAGCCCCCCGGCTATCCACGTTATTGCGATGCCGGCCGTTCAACGCCTAGGTTTGCATCGGTTGCACGTATGTGAATCTTTTCACAGTTGGTCCATGTTCCAGCCAGCATTGACGCCATGTTCATTTGGCCAGTCGGAAATTGGCGACGAGGATCTCGTTCGCGGCCTTGTCGGTGAACGGTATCCAGCGCACACGCTGTTCTGAAAAATCGGGATGCCGGGTGGTGAAAATGGTCATCTCGCGCCGCGCCTGTTCCGGCCGGCCGCTTCGCATCAGCGCGCCGATCTTCAGGAACCTGGAATAAAAATAGCCGGGAGACAGGTTGAGCGAGCGGTCGGCAGCAGCGATCGCCGCAGGCCAGTTCTCGACCAGACAATAGGCCGCCGTCAGTTCCCCCAGATTGTGGAAGCGGTAGAGGTCGAACGGGCTCAATCGCTCGGTATCGAGAAAGAACGGTATCGCTGACGCGGCATTGCCGAGCAGCAGCTGGGCGCTGCCCATGGCCGAGCGCGCGAAGGCAAAGCTCGGATTGATGTGGATCGCTTCCTCGAGATGGTCGACGGCCGACCGCGGTTCGCCGCGCATGATGTCGACGGCGCCGAGATGGGCGTGCGGGCGCGCATCCAGGCTGTCCACCAGCAACGCCTTGCGGGCAAACTGCTCGACCTTGTTCAAATCGTCGCTGTCGCCGAAACGCAGCCATGCCCGCCAGAAATACCACCACGCCAGTTCGTTGAGCACGGCGCTCGAGTTGGCGTCCTCGCGGTAGGCCTTCTGGAAGAACTCGAGTGCGGTTTCGGTGTCGCCGCGGGTGCGCCGGTTCATGTGCCAGCGGCCCCGTCGCACCAGTTGCCAGGTCTCCAGGCTTTCCCAGGGAACCTGGAAGGTGCGTGCCTGTTCCGCCCGGTCGACCTCCTTGTCGAGGATCGAAACGATCTCAGCGCCGATCTGGTCGCGCAGGTTAAAGATGTCGACCAGATCGCGATCGAAGCGCTGCGACCACACCAGCCGCCCGTTGGACGCGTCGGCCAGCGAGGTGTTGAGGCGGATCTGGCCACCATTGCGCATCAGCGTGCCGCTGACGATGTAGCGCGCGCCGAGCGCGTTGCCGATCACCCGCGTGCCCAGCGTGTCGTCGCGGAACTGGAAGCTGGAGCCCTTGGCGATGACCGAGAGCCATCTGGTGTTGGAAAGACCATAGATGATGTCCTCGGCGATGCCGTCGGCCATGTAGCCGATGTCATGCTCGCCGCCATCGGCGTGGAAGGGCAGGACGGCGATCGCCGGCGGCCCCTTGGACGACAGCTTCTGCTGCGCATTGGCCTGGGGAATGGCGGCGAACGACGCCGCCGGCGAGGATCCGTTGCCACTGCGGCCGGCGATCAGAACGCGCACCGGCAAGGCGATGTTCTTCAGCATGAATTCGCCGAGATCGGTGAATTCGGCCGCCGTCTTGTCCTTCACATGGTGCCAGGTCGTCTCCGAAACGGCGAGACCGTCGCCCGGCGCGAATTCCTGGAGTCTCGCGGCGATGTTGACGTCGTCGCCGTAGAGGCGTCCACCACGCACGATGACGTCGCCGGTGTTGATGCCGGCCCGAAACGGCATGCGCATGTCGTCGGCAACCTCGGCGTTGAGGGCGACGATGCGGCCCTGGAAATCAAAGGCCGCGCGCAACGCCTCGATCGGATTGCCGAACTCGGCCATGATGCTGTCGCCGGCGTCGCCGAACGTGCGGCCGCCAAATGTGCCACAGCTGTCGGCGATGATGTCGCGCCGTTCCTCGAATGCCGCGACAGCAGACTCGTCGTCGATGCCCATCAGCCGGGAGAACCCGACGGCATCGATAGAAATGATTGTCGCCAGCTGACGGGTGTAGTTCCGTACAGCCATGTTCGAGCCCCCGCTCCCTTTCTGGTTCTGGTCCAGCACAGGCGACGACCCGTTCCTGAAACACTTCGCCGCGCGCTGAGAGATGAAGATTCCGGCGGGGTTGGCGCGCCATGCCACCCCGCCAGGACCAGAAGTCTAGCAGGGTCTTGGGCAAAGCTCTACCACCATCGGGTTGTCCAGCGCGGGCCGTGGCAGCACTCATGGTTGGCCGGCGGTTGGCGCAAATATTGGCGTGCCGTCGCTCTGAGCGCGGAGATCTAGGGCTTCACGGAAGCTGCGCGATGTCAGCTCTCGGAACAAACTGTGCTGCCTGCGAGTTTCCGGTGCGGTTCATACCAACGTGAAATGAGGGTAATCATGCGAAATCTTGTTCTGGCGACCGGTGTCGTCGTTCTTCTGGCCGGCTCGACGGCCTTTGCCGCGGATGACAGCCCACTGCCGCCGACGAATGCCCAGAAACTGTCGGCAATCATCGCCAAGGTCGAGCAGCGCGACGGCTTTCGCTATGTGAAGGAGGTCGACTGGGACAAGGACGGCTACACCGTGACCTATTACACCGCCGACAAGGCGAAAGTCGAAATCACCTTCGATCCCGTGACCGCCGAACCGAAATAGCGCCGATACCGACACCGCTTCGGCAATTCCGTCCGCTGCGTTTTTTGCCTAGAATGGTGGCAGTTGTCGGACAACGGGGCGACCATGCTTTCTTCCAATCGAATTGCCAACTCGTTTGCGCTTGTCGTCGCACTTGCTGGCGGGGCGGTCTGCCTTGGTCCAGCGCGTGCCGACGGGCCGTCCTTCGACTGCCGCAAAGCCAGCCTGCCGGTGGAAAAGGCGATCTGTGCCGACCCGCGACTGTCGGCAATTGATGCCTTGGTGGCCGAGGCCTTTACGGGTTTCGAGCCAGCCTTTGGCGGCGACAAGCGCAAGATCGCCCGTGCGCTCATCGCCGACAGGAACGCCTGTGGGCAGGATGCCGCCTGCATCGTCAGCGCCCAGAACAATGCGCTGCAGACCTACGGCAATGCGCCGTCCTGGGTGCAGGACTACAACATCGCCCTGATCGGCAAGAAGGCGCTCGACACCGCGGCCCGCCATCCGGGCAGCCTCGACCAGCCCCTGCCCTCGTCGATCGGCCAATGCGCCTTGACCCACATCACCGCGCTGACGACGCGGCTCGGCGACGACCCGCTGGAAACCGCCGGCCCTGAAGCCGGCAGCCTGGCGCGGTTCAGCAATGGCGGCGCCGGGGTTTCCTACGAGCGGGAGCCTGGCCTTGCCAGTTCGAAAGCCGGCGATCCTGTCGTCATGTGCCTGATATCGATCCCGAGGGATTGTCCGCAGGGCGACGAGCGCGGGCGGGTCTATTACGGCGTCGACCTCACGATAAAAGGCACATGGGTTTTGCCGGATTCACAACATCTATGCGGCGGCGCCTGAAGATTTGCCGCAAAGCACTGCTGGATGCACTCTTGCGCCGATCCGCCTTTGATGGCTGAGTGCGCGTAACAGTTGCAGGGCACGGGGGTGCATGGCCATGGTTAAGCATGTTTTGAAGCGCATCCTGATGATGCTTGCCGGCTATTTCGTTTCGGTGCTGATCGGATTGTTCGCGGTCGTGGCGATATATTGCGCACTCGCCGTATTGCCCAACGCGCCGGACTATTTCGGCGCCATGCAATTTTCGCCCATTGTCGTGCTGCTGTGGCCGCCGCTCGGCATGGTCGTCTATTTCCTGACGATCGTGCTGACCGGCCTGCAGACGCTGATCTTCGCGCTGCTCGCCGAATTCTTTGCCCTGCGCAATTTCCTGGTGCACATGCTGTTTGGCGCCGCTGCCGCTGCAGCCGGCTTCTTCCTGGTCTGGCCGGCCGCGGAAGAGGATGCCGGACGCTGGGCCGATATCGGCATCATCGCCGCCGCCGGCCTCGTAGCCGGCCTGGTCTATTGGCTGATCGCGGGCCGCGACGCCGGCTTCCGGCGTCCGCTCATCCAGCGCTGATCGCAGGAAACGGGCGACCGTCTATCGGCCAAAAATCTAATAAAACCAGAGAGACAAAGTGAGTTCCTCGTTTCGTTGAACGAGGAACTCCGCTGGTTCAGCTCGTCGGCGAACGCACCGCTTCGGTCGCGTCCAGCGCCTGCATCAGCCGCGTGTCGCGGTCGTAGACGTCGTTGAAATATTCGACTTTGCCGGACAGGTCCGGCCAGGCAGTGAAGTAGGAGACATAGACGGGAATCGTGCGTGTCACGTCTTCGCTGGCATGGCCGTGCTTGAGCTTTTCGGCGATGTCGTCGACCGAGACGCCGAGCACCGCCGCCGCCATCCCACGTGGATCCTGAAGGCGAATACAGCCATGGCTGAGCGCCCGCATATCGCGCTGGAAGAAGGATTTTTGCGGCGTGTCGTGCATGTAGATGGCGTGCTTGTTGGGGAACAGGATCTTCAGTTCGCCCAGCGCATTGGCTTCGCTCGGCTGCTGGCGCACGCTGTAGGGAATGTTGGCGCCGTAGGCGCCCCAATTGACCGAGGAAGAGGGAACCCGCCTGCCGCGCGAATCGGTCACCTCGTAGCCGGCACGGTCGAGATAGCCCGGATCGCTACGCAGCCTTGGCAGCATCTCGTTGACGATGATCGACTGCGGCACGCCCCAATAGGGATGGAAATCGACCTGCTTGATCTCCTTGAAGAAGAAGGCGGTCTGGTTGGTGGTCCGGCCTATGACGACGCGGGTCTTCAGCTTCTCCTCGCCATTGTCGATATAGCTGGCGGTGAAGGCGGGCTGGTTGATGAACACCCGCGGGCTGCCGAGATCGGACGGCAGCCAGCGCAATTCTTCCAGCGCGACCTGCACCTTCTGCAGCCTGTCTGCCTTGGATGCGCCGGCGAGCGAGGCGACGGTGCGCGGGCCGATGACCCCATCGCCCTTCATGCCGGCCTTCACCTGCACGGCCTTGATGATCGGAACCAGTTCGGGAACATAGACATCGCTGGTGCCGAGACGAGACAGGATCTCGCCATAGGCGCCGCCCATCTCGTCGTCGAGATTGCGCGCGATCAGCGTCAGCAGCTTCGGCAGTTCGGCGCTGGTCTCGCCGGGCTTCAGCAACAGCTTGGGATCGACGACGATTTCGTTTTCGGCGCTCGCCTGCAGCGATTCAAGTTCGACGCGCAGCGCCTGATATTCCGCGTTCTGCGGGTGCCGCGATTCGAGGTAGGTGCGCACTTCCTGGGTGTGGGCCAGCGTCTTGAGCGCGCCTTCCATGTCGACCGGCTTCGGCGGAAATTCATAGTAGCCGGTGATGCGATTGGGATCGACGCGCCCGCTCTGGGCGTCACGGGCATAGCGCAGTACGCGCGCTGACAGCGCCATCTCGAAGCGGACGAGTTCCTTCAGATGGGCGTTGGCATCGACTGCCGATGCGTTGGCTGCTGGCACTTCGACCGTGTAGTCGGCCGACGTGAGACCATAGCTTGCGGCTTCGCCAAGCACCCGCACCGCATCCTGGGCGCGGGCATTGGGATTGCCCTCGTTCACCCAGATGAAATCAGGATTGGCAGAGTAATAGGCAATCAGTGCCTTGGCGATATCGGGCTCGGCATAGAGTTCATAGTCACGAAGGCCTGCAACGGCTTCGCGGAAGGCAGTGCTGGTCGCCGACGGCACAAAGGCGGCGTCTTCAGCTGTTGCCACCTGGGGAGGTGCCGCCACCAACGCGGCAAAGTCGACGCGCACCAGCCGGTCGGCCTTGTAGGTGTAGTAGGACGGGCTGCTGATCCTGGTGCCGCCGCCGCCCGATACGGCGGGCTTCGGCTTGCGCTTTGGCGGCGGCGGGAATTCGCCTTGCGGCCTGTGCTTGACGCCACCGCCGAACAGCATGTCGAACAGGCCTTGCGCGCTTGCCTGCGGCACACCGAAGGCCAGTGCTGCCGCCACTGCAAGCGGCATCACGGTGGCTTTATTTCCGAGGAATTTCATTAATCACCCGCTCCGGCTGCAAGCCGGCTCCCGTTCCGCGCCGCTAGACGATCTTGCCAACCGCATGGCGGATGTAAGGCGCTACTATACCGATTCATACCGATTTCGTTAAGCTTCCATAAATTTCCGCAGGCCTGTTGCAGAACGGTTTCACAACATCGTGACGTCTGGAGCGGCGTTGCCGCTCCAGACCGGTCAAAGCGGCTGCTGCTTCAGGCGTTGGCGCCACCGTCGATGGTGAGCGCGGCGCCGGTGACGAAGCGCCCTTCCGGACCGGCGAGCCAGGCAACCATGCCGGCGATCTCGTCAGCCTTGCCGAAGCGGGGCGTCGCCATCTTCCGCCGCTGGTGTTCGGCATGCGGGCCTTCGGCCGGGTTCATGTCGGTGTCGGTCGAACCGGGATGAACGACATTGGCGGTGATGCCGCGCGGACCGAGGTCTCGCGCCAGCGCCTTGGTCAGGCCGACCAGCGCAGCCTTGCTGGTCGAATAGGCGCTGAGGCTGGTGTCGGTGACGCGCTCGGCCAGATTGCTGCCGATCGAAATGATGCGGCCGCCCTCGCCCATGTGAGCCGCTGCCGCCTTCGAGGCCACGAACGGCGCTCTCAGATTGACCTCAATGGTCTCGTCAAAGTCGGCCAGCGACATCTGTTCGATGGGCGCCGCGCGCCAGATGCCGGCGCTGTTGACCAGGATGTCGAGCCGGCCGAAGGCATTCACCGCCTCGGTGACCGAGCCTTCGATGGCGGCGGCGTCGCGATTGTCGGCTTGGATGGCGATCGCGCGACCACCTGCCGCTATAATCTCGGCGACGACAGCTTGGGCCGGCGCCGAGCTGTTGACGTAGGTGATGGCAACGTCGGCGCCATCGGCCGCAAGCCGTTTTGCTATCGCAGCACCTATGCCGCGGCTGCCGCCGGTGACCAGTGCTGCCTTGCCGTTCAATCCGTTCGCTGACATGTCATTTCTCCGTTATGTAACGATCGATACATAAATATCTGGCAACCTTGCCTGGCGACGTCAAGTGAATTATGTATCGATCAACACAGAAAAGATCGTCATGCCGGAAAAAGGCCGTCCCCGCACCTTCGATCGAACCGCCGCCTTGCGGCAGGCGATGGAGCTGTTCTGGGCCAAAGGCTATGAGGGCACCTCGATCGCCGACCTGACCGCGGCGATGGGGATCAGCTCGCCCAGCCTCTATGCCGCCTTCGGCAGCAAGGAGGCGCTGTTTCTGGAAGCGACCGAGTATTACACCCGCAACGAAGGCACCGAGATCTGGAGCGCGCTGGACGAAGCGCCGACGGCATGCCAGGCGATCGAGAATTTCCTGCGCCAGACGGCAAAAGCGTACTCTCAGGACGACCGCCCGCAGGGCTGTCTCATCGCGCTGGGCGCACTGCACCAGGATTCAAGCAGCGGCGCGATCTGCGATGATTTGCGCCGCCGCCGCGCCGAAAACCACACCCTCTTGCTGAGACGGCTGGAACGCGGTGTGGCGGAAGGCGAATTGCCGGCGGGCTTCGACAGCAACGCGGCGGCGACCTTCTATGCGACGGTCCAGCACGGCATGTCGATCCAGGCCCGCGACGGCGCCTCGTGCGAAGCGCTGATGGCCACAGTGGCCGGAGCGATGGCGGCGTGGCAGGGGCTGGTCGGAACAGCGTGACAAAGCGCGGAGCTTGTGCTGGAAATCCAGTCGGCGGCGAAATGCGCCGGGAGGGATCATCCGTGAAAAAAGGGTATCGCGAGTTGCTCGACGAGGCCAATGCCGAGATCGAGGTGGTCTCGCCCGAGGAAGCGGCCGGGCTGCTCGACGACGAGGACACCATCTTCGTCGACCTGCGCGATCCACGCGAGATCGAGCGGGACGGCCAGATCCCCGGCGCCAAACATGTCACTCGCGGCATGCTGGAATTCTGGATCGATCCCGAAAGCCCTTACCACAAGCCGTTCTTTGCCTCGGGCAAAAGCTTCGTCTTCTTTTGCGCCGGCGGCTGGCGCTCGGCGCTGGCCACCAAGACGGCGCAGGATATGGGGCTGTCGCCGGTCAAGCACATCCTTGGCGGCTATACCGCCTGGAAGGCGGCCGGATTGCCCGTCGAGCCGGGCGGCAAGAAGAACGGTTAGCTCACCGCTCCGGCGTTGTCGGAGTCGACAATACACCCATTGGAATCAATGCAGTATCAGCTCGCGCTCGTTTTTGACAAAAGTCACAGCGCGTTCGACAACACCTTTGTCGGCGAGAATGCGACGGTGGCCGAGCCCATCGGCCCAGTGCAGCCGCACATGGCTGCCGGCGCCGGCATAACGTGTGGCATGATCGGCGGGGACTTCGCGGTCGTCCGGCGCGTGGATGACCAGCGTCGGCACCGGCGCCTCAGCCAACTGGCGGTCGCCGGTGAATTCATGCAGCGGCCGGCCCGACAGCCTTTTCACCTGATCGGCCATGGAAACCTGCGAACGCGGACCGACATTGAGCATGCGGCTGAAGTCGGCGAAGATCGCCGGCAGGGAACTTGGCGCGGCGACCAGCACCAGCCGCTCGGCCGCGACGGGCTGGATACCCTTGATCGAACCGGCAATGGCATTGGCGGCGACGGCGCCACCGAAGGAATGGCCGACGATCGCCTTGAACGGACCGAACCATTCGCCGGCGACCCTGACCGCCTCGACCGCATTGACCATATTGAGATGACGGCCCAGCGACTGGCCATGGCCCGGCAGGTCGAGCGAGGCGACCCGGTAGCCCGCATCGCGAAAGCCTTCGATCAGCGCCCGCATATATTCCGTGCGCGAACGCCAGCCATGGACCACCAGCACCGTGCCGGCGGACGCCCTGCCCGGCTCGGGCCGGAATTCGTGCACCATGACGCAGCCGGCCTTGGTCGTCAGCCGATGATGGCGCGCCTCGGCCATGAAGCCGGCGGCGCGGTCGACCGCACGCCGCTCGCCGTCGCTGAGCGCCTTCACGCTCGGCGTGCGGCAGAACAGTTCGAAGGCCGCGCGCCCGCTCAGACGCGGCGCCACAAGCTCGGCCGCGCCGAACACGCCCCGGATGACCTTCAGTCCAAATGATGCCATAGTGGCGATCCATCCATTCCGTTCAAGCATGAACATAATAGTTCAAACATGAACATTAAACAAGAGCTGCCCTGGGACAACCCGCGCTTTCGCAACTGGGTCGCGGTGGCGCGCGCCTGCCATGTGCTGGAGCGTGCGCTGGCGGTAAAGCTGGCGCCGCTGGACCTCAAGCCGGCGCAGCTCGACGTGCTGATGAACCTCTATCGCCATCCCGGCATGTCGCAGCACGATCTCGCCCGCAAACTGCTGGTCGGCCGCTCCAACATCACCATGCTGTTGCCGCAGCTCGAGGCGCGCGGCCTGTTGCGCCGCGAAGGCGATGAGAAGGACAAGCGCGTGCTGCGGCTGACGCTTACCGAGGCCGGCACGGAGCTCCTGATGAAAGCGCTGAAGGTGCATATGGCGCTGATCGAAAAGGCGATGAGCCAGTCGACAGCGGAACAGTGCGACATGATCGGCGAACAGATGCGCAAGATCTATGACGTGCTGAAGGATACCTGAGCCGTTCGATCCACGCGCCTCCCACCTCACCACATCGTCTTCTTCGCCCGCTCCGGCCATTCCTTGTCGTAAGTACCGGCATCGATATTCTTGCGGCTGGTGACTTCCAGGATTGTTCCGGGTGTCGGCAGCGATTTCGGGTCGACGTGCTTTGCCGGATTCCACAGCTCCGAACGGACGATCGCGCGGGCGCACTGGAAATAGACCGAATCGACATCGACCACGGTGACCGAGCGCGCCGGCTTGCCTTCGACGGCGAAGGAGGCGCAAAGCGCGGCGTCGGTGGTGATGCGGGCGCGGCCGTTGACGCGCAGCGTCGTGCCCGAACCCGGCACAAGAAACAGCAGTCCGACGCGCGGATCGCGGATGATGTTCTTAAGCGAATCGGCGCGGTTGTTGCCGCGTCGGTCCGGCATCATCAGCGTTCTCGGGTCATGCATGCGCACAAAGCCGGCGAGATCGCCGCGCGGCGAGCAGTCCAGCCCTTCCGGCCCGCTCGTCGCCAAAGCGACAAAAGGCGAGGCTTCGATGAAGGCGGCATATTCGGGAATGACGTGGTCGAGTTCCTTGACCGTCGACGCTTCGCCGGGCAGGCCGTAGAGGGCTTCGAGCTGTTCGACCGTGGTGATGTCAGACATCTTCCCGTCTCCGAACCGTTGCCAGCGTTACCCCCAGTCATGACGTTTTGCCGACAGTGCCGAACTAGCGGTCGCGGCTCAGTCCCTTCTCCTGGAGCTCGGCGAGATAGGCATTCCAGCGCGCGTCCTTTTCGTGGCCAAGCGTGTGCAGGTAATTCCAGGTGAAGATGCCGGTGTCGTGAAAATCGTCGAAGGTGATGCGCACGGCGTAGTTGCCGACCGGCTCGATCTTCAGGATAGCAACGTTACGCTTGCCGGGAACCGTCACCCGCTGGTCCGGCGAATGGCCCTGCACCTCGGCCGAGGGTGAAGCGACGCGCAGCAGTTCGGCCGGCAGTTCGAACGGCCGATGATCGGGAAAGGTGACGGACAGCAGTTTTCTGTCCTTCGAGACCCTGAGTTCCTTCGGCGCCGTCATTGTTCTGCATCCCGTCAATCCGCCCTTCCCTACGCTGCTTCGCGCGAGCGGAAAAGGCCATTTGGACCCGGCCGACACCGGATGTCGGCCAGGGAATGTCACCAAAGATCGAGAGCGGCTATCTTGAATGGCGGGTTGGATCGTATCACATAGCCGTATATAACGGCGCCACTCGCAGCATTGGAAACGCTTGAACGCATGGACATGATCGATCCCTTCGGTCGCACGATCAGCTACTTGCGCGTGTCGGTCACCGACCGCTGCGATTTCCGCTGCACCTATTGCATGGCCGAGGACATGGCGTTCCTGCCCAAGAAGGACCTGCTGTCGCTCGAGGAACTCGACCGGCTCTGCACCGTCTTCATCGAAAAGGGCGTGCGCAAACTGCGCCTCACCGGCGGCGAGCCGCTGGTGCGCAAGAACATCATGCATCTGGTGCGCCAGCTGTCGCGGCACTTGAAGAGCGGCGCGCTGGAAGAGTTGACGCTGACCACCAATGGCTCGCAGCTGTCGCGCTTTGCCGCCGAGCTTGCCGATTGCGGTGTCGAGCGCATCAATGTCTCGCTCGACACTCTCGATGCCGACAAGTTCCACGCCATCACCCGCTGGGGCCATCTCGGCAAGGTCATGCAAGGCATCGATGCCGCGCAGGCGGCGGGGCTGAAGGTGAAGCTCAACGCCGTTGCGCTGAAGGATTTCAACGACGTCGAGCTGCCGGAGATGATGCGCTGGGCGCATGGCCGCGGCATGGACTTGACCGTCATCGAAACCATGCCGATGGGCGAGATCGACGCCGACCGCACCGATCAGTATCTGCCGCTGTCGCTGCTGCGCGCTTCGCTTGAGCGCCAGTTCACGCTGAGCGACATCCCCTACAAGACCGGCGGTCCGGCCCGCTACGTCCATGTCGCAGAGACCGGCGGCAGGCTGGGCTTCATCACGCCGATGACGCATAATTTCTGCGAAAGCTGCAACCGCGTGCGGCTGACCTGCACCGGCACGCTCTATATGTGCCTGGGTCAGGAGGATGCCGCCGACCTGCGCGCGCCGTTGCGTGCCTCCGAAGGCAACGAGCTGGTCGCTGCTGCCATCGACGAAGCGATCGGCCGCAAGCCGAAGGGCCATGATTTCATCATCGACCGCCGCACCAGCCGCCCCTCGGTATCCAGGCATATGAGCGTCACCGGCGGCTGATTTTTCCGAGATTTGGTGCAAGGAGTGTCTCCATAGAGCAGTTCACCGTTTCACGGCGAACCGCTCTATGTCTTTGTTTTTTGCGCAATTCCGGACGGAAAACCGATCACACTTTTCCTGGAATTGCTCTAGTTCATTGGAGACATCGAATGAAGCGTCTTTCCATTGGATTGGCAGTTGCACTGATAGCGGCAGGCAGCGCCAATGCAGCGCCGTTCACCTACACCAATGCGCGCTTCGGCACGGTCTGCACCTTTCCCGACGACATCTTCACCGATCGCCAGCCCGAGCCGTACAATGGCGACGGACAGCAATGGCTCAGCGCCGACGGCGCCAGCCTGATCTGCTCCGGTATTTTCAACGTCAGTGACGACACCCCAAAGAGCTTCGTCGCCGAGGAGAAGGCAATCAAGGAAGCGGGCTACCAGATCAGCTACAGCAAGACCGGCAAGAACTGGGCGGTGCTGTCGGGACTGAAGGATGGCAAGATCTTTTTACGAACGGCGCCTGTTCGGCAAGGACGGCGTCATCCGCACCGTGCGGATCGACTATCCGCCGACCGTTAAAGCGAAATACGATCCGCTGGTCGGCGCCATCGCCGGCAGCCTCAAAGGACCGTGAGCTTTTCGGACACACACCAGAAAAAGTCTCATGCGCATATAGCTGGCGGATTTACCGCAAGCGCGTTCGAGCCTAGATTCTTGGACATAGCGGCTCGTCGCTCGGTTTGGGGGAATACGACATGCGCACATTCTTACTTTCTCTTGCACTGCTTGGGTTTGCCGCCGCGCCGGCAGCAGCACAGTCCATCGGTGGCAGCTACACCGTCGCGGGCACCAATTTCGACGGCTCGAAATATGGCGGCCAAGCCACCATCACGCTGACCAGCGAGACCACCTGCACCATCCATTGGGAGACGGGCGGATCATCGTCGGACGGCATCTGCATGCGCAACGACGATGCCTTCTCCGCCGGCTATGTCATGGGCAAGGAAATCGGTCTCGTCGTCTACAAGGTAGAAGATGACGGTTCGCTGCACGGCCTGTGGACCATCGCCGGTAAGAACGGCAGCGGCACCGAGGTGCTGACGCCGAAATGAGCCTGCCGGTCATCGGCCAGCCCTCTCAGGGATTTCTATGGGTCACGGGTGAAAATCCGTGGCCTATTTCTTTGACGTTGCTGTCTTGCCGCCGGCTGCTACAGGCTTGGGCGGTTCACCGTTTCGCCGAAACGTCGAACCGTTTTATTCTTTGTTTTCACGCAATTCCGGACGGAAAACCGTTTCACACTTTTCTGGAATTGCTCTTGCAAAACCGGTAACGCCCTTGCCTCTTTCCCCAAACATTCGCGGCGCGCTGTGCATGATGGTGGCCATGATCGGCTTCACCCTCAACGACGCCATCACCAAGTTCTCGTCGGAATCGATGAACATGGCGCAGGTGATGCTGGTGCGCGGCGCCTTTGCGTCGCTGCTCGTCGGCCTGCTCGCCTGGCAGCAAGGCGCGCTCGCGCGACCGAGGTCGATGCTGCAGCCGCTGGTGGCGCTTCGCGTGGTCGCCGAGGCCGGCGCCACCGTCGCCTTCCTTGTGGCATTAGCGCATCTGCCGATCGCCAATGTCTCCGCGGTGCTGCAGGCGCTGCCGCTGGCGGTGACGATGGGGGCGGCACTCGTATTCAGCGAAGCGGTCGGCTGGCGGCGCTGGCTGGCGATCGCCGTCGGCTTCGGCGGCGTGCTGATCATCGTGCGGCCAGGCTTCGAAGGCTTCAGCGTCTATTCGCTGTACGCACTCGTCAGCGTCGCCTGTTGCGCAGTACGTGACCTCGCCACCAAGCGCATCCCGAGGGCTATCCCGACCTTGCTGGTGTCGACGGCAACGGCAATCGCCATGACCATCGTTGGCGCCGTGCTGCTGTCGCCGATGGGCGGCTGGACGCCGATGTCCGGCAAAGGCACGGCACTTTTGGCATTGGCGGCGGTGCTGGTGCTGATCGGCTACCAGTTCATCATCATGGCAATGCGGGCTGGCGACATCTCCTTCATTGCGCCATTCCGCTACACGGCCCTCTTTTGGTCGATGCTGCTTGGCGTCATCATCTTCGGCGATGTCCCCGACCTGCCGATGATCTTCGGCTCCGCCATCATCATCGGCTCCGGCCTCTACGCGCTCTATCGCGAGCGGGTCGCCGGCCGGCAAAAACCCGCAGCCGAAAGCGCTGGACCCGACATGGCGCCGGACGGCATATAGCTTGGCCATGAGCCAAGACATTGCAGGAATTATCCTGGCCGGAGGCCTGTCACGGCGCATGGGCGGCGGCGACAAGACTTTGCTGGCGCTTGGCGGGCGTCCGCTTCTCGACCATGTCGTTGCCCGCCTGGCGCCGCAGGTCGGATCGCTGGCGCTCAGCGCCAATGGTGACCCGGCGCGCTTCGAGGCGGCCGGTCTTCCGGTTCTCGCCGATGCGGTGGAAGGCTATGCCGGACCGCTTGCCGGAATCCTCACCGGCCTCGAATGGGCGGCAGCGAATACCGCTTTCAAGGCATTGGCGACGGCCGCCGGCGACACGCCGTTCCTGCCGGTGGACCTGGTCGAGAGGCTGGCTGCGGCTGTTGACGAGCGACCAGGCTCCATCGCTGTTGCCAGTTCCGCCGGCCGGCAGCATCCGACCTTCGCGCTGTGGCCGCTCGGGCTGCGTGAGGCCTTGCGTCATTTCCTGATCGACGAGGACAACAGGCGCGTCTCCGCCTTCATCGAGCGGCACGACTGTGTCGAAGTGGAATTTCCGTTGCTGACCCACGGCAGTGACGAGATCGACCCGTTCTTCAACATCAACACACCGCACGACCTTGCGGTGGCCGAGCGTCTGTTGCAGAGCATCGGCCCATGAACATCTTCGGCATCACCGGCTGGAAGAATTCCGGCAAGACCACACTGACCGAGAAGCTGGTCACAGAGCTCGTCCGGCGCGGCTGGACAGTGTCGACGGTCAAACACGCCCATCATGAGTTCGACATCGACAAGCCTGGCGCCGACAGCTTTCGTCACCGCCAGGCGGGCGCCACCGAAGTCGCGGTGGTGTCGGGCAAACGCTGGGCGCTGATGCATGAATTGCGCGGTGAGGACGAGCCGACGCTGGAGACGGTCCTGTCGCGGTTGGCCCCGTGCGACATCGTGCTGGTCGAAGGCTACAAGCGCGAGGCGCACAAAAAGATCGAGACCCGGCGGCGGGAGGCCAAGGACCGCTCGCCGCTGTCGGCGAACGACGGACATATCGTGGCGATTGCCGCCGACTTCGCGGTTACCGGCGAAAGCCTGCCTGTGTTCGATCTCGACGACACGGGAGGGATAGCCGACTTCATCGAGCGCATGACCGGCCTCAAACCTTGAGGTCCCTGCCCTCGCCCGGTTCAGCCGCCCTCTTCAGCCGTTGCATTGTCTAAGCGCGTCGCGCCTGAACGGCCATGCGACGCGCTTCAGGTTGTTTTATTTATGCATGTCGTCGTCCCAAAACCGCTGCGCACTTTTGGGCGACATGCATTAACCCGGCGTCGGCATTGGCTGGACCCGCAAATCCCGCAAGCAACGGTTTTACAGTTGCTTTTCTCCCGAAAACAGTGGGAGTATCGCGCCAGCGGGCGGTCAAAAGCACCGCCCCACAGAGCCGTTCCGGAACGACGGCCGGGAGCCATAAAGAGAGGACTATCATGCGTATTGCACTGCGTATCGCGCTCGCCGCATCGGCTGCGCTGCTGACGCTCGGCGTCGCCCAGGCTCAGGAAACGACCCTGAGAATCGGCACCGAAGGCGCCTACCCCCCATTCAACAACCTGACCTCCGACGGCCAGCTCGTCGGCTTCGACATCGACATCGCCAAGGCGCTCTGCGACGAGATGAAGGTCAAGTGCACCTTCGTCGCCCAGGATTGGGACGGCATCATTCCCGCCCTGCAGGCCGGCAAGTTCGACGCCATCGTCGCCTCGATGTCGATCACGCCGGAGCGCGCCGAGAAGGTCGACTTCACCCACAAATACTACAACACGCCGTCGGCGATCGCGGTACCCAAGGATTCGACCCTCAAGGGCGTGACCAAGGAAGACCTGGCCGGCAAGACCATCGGCGTCGCAACCACGACGACGCATTTCAATTACGCCTCGAAAACCTATACGGACAGCACGGTCAAGGGCTATCCGAGCAGCCCCGAAGAGCAGGCCGATCTCGCCAATGGCCGTCTCGACGCGATCGAGGACGATATCGTCGTGTTGCAGCAGTTCCTGGATTCGCCTGATGGCGCCTGCTGCAAGATTCTCGGCCAGCCTTCGCCGCAGCCGGTCGATATCTTTGGACCGGG
This sequence comes from Mesorhizobium sp. M0062, assembly GCF_040323125.1. Lineage (NCBI taxonomy): Bacteria > Pseudomonadati > Pseudomonadota > Alphaproteobacteria > Hyphomicrobiales > Phyllobacteriaceae > Mesorhizobium > Mesorhizobium sp. M0062. Next base: position 162,901 of record NZ_JAMYUO010000006.1, read on the forward strand.
CGCCGGCATCGCCGTGCGCAAGGGCGAGACGGATCTGGTCAACAAGTTGAACAGCGCCATCGACGCAATCCGCGCCAACGGAAAGTACAAGGAAATCAACGACAAGTACTTCAAGTTCGACGTCTTCGGCGCCGAGTCCTGATCGTCTGAACAAGGCGGCAGGGGAAGTTTCCTGCTGCCGCCTTGGCCTGACAGAAGTGGAGACAAGACCCGTCAATGCCAAGCCAGAACATATGGATACTTCTCACTTGGGGACCCGATGGCTGGATTGACGATATTGCCTATGGCGCACTGGTCACCATTGCGCTCGCGCTGGCGACACTGCCGATCGGCCTGACGATCGGCTTTTTCGTCGCCTGGGCAAAACAATCCGAAGAGCCGTCGCTTCGCGTGGCTGCCAACATCTACACCACGGTGTTTCGCGGACTGCCGGAACTGGTGACGCTTTTCCTGTTCTTCTTCGGCATGCCGATCCTCTTGCAGTATGTCATCCGTCTGTTCAGGCCGGAAGCGACGGTCGATGTCGACAGCTTCCTCGCCGGCATGATCGTGCTGTCGCTGATCTTTTCGTCGTATTCCAGCGAAGTCTTCCTGTCGGCCTTTCGCGCCATTCCGAAGGGCCAGTACGAGGGCGGCTATGCGATCGGGCTGTCGAAATGGCAGACGATGCGCAAGGTGATCCTGCCGCAGCTGCTGCGCATCGCCTTCCCCGGCCTTGAGAATTGCTGGCTGAGCCTGCTCAAGGACACGGCCCTGGTGTCGGTCGTCAACCTGGCTGAAACCTTGCGCAACGCCGGCGTGGCGGCCCGTGTCACCAAACATTCCTTCCTGTTCTACAGTGTCGCGGCGATGGTGTTTCTCATCCTTGCCATCCTGTCGTCGATCGCCACCGGCTTCATCCTGCGTTCGCTCGGGCGGAGGGAGGCACGATGAGCGTCGTGACGCGCGCCGCCGTCGACATCGAGAAGCCACCACCACGGGCGCGGGGCTGGCCGCGGGCCCGTGTCGTCGGCTATGCACTGGTCGGCTTCTGGGTCCTGTTCGGCATCGGCATCGCCGTCTATCTGGTTTACGCCTGGAATGGCGAGTTCTTCGCCAGATACGCGCCTGCCTATCTGCAGGGCTTGGGAACCACGCTTGCGTTGGTGGCCATCTCGATGGTGCTCGGCGCGCTCTTTTCGCTGCCCGTCACCTATGCCCGCATGTCAACGAACCGCTATTTGTCTGTCCTGGCCTATTGCTACGTCTATTTCTTCCGCGGCACGCCACTGCTCGTCCAGGTCTATCTCGTCTATTACGGCCTGGGCTCATTCCGGGTGCAGCTCGAATCCGTCGGACTGTGGTGGTTCTTCCGCGACGCCTTCAATTGCGGTGTGTTCGCCTTCGCGCTCAACACCGCCGCCTACCAGGCCGAAATCCTGCGCGGCGCCATAGAAAGTGTTCCGAGGGGCCAATGGGAGGGCGCTGCTTCGCTCGGCCTGCACAAATTGCAGACGCTGCGCAAGGTCGTCCTGCCGCAGGCCTTTATCGTCGCGCTCCGGCCCTACGGCAATGAACTCGTCTTGATGATCAAGGCTTCCGCCATCGTTGCCATCATCACCGTCTATGATTTGATGGGCAACGCGAAGCTGGCCTACGCCAAGTCCTTCGACTTCCAGGCCTATGTCTGGGTCGCCATCGTCTATCTGGTGATGGTCGAGATCCTGCGCCACGGCGTCGAATGGATCGAGCGACGGATCACCATTCATCTGATCCGCTGAGCGGTCGGCTGTACCAGTCGATCGGCTCATGCGCGTCTTGACGAATGGCGCGTAGAGCCTAGAGCTTTCCAAGACAATTCCGTTCCGTCTGAAGGGCAAACTCATGGCATCTGTGGCATTTCTCGGTCTTGGCGTGATGGGCTATCCCATGGCCGGGCACCTCAGGAACAAAGGCGGCCACGACGTCACCGTCTACAACCGCACCGCGGCGAAAGCCGAGCAATGGGTTGCCCAGCATGGCGGCAAGTCTGCCGCGACGCCGGCGGAGGCCGCAGAGGGCCAGGACTTCGTCTTCTCCTGCGTCGGCAATGACGACGATCTGCGCTCGGTGACGACCGGGGCCCATGGCGCCTTCGCCGCGATGAAAAAAGGCTCCGTCTTCATCGACAACACCACGGCTTCGGCCGAAGTGGCGCGCGAACTGGCCGACGCCGCCGAAAAGGCCGGTTTTTCCTTCCTCGACGCCCCGGTTTCCGGCGGCCAGGCGGGCGCCGAGAACGGCGTGCTGACGGTGATGGTCGGCGGCGAGCAGGCTGCCTTCGACAAGGCCAGGCCGGTCATCGACGCCTTCGCCCGCATGGTCGGGCTGATGGGTCCGTCGGGCGCCGGCCAGCTCACGAAAATGATCAATCAGATTACCATTGCCGGGCTGGTTCAGGGACTGGCCGAAGGCATCCATTTCGGCAAAAAGGCCGGGCTCGACATCGAGAAGGTCATCGAGGTGATTTCCAAGGGCGCTGCCGGGTCCTGGCAGATGGAGAACCGCCACAAGACGATGAATGCCGGTAAATATGATTTCGGCTTTGCCGTCGACTGGATGCGCAAGGATCTCGGCATCTGCCTCGATGAAGCCGACCGCAATGGCGCGAGACTGCCGGTGACCGCCCTTGTCGACCAGTTCTACAAGGATGTGCAGGCGATGGGCGGCAAGCGCTGGGACACCTCGTCCCTGCTGGCGCGCCTGGAAAAATAGGCGTTCGCAATGGCCGAGCTTTCGCCCCAATCGAGCGCCGATGAGATCGTCGCCCATTTGCGCTCGATCGGCTCGGAGGACAATCGCCGCGGTATGCTGCGCTACGGCATCAAGATCGAGCGCGCGCTCGGCATCTCGCATGGCATGCAGCGGCAGATCGCCAAAAAGATCAAGCGCAACCACGAGCGTGCTTTCGAGCTTTGGCAGACCGGCATCATGGAGGCGCAGTTCATCGCTTCCGTCACGGCCGACCCGAAGCGCTTCTCAGCCGCGGATGCACGACAATGGGCCGCGTCCTTCGATTCCTGGGATATCGTCGACGGCGTCTCCGATCTCTTCGTCGACACGGACGCCTGGAAGGAGCTGATCGAAGAGTTCGCGGCGGACGAGCGCGAGTTCGTTCGACGCACGGCCTTTGCCATGATGGCGTGGTCCGTCGTGCACCGGAAGCAGGAGCCGGTGGCGACTTTCCTCGGCTTCCTGCCGATCATCGAAGGGCATGCCGCCGACAGCCGCAATTTCGTGAAGAAGGCGGCAAACTGGGCGCTTCGTTCGATCGGCAAGCGATCGTTGGAGATGCACGGTGCTGCCCTTGCCGTGGCCGAACGGCTGGCCCAGTCGACCGACAAGACGGCTCGCTGGATTGGCAAGGACGCCGTACGGGAACTCACCAATGCCAAGATCATCGAGCGGATCGCCGCCAGAAAAGGCTGACCTGGCAACCCGTTTGCCGACGCAACCTGGCCGCCGGCTCTCCCAGACATATGATGCGGCTCAAGCGTTGACGCAATTGGCCAGGACGTCTTTACTTGGCCTATGACCAAACATCTCCAATCGACCCTCGCGCTTGCAGCCGCGTTGTTGACAGCCGGTACCTTCGACGCCTCAGCGCAAACCGCGCATATCTTTTGGAAGGATCTCCGCCCTGCGACGCAGGCGGTGGCCGAAGATGCCGGCCTGCCGATGATTGCGGCAAAACTGCCCGATCGTGGCGAGACATTGTCGCTCAACCTGCAGGACAAGATGGTACAATTAGCCGGCTATGCATTGCCGGTCGACCGCGATGGCGACCTCGTCTACCAGTTCCTGCTGGTGCCGTGGACAGGCGCTTGCAGCCACATGCCGACGCCGCCGCCCAACCAGATCGTGCTGGTGACGCCGGCCCGTCCCTACAAGATGTCGCAGGCCTATGAGTCGGTTGCCGTGACCGGCGCCTTGCGGCCCGGCTTGGAGAAGAGCCAGTTGTTCATTCTCGACGGCGTCAGCATCATCCAGTCCGGCTACACCGTACGCAAAGCCGATGTGGTGGCAGTCGACACGGTGCCGGACACGATCACGCTGCCGGTCAACTCGCCCTGGAGTTTCCTCAACAAAAAGAAAAACTAAGCGCCGCCGGCTTGTGCAGCGTCACCGCCCAGTCACGGACAACCGCGCTCAGGCCGCGTTGGCGCCGGATTCCTTGTCCAGCAGCATGTAGTCGAGCGGCATTTCGGTCGTGTACTTGATCTGCTCCATGGCGAAGGACGACGACACGTCGCGGATCTCGATCTTGGCGATCAGCCGCTTGTAGAAGGCGTCATAGGCGGCGATATCGGGCACCACGACGCGCAAGAGATAATCGACGTCGCCGCTCATGCGGTAGAATTCGACCACCTCGGGAAATTCCTGGATGACTTCCGAGAAACGCCGCAGCCATTCATGGCTGTGCGAATTGGTGCGGATCGACACGAAGACGGTGACGCGCACATTGACCTTTTCGTGGTCGAGAATGGCGACGCGCCGCTTGATGACTCCCTCTTCCTCCAGCTTCTGGATGCGGCGCCAGCACGGCGTCGTCGACAGGCCGACTTTCTTGGCGACATCGGCAACCGCGAGCGTCGCGTCCTCCTGCAGGAGGCGGAGAATTTTTCTGTCGAGGCGATCCATTGAGGTGCTCCTGGTGCAGGCCGCGTTCCCTCGGGCGCGACGCGCTTTGGGAATAGATTGGCTATACTCCCTCTTATTTCGACCTTTCACAAGAAAGAAATTCTGCCGGATGGCACAAAAGCGAGTGATATCTTGCTTAAAGTCTAATCTATGCGATAGCGGATTTCCGATCTCAGAAACGGCAGCAAATCCATTTCAAACCATGGATTCTGCTTCCGCCATCCTGAGTTGCGCCATGACGGGTGTGGCAGCGGCAGCACTTTCAGGCTGGCCGGCGCATCCCAGATGGTGCGCCAGTCCTTCACGGTTTCGGTCAGCGACGGCCGGCGCGTGGCGCCCATATGCCAGGATTGCGCGTAGGAGCCGATTGTCAAAACGAGGTCGATCTGCGGCATCAGCGCCATCAGCGGCGCGCGCCAGGCCAGCGCGCATTCTCGGCGCGGCGGCAGGTCGCCGCCCTTGGCGTCCTGGCCGGGGAAGCAGAACCCCATTGGCACGATGGCGAATTTATCCGTGTCGTAGAATTCCTCGCTTGTCACGCCCAGCCAGCTTCGCAAGCGGTCGCCGGACGCGTCGGTGAACGGCATGCCCGACAAATGCACCTTTGTGCCTGGCGCCTGGCCGGCGAGCAGGATGCGGGCACTGGATGATGGCAGCAGCACCGGGCGCGGCTCGTGCGGCAGTGGCCTGCCGACCGGAGTGTCGACGCAGATGCGGCAGGCGCGGACCTTTGCCGTCAAGCGTTCGAGTTCCGCCTCCATCAGGCGGAAGCGCTCGGACGGCTCGAGACGGCGCTGTACCAGCGCAGCACGTTGGTGCACTCGTCCGGCACTTTGATGCGCGCCGGTTTCATGAAATCCATGGCGATCATGCCGGTGATATCGGCGATCGAATAGGCGTCGCCGGCGGCGAATTCGCGGTTTGCCAGTTCGGGGTCGAGCAGTTTCAGGAATTCGACCGCTTTCGCCTTGTTGGCCTCGCCCCATTGGGGGATCTGCGGAATTTCCCATTCCTTCATCGCCGGATGGATGTGGCGAAAAGCCTGGGCGACGCAGCTGAGCAGATTGAACTCCATGCGCCTTTGCCACATCTCGACCTTGGCCCTGCCGAGCGCGCCTTGCCCGAACAGCGCCGGTTCGGGATGCAGTTCCTCGAAATAGCGGCAGATGGCGACGGATTCGGTGAGGATGGTACCGCCGTCGAGCTCGAGCACCGGCAGCCGCTGCAGCGGGTTGCGCGACCTGACCGGCTCCTGCTTGTGCCCCATCGCACCCATGTCGACCGGCACCAGCGGCACTGCGATGCCCTTTTCGGCGAGGAAAACCCGCACGCGCCGCGGATTGGGGGCGCGGCCGCCGTCGAACAGTTTCATGCTTATCCTCCCGATCTGGTCCTTCAACTATAGTGCTCGTCACCAGAAGCGAAACATCTCTCGCAAGGCGTCACCGACCGAAGCCAGGGTGCCGTGCTTTCTTTCGAGCGGGCCGCCGTGGTGGCTTTCGCGCCAGTCTTGCGGCTCATCGAACGTGCCGGCCCAGATGCCAACCTTGCCGGCGCGGGCAATGGCCTGCTCGGTGTCGAAATCGCCATAGGCAATGGCCCAGCCGGCCTCAACCTGGGCCCGGTTGAGATCCTTGCCGCCGGCCTTGCAATCGCCGAGCAGGCGGCCGTAGCGGTCGCGCTGCCAGCCGCTGCAGGTCACCGGATTTCCTGATATCAGCCGCACCAGCGCCTGGCGCGCCAGCCTGCCGCAGGCGTAGTCTGCGCCATCCCTACGGCAGATCTGCTGGTATTCCGGAGCGTCGATGCCGCGCATGCGGATACGTTCGGTGCCAAGAGTGAGTGAATCGCCATCGTTGACGATCGCCACCCCTTCCGCCTTGCGCGTCTCGAAACGGTCGAGGCGTGCGGCGAGCAGGATCAGCAGGCCGAGCAGAATGACCGTCAGCGCGTAATCCAGCAGCTTGCGCCACAGGCTTCGCGGCGGCGGCGGATAGTATCGCCGGCGCGGCCTTGGCGACCACGAACGGCTCATATGGCAAACAGTCTCTTAATCATTCGAACGTAGCTTAACGAATTGAGATCGCTGCGCGCATAAATCGAAGTTTCCATGCCTCTGCTACGCTCGAACACAGCGGATAAATTCATTGTGGACCGCCGGAAACCGCACCGCAACAGCGATGTGGCGCGCGCGGTGCGCAAGACGCGCGACCGTCTTTCGCAGCAGGTTGGCAATCTCGACTTCGACCGTGAACTGCTGAAGCTGCATGCCGGGACCATGGTGCGCGGCGCAGCCGTCATCCCACTGCTGGTGTTGGCGGTCGCGGCGGCCGGGCTGCTGGCCGGTGTGGACAAACAGATCAGCGTCTGGGCGCTGTTCACCCTGATCTGCTATTCGATCGTCGCCTTCATGGCGCGCCGCGTCGAGCGCACCGAAGCCGCCGAGCTCAATCCTGTTCACACCCGCAGGGATTTCCTGATCGGACATTCGCTGTGCGGCCTCGGCTGGGCGTGGTTCGCATGGCTCGGCTGCGCCACCTGCCAGATCGACCAGTTCCAGGCCGCCAAGGCGGTGGTGCTGCTGCTGGCCATGGCGGCGACCGCTATCATGGCGTCGTCCTTGCGCGGCTCTCTGCTTGCCACCTTCGTCGTTCCGGTGGCGGTCTATGCCTATGCTGAAACGAAATTTTGGGTGCCGGTCGGGACGATCATGGTCGCCCTGCTGGTCGCGGCATTGCCGTTCTTTGCCTATATCGCGCGCCATCTCAACCGCTCGTCGCTGATACTTCTGTCCTTCCGCTCCGAAAAGGACGCGCTGCTCGCCGAGGTGGAGACAGCGAAATCAATGTCGGACGAAGCTCGTCGGCGGGCCGAAGACGCCAATCTGGCGAAGTCGCGCTTCCTTGCTTCTATGAGCCATGAGCTGAGGACACCCCTCAACGCCATTCTCGGGTTTTCCGAGGTGATGGCCAATGAGGTGCTCGGGCCGATGAGCAACCCCACCTATCGCGACTACGCCCGCGACGTGCACGATTCCGGCCAGCATCTGCTCGACCTGATCAATGAAATCCTTGATCTGTCGCGCATCGAGGCCGGCCGCTATCAGCTCAACGAAGAGCCGGTGATGCTGCTCAACATCGCCGAAGATTGCTGCCACATGATGGAATTGAAGGCGCGCAACAAGGACATCCGCATCGTCCAGGATTTCGAAAGTGCCCTGCCGCGGCTGTTCGCCGACGAGCGCGCGGTGCGGCAGATCACGCTCAACCTCCTGTCCAACGCCATCAAATTCACCGCCACCGGCGGCGAAATTCGCGTGCGCGTCGGCTGGACGGCGGGCGGCGGCCAGTACATTTCGGTCAAGGACAATGGGCCGGGCATACCGGAAGACGAAATCCCGATCGTGCTGTCCGCCTTCGGCCAGGGCTCGATCGCCATCAAGAGCGCCGAACAGGGCACCGGGCTCGGACTGCCGATTGTGCAGGGCCTGCTCGCCATGCATGGCGGCGAATTCGAACTTCAGTCGAAATTGCGCGAAGGCACCGAGGCAATCGCCATCTTCCCGCTCGCCCGAGTGATGGAGGAACTGCCGGCGCTGCCAACCAAGACCGTGGCGGCGGCCCGCCGACGTTGACAGCTTGTTCTAGGCTTTGACCGCCGCCGCCATGCCCGAACTGGTAAGCGCCGCCGCCTTGACCAGACCGGCGGCAAGGGCGGCCCCTACCCCTTCGCCGTGGCTGATGCCGAGATCGAACAGCGGCCTGAGGCCGAGCCGCTCGGCGGCAAGCCTTTGGCCGGGTTCGGGCGACTGGCTGGCCAGCAGGCAATGGTCGAGCGCACCCGGGTTGGCGGCATGCAGCACGGCAGCGGCAGCGGTCGCGGCGAAGCCGTCGAGCAGCACCGGGATTTTTTGCATCCGGGCGGCGAGGATGGCGCCGGCAATGGCCGCAAACTCGCGGCCACCGACCCGGCGCAGTGCTTCCAACGGGTCCTTCAGAGCCGCACCATGGAAGGCGACGGCTGCATCGACTACATCAGCCTTGCGCGCCTGCATGGCCGCGTCGGCACCGGAGCCGGGGCCGACCCAGTCGGCGCCGCTGCCACCGAACAGGGCGGCGCACAAAGCCGCCGCAACGGTGGAGTTGCCGACGCCGAGATCGCCGAGGCAAATCAGATCGGAGCCACCGGCAATGGCTTCCATGCCGAAGGCCATGGTGGCGGCGCAGCCGCGTTCGTCGAGGGCGGCGTCCTCGGTGATGTCGGCGGTCGCAATGTGCAGCGCCAGATCGAACACCTTGAGGCCAAGATTGTTGGCGACGCAAATCTGGTTGATTGCCGCACCGCCGGCGGCGCACAGCTCAACGGCGTTTGCGGTCGCAGCGACAGGGCGCGGCGAGATGCCGTGGCGGGTCACGCCATGGTTACCGGCGAAGATCGCCACTAGGGGCCGGTTCACCGCCGGCGGGGCGCGCCCGCTCCAGACAGCAAGCCAGGCGGCGATGTCCTCGATACGTCCAAGCGAGGCTTTCGGCTTGTCGGCCTTGGAAAACAGGGTGCGCACCCTGTTTTCCGCGACTGTATCGGCAGGCGGCAGGCTCGCCAGCAGATTGCGAAAGTCGTCGAAGGGCAGCGCGCTGGTCATGTCGGTCCTGATCATTCCCTGTGGTTGATCAGCGGCATAACCGCCTTGCCCGGCCGGCACAACTCCCCTCGACATTGGCGCGAAAGCGGTTGCCCGCGCCGCATTCCGAAGGGCTTGCATTGGCTTTGCCGTTGCACCATGTGGAGATGGAACGAGGGATTCCGGACGGAACCTTCAAGAGAAAGTCATGACGGCCATCGAATCCCCGTGCATCCTGGTCTGTTCGATCGACATGAAAACCGGCTTCTGCTTCGGCTGTGGCCGCACGCGCGATGAAATCGGCGCCTGGATGGGGATGACGCCGGAGGTACGCCGCAGCGTCATGGCCGAGTTGCCGGCCCGATTGGAAACGGTCGAGCGCCGGCCGCGCCGGGAAACACGCCGCAGCCGCATGGCGCGCGAGCGCGACGTCCTCTCTTGAGGCGGCAGGTCCAATGAACCGACTGTTCTGGATCGTGATGGCGGCAATCGGCCTCGGGCTGGTGCTGCTGATGATCAACAACGACGCCGGCAGCACGTTCGGCATCGAGAATTACGATTTCAGCCGTCTGGTCTGGCTGGGGGCGATCGGCTTGCTCGTCAGCGCCGGCCTTGTCCGGTCCGGCAGGCCGCTCGGCGTCATGGCCCGCAATCTCGGCACGTGGGCCCTGATCGTGCTGGCGCTCGTCGCCGGCTACCAGTACCGCTACGAGTTGCAGGATTTCGCCAGCCGGGTGACGGCGGGCCTCGTTCCCGGCAGCCCGCTGGCGCTCGGCGTCGAGGACGGCCATGCCACCGTGACCCTGGACAAGGCCGACAGCGGCCATTTCGAGGCCCGCATCACGATCAACGGCGCGCCGATCCGCACCGTCGTCGATACCGGCGCGACCAGTACAGTGCTCACCGCCGAAGACGCGCAGGCGGCCGGCTTCAATCCGGCCGCGCTGAGCTTCACCGTCCCGGTCTCGACCGCCAATGGCATGGCACGCGCCGCTTCGGTGCGCACCGACGAACTGGCGATCGGCGGCATCGTGCGCAAGAACATGCAGGTGATGGTCGCCGCGCCCGGCGCGCTCAGCCAGAGCCTGCTCGGCATGAACTTCATCGGTTCCCTGTCGGGTTTCGACGTGCGCGGCGACCGGATGATTCTGCGCGACTGAACTGCTTAAGCGGCCTTTTCAACACGGTCGAAATCGACGGCAGCGAACGCTGCCTTCAGCACATCCGGTCCGGCGCCGGGTTTCGTCGCGTCGGTGGACAGTATCTGCCGGAAGCGGCGCGCGCCCGGCAGGCCGTGGAACAGCCCGACCATGTGGCGGGTGACGTGGCCGAGCCGCCCGCCCTGCTCGATATGCCGCGCGGCGTAGTCGGCCATCGTGTCGATCAGCGCGGCAAAATCGTAGGCGCCGGCCTTGTCGCCGTAGAATGCCGCGTCGACGCCGGCCAAGATGCCTGGCGTGTGGTAGGCGGCGCGGCCAAGCATGGCGCCATCGACATGATCGAGGTGGCGAGCCGCCTCTTCGAGCGATTGAACGCCGCCGTTGATGCCGATGAATTTGTTCGATTTTCCCGCCTTGAGGCGATAGACCCTGTCATAGTCGAGCGGCGGGATGTCGCGATTTTCCTTCGGGCTCAGACCCTCCAGCCAAGCCTTGCGCGCATGCACCCACAGCGCGTCGGCGCCGGCCGCGAAAACGCCGTCGGCCAGCGCGTCGAGCGCGGGCTCCGGATCCTGCTCGTCGACGCCGATGCGGCATTTGACCGTCACCGGGATTTTCACCGCCGCCTTCATCGCCGCCACACAATCGGCGACGAGGTCAGGCACTTTCATCAGGCAGGCGCCGAACGTGCCGGACTGGACGCGGTCGGACGGACAGCCGACATTGAGATTGATCTCGTCGTAGCCGAAGCCCTCGCCGATGCGCGCCGCCTCGGCCAGCTTTTGCGGATCGGAGCCGCCGAGCTGCAGTGCCACCGGATGTTCGGTCTCGTCAAAACCAAGCAGCCGCTCGCGCGCACCATGGATGACAGCGTCCGCCACCACCATTTCGGTGTAGAGCAGCGCACGCTGCGTCAACTGGCGGTGGAAGAACCGGCAATGCCGGTCGGTCCAGTCCATCATGGGTGCAATAGCCAGTCTATGATCTTGATTTTTCAGCATTTTTTCTTTAACATCAAATCGTTAGAGCAGCCCGAGTGCACGCGAATTTACGCCAGAATACGACCCTTTTCGCCACGTTTCGATCTCTCAGTGCACACGGAGCGCACACGAGAAAATGGCCACCTACACAAAACTCTCGTCCGGTTCATGGCGTGTCCAAGTCCGTCGCAAGGGTCGCTACGTTAGCGAGACCTTTCTGCGCCGAGACGACGCCAGGCGCTGGGCAACCTAAACCGAGCGCCAAGTCGATCGCGGTGAGACGCCGACCAAGTCCGTATAGCGCGCCTGAAAACTTTCGGCGAACCCATCGACCTTCATATCGACGACATGTGCGATGTAGGCAAGTCCCCTCGCCGCTCCAAGGCCGCAGCCCTCGATATGCTCCAAAGACATCTGGGGAAGTGCAACCTAGCAGCGCTCGATCGCGAACGGCTCATTCGTTTTGGTCGCGACCGGGCCGCCCAAGGTGCCGGACCGATGACGCTCGGCATCGACATTGGCTTTGTAAAACTCATTCTGGCTCATGCCGCTGCGGTGCACGGTCTGCCCGTCAAGGTCGAACCGGTTGATCTCGCGCGTATTGCCCTGAAGAGGCTTCGCGTGGTTGGAAAGGCCATCAGCGCGACAGGCGCCCGACGCAGGATGAACTCGACAGGCTCATCGGTCACTTCGTGTCACCATGACGACGTTTCAGATAGCCCATTTAGATGGACCCGTTGCCATCCGATGATTTAGCGGGCTTAGGTTATACTGGCCCGAAGGTGGAGGAGCGCATGCCGGGGCAGTTTGCAATCGGGGTCATCGGCTACGCTGTCGCGGTAAACTTGCTGGCTTACGCCACCATGTCGTTCGACAAGGCTAAGGCCAAAAACGGTGCCCAACGCATTCCAGAGTCGACGCTTCTTACACTCGCCATCATTGGCGGTAGCATCGGGACTGTGATCGCGCAAAAGACGATCCGGCACAAGACGCGCAAGGAGCCGTTCCGCTCCAGCCTCGCTCGCATCGTCCTGCTCCAAGTCCTCGCGGTAATCGCGATTGAAGTGGGATTGCTCTTTCCGGGATTGCCCGAAGCGCTCTCGCAATTACTGACATTCGGAGGCGAATTCGGGGGCCTCTAGTTTCAAGGGTGTCAAGAGCGGACGTTCAGGTCATACAATTCGCGACATGGCCGAAACGGATGAGGGCGCGCATTGCCTGCTGGCAGATTTGGCGGCAAGCGGCGCGTCCATCCGGCCGGCACCTAATAATTGTTACCCAGTTACGTGGTGCTGTCCCTGGTAGCCGTTCTGAGTGGCCCGGCACCTTGGCGGGGCTCCACCAAGTACGCGCCGGGCCTAGCCGGAAGTGGACTATCGGGAAACCGGCTGGGGCCACATGCGCACCATCTGGACATCGGCGAAACATGCAGACGAATGACGCTCTGCCACGCGCTGAGAGCTTCCCTGCGTCGGCCTCTATTTGCTAGCAGGGACGGCGGTTTCGAGAAACACGCCAAGCTTGGTCTCGTCTTGCAATCCCGCAAACCAGCGCCACGCCGTAAAGCTGGATCCAGGTCCCGTGAGCGGATCGTCCCAACCCATTCGGATGACGGCAGCGCACGCTCTAATCTTAACTTGCTCCCAATGAAAGGCTCCAATGCCAAGCGGCACCGGATCAGCGATGAATGTGGGGCGCCCTACTGGAACCGTCCCCGACTGGTGCCCCTCAATGCGCGGCTAGCGTCAACCTTCGCGAAAAAGGAATGAGCATCGGCACCTTTCGCGAGTACGAGTCATATTCGGGAAAGGACAAGGACAAGACGCGTTCTTCGTTCAAGATCCGCCAGTATTGAATGGCGAAATTCACCACGACCGACGTGATGACCACGGGTGACGGATTGGCCGCGACGGCTCCGAGCATGAAGAGCGATTCCGCGAGATAAAGCGGATGACGGACGACGGCGTAAGGACCGCGCGTTACCAATCGGCGGGCCTGCGCATCGATCGAAAACGATCGGCCGAGCCAGAGAAGGCAATAGGCAGAGCCCGTCATGCCCGCGAAAACCAGCAATGCCGCAACGGTTTCCATGCCCTCTGTCGGTGCTGGGCGAACCATGATGGCGATAGTCGCGAGCATAAAAGTTCCGCAGACAGCTGCGATGCGCGGCGCCCAGCCAAGGCTGATATCCCTAGGCGGGAGCCGGATAATGGTAAAAGTGACCAACAGCGTGGAGAAGATGAGCGAAGACGTGCGCGAGACGAATTGGAGTATGAAGTCGACTGGAGACATTTGCGCGTCGCCAAAAAGTGCGACGAGGCCCCCAGCTCCGTTAAGCACGAAAAATGCAAAGACCAGCATGAGGATCAGGCGTCCCGCGAAGTCGAACGACCAGATTTTCATGATCCACTCCCCAAGGCCGACGCAGAATGAAGCATTTCTTAACCTTGCCCGCAACTTCGATCTCAAGAAAGCGTTAACGCTGTTCTTAACGTCGAATTAGCCGAAGTTCCCTAACTTGGGTACATCGACCTTGGGGCGCTGTAGCTTATGTTTCGGCAATCTGTGCGAATTCTGGTGGTGCTTGTCAGCCTCCTGATCGTGGCGGCTGGCGTTTTCATTGGCCGGCTTCCTGCTCAATGCGAGTGGAAACTTGGCACTGGCCCCATGAGCGCTTGTATCAATCGCGCGATAATCCGCAACGGGGATCGCTTTGAGACGAAGCGGATGCATGCCTCGGCGTGATCCGGCCGCGCTTGAGTCACTCCCGATATAAGTCATGGCTCGGAGGACAGGGCACCCGCTTCGTATAAAAGCCTTTGCGTATCCGCTGCGGATTGCCTGCTTGGCGACTTAGTATTTGATCGGGCATCAATGCTGTTCGGGCTGGGCAGTGGCGGGCCCTGAACGCGAGCGCCTGGGGCTGGAGGTGACGAACGCCACCAGGAGCTGTCCAGAGCGCATCCCCGATCACCCGCTGGAACGATTTTCATAATGCGGTCCCGGGGCATTTTTGCAACAGCTTGTTCAGAAATACCTAATATAATCGGTCGCGCTGTTGGATTCGGCATATTCGGCCTATAGCCTTGGGGGAAATAGGTCCTGCGTGGGGAAAGGTCCGGGAAGCGTGTTCAGGAGGGGCTGGGGTTTGGCGGCGATTGTCGTCGGCGCTTTGTTTCTGGCCGGTTGCCAGACCGGAGATTTGTCCTCCTATGGCGACAGCGCCGCCTCCGTGAAGGACCTGCCCGACGTTTCTTTCTACAAGACCGACGAGCTGGTCGCACTGGGCAAGACCCAGTTCAAGGAAAAGAACTACGGAATGTCCTACGCGCTCTTCAAGCGCTCGGTCGAACTCTTCCCCAAGGACCCGCAGGCTTGGCTCGGCTTCGCGGCTTCTGCCGATCAGATTGGCCGTTTCGATACATCCGACCTCGCCTATCGCCAGCTTGCAACGATGATCGGCGGTCGCCCGGAATACTATAACAACGTCGGCTACTCCTATCTTCTGCGTGGAAATCTCCAGCAGGCGCGACGCAATTTCCTGAAAGCCTACGAGCTGGACCCGTCGAACGAGACGACGGCCAACAACCTTCAACTGCTCGCCAACAGCACTGCATTAGCGAAGCGGCCGTGATGCCATGTCTTCACGGCGGTTTTGGAAAGATGGCTGAACTGAGATGGATCGGACGGCTCGGCTGCCCCCGTTGAAAGAACCGGTCCGGCGAGGCGGTTATGCTTAACTTCGTCGTCGGCAGTGAACCGGCAATTCTGGAGTATCCTCAAAACTCGGAACCGCCAGAGCCGGGGCCGTTGATGCAGAAGGCCGGAGTGGCCGGCGGCATAGCCATCACGCTGAACGTCATCTCGCTTGCTTTGGCCATCGGCATGGTCGTCATGCTGATCTTTCTCTTCCAGTCGATCCGCGAGGTTTCCGCGCTCGAGGATCGGCTTTCCGGCCTCGGTCAATTCGAGACGCGGCTTTCCAGACAATTGGATACCGTCAACCAAGGTGTCCAAAGCCAGTTCGGGGAATTGAACCGGCGGATCTCGGCGCTGGTCGATCAGACCGCGCAACTCGAGAAGCAGGTGGCGAAGCTCACAGGCGAAAACCAGGACATGGCCGAGCGTTTTCAAGCCGTCTCCGAGGCCGGCGGCGCCGTGCTCGACGCCCCGGAACCACCGAGGGAAATCGTTCTGAGCGCTCCGCCGTCGCAACCGAAAGAAGTGCGTTCCGAACCTGCTCGTCCGGCCAACCCGGTCCAGTTCGAGCGGACCGTGTCGCCCGACGGAAAAGTAACCTACAGCAAAGTCCGCAAGTAGGTTTGCGTGGAACCTATTCTTAACGGAAGAAGTTCATCGTCTGCGCAGAAATTGCGGGGACGACCGATGCTGAAATATGCCGCCAGGTTGATCTACCTTGCACCCACGCTGACCTTTGGCCTCGGCGCGGCGTTCATTGCGTCCGCCTATCGGCTTGGCGCCTCACCCGCTGATCCAGCCGCCTGGCAAGGTTTTATGACCCTCGCCCCGCTGGTCCGCGAGCCGGTCTACCTGGTTGCCGGGCTGCCGGGTTCCGGCGATGCCGCTGCCTTCGTCGTCTTCGCCGCCGCCGCACTCGCCGGCGCCGTGATCGCCTTCTCTTCCCGTCCAGCCGGCAAAGCGCGATTTATCCATGCCCATCTTGCCTTCCTGATGCTCTTCCTGTCGATGGGCTGCGCAGGTGTCTTTTCGGCCGGCACCGACACGGGCGGCATCGGCCCGGCACCGCGGATCGACTGGACGCCGGATTTCAGCAGCTTTCCCGCCCTTGGTGTCGGCCTTTTTGCAGTGGTCGCGTTGGCCTGCGCGGTCAGTCATCTGGTCGTCATACGCGACATGATTGCGCAGTCGACCGCCAAGCGGCAGGTCGAGATCCGGCTGCTGACCGCTCTGCGCGAGTTGGCCTGAAGCGGACTGTCCACATCTTCGCTCGCCGGCGTTATGCGGCTCTTGAACGCAATCCCGCCTGTCTGGCCGTGCCGACTCTGAAGAAGCAAACAAAGTAGATCGACAGGGCCGCGATCGCCCCGCCTGCGAGAGTGTCGATGAGATAGTGGCCGCCGAACGGCACGGCGCCAACGATCAGAAGCGAATTGAGAACTATTGCGGGACCACGCACATAAGGTGTTGCCCGCATGGCGAACGCCAGCAGCACGGCAAGGATCGTGTGAAAAGACGGAAACGACACAAGGCCGGCGTTGCGCTTCAACAGAAACGGTTCGCCAGATCTTAATGCATCGAAATCCGCCAGATGCGAACTTCCGGCGACGTTGGAGTAGGCGTCGAACAGCGCCGACGCCGGATGATAGTAGCCATAAGGTCCGATCACCGGGACAACGGCCGAAATAGCTACAGTGAGCGTCACGGTGAGGCCAATCAGCGCCGCAAGTTCGAGCAGGCATCTCGTTTGCGATGTGGCGATCAAAATGATTGGTACCACGGCCAGTTGCCAATTTAAGCTCTGATAGGCGAACTGAAGGACAGATGGTGCAAAGGCAGCCTCGTTCGTAAGGGCAAGGAAGCCGAGCCAGTCAAAGCCCAGGGCCGCGTCGATCGCGGAGAGATCGGCGTCAACCAGTGGTACCCCGGCTGCTGCGGCGAGATAGCTCAAAACGACAGCGGGGACCGCGACTGGCACCATGAGGGCCAGATAGAGTGCCGCACGCATGGCCACATTGAACACCACGACGAACGCCCGGCCGAGCCTGGATTGGTCGTCTCGGGCTCGATAAACGATAAATCTGCTGAATAGATACAGGGCCAGAACGAAGGCTTCGAGCAGCCCGAAACTGCGGACGATGGCCGGGTCGAGCGTGACCGTCGAACGGGGTAGCCAAACCGCAAGCACGGCCAGGTTCAAACCGGCAACCACCAACGGAATGACGATCAGTCGGTCGGGTTTCATTGGCGCATCGGCCTCGAGAGCAGCATTATCGCGAATTCCTGAAAAGCCAAGTCGTTCCGCCAGGACTTGAAGGGGTACCGTTGGGCGAGGTGACGCTTTCACGTTCCGAAATAGCGCAAGTACATCGCAATCAGTGCCGCCACGGCCATGATGACGCCATAGGGCACCTTGCGCGATTTTCGGATCTCCTCGATGCGGGACAGCGCCGGCCATGCCTGGTATTGCAGCGGCATGGGAAACTGCAAGGCGAGGCTGACCACAACCCCTCCGGCGGCAAGCCCGACGGCGAACGAGAACAGATGGTTCAGCCCGACGAACAGGCCGATCGGAAAGAACAACTTTGCGTCGCCGGCGCCCAGCATCCGAAAGGCCCACAGCACGAAGCCGATCGTGAGCAGCAACAGGCCGGCGGCAAGGTCGCCCTGGAGCGGCGAATCGCCATCGATCCCCGCCAGAGTGCCGGCCCCTGGCGGTCCCGCCCAGCGGATCAACGCCAGAAGCGCATAGTCCGCCACAAGCGCCAGAACCGTCCAGTTGCGTATTTTCCAGGCTACGAAGTCCTGCCATGCGGCGATGAGGATCAATCCCGCCGCTGCGGTGATTGCCAATACACCGAGGAATTCCATCCCGCCTACCCCCTCTTACATACCAGCATATTGCCGGTCCCAAACTGCCCGAATCATTAGGACTGATTTAACGCCATCGGCCGCGACATGCCCGACGAAGCCTCCGGCGCGTCGGCTGCGATGGGCAACTTGATCAGGTCTTAAGGGTACTGGCGGGCGAATTAGTCGGAAACCTCAAGCCAAAAGTAACCAGAAGGAGGCGCCACGGCCGGCGGCGGATGGTCTTTGTTGTGTTCGACTCACACCTCTTTGGAACTGCTTCCCCGGCCAAGTAGGAGCAGGTGCATAGGACCGTTGTTAATTTACCATAAACCAAATGAGAATGGCAGCGTTAGAATTCACTAATTGACGCTCCACTAATTAACGAGATATTAATAAAGCTGTCTGGCGCTGGGGGGCTCCTCTCGCGGACCGGTAATGGAAACGTCATGTAAGGGAGTATCATCATGACCAAATTGACCAGCATGTTCCGTGCCTTCGCCCGCGAAGAGGACGGCATCGCGCTTTCGGAATACCTCGTTCTCCTGGGCCTGCTCGTTGGCGGCGTTATCGCTGCAGTGCTGACCGTGGGCACCAACCTGTCTGCCGCGTGGACGACCTGGGGCGCATGGTTCACCACCAGCCTCTCCGCCCCGACCCCAGCGTAACATCGATGGCGTCAAAAGGCGGCTTGCCTGCCGCCTTTTGACCGCAGCACAAACATGCTGCATAGATAATAAGCGGCTTTGTCGGCCGCTTGTTATCTAGTTATTATCTTGATTGATTGATTCTTTCGTCTGGGCAAAAAGTTACGGCGGGGGCCGTTAAATGAAAAGCTCCACCATAATAAGTCTGCTTGTCTCGGTCGCGCTGGCGTTGCTTGCGGTCCTCGGCGTTCGATCCTATCTCGCCACCCAGCGCGACCTTCTCGCGCAGCGTGCCGGCCTGAGCGAGCCTGCATCCGAGAATACGATTCTTGTTGCCACGCGAGCGCTCCGCTTCGGCGAGCCGGTCAAGCCGGAGGATGTCAGGGCCCTTGCATGGCCGACCGGAGAACTGCCGGCCGGCGCCTTCCGCAAGCCGGAGGAATTGCTCGGCAAGGAAGGTGAGCTTCGCTACGTGATGTCGGCGATGGAAAAGGACGAGCCGGTGCTCGCCTCCAAGATCACCGGCGCCGGCCAGCGCGCGACATTGTCGGCGGCGCTTGGCGAAGGCATGAAGGCGGTCTCGATTCGCGTCAACGACGTGCTCGGCGTCGCCGGTTTCGTGCTGCCGGGCGATCGCGTCGACATCATGCTGACGCGGGTGATCAAGGTTGATTCCGGCGCTGACCAGACTTTTGTCGACGTGCTGCTCCAAGGGGTCAAGGTTCTCGCCGCCGACCAGACCGCGGACGACCGCACCGACAAGGTCGAGGTCGTCAAGACCGTAACCTTCGAAGTCACCACCACCGAGGCGCAGAAGCTGACGCTGGCCGGCAATGTCGGCACGCTTTCGCTGGCGCTGCGCAATGTCGCTTCTTCCGGCGTGGAACCGACGCAGCCGGTGACGCTTGCCGATCTCGGCGGCGGGCCGATGGCGCAGGCGCTCAAGAACGATCGCGCCGACCAGGACGAAAGCAGACTTACCGATCTGGAGAAGCTCGTAAAAAGTGTCGGCGACACGCTCGGCAATCGCCTCGGTGCGATGGAAGACAAGCTTAAGCCAAATACCGTGCCGGCGGAACCTGCCGAACCAGTTCTGGTGGCGGCGCCGAAGCCGGACTTCGCGGTGATCGGCGTTTCGCGCAATACGAAGCGGGAAGAATATCGGGTCCGGCTGCTGGACTGACAAGAAGCCATTCGGCAGCGGACGGGGGAAAGGTGATGGAGCATGGGCAATCGCCAGCTTGAAGACAGGGGCGCATGGGCGGCCTTGGGGCCGACGCGCCTTCTCGTCGCTATTGCGTTCCTGGCTGCCGCGATCTCCCTGCTTGCCGGTCTCGTCGCGCCTGCATACGCCCAGCAAAAAGCCATCACGATCGGCGGTGGAAACGTCATTCATGTGACGGTCGCGCCGGGCAGCACGCTGACGATCACCACCAGCCGCCGTTTCGCCGATCTCGTGGTTGGCAACGCCACTGTGGCCGACGTTGTGCCCTTGACGGAACGCTCGCTTTATATCCAGGGAAAGGGATCGGGTGCCACCAACATCTCGATCTATGACGACGCGAAAAATCTTCTCGGCGTCATCGATGTGCGTATCATGCTCGATTTCAACGAAATCAGGGCGGCGATCCGCTCGGCGGTGCCGAGCTCTCACCTGACCGTCACCAACGTCAACGACCGCATACGGATTTCCGGCGTGGTCAAGGACGGCGTCGATCTTGCCCGGGTGCTGGAGATCGCGCAGCAATATTCGAGCGAACCCGTGCTGAACCAGGTTCGCGTTGCCGACGCCCAGCAGGTGATGCTGGAGGTCCGCATCATCGAGGCCTCGCGCAGTGCGGGACGGGATCTCGGGATCGGGTTCAATGGTGTAAGCGCCAGCGGCGGTCTCTTTACCGCGGCTCCCCGGCTTCACATTGGCGTCAACGATGACACGCATCAACTCCAGACAGAAGTCGGCGGCGTCGCCACGCAGAACGGTACGCCATTCGGCGAAGTGATCGCCAAGGTGCTGGAAGTTTCCGGCTGGCGCATCGACGTTGTCATCAACGCGCTGGAGGCAAAGGGTCTTGTCCGCCGGCTGGCGCAGCCAAATCTTGTGACAATGAGCGGCACAACGGCCAGCTTCCATGCCGGTGGAGAGGTGCCGATTACGCGTGCGGTGTCCACTGGCGGGGAACTCGCGACCGAGATCAGCTATCGGCCCTATGGCGTCAAACTCTCCTTCACCCCCATCGTCCTTGACGATGGCCTCATCAATCTTGTGATTGAGCCGGAGGTCAGCGAAATCGACCGTTCCGTCACCGTCAACGGCAATCCCGGCTTCATTTCGCGCAAAGCCAATGCCACCGTCGAACTGCGTGACGGGCAGAGCTTCGCCATGGCCGGCCTGCTGCAGGCGGTCAACGCAGGCGACGTGCAGCAAATGCCCTGGCTTGGCCAGGTCCCGGTGCTTGGGACGCTGTTTCGCTCCACCTCGTTCCAGAAGCGGGAGAGCGATCTGGTGATCGTGGTGACGCCACGCATCGTGCGGCCGACCTCGCCCGACGAGAAGCTGCATTCGCCGCTGGACCAGACGCGGCCGGGCAACGACGTGGATATGTTCCTGCTTGGCATGCTGGAAGTCGACAAGGACATGATGCGGGGCTTCAAGGACGGCAAGGGCGTCATCGGTCCTTACGGCCACATCATCGATCTCGATTTCGGAGGCGCGTATGCCGTCGGCAAGAAATAGGACGGCCGCTGCCGTGGTCGCCGCATGCCTGCTGATGAGCGGTTGCGCCGATTACATGGCGCGCAGGGATTCGGTGACGCTCGGCCTTGGCGACGCACCGCAGGCCAATATCGGCCTCCAGACGATCGATCCGTTCCCGAAGGAAGCATGGAACACCAGGATCGAAGGCAACGGACGCGTGGTTGCAAGGGCGCAGCAGCGCTATGCGCCAACAGCGGTGATCGTGCCGGCGGCGGTCGCGCCGGCTGCAACGGAGACCACGAACTGAGGACGAAACAACGAGGACAGGTCAGGGAGCAAGCGGCGGCTCCGGGTTTGCGAAGCTAAGTGCGGCGAAAACCGTTGGGGCGGGGTATGAAACGGAAGATATTCGATTTGCTATTCGACGACCGTGGCTATGTCACGGCGTTGACACTGATTGCCATGCCGATGCTTCTGGGCTTCAGCCTGCTGATCATCGATGTCGGGCGGGGCAACAATCTTCACACCGATCTGCAGAACGCCGTCGACGGGCTGGCGCTCGCCGCAGCAAGAGAGCTCAACGGAGCGCCGGACGCCATCACGCGGGCCAATGCCGCGATTGCCAATCTGGTCAGGAATGAAGCAAGGTTTTCCAATGGTGGTCCGATCACCATGGACCAAACCACGGTCAGTGCGGCGTACCTGACCACCGTTCCGGCCAGCGACGACACGGCGATCGATGCCGCCTGGATTGCAACGAATGGAACGACGGACGGCACTGCCGCGGCCTATGTCCTGATCCGTTCGACGCCGCGCGCCATGACCTCGCTGTTTCCGTTACCCGTTGGGCTGACGAGGCAGACGCTGAACTTCCAGGCCGAGGCCGTCGCGACATACACCGCCTCTGCTTGTGACGTCACACCGATGTTCATCTGCAATCCGTTCGAAGCTCAGGGCCTTACGATGCAGCAAGCATACGCACAGGGGTTGACCTACAGCCGCGAACTGCAGGTGCTCAAAACCGACAGTACACCGGGGCCCGGCAATTTCGGACTGCTGGACACCGATATCCCGCTCAAGGACGCCTTCGCCAAGGGAGCCAGCGGGCAGTGCTACACCAAGAAATCCGTGGTTACCAAGACCGGCGTAACGCTCGGCCAGGTGAATGTCGGCCTGAACGTGCGTTTCGACATATACGCCGGAAGCCTGGGTTCGGCGAAGGGCGATCCGCTGTATCGCCCCGCCACCAATGTGCGAAAGGGAGCCAAGTTTACGACTGGCTCGTCTGGCTGCGGCAAGGTGGACAGTGACGTTCCGACCAAGGCAATGGGATTCGGGCCAGGAACGTATCCGACGCCCAGCTTGGGTATCAGCACTAATGGTTCCTGGAACCGAGCCGGCTATTGGAGTCTGAACCATGTCAGCACCCCCTTCCCGGCGGCGCTTCTGAACGCGTCACGCTACGATGTTTACAGGTATGAAATCGACCACAATCTCGTTGCAGACAGGGCGGACAACAAGGTGAGCGGCGAAAACGGCGTCCCCCGTTGCTACACGGGCGCACCGGCGACACTCAGCGACAAACCGGACCGTCGCACCATCTTCGCGGCCGTTGTGAATTGCGGCGACTTTTCCGATTCGACCAAGCACACGACGATCAGCGGCAAAACGACTCTTAAACCCGATGCATTCGTCAGTATGTTCCTGACAAACCCCATCGAAAAACAAGACAACAGCAAGGAAGACGATACATCCGCCAGTGAAAAGCCGATCCGCCTGGAGATAGTGGATGTCACGGGCCAGGGCGGCAGCGGGACGCTGGATCAGTTTTTGCGCGAGGAGGCGCAATTGGTCCGATGATCACCTGGCTGAAACGGTTTCTCGAACGGTTCCACCGCGACGAGCACGGCGCGGTCCTCGCTGAGACGTTGCTCATCGTGCCGTTCGTCACGGTGTTTTCCGTTGGTATCCTGGAATTCGGCAACATGTTCTGGGAGAAGGAGCAGGTCGAGACCGGCCTGCGTGACGCGGCGCGCTATCTTGCCCGTTGCCAGCCAAGCAATGCGCTTTCCGGCTACGTGTCGCAATGCAGCGACACCGTCGCCCGGCGCATCGCCTATTACGGGACGTCCAACCCAGCCGCCACAGTGCTGCGGGTGCAAGGATGGGGGCCGAGCGGAAGTACGATCGTATTCGCCACGGTTACGCGCTCGGGGACTAAAGTTATCACCGCGAACACGTCACTTGCCTACAGCTCCTCGCCGCTGTTCGGCTGGACTGGCCTCGCCAACATCACCATCCAGGCCTTTCACGAAGAAAGATATATCGGATGGTGAGGGCACCTCTCTTCCGATCCTTCGTCCGTGAGGAGTCCGGTGTCACGCTCGCGGAGGGGCTGATCGCGATGCCTTTGGTCCTGCTGATCTTCGCTGCCTTCATCGAGTTCGGCTATGCGATGTTCCAGTGGAACCAGACCGTCAAGGCACTGCAATTCGGCGCGCGCAGGGCGGCCGTTTCGAGTTCGATGGTAACTGGCTTCGACCCCGTCACCGTGACAGCCCTGGCGCCCGGCAGCACGAACGGCGGAGTGGCTATACCGGTCGGCGCGCTTGGCCCCTGGACATGTACGGGGAGACCGGCTTGCACCGCTGAACTCAACCGTATCGTGTATGGCACCGCCGGGGCGACAGCGTGCCAACCGGTTGGCACCGGGAGTCCGGCAATGTGCCAACTAAACCGGCGCATCGGCATAAACAACGTTCGCGTCACCTACATGATGTCGGGACTTGGCTACTACGGAAGGCCGGGGGGCGCGGTGCTAACCATACGCATGGAAGTTCTCGGCATCACTTTCAATCTGCCTTTACTCGGCGCTTTATTAGGACTCAATAATGTAACGGTTCCAGCCATGCCGGTGACCGTCACAAGCGAGGACTTGAACACAAACTCGGGCAGCTGACCAAGGCTGCGGAATATCGGGCATTCTCGGATGACAAGCCATATGAACTTTTCGAGAAGAATAAAGGTGCTGATCGCCTCGGCGGATCAGGCTGCGTCCGAGTTCATGCAGAGCTCGCTGTCGGCGCTCTCGCAATACGATTCCGAGGTGAAGGATCATGGCGCGCTGCTGGACAAGCGCATGGCGGTCGATCCGGCAAGCTACGATTTGCTGGTGCTCGACGCCGGCGATGGCGCCCTCCTCGAAAGCACCGTCGCGCAGGAACTGCGGCGCAAGTTCGCCGCGCTTCCGCTGATCGTGGTTTCCGATCCGCTCACCGACCAGCGCATGCGGCTGCTGCTGAAGCTCAACGGCAGCGACTGGGTGAGAAAGCCGCTGGACCGCAAGAGCTTCCTTGAAGCCGTGACCGGAAATGTGCAGATGGCGCATTCAGGCGGCAACCATGTGCATGCGGTTGTCTCGGCGGTGGGCGGAGCCGGCGGAACCTCCGTCGCAATCTCGCTGGCCGATGCGCTCGCCCGCACGGCGAAGAAAACGCAAGTCAGCGTTGCCTTGTTCGATCTCGATTTTGCCACCGGCGCTTGCGGTCACTACCTGAATACGCCCAATGACTACGATTTACGGCCGATCATCGCGCAGCCTTCGCGGGTCGATCTGGAATTCATCGACATCATCAAGAAGAAGCACCAGCGCGGTTTTTCGCTGCTGTCGTTCCGCCAACCCGGCGTCACGATGGCTCCCACCGGCGGCGAACTTGTCCTGCGCATGCTGGACGTCGTGTCTCTCCAGAACAATCACACCGTGGTCGACATCCCCTATTACGAGACGAGCTGGAAGGATGAACTGCTGGCCGCGGTCAATTCCATCCATCTGGTCACCGAATTGACCATTCCCGGTCTGCAGCAGGCCAAGGAAGTCTACAACCTGATCAAGAAGCTCAGAAGCGACGATATTGCGATCAAGGTCATCGCCAACAAGCATCGCAGGCGTCTCTTCAGCTTCGGCATCGGCAAGAAGGACGCCAACAACGTCTTCAAGCAATCGAGCGCCATGGTCGTCGAGGACGACTGGGGCACCATGAACGAGGCAATCAATCGCGGCATGCTGCCGGTCGAAGTCAACCCGCGCTCGAAATTCGTCCGCCAGATCGAAAAACTAGCCGAGGCCGTGAAATGACCAGTCTGGGTCGGATCGGCCGCCTAGCGCGCGGCAGCGCCCGAGCCGGTCTTGTGTTGGTGGCCATCGCCGGCATCGGCAGAGCCGATGCGACGGAGAGACGAAGCGACCCGGTGCCGAAGAGCCTAGGGCCGGTCACCAGGCGCGTCGTTGCGACGGAGACCAGGGAAAAGCCGGGAACAATCCTGATCTCGACCGCGGCGCGAACGCTCGACTTCGTCGTGGCGCCGGGCAAAGTCGCCAGATACTCGATCGGCGTGGCTAAGGATGGGTTCGTATGGACCGGCACCGTGCGTGTCGGCGGTAAGGCCGAATGGCCGGAATGGCGGCCGCCGGCCGAGATGCGCCAGCGCGATCCGCGGCTGCCGGAAATGATGCCGGCAGGCCCCTACAATCCGCTTGGCGCGCGCGCGATCTATCTGTTCAAAGGGCAGCGCGATACACTCTATCGCATCCACGGCACCAACGATGCGCCCTCGATCGGAGGATTCGTGTCTTCCGGCTGTTTTCGCATGACCAACGCCGATGTGCTGAAGCTCTATGGCGAGGTGCACATTGGCGCAAAAGTGATTGTCGAATAGGAAGAGCGGGCGGTATGGCCAACGGCATCATTGGACGATTTTACAGATCACGATCCGAGGATCTGCCGCAGGCGCCTGTCGTGGCGTCTGACCTCGCGCTCGCGGAGAAGAACAAGACCGAAGTCGTTCCTTCCGTTCCGCCGCTGACCGAGGAGCCAAAGCCGGAGGAGCGTGGTGCTCTTGGCCCCGACATGGTTTCGGAACGCGTGAACCTGCACCGCTATCTTCTGGACCGTATCAATCTCGGACTGCTTGAGACCGCGCAAAATGACGAACTCGCGGCAGAAATCCGGCCGCTGGTGCGCGAATACGTCCGGGCGCGGAATTTCCCGCTCAATGCACGTGAGCTCGACACCCTGATCAGCGACATTACCGACGAGATGCTCGGGCTCGGCCCGATAGAGCCGTTGCTCAAGGACGATACGATTTCCGATATCCTGATCAACGGCCATGAGCACGTCTACATCGAGCGCTATGGCCAGCTTGAGGATACCCCTATCCGGTTCAAGGACGAAGATCACCTTATGCGCGTGATCAACAAGATCGTCACGACCGTCGGGCGACGTGTGGACGAGTCGTCGCCGCTGGTCGACGCGCGGCTTCCCGACGGATCCCGGGTGAACGCTGCCATCAGGCCAGTCGCGATCGATGGTCCGCTCGTCTCGATCCGCAAGTTTTCGCGCCGCCCGTACACGCTCGACCGCCTTGTCGAAAGTCATTCGATGGCCAAGGCAATGCAGGTTCTGCTGACCGCGGCGGTCAAGGGCAAGGTCTCGATGATCATCTCCGGAGGAACCGGTTCCGGAAAGACCACCATGCTCAACGCGCTTTCGTCGCAGATTTCAAACCGCGAGCGCTTGATCACGATCGAAGACGCCGCCGAATTGCAGCTTCAGCAACCCCATGTCGGCCGGCTCGAAACGCGGCCGCCGACGCTGGACGGACGCGGCGAAATACGCCAGCGCGAGCTCCTGAAGAACGCCCTCCGTATGCGACCCGACAGGATTATCGTCGGTGAGGTTCGCGGCGAGGAGGCGTTCGACATGCTGCAGGCCATGAACACCGGTCACGAAGGATCGATGACGACGATTCACGCCAACACGCCGCGCGATGCGGTCTCCAGGCTTGAGCAAATGATCGGTATGGCAGGCATGCCGATGTCGCAGTTGAGCATCAAGTCCCAGATCGCTTCGGCAATCACCCTGATCGTCCAGGTCGAGCGCCTTCACGACGGCACGCGGCGTCTGGTTTCAGTCACCGAAATCACCGGCATGGAGGGCGACGTCGTCCAGATGCAGGAGATCATGAAATTCCAGAAGCTTGGCGTTGACGACTTGAACAGGGTGAATGGTCAGTTCCGGGCAACCGGCATCCGTCCGCGATTCCTCGAGCATATCGCCGAACTGGGCTTCCAGCTGCCGGGCGACATTTTCGATCCGGCTCGCTCATTGGTGTAGGTGCGCAATGGACCTCATGCTCATCTACGCATTAGTTTTTATCGGTGGCCTGATACTGTTCGAAAGAGTCACAGGGATTGTCGCGAACCAATTCCGGCGAAGCAGTTCGCTGAACTACCGCCTCAAGCTTCTGCAAGGCACCGAGGACAGTCTTGGCGTCTTCAAGGGGATGGTCCGCGAAAGGGCGCTTGACTATGATCGCCGCGGCTTCAAACCGCTGGTCCGACTGCGGCGGTTGTTCGCGCAATCCGGACTGAAGCTGGACGTCATGAGGCTGGCGATCTATGCGCCGGTGATCGCTGTTCTGGTCTGGTTGGTGCTGAGCTATCTAGGTGTTCCGACACTGCCGAGGTTCATCTCGGTGGTCCTCTTTTTGGCCGCCCTGCCGCTTGTCATCATGATACGCGTGCGTGGGAAACGGATAAGAAAGTTCACGACCCAATTGCCAGGCACACTCGACGTGGTGACCCGGAGCCTTTCGGCCGGGCATCCATTGCCGATATCGATAGCCCTGGTCTCGCGGGAATTGCCCGATCCCATAGGGACGGAGTTCGGCATGCTCAGTGACGAACTCACCTACGGAACCGATCTCAACGATGCGATGCTCAACATGATCGAGCGCGTCGGAGCGGAGGACCTGAAGCTTCTGGCGATCTCGATGAGCGTCCAGCGTGGAACCGGCGGCAATTTTGTCGAGATACTGGAGAACCTGGCGAACGTGGTTCGCGAACGAGCGATCCTTCGGGCCAAGGTCAAGGCCCTGTCCGCCGAAGGCAGGATAACGGCCCTGATCATGTCGGCATTTCCCTTCGGCCTCTATCTTATGATCAGCACACTCGTGCCGACCTATTTCGATCCTGTCTGGGAAAGTGGATATAGCAACGTTATTTTAGCGGTGGCCTTCGCTGTGATGGCTGTCGGGAATTTTATTCTCTATAAACTTGTCAATTTCGATTTTTGAGTGCGATAGATGAACGAAACACTGATCCTCCTTGCCACTTTCGTCGGTGTTCTGCTTTTCTCGACGGTCATTGTTGGAAGGATTGCGAGCCAACGCGAAATGGCGTCCAGGCTGACAGATGCAGCGAGCGACAGCGACGCGGTCGGCGGTTCCTATTACAGCACTGCATCCGAAATAACCGATGACCGGTACGGCGTCTTCGTCAAAAACTATTTCAACGTTGTCCGGAAAGACGCAAATTCGAATTCATTGCCGAACCGCCTGTTGCGAGCCGGGTTCTTTTCACCGCAGGCTAGTACGATATTTCAGACCGCGCGTGCCGTGATCTCGGTGCTGGTGCTGCTTGGCACATTTCTGGTTTTCGAACACTACTTGGTCAGCGTTTCCAGGCCGCTCGCGATCCTGATATCCATGTTGTGCGGGGGCCTTGTTTTCTTCATCCACGGCATCGTGCTCGAACGCATGGGAGTTGCCAAGGAGAAAGCCTATCGCAGGATCTTTCCTGATTTCATGGATATGTTGATCGTTTGCGTCGACGCCGGCCTGAGCGTCGAAGCGGCGGCCGATCGTGTCGCGCGTGAGTTCATGTCGACCCGGCCCGACTTCGGGCTGCACCTATCCATAATGATGCTTGAAGTTCGCGGCGGCCGGCGCATACGCGATGCATTGACCAACCTGGCGACCCGCCTGCGCATCGACGAGGCCAGGTCGCTTGCCGTGTTATTTCGACAGTCGGAAGAACTTGGCTCCAGTGTCACAAAGAGCCTTCGCGTCTACAGCAAGGAAATGCGTCAGATGCGAATCCTGCGCGCCGAGGAAAAGGCCAATGCCCTGCCTATCAAGATGCTCTTTCCGCTGGCCACATGTCTGTTTCCGCTGAGCCTGATAATCGTACTGATGCCGATAATCATGCGCGTCGCTTCGATGCTGAAGTCGATGACGCCCGGGTAGCGCGCAACTCAGATCCGTCGAGGTAGAGCAACCCGCTCATCCCGCCACCGTGGCGTACGCGCGTCAACGATATCCGTGAAAAGCCCATGGAGTCGGGCTGAAACAAGCGCCAATAAATAGGACGCGGGCCCAAGTCACGCCAAATCAAACCGCGATTCCCGGGCGTAGGTCCGTCTCCGGCCGGGTGCAAGTTGCCGTCCTGTGGCGATATGAGGCGCAAAGCGGCCGTCTACACTCGACGCCCGCCAAACTGCCGGAAGCCGAATCTCCTTCCCGCTTCGTCCAGGAGCCCCAGTAATTCGGGCTGAGGTGCGACCCAGAAAGTTCGAACAGCTTCCATGAACCGCAGAAAAATTGGACGCCGCATCGGAGAATGAGGTTCACGGATATCCCGGCGAACATCCGGATTGGAACGGTCAATGTCGTCGGGAAGAAGGGCGTCCGAAAAGGGCAGTCGGCGCCGCCGTCGTGGGAACGAAAAAGAAGAGAAGCAGAACTTACGTGTGCGATTTTTGCACACGGTATCATGCAGCTATCTGATATTACTCATCATCTATCCCATCCATCATCGGTGCAATGGCCAGTCTATGCTCTTGATTTTTCAGCATCTGTTTAACATCAGAACCTTAGAACCTGCCGCACACGCTGCGTCAGCGAGACCTTCCTGCAACGCGAGGATGCGCGGCGCCGGGGCACCGACACCAAGTCGATCGCAGTGAGACGCCGACAAAGCCCTGTTAGCGCGCCTGAAGCCTTCGGCGAACTCATCGACCTCCATATCGACGACATGTGCGATGTAGGCAAGTCCCCTCGCCGCTCCAAGGCCGCAGCCCTCGCTATGCTCCGAACATCTGGGGAAGTGCAGCATCGCCACCCTCGATCGCGAACGGCTCGTTCGCTTCGGTCGTGATCGAGCCGCCCAGGGTGCCGGACGATGAGTCTCGGTATCGACTAGGGAAAGTCGTTGAGCGTCGTTCCTGGATGATCTGCCTGGTCGTGATCGACAGCCGCTGGCGAGAGCCGCCAAACACGCATGAGATTGTCTGAAGCGGAGGACCATCCATGGAAGGACCCATTTCGACCTATTTTGCATCGATTGAACCCGTGGCCCCCGACGTTTTCTGGACCGCTTGCTGCATCCGGCGCGGCATTTCAAACATCCCCACGACGTTTTGGCCGACGTTGCCCTGGCTGTTCAGGAGTAGCGCGCCATTCTTTCGTCATGGGCGTCGGATGCCTGCGCCGTAGAATCCGTGCCAGCGCTTCGCATGCAGCCGGGAGCGGGTGAACCGGTCAGCTTCGACACGATCATGGATGCGTTGCAACAGTTGGATCAATCGGATGAGCGTGCCGGTCCTGACTGCAGTGACAGCGCGGCAGTGGCCGCGTTCGTACCATTCGTCGATCGGATTTAAGGGCGACGTAGTTGTTCTTGACACCATGGACCCGTCGGCGAGTGACCCCGCCGGCGGGAGGGGTGTGGCATCGGTGCGTTCGCCCAGATTGCCGATGAAAATTTTCCTATTCTTCCTCTTGAAGGTGCACGTCGCGATTCTAAATGATGGTCGCCGGCCGCCCAATGGGGCCGGCAACACCAGGAGGCGGCAAGGCTCTTGGCGCCTTCTGTTGTCCATGTTGCTCAAGGAGGATGTGGCTATGAAGACAAACCTCGATTTTACCCCTCTATACCGGTCCAGCATCGGCTTCGACCGCATGGTCGACATGCTTGAAAGTGCGAGCCGTGTGGCCTCGTTCGACAACTGGCCGCCCTACGATATCGCCAAGGTTGATGATGATCAGTATCGCATCACGATGGCGGTCGCCGGTTTCTCGCAGGACCAGCTGACCGTCACCCACCAGCCCAACATGCTGGTTGTGAGCGGGTCGCAATCCGGCGATGAGAACGGCCGGTATCTGTACCGCGGCATCAACGGGCGCGCTTTCGAGCGTCGGTTCGAACTGGCCGATCATGTCAAAGTCGAGGGCGCCAGCCTTGAGAACGGACTGCTGAGCATCGATCTCAAGCGCGAGGTTCCCCAGGAGATGAAACCGCGCAAGATCGAAATCTCCAGCGGGGCTCCCATGCCGAAGATCGAGGCGCCCAAGGTCGAGACCGACAAGCTGGCGCCTGAGCAATCCACCATGAAGGCTTTCGCTTGAGCCGGGCGTCCCGCCCGACTCAGAGACCTACAAAAGGAGAAAGACAATGAGCGTACGTGACTTGATCCCATGGGGCCGGGGCAACGGAAACTCGGCGCCCAGTCTCTTCCCCGACGGAGATCGAGACCCCTTCGTCTCCCTCCACCGGGAGGTAAACCGGCTGTTCGATGACGCCTTCCGCAGCTTTGGCGCCAGACTGCCGGCCTTCGGTCCCTCTTTCGCCGCCAGTTGGCCGAGTGTCGAAATCTCCGACACGGACAAGGAAGTCCGCGTCACGGCGGAAATACCTGGCCTGGACGAGAGCGACATAGAAGTCCTGCTGGAAAATGGGGCGCTCAAGCTTAAAGGCGAGAAGCGTTCCGAGACCGAGGACAAGGACCGGCAGTTCTCCGAGCGCTTCTACGGCCGCTTCGAGCGCCTCATTCCGCTCGGCTACGAGGTTGAAGAAGACAAGGTCAACGCCGCCTTCAAGAACGGGGTGCTGACCGTGACGTTGCCCAAGACCGAGCGGGCGCAGGCGAAGGCCAAGCGGATCGCAATCAACGGGAAGAACTGACGGATGCAGTATGGGTGGCGGCCCTTACGGCCGCTGCCCGTGCGACCCTTCATAACGGGAGGGACAGGCAATGGAGACAGTTCAAAGCAGCGACAACAGAAACCTAACCAAGACGTCCGTCCGGCCGGACAATGACAATCGGCCTCGTCTAGACGGGCCGGCTTTGTCAATGGGACGGTCAGTGTTTCCGGACGGCGCAACGGCGCGGATCTACCAGCCCTGCCGCTCGGCCATGACCTCGGCAAAGCCCCACAGGGACTGGCGATTGGTCTTCGAACGCCGCACAGCCCCGTTCATCGAGCCGCTGATGGGCTACACGGGTGGCGGGGACACCCTGACCCAGGTTGAACTGAACTTTCCGACGCTGGAAGCGGCGATCCGTTATGCCGAGCGTCAAGGCCTCAATTACGTGGTGCAGGCGGCACCTCCTGCTTCCCCGGCCAAGATCAGGAGACAGCATGTATCGGAGGAGAAACAGGCCTTTTCCGACCTGGTTTGGCAGCGGCTGCGATTGGCTTGGCTCCAGGCAAGTCACGGCTATGGCGCCGGTGCACAGGCAGCGCACATACAGACGGCGCTTTCGGAGCCCGAGACATTCTACGCCTCTCCGATGGAGGTCGTGGACGACCCGGTGCTCGCACCCGACGAGAAACGCGCCGTGCTCAAGAACTGGGCCTGGAACGAGTATCTGATCGACCTGGCCACCGCCGAAGGCATGCCGGAAAATGCACGCCCGTCGCGATTGGACGAGGTCGAACTCGCTCTGCTGGCCTTGGAAGTCCGAAACCGGGGCTTCCAGACCAGGACCAGCCCGTTGCACTCCCGGATAGCCGCATGATAAGGCAAGAAGGAACCCACTGATCGTCTTCGACGCCCAACGGACCATCCCGAAACCCTTCCCGCTTGCGGTCGCGGCAGCGGGCGGGCGCGCGCCGACAACTTTCCCAATGCGTGGGCGCCCGATTGCGCCTCGGCAGAACTCGGCCCAGTTGTTAGGATCGCGCTGATATGGACCCCAATGAATTGGCGACAGAGGTTCCTATGTATCAATCCTTCAACGGCTCCGCCCATCCCCTGGCACCGAAAGAGATCGCGATCGCGGCCGTCCCCGAAGACGAGCGTGTCTGGGTCCCACAGGCTAAGGGCGTGTGGTTCCGACCACTTATGCTCAACACAACGCAAGGCCAGTGGTGCAATCTGCTCCGCGTACGCCGGGCCGGGATATTAAGCCGTCATCTGCATCCGGCCCCCGTGCATGGCTATGTGATCAAGGGGCGTTGGCACTATCTTGAACACGACTGGGTGGCAGAGACCGGATCTTACGTTTTCGAGCCGCCCGGTGAAATCCACACGCTCACGGTTCCAAGCGACGTGCCCGAGATGATCACCTTCTTCAACATTTCCGGCTGCATGGTTTACCTGGACAAGGATAACAAGCAGATTGGTTTCGAGGACGTTTTCACCAAGATCGACATGTGCAGAAATCATTATGCGAGCGTGGGTCTCGGTAAGGATTTCGTCGATCAGTTCGTGCGGTAGACATCCGCCCGTTTGTCTTCCGCGCCGATGAGTTCGCGCTCCGCCACAGAGGCGAAACGAGGAGATCTTGGTGACCGATTCCATATGGGCCATGCCCTTCTTCGCGGGCAAGACCGTCGTCATTACCGGAGGCACGACAGGCATCGGAAACGGCATCGCCATGGCGTTCGCCGGGGCCGGGGCAATCGTCCACGCGACGGGGGCCACGGCCGCCGAGGTAGCGGCCGCTCGTGCATACGGCACCCCCGTCTCGTATTCAGTACTCGACGTCCGGGACATGACTGCGGTCGAAGGATATTCCAGTCAGTTCACATCCGTTGCAGCGCTCGTAAATTGCGCAGGGGTAAACCTGCGCGCCGCCGAATTCACTGTCCAGGGTTTCGAAACGGTGGTCGATATCAATCTCACCGGCTCCATGCGGAGTGCGAGCGCGTTCCGAGGGGCACTCTCGAACGGGGGCGCCATCGTCAACATCGCCTCGATGTTCGCGTTTTTTGGCGCGGCTCATGCGCCGGCTTACGCCGCATCCAAGGGCGCGGTCGTGCAACTTACCAAGTCACTTGCGATCGCCTATGCCGGGGATGGCATTCGCGTAAACGCATTGGCGCCTGGCTGGATCGAGACCGCCATGACCGCCGCGCCACGGGCCGATCCAGCTCGCAACGCGGAATTGATGAAACGCACTCCGATGGGTCGCTGGGGTACGCCGGGCGACCTGACTGGCCCCGCCTTGTTCTTGTGTTCGCCGCTCGCGGGGTTCATCACTGGGGCAATTTTGCCGGTTGACGGTGGCTATCTCATTGCGTGAGGCGTTGGCTATGCTGCGCGACCGATCTCCAAGCCTGTGTCGTCGAGATCAAGATCGAACGCGACCAATCGACCATGCCTGACCGCAATTGCCGCCACCAACTCCGCAAGCTCGCCATCCGTATGCTCGCAAAAAGCTGCCTGTTTCCTGACAATCGTGACCGCATCCCGGGTCGATACGACAGAGAACGGCCTCCGGGATCTCACGAATGATTCCGCAACCTCCGCGACGGATGAAGCTCGGTCAAAATTATCTTGCATAGTTGCACCTCTGTACGACGCTAGCCCAAGCTCGGCCCGCGCAAATTGTTCCCATTGGCCTAATGCAGCCTGGTTGGCATCCGGCTTGGGCTCCTTTGTGAGCGAAGGCCGGGAGCAACGCGACATGGCCGTCGCCGTCTGCCTTAGACAGTCGGCTGGACGCATTCGTCTCCCAATGCGGACACGGGGCCGGACGCCTAAAAACGAGGAGGATCAGATGTGTCCAAGCCGCTCGCCAATGTTTCCGATCCTGGGACCACCGCAGTTCGGCGCAACAAGTCGCCGGGAGATCTGCTTGCTCGCGTTGATTGCGGTCGACTGACTCCTGGCTCATTCGCCGCCTCGCCGGCTGGCTCCGGTCGGCCGGCCTCGTCCGTCTTCGTCATCGCTGGCCGGCGGACGATCCAATCCACCAAACCGGCTTCGGTCTCCTCGCAGGCCACGAATTCGCGCACCAGACTTCGCGCCAGCTCGCGCCATTGACACTCGGGCACGTTCATCTCCGCGATCAGATCTCGGCATGCAGCGCGTATGATGTCGGCATCGAAGGCTGACACGGCGACAGGACCACGGTCTGCATTCTTTGCTCGAGCAGTGTCGTCGCCCTGACGTTCGCGAAAGCGCCTCAGCACCTCGCGCGATGCGGCGATCGCTTGTCGGGTTTGACTCATAGCCTCGTAAAATCCAACTTCGCGGACCAGTGAGCGGTGCCGCGATAGAATGAAGTCCTCCATAACCGCATGCGCAGTGTCCGTACGCGTTGCAACCATCGCCGCCTCCCTGCAGGCGCACCCAATGCTTGCAGCTTCTGCCGGTGTTCGGGCGGCCGCCTGCATTTGTCGTGTCGCTGCTATGATCGCGTGAGTTAAAGCCGGTGAAGCGTCGCTGCAATTACAAATGTAAGTGTGGCATCCGATAAGCGGTATGCCCGCTGGCTGCGGCGGCGGCGAATTCGTTCTTCAGACGGTCGAAGTCTTCCTGTCGAAGGGCTCTCCGCGTTGCCGGAACGAGGAATCAGGATCCGGACAAAATGCATGCGGCCGTGCCGCCGTTCAGGGGGCGCTATTGGCGAAAATCCGCCAATTTGCGCCAGTCGAAGACAACGCCCACTCCAGGCTCGTCGGGTGCTATCGCCAAACCATCCTGAAGCCTAAGCGGCTCGGTGGTGTAAAGGTCAATATCGAAACTATGCGCCTCCACCCAGCCGGCATTTGTCTGACCTGCAACGAGACTGACATGAAGTTCCTGCATCCCGTGACTGCAGACCGGAGTGCCAGCCTTGCGTGAGAGCGCTGCCACGCGCAGCCAGCCTGTGACCCCGCCGCAGTTGGAGGCGTCGGGTTGGATGTAGCTGAGATTCGACCAAGCGAAGGCATGCTCGAACTCCTCGATGACATGCAGGTTTTCTCCCATTGCCAGGGGCATTCCGGTCGCCTTGGCAATGCTGGCGTAACCCTCATAGTCGTCGGGTATGATGGGCTCCTCGAACCACAGCAGATCGTAGGCGGCGAATGCTCTCGCTGCCTCGATCGCTCGCGGGACGTCGAGCGCGTAGTTAGCGTCAACCATAAAGGTGACATGAGGTCCTATGCGCTCGCGAACTGCCTTCACCCGGGCCACATCCTCGGCCAGGTCGTCCTTGCCGACCTTGATCTTCACCCCGGTGAAGCCGCCATTGAGATAGGAATCGATGCTGGCCAAAAGCTGATCGAGGGTAAAGTTTAGGTCGATGCCGCCGCGATAGGCCTTGGCGCTCTTCCCGGCCCCGCCCGCCATCTGCCAAAGCGGCAGGCCGCTACGCCGGCCCTTGAGGTCCCACAACGCGATGTCGATCGCCGAAATCGCGAAAGAAGCGATGCCGCCGCGCCCGACATAGTGGATGTGCCAGAGCATGCCGTCGTAAATCGTGTCGATCTGCGTCGTGTCGCGAGCCTTGAGGAACGGCGCGAGGTCGTGATCGATCATTGCCTTGATCGCATAGCCGCCCCTGCCGCCGGTGTAGGTGTAGCCTGTGCCCTCGGTGCCGTCGGCAAGCCTCAGCGTGACGGTGACCAGCTCGAAATGCGTGTGCGCGCCGTGCTTGGCATCGGTCATCACCTCACGCAGTGGGACCCGGAACAGCCGGGTCTCGACTTCCTTGATTTCGGTGCGGCTCATGCTGCGCTCCATTCAGGTTTTTTCATCGGACCATAATTGCACCGGCAGCGCTGACTAGCAACAATGTGGTTGATCTTTCAGCGATTCTGAAGCCAGTCTGTCATTTTTGGTCCTACAAAAGCATCAAACCGCTTGTGCTTTGGTCCGATTTACCTTCTAATAACAGGACCATCTGGGAGGAAAAGGCTTGCTGGATACGGAAGAGCGTCCTGAGATGCCCGCGGCTATTCTCGCCGCCCGCGCGGCCGACGCGATGGTGGCCGGCATAGAGGCCGACATCACGTCCGGAAGGCTTGGCGACGGCAGCTACCTGCCGGCCGAGCGCGAACTGATGATCGAGTATGGTGTCGGCCGGGGCGTTGTGCGTGAGGCGATTGCGCGCCTGGCCAGCCGCGGCCTGGTGGAAGCGCGTCCGCGGTTCCGGCCCGTGGCGCGCCGGCCTGGCCTGGATGCCGCGCTCGGCGCCCTCGACGGCATTGTAGGACATCTGCTGAGCGACCAGGCGGGCGTGAAGAACCTCTACGACATGCGCGTCTTCCTCGAGGCGTCGCTGGCGCGCAACGCCGCCATCCATGCCCGCAAGGATGACGTCACAGCCCTGAGGGCGGCGCTGGCGATGAACGAGGCGGCCATCCCGGATTCCGAGAAATTCTATGCGACGGACGTGGCGTTCCACGCAGCGCTCTATGACATCGCGCGCAACCCGGTGCTGCCTGTCGTGCACAAGGCATTTACCGCATGGCTGTCGCCGCATTGGATGCGCATGCCACGGTCGCCCGAGCGCAACCGCGTGAATTTCCTCAGCCATCGTGAAATCTGCACGGCCATCATTGAGCGAGATCCTGACGGCGCCGAGCGGGCGCTGCTCAACCACCTCTCGGCGGCCTGGGAGTATGTCCGCGGTACATTCGAAAGCCGTGAGGCGCCGGAAGCATGACGCAGTCCTACGACCATATCGTGGTGGGCGGCGGAGCAGCCGGCTGCGTCGCGGCGGCAAGGCTTGTCAAAGCGGGACGGCGAACCCTGCTGCTGGAGGCCGGCCATTCCCATCATCATCCCTTGCTCGACATGCCGCCCGGCATCTTCAAGATGATCAACGGCTCGAAATTCATGCGCTATCACCGCACCGAGCCGCAGGCCCATCTCGACGGCCGCGTCCATGAAATCTCGCAAGGCAACGTGCTGGGCGGCGGCACCTCGGTCAACGCCCAGGTCTACATGCGAGGCCGCTCGGCCGATTATGAGGAGTGGGACGAACTGCTGCGCGGCAACAATGCCGGCGTGCGCTGGAACTGGCAGGCGGTGCTGCCGCATTTCACCGGCATGGAGGGAAACAACCGCCTCGGCGGCGAACTGCATGGCAGCGAAGGTCCGCTGCTGGTCTCGGATCCAGGCCACATCGATGATGTTTCCCGTTGGTTCGTCCAGGCCGTCCAAGGCCTTGGATTGCCGTACAACCATGACTTCAACGGACCGTCGCAGCGCGGGGTCGGCTTCTACCAGTTCATGAACCGGCGGGGAAAGCGCAGCAGCGCCGCCTATGCCTTCATCGAGCCGCTGACGAATGATCCCAAGCTGACGCTGAAACTCAATTGCACAGTCAGCCGGCTGCTGATCGAAAACGGTCGGGTCACCGGCGTCGTCTATTCGGATGCGTCGGGCGCCGAGCATACCGTCCATGCAGATGCCGACGTGATCGT
Organism: Mesorhizobium sp. M0062; assembly: GCF_040323125.1. Lineage (NCBI taxonomy): Bacteria > Pseudomonadati > Pseudomonadota > Alphaproteobacteria > Hyphomicrobiales > Phyllobacteriaceae > Mesorhizobium > Mesorhizobium sp. M0062. The sequence continues at coordinate 201,477 of NZ_JAMYUO010000006.1, forward strand.
CTCGTCCGGTGCCCTCGTCTCGCCGAAACTGCTCATGCTGTCCGGCATCGGCCCCGCCGAGGCGCTTGCCGGGCACGGCATTTCCTGCGTCGCCGACCTGCCCGGGGTCGGCGAAAACCTGATCGACCATCCGGAGGTGCCGATCATCGCCACCGCAAACGGCCCATACGGCTATTTCAGGCAGGGCCAAGGCTGGCGGATGATCAGGAACGGCCTGCATTTCAAGCTCTTCGGCACCGGCACGATCCTGTCAGCGGGGGTGGAGGCCGGAGCCTTCGTCAATCCGGCCGATCCCGAGGGCGAACCGACGATCCAGGCCTTCTGCGTACCGCACGTCTATCTGGACCGCGATATCCTGACCTTGGTCGAGAACACCTATGGGCTTACCGTGACGACAGTGGTGGTGAAGCCAAAGTCGCGCGGTTTCGTGAGGCTGCGTTCGGCGGATCCGAAGGACATGCCGATCGTTTCGCCGAACCTCCTGAAACATCCCGACGACATGAGGGAAATGATCTCCGGCCAGCGTTATTTCCTGCAGGTTTTTCAGACCAAGCCGCTCGCCGATCGGGTCAAGGCCATTGCCGTGCCAAGCCAGGATGATCTCAGCGACGAAGCCATGACAAAGCATTGCAAGCGCTTTGTGAAGACCAACTACCATCCGGCCGGGACATGCCGGATGGGCTCGGACAGCGACCGGATGGCGGTGCTGGACGCGGCGCTGCGCGTGCGCGGAATAGACAATCTGCGGGTTGCCGACATGTCGGCCTGCCCCAACATCAATGCCGGCAATACGGCGGCGCCCGCCATGATGCTGGGCGACCGCTGCGCCGACTTTATTTTGGAGGCGGCATAGCGCCGGATCCAGCTTGCCGACGGCGTCTCGCCGAAGCCGTCTGGGCCGATATCGTGAGGAAATTACACAGTCGCTGAAAGCGACAATAAAGGAGGAAAGAGCATGATCATTACCCGTCGAAAACTACTGGTTGGCTCCGCCGCCGGCGCGGTCGCGCTGACACTCGGCTCACGCGCCTTCGCGGCGCTCCCGCCACTCGCCAAGAAGGACAAGTACAAGGTCGGTTTCGCCCAGACGGAAAGCAACAATCCGTGGCGCCTTGCCGAGACCAAGAGCATGCAGGACGAAGCCGCCAAGCTCGGCCATCAGCTGGTCTACACGGATGCCGCCGGTTCGTCGGCCAAGCAGGCCTCCGACGTGAACTCGATGATCGCGCAGGGCGTCGACGCAATCTTCCTGCCGCCCCGCGAAGACAAGCCCCTGGTGCCGGTCATTCTTGCCGCGCGCGATGCCGGCATACCGGTGTTTCTGGTCGACCGCGACGTTGATCACACCATGGCCAAGCCGGGCGAGGATTATGTCTGCTTCATCGGTTCGGATTTCATCGAGGAGGCGACCCGCGTCGGCGAATGGCTGGTCAAGAACGCCAATGGCAAGTCGAAAATCATCGAGCTGGAAGGCACGACCGGAGCCTCGGCCGCTACCGACCGCAAGAAAGGCTTCGACGATTTCATCGCCAAGCACTCGCAGTTCACCATCCTGGCATCGCAGTCCGGCGACTTCGCTCGTGACAAGGGCCGGCAGGTCGCCGAGACGCTGCTTCAGGCGCACCCTGATGCGGATATCATCTACGCGCACAATGATGAGATGGCGCTGGGCGCCATCGCCGCTTTGGAAGCAGCCGGCAAGACCCCGGGCAAGGATGTGCTGATCTTGTCGATCGACGGCGAGAAGGAAGGCGTCCAGGCGATCATTGACGGCAAGATCGGCGCTATCTGCGCTTGCAGCCCGCTGTTCGGGCCGAAGGCCTTCGCTACGATGGCCGACTATGCGGCCGGCAAGAAGATCCCGCCGTTCATCAAGAACGAGGATGCCTTCTTCGACGCCACGAACGCGAAGAAAGACTTCGATATTGCGTTCTGATATCCACTCTCTTTCCAGCTGCCTTACCCGCTCCGGCGGGTAGGGTTTGGGAGTTTGACGATGACCGCTCAGCCGGACCAAGCCGCGCTGCTCCTGGACATGCGTGACATCCAGAAGCGTTTTGCCGGCATCCCTGCCCTGGCCGATGCCTCGCTCCAGGTTCTTCCGGGCGAGATCCACGCACTCATCGGCCAGAACGGTGCGGGCAAATCGACACTTATCAAGGTGCTCACCGGCTATTACCGCCGGGATGCGGGGCAGGTGCTGTTCGAACGGAAGCCGTTCGAAGTTGGGTCTCCGCATCAGGCGCAGGTCAGCGGCATCAGCACCATCTACCAGGAGATCAATCTCGTACCGCTGCGCTCGGTGACCGAGAACATCTGCCTTGGACGCGAGAAGCGCCGCCGCGGCCTGCTCGACTGGAGCGCGATGCATGCGGAAGCCGGGCGCCTGCTCAGCCGCTTCTCGATCGGCATCGACGTGCGCCGCCCGCTCAGCGATTTCAACACCGCCACGCAGCAGATGGTGGCGATCGCCCGAGCCATCGGCTTTTCCGCCCGCCTCGTGATCATGGATGAGCCGACCTCCTCGCTGGACGAGCGTGAAGTCTCGGTCTTGTTCAGCGTTATCCGTCAGCTCAAGGCCGACGGCGTCTCCGTTCTGTTCGTCAGCCACAAGCTCGACGAGTTGTACGAGGTCTGCGACCGGGTCACGATCATGCGTGACGGCCGCACGGTGCGAAGCGCGGCGATGAGCGACATCGGCAAGCTGGAGCTGGTCGCGGCCATGCTCGGCCGCGACGTCGCAGCCGTCGAAGGCCACGCAACCGCGTTCGGCGAGCGCGATCGGTCGACGATCGGTGATGTGCTGTTTACCGCGCAAGGGCTGGCGGCCGGCCAGTTGGTGCGTGACGTGAGCTTCGACCTGCGCCGCGGCGAGATCGCCGGCTTTGCCGGCTTGCTCGGCGCCGGCCGCACCGAAACAGCCCGCCTCGTATTCGGCGCCGACCGCCGGAGCGCAGGCGAGATGACGATGGAGGGCGCGTCCTACCATCCCGCACGTGCCGCCGATGCCATCGCCGCAGGGATGGGCTTCTGCACTGAGGACCGCAAGGCCGAGGGCATCGTGCCGGAAATGACCGTCGCGGAGAACATAACACTGGCACTGCTGCCGAAAATCAGCCGCAATGGCATCCTGAACGAGGCCCGGCAGAAGGAGATCGTCGAGCGCTTCATTCGTGAACTCGACATCAAATGCTCGGGGCCTAACCAGAAGGTCCGCGAGTTGTCGGGCGGCAACCAGCAAAAGGTGCTGCTTGCCCGCTGGCTGGCAATGAACCCGAAGCTGCTCATTCTCGATGAGCCGACGCGCGGCATCGATGTCGGGGCCAAGGCCGAGATCCAGCGCCTCATCCGCAAGCTTGCCGATGACGGGCTCGGCGTGCTGATGATCTCCTCGGAACTCGAGGAAGTGATGGAAGGAGCCGACCGCATATTCGTGCTGCGCGAAGGAGTGAGGGTGGCCGAACTGGAAGGCCAGGCAGCCGACGAGGAGGACGTGCTCGCGGCGATGGCGCATGGCGGCGCGGCGAAGGAGGCAGCGTGAGCGATCTGGCCACACCATCCGCAGCCAACGACGCTGGAAACCGCCGCTTTGATGTGTTCGGTTTCCTGGCGCGCTACGGCACGGTGATCGCGCTTGTGCTGCTGGTGGTCTTCAACCTTGCCTATACGCGCAATTTCGCGACGCTGCAGACACTCAACGTCAACCTAACCCAGGTCTGCACGATTGTGATCGTCGCGGTGGGGATGACCCTGGTGATCGCCACCGGCGGCATCGACCTGTCGGTTGGTTCGCTGATGGCGATCTCCGGCGCATTGGCGCCGATGATCTTCATGGGCACGATCTTCCCGGTCGGAAACATCTATCTGGCGGTAGCCGTCGCGATGATTGCCTCGATCCTCGTCGCCGGCCTGTTCGGGCTGTTCAACGGCTGGTTGGTCTCGCGTTTCCGCATCCAACCGATCGTCGCAACGCTCGTGCTGTTCATCGCCGGGCGCGGGATCGCGCAGGTCATGACCAACGGCAATCTGCAGACCTTCCGCGTGCCGCAATTCCAGTGGATCGGACTTGCCCGCCCGCTCGGCATTCCCGCGCAGGTCATCATCATGGCCGTGCTGGTTGCGGCGGCCGCTTGGGCCCTTCACCGCACGGTGTTCGGGCGAAGCATCCTGGCGGTCGGCGGCAATGAAAAGGCCTCTGAACTCGCCGGCATCGCCGTATCGAGGATCAAGCTCGCTGTCTATGCGATCAGCGGCCTGTGCGCGGGGCTAGCCGGTCTCGTCGTCATTGCGATCAACTCCTCCAGCGACGCCAATCTCGTGGGGCTGGGCATGGAACTCGACGCCATCGCGGCGGTCGCGGTGGGCGGCACGCTGTTGAGTGGCGGAAAGGCCACAATCATCGGCACCCTGCTGGGCGCACTGACCATCCAGTTGGTGCGCTACACGCTGCTCGCCAATGGCGTGCCCGACGCCGCTGCGCTCGTCGTCAAGGCCGGCATCATCGCATTCGCCGTCTGGCTGCAGCAGCAACACCGGGTGTAATCCATGAACACCGCCAGACTGGTTCGCATCATCGGCACTTACGGTGTCGTCATCGCGCTTGCAGCCCTCGTCCTGTTCGGATTCCTGCGCTACGACCGCTTCCTCGGCCTCTTCAACGTGATGAGCGTTCTGCGCTACAACTCGATGTTCGCGCTCGTCGCGCTCGGCATGTGCTTCGTGATCATGACCGGCGGCATAGACCTGTCCGTCGGCTCCGTCGCCGCCTTGGGCAGCGTCGCGTCGGCCCTGGCGAGCCCGCACGGCATCGTGGCAGGCCTTGCAGCGGGCGTTGGCGCCGGCCTGGCAGCCGGGCTGATCAACGCGCTCCTGGTTACGCGCGGCAACCTGATGCCATTCATCGCCACGCTTGCCACCATGCTGGCCGCAAGCGGCTCGGCGCTGCTTCTGGCCGGCAACCAGACCGTTTCGGTGTCTTACGATTCGGGTTTCACCGCCATCGGCCAAGGGAATTTCTGGATTTTCCCGATTCCGGCAGTCATCGCCCTGGTTGCCTATGCCGTCGGCTCAGTGGTCCTGAACTACACCAGCACGGGACGGACGGTGCTGGCCATCGGCGGTGGCGAGGATGCCTCGCGGCTGATGGGGCTGCGCACTGACCGCGTCAAATTTCTCGTCTATGTCGCAAGCGGGTGCCTGGCCGGGCTCGCCGGCGTCGTCCTCGCTTCTCAGTTCGGCGCAGGCCAGCCGATCGAGGGCGTCGGCTGGGAGCTGTTTGCCATCGCAGCCGTGGTCGTGGGCGGGACGCTGCTGACCGGCGGCTCGGGCTCGGTGTTGACCACGCTGGCCGGCGTGCTGTTGCTCGGGATCCTTTTCAACGTCCTGAACTTCGAAAACGGCATGGGTTGGATTTCGCTGTCAGCCTACTGGCAGTCGGTGATCCGCGGGCTGTTTTTGCTCGTCGTCGTCCTTCTCCAGGCACGGCTTACGGCAAGGCGCGAAACTGCCTGAGGATGGCGAGCGCCTTCGAGCACGATGAGCTCAAAAGAGCTCTGGCGCTGCAGAATCAGTGCGCGTTGCGCGCCTGGCCAATGAGCGCATCCCGCAGACTTTCTGCGGCGATGCTTCCCCGGTGCACCTGGGGTCCGACACCCTTGGAGCGGGATCCGCAAGCGGATCGTGGTGCAGTCACATGGCCGTCCTGGAGACGGTCATTTCCCGGCGACCGCCACGAACACGGACTGCCCCTGCCTTTCCAGCCGAAACAGGATGGGCTTGCTCTGCCGGCGAGAGTTCGCCCACTCCTCGACGACATCCGAAGGCTCCGTCACGCGGCGATTGTTGGCCGATATGATGACATCGCCGGGCTGCAATCCGCTCCGGGCGGCAAGGCCATCGGGAGCCACTTCCACGACGAAGACGCCGGTTGTTCCTGATTTGATGCCTAGCTGCTGACGCGCCTGATCCGGAATCGGGCTGAGGGATAGGCCGAGGCCTTCGGCCGCCGACTTCTTGTCGGGAACAGCGCCGGTCTTCACCTCCGCATCCTTGCGCTCACCGATGACAAGCGCGATCTCCTGGTCCTTGCCGCCGTTACTCCGTGTCAGAGTGGCCTTGCTGCCAGGCTTCTGACTAGCCGTCGCAAGCGTGAGGTCATGGACACCCTCAATGCCCTTGCCGTTGAATCGGGTGATCACGTCACCCGGCTTCAAGCCGGCTTTCTCCGCCGGGCTGCCGGGCTCGACCGAAGCAACCAGCGCGCCCTTGTCATCCTTCATCCCGAGGGCCTCAGCCAGCGACGGCGTGATGTCCTGCAGGCGGACCCCGATGAAGCCGCGCTCGATCCGGCCGGTTCGGATCAACTGGTCGGCGATGCTCTGGGCGGTGCGCGATGGCACCGCAAACCCGATTCCGATGCTGCCGCCCGACGGCGAGACAATGGCGGTGTTGACGCCGATCACCTCGCCACGTGCGTTGAACAGCGGACCGCCCGAGTTGCCTCGATTGATCGACGCGTCCGTCTGGAGAAAATCGTCGTACGGCCCGGCTTGAATGTCTCGCGAGCGGGCCGAAAGGACGCCGACAGTGACTGTCCCTCCGAGCCCGAAGGGACTGCCGATCGCGATTGTCCATGCGCCCGGCTGCATTGCATCCGAGTCGCCCCATTTGGTCGTGGTCATGTTGGGCCGCGGGTCGACCTTCAGCACCGCTATATCGGTGGCGGGGTCACGGCCGACCAATTGCGCCGGCGCCGTTTCCTTGTCGGAAAATACGACATGGATCTCTGTCGCATCGGCAACGACATGGTTGTTGGTGACGATGTAGCCGTCGGCACTGATCACAAATCCGGAGCCAAGCGCCTCCCTCACCTGCGGCTGAACGGGTCCGAGGCCCTGGCCATCGAACGGACTTGTAAAGTCGCCCGCCGTCGTCTGGTCCTGGACAACCTCCCGGGTCGTGATCGCGACCACGGCCGGCAATTTCTGCTGGATGATCGCTGTGAAGTCGGTCGGGGTATCCTGGGCCAGGACAGGCGCCACGCCACTGGCCGAGAGCATCAGCGCAACCGCGATCAAGCGCGTTGCAAATCGTCTTTGCATATCGTGAGACATTGCTGGACCTCCTGCCGGACAGCCCCGGCCGCTCGGCCGCGCCGCGCGGAGCCGGTGCTCCGGACGCTAGAACTGCCAACAAAGCTGTTTGTTTCAGCCCCCCGGAAAAATGGCACGGCCAGGAAAAATAGCCCGACCGCGGGGGTCCGGAAGGCAGCAGCCGGGAACCATTGAGGCCGTTGAGTTCAACCGTCCACAGGACTGGTCCCGGACGTGGCAGAAATCAGCAAAGCGACTGCGTCAGCTCCGGCAAATGCCCGATATGCCGATGGAGCCAACCTAGCGGCTGAGGTGCCTCTACCGGGCCTGGTGCGAAAAGGATCTGCAATGAAAGAGGGAGCTCCACAGCCGCCGAGAGACGCGGCTGTGATCACCACCGCTCGAACTCCCTCAAGGGAACAAAAGGGTACCAACTAAGTTCGGCCCCCATAATGAGGATGCCTATATGGACCTGTTGCCCCAGTCAGCCGAACACACCGTCTCCCCGCCGCCCGCTCCAGACCTTCACCGGCTTTTGTTCGATCCAAACTTGCGTATACACGGCTTGATTGATGACACTGTCGTCACCAAAGCCTTGGACGATTTGAAAGCCGTGCGTTCCGGGGAAGACGATCTCTACGTTGAAATCGACACGCCCGGAGGCGACGCCGACGGCGCGCGACGTCTAGCTCTAGAGTTCAAACTTTTTCTGAAACACTCGGGCCGCAACGGCTACATCATTGGCAAGAATACGGTTTACTCTGCCGGGGTAACGGTCCTTGCCGCTTTCCCGAAAGCCTGCAGGTTCCTTTGCCCGCAAGCAGTCCTGCTGATTCATGAAAGAAGGCTTGAGAAAGACTTGGTTCTGAATGGACCAATTCGAAGCTGTCTTCAGATCGTTCGCGAACAACTTGCGCTGTTGGAAACGGCAGAGCGACTCGAGAATGAAGGGTTCGCCGATCTCGTCCAAGGTTCTCGAACATCGCTGGAAGAGCTGCGCGACCATGCCCTGAACAGCTGCTACCTGATGGCAGCAAGAGCTTTGGAGCTAGGCCTTGTTGAAGACATTGCCCATTAACTTGATGCCTCGATGCAAACGGCAGAGCGGAGTCCAACACGCTTCCCTCACTCATGTCGGCGGCGACCATGAACGACGAGGTTGACAAGATAGAGCGGACCGGCGGCTGTCTTTGCGGGTCTGTGAGGTATGTTGTTACCGGCGCGCCGTTGCGCGTTGGCTTGTGTCATTGCCAGGATTGCAAGCGAACCAGCGGCAGCACCTACAGTGCCTTTGCCGTGTGGCCGCGGTCGGCTTACCAGTGCAAGGGCGAGCTTGCGGCGTTCAACGGCAGAGGTTTTTGTCCGGCATGCGGGTCGCGCGTGGTGAATCTCCGCGACGACGAAGCCGAGATCATGACCGGCACTCTCGACGATGCGCCAAACGACCTTCTCCCGACATACGAGCTTTGGACCCCCCGGCGCGAAGCCTGGCTCCACAACCTGCCTTGGGCTGACCAATTCGCGGGCGATCGCACCGAAGAAGGCCAAAATTGGCGCGAAGCCCGACGAGTATGACCATGCTCGAATGGCCCTCCACCCCGTGAACCGTGAAAGTCAGCTTGATGCGCGATGAATCACTCAAGTTCTTGAAGGAAATTGTGGCGACCCCGTCGCCGAGCGGCTTTGAGCAACCCGTAGCGGAGCTTTTCCGCGAGTATGTTCGTCCCTATGCCCACAGGTTGACGACGGACGTCATGGGCAATGTCACGGCGATCATCAATCCTGAGGCGTCTGTGCGCTTCATGTATGCCGGGCACATGGATGAGGTCGGCTTCATCGTCCATTACATCGACGATGACGGCTTTCTTTTCTTCAGCACCATAGGTGGAACGGACGTTGCCACTGAAATCGGCCAGCGTGTCTGGGTGCACGGCAAGGAGCCGATCCTGGGCGTCGTGGGTCGCAAAGCAATCCAGACCTTCAAAGCCTCTGACACGTCTCAGACTCCCTCGCTGATGGAACTGTGGATCGATATCGGCGCGAGTTCGCGAGAGGAAGCGTTGAAGGTCGTAGAGGTCGGCAGCGCGGTCACTATCCACGGCGAGTTTGCGGCGCTACAGGCCAACCTTGCTGTCGGACGAGCGTTCGACAACAAGGTTGGCCTCCTCATCGGCGCCGAGGTCCTGCGCTGCCTCTCCGAGGAGGGAGGCGTTCACCCCGGCGTGGGCCTCTATATCCTGGGTACGGTTCAAGAGGAAATTGGGTCCCGAGGCGCGATGACCTCAGCGTTCAACATCGCACCTCGAACCGGCCTCGCAATCGATATGGGCGTGGCGATGGACTATCCGCGCGCTCGCGCCGAGGATCAGGGCAAACTGGACCTTGGGAAAGGGCCGGCAATCACTCAAGGCGCGAACACCAACCCGGTGGTGTTCAATCTGCTGAAGTCGGTGGCCGAGAAAGAGGGCCTACCTTATCAGCTTCAGGCGGTGGGCAGCTCAAGCCCTACCGACGCGCGTGTCATGCAGCAGAACCGAGGCGGCGTGGCAAGTGGAGTGCTCTCCGTGCCTTTGCGTTACATGCATACCCCGTCCGAAGTTGTTTGCCTGGATGATGTGCAAACGACGATTGACCTTGTTTGTGCATATTGCCGGCAATTGACGCCGGAGATCGACTTCACGCCAAGATGATCGCGGCGGGATTGATTGTGGAAGTCGTGGCTCCAACAGTCGCCGATCTGGTGCCTGTCGGCCACCGCCTGGTGCGTCGGTCACCGCGCACCTGAGAAAACCCGACTGCAGTCCACTGGGGAGCGCGCCTCAGGTCACCCCCACCGCTTCCACCAAACGCCTGAGGAAGTCCGTCAGACCGGCTTCAGGATCATCACCTGCGCCAACGAGCACCGAAATACCCCAGCGCCCAAGCACGGCCTCCTCCACAGGGTTGCGGCTGGGCATGAAGATGAACGAAGGGGGACGATCTTTCTCATATCCAGACCGGTGCCAGGTCTGCCAAAGCCGGTGCAACAGCAGCCGGATGTTTGGATCGGAGAGGCTATAGCCAATGAACAGGATCGTGCTGCCGAGAGCATCGGAGCGAAAGCGGACATCAAGGGGAGAATTGAAGGACAGGCGGTCAAGATAGTCGGTTTCGGTGAGGACAAGGGAAGAGTCCTCGTCAAAGTCGCCGTGAAATTTCACGATGTGCGTTACGCCTCGACGGGCCTGCGCAACGTGCCGTGCGTTGGCCACTTTCACGTACTCTCGACCGTGGATTTCAAAAGCGAGTTCCAGGTTCCGGTCATAGTTCGTCGTATAGATGACGGGAAAATCGAGCGTCACGATGAGTCGGTGCAATTCCGATTTCTCGATCCGTTCCTTGGCGACAGACCAGTTTCTGTCCATCCAACTGCGAAGTGGTCCGATACTGCCATGCTTGATCCGATAGTATTCGGCCAAGGTCTGAAAACGATCGCGTCGCGTGGAAAATTCATCGTCGACGCCGAGCTCCTTTGCCATTCGCTCGATGAGTTTCTCCCAAGACGGAAGTCCGACGCTGATCGATACCCCCGCCCCCACAAACAAAATTGCGCTGCGATGACGAATTGCATTGGCGAGCGAATCTATAGGATCATCATCGTTCATGGATAGGTCCTCCGAAGCCACTCGCGTGGGCCGGACCTAAGGTGCGTGCCCCGGTGCGGGGATCGTGGACGCGGCTCCCCAATTCGAGCCAGCGTGCTCCGCCCTCATCGACGAAATCGGATCGACCACGCACCAGCCAGCCCAGAGGGGGCGGCCCTTGCAGTCCTGCCGAGCCGCTTGCCACCCGAACCGAGGTAGCGGCCGCGAGGACACTGGCTGTGAACTGGAACCGGCGGTGTTGCGGTTTACTGGCCACGTTGATTCAGTTCTGCGCCAGCATATTGCGCAAAGCTCTATCGAGTTTCGCATTCACCAAGAGGTTGCGCCGCTTCGCGCCGATAAAGATGGCGAGAGAGTAAATCATTGTAAGAACAGAAATCATCGTCATTCCGGCCTAAACATCAGCGACCGGAGATGTTCCATGCGCCCGGAAATATTCCAGTGCAGGTGTTTTAAATCGCCGAAGCTACGCGCTCAATGCGCGGTTGGTTTCGTGTCCAGGGCGGACGAATTAGCGCAAGGCGGTATTCATCCTCCCACATCGGCGGCGGACTGAAGCGAAATGCTGGTTGTGTCCCCCAGGATGCAATGAAACGCCGATGCTTTGCATGCGGCCCGGAACAAAGCGGTCGACCCCCGCGCTGCAAGATCGGTAGCCCGATCGCCCGCGCCGGCCCCTCCCACGGCGCGGGCTTTCGTTTGAATTCACGCTGTGGCATGGCTCGAACTGTGCAAGCGAGCATTCTCCGCCGTTGTCGCGAGCCGGCTGATATACGCGCTGTCCGGGGCTCCCGGGATGTCGGCGACATCGGCAGTCGCGCAGTCCGGCAGGTCAGCCGATGCACGGGAACAACGCGGCACTGTGATGGTTTGGTGGCCTCGGAAGGTGGCAGAGAACGATGGGCAAAAAGCCCAAACAGCACGCAAAATCCACGGCGGATCGCGAAAAGGCGATCGAGGCGCTCTACTTTGCGCGCAAGTGCGGCCTTACGAAGGAAGAGGCACTCAAGATGCTCAGGGAAGCCCCGATCGGGATCGATGATGAAGCCGAAGAGCGCTCCGGCAGTTAGAGGCGACCGCCATTCGCGCGTCGCAGCCGGCCGCGGCGCATGATCTTCTTCACTTCCGATACGCATTTCAACGATCCGCGCATTCTGCGCCTCGACCGGCGTCCCTTCGCCTCGTTGGTCGAGCATGACCAGGCGCTGGTTGCGTTTTGGAACGAAACGGTTGGCCCGAACGACGAGGTCTGGCACCTCGGCGATTTCGCCAAGGGTCCAGCCGAGACCGTGTCTTCACTGCTGTCGTCTCTTAACGGGTCCAAGCACCTGATAATTGGCAACAATGATGGCGCTGCCACCATTGGCGACCCGGCCTGGGCGAGCGTGCACCACTATATGGAGCTTCTTGTCGAGGGCAGCTTGCTGGTTCTGTGTCACTATCCTTTTCGCACCTGGAACCAGATCGGCAAGAGATCGGTAAACCTGCACGGTCATTCGCACGGTCGTCTGAAGCCGATGACGCGCCAGCATGATGTCGGCGTCGACGCATGGGGGTTTCGTCCGGTAACCTTTGCTGCCATTCAGGCCAGTCGCCGGCGGGGTTAGCCCGGCAGAACGCCGGGCGAGCGAAGGTCTCAGCTTTGCGGGATTCGAGCCGACGAGAGGCCGTCTGTAATCCTGCCGTATTCGCAACAATGCGACCATCCTGGTGGCGGCTTCAAATGGGAGAACAGCCTCACGGATAGCGGTTTTCGCGCGTGGATCGGCACTGCTCGAGGGCCCGGTACGCGGACCGCGCCACACCATCAACTTGAGTGCGGCGAAGTCTTAAGGAATCCCCACCGGCCGTCGCAGCGCGAGATCGAACGCATCGCCTGAGCTCAGCACGTGAACCCTCAGATCATGGATGGAAAGGGCGGCATCAGGCTCACCTTCCGCGATGTTGGAATGGGTCACGCCGGCTGCATCGACCAGATAGACAGCGCCGCTGCCAATGACCTTGAACATCTCGCCCTTCACCACGATCGCGGTGTCTTCATCAATGCCGATGCCGAGGACGCGCGGGTTCTGCGACACCGCCCCGATGAGCCGCCCAATGCGGCCCCGTTCCGCAAAGTGCTGGTCGATAATGACGTTCGGCAGCAGGCCCAGTCCCGGCGCCATGCGAATGTGGCCGATCCGAAAGGACGCTGCGTTCGGCCCCTTCACCATCATTGTGTCGCTCATGACCGACGCGCCCGCGGAGGTGCCGGCAATGACGCCTCCGGCTTCATAGATTTCGTGCACCCGCTCGTCGATGGGCGTGTCGCCGATCTGGCTGGTGATCCGGAGCTGGTCGCCGCCGGAGAAGAACACCGCACTCACGTCTGCGAGCGCACTTATTTTCTTTTCATGAGCTGCCTCGAGGCGGTCGTTGACGTAGAGCTCGATGACATCCTTGATGCCCAGCTCACCGAAGGACCTCTGATACTTCTCGAGATAGCCATCCGGCTCATGAGACGCGATGGTGGCAAGCACCAGGCGGCCGTTCGGAACCAGGCTCGCCACCTCCTTCAAGATGACACGATCGCCATCATGGTCCTCGTGGCCGCCGATGATGACGAGCGTTCCGGCTTTACCGTTCGAGGATCGTTTTTTCTTCTTGTCGGTCATTTGTCCACGTCTTTCTTGCGCAGGAAAACGTGTGGGTGGTTGTCCTCGCTGGTCATGAATGCGACTGCGAACTCCTTGCTGTTATGCGCCCATCCAGACACGCCGGTCGCGGTAAGCACGATGGCTCCGGCTTCGCCGCCGATCGCCTCGACTTCCTTGAGCGCGGGATTCAGCACCTGCTCCAGGCCGCCTTCAGCCTGTCCCGAAGACAATGCCTGCCGCGCCGAGAGTGCCTGCATGACACGGGCCGCGAGAGCCTTTCGCGCGATATGCTCACCGTCTCCCGAGAAGGCGACGGCTCCCAACCGGTTGTCGGCATAATAGCCGCAGCCGGGTTGCGGAGAATCCCCCACACGACCGGGAGCACTGCCGTCCAGTCCGCCGGTCGAAGTGCCCACGGCGATGTCCCCGTATTGATCCAGGGCAACCACACCGATCGTATCCTTCGCCTCAGACTTGCTGGAGGCGTCGCGCTGCTGCGACGTGATCAAATCCGCCGGATCGCAAAGTTCCAGCTGCTTGTCGGCGGCGAAACGCCGGGCCCCCTCCGACGCCAGCAGGATCGGCTCCTCATGCAGCATGGCCTTGGCGACACTGATTGGATGGCGCACGCCCTTGATCACTGCGACGGCACCTACATTGAAGTCCCTGCCCTCCATCAGGCCAGCGCACATCTCGACCTCGCCGTCCGAATTGAGGGCACTTCCATATCCCGCATTGAATGTCGGGTCGGCCTCGAGGACGCGACCGGCAGCTTCCACGGCATCGACCGCCGTTCCGCCGCCGGCCAGGATGGCCCGACCTGCCTCGAGCGCCTCGATGCATCCATTGCGATGCGCCTCCTCCTCTTGCGGATCGATCTCCTTGGCGCCGCCGTGCAGGATCAGCGACCACATCAGCCAGCCCTCAGATGGCGAATATGGGTCTGATCGGGCCCTCCCCTCGAAGGCGTCGCGCCTCCGAAGCCGGTTACCTGCCGCCACACGGCTTCAACGTCGTCGACGGTGAGCACGACAAGGTCGTTCTCCCGAGCAAGCCGGAGACACACGTCGACGGCCTCCTTCTCGGGACAGACGGCGTGTATGCGGCCTGGGGCGCAGCCGGCGTTCAAGGCACCTTCCCGCAGCAAGCCGGCGATCGCTCCGGGGGCTCGGCCGCGCAGCTCCTGCTCATCCTCCTTGAAGACGATGACGTCGAATATCCGCGAAGCGATCGCGCCCATCTCGCGTATGTCGCAATCGCGGCGGTCACCGGGTATGGCGACAAGGCCGATCGTGCGCTGATAGCCGCGCCTCATGTGGGAAACGAGCTTTCCGAGCGCCTTCAGCCCCTCCGGATTGTGCGCATAGTCGACGATGGTGCGGAAACCATGCCCGTCGAAGACGTTGAGGCGACCGGGAGATTGCTCGAACGAGGTGCCAAACTCGGCCAGCGCCGCCCGGATCGTTGCCGCCGGAACATCGTGGCAATGCGCCATGGCGACGGCTGCCAGGCTGTTGGCAACGTTGAATTCGGCCGAACCCTCGAAGGTCGCGGGAATTTCGTCGACGCTCATCAAGAACATCGATTCCCCATCCTCGTGGATGAAAATGTCCCAGCCGTCGCTGCTGGGCTCCCGCGTCACGGCGCGGCCGCCTTCCGCCAGGTGGTTGCGCAAGAAGCCGGGCCACTCGCTCCTGCTCGCCAGCGAGAAGTAGCAGATCCTGCCTCCGGCATCTCGCGACATTGCGGACGTGTGGACGTCGTCGGCATTAAGAATGCTCCATCCGCCGCGGCGGACGGACTCGACCACGACCGATTTCACCTCCGCCAGGTCCTCGATCGTGTCGATGCCCCTCAGCCCGAGATGGTCGCCGTGGACGTTCAGAACCGCGCCAACATCGCATGCATCGAAGGCAAGCCCTTCGCGCAGGATGCCGCCGCGCGCACATTCCAGCACCGCGACATCGACACCCGGCTCGCGCAGCACGATCCTGGCGCTCTGCGGACCGGAGCAGTCCCCCGTCATGATTCGTTCACCGTTCAAGTAGACGCCGGTGGTCGAGGTGAGCCCGACGGTTGCGCCATTCGCCTGCAGGATGTGCGCCAGCATCCGGGCAGTGGTCGACTTGCCGTTGGTCCCGGTGATCGCGAAGATCGGAATCCGGCCGTCCTTGCCGCCTTTGAAGAGAAGATCGAGCACGGGCCGTGCGACGTTGCGGGCGCGCCCCGACGAGGGTTCGAGATGCATGCGGAAGCCAGGACCGGCATTCACCTCTATGATGCCGCCGCCGGTCTCGCTGACCGGCCGTGAGATGTCGGGACAGACGAAGTCGATCCCGGCAATGTCGAGACCGACGATCTGTGCCGCCCGCCTGGCGATCAGCGCGTTTTCGGGATGGATTTCTTCCGTCCGGTCGATCGCGGTCCCACCGGTGGAGAGATTGGCGGTGGGCCGCAAGAGCACCTTTTGGCCCGGCGCTGGAACGCTCGCCAGGGCGAGCTGCGATTTTGACAGGAAATGCTCGACGCATTCGTCGATTTCGATGCGGGTCAATACCGAGGAATGGCCCTCTCCCCTCCGCGGGTCGCGGTTCGTCTCCTCGACGAGCTCGGCGACAGAACTCCGGCCATCGCCGACCACATGGGCCGGAACCCTCTCGGCGAGCGCCACCACCTTTCCGCCGATCACCAGGATCCTGTGGTCCGAGCCGACGAAATGCTGCTCGACGATAACGCTACGGCTGTGTTCTCGCGCCTGTTCGAAGCCCCAGCGGACCTCGTCTTCTGTTGCCAGACCGATGTTGACGCCGCTTCCATGATTGCCATCGAGTGGTTTGGTGACCACGGGGTAGCCCAGCCGTGCTGCCGCCGCGACTGCGTCCTGCGCCGATCGCACCAGCTCCCCGCGTGGCACCGGCAGGCCGGCCTGTTGCAGCAGGAATTTGGTCAGGTCCTTATCCGAGGCGATCTCGGTCGCAATCTCGGAAGTGAGGTCGCTGCAACTGGCGCGGATGCGCTTCTGATGCTTTCCGTGACCAAACAGCACGAGGCTGCTGTCGTCAATCCGCGCCGCGGGTATGCCTCGCCTCTCGGCCTCGCGCACCAAGGAAGCAGTCGTAGGCCCCAAGGCACGCTCGGCGGCCAGAAGCTTGAGCTGCTGCAGCCTGGCTGCGAACTCGAATGGCCCCTGCGTTTCCGCAATGTCGCCGAGCCCCTCGACACCATGGAGATTGGCCGGCAGCAGGCTGTCCACCAGTTCGAGCGCGACGCGCCCGGCGAGCAGCCCGACAAGCTCGTCCTTGTAGGCGAACATGACGTTATAAGTGCCCGGACTGCCTTTGACCGACCGTGTCTTTCCTCGTGTCACCCGGTGACCGAGCATGCTCTGCAGTTCCAGGGCGACATGCTCGACGACGTGGCCGAGCCAGGTTCCTTCCTGCATGCGGCGGACGAAGCCGCCGGCGGCGCCATAGCTGCAGCCATGGCCCGCAAGGCCGGGCAACAGTCGGACGATTTGTTCGGAAAACCCGGGCAGTTTGTCTGTCGGGAACGCCTCAAGGGCTCCGAGGTCGATCCGAATCTGGACCATTGGCGTCATACTATAGAGGTGCGGCCCGCGAAACACGCGGGCGTCCACGACGCGGATAGGGCGAAAACGCGAGGCGCCCCGATGAATTTCTTTGTCCGACATAGTCCGTTTCTCCTGACTAACTCCGCAACATCCGGAGGATCGGTTAGTTCCCGGCCTTTCAGCCCAAATATTTTTGCAGGAGAGAGAAACAAAAGTGGCCGTTAACATATGTTGCCCCAAGAACACCCTCTGGTCATCTCGGCCACGTGCGGTCGCTGTTCTGAGGGCTACTTATCTCTCGGGACGAGGCGGGCCAGGCATTCGCTCGTTTTCACAAACATTCGCCGGGCACATCGCGGCCGTTGAGCTAGTGCCCGGCTTTAGCTCATGGCGACCCATTGTGCGGGTCCAGCACTGAGGCATTAATCTTCAGCACGCTTTCGGCACCCGGGAACATTTCCAGACGCGTCAGGTTTGGAACCATCCTTGCACCGGAACTACAGCCATGCAGAGTCGAAAATCGGTGAAGGCCGCGCTTGTCAAGGAGATCGACGCGGTCCGCCTTCGTATCTCGCTGCTTGAATGCGAGCTATGCAGAGATGGCAGACCCAGGCAAATTGGATGGCGTTCAGGATACGAACTGAACGCCCACAAAGCCCGCCTTGCTCGACTGGAGACCGTGCTTGCCCACTATCCGTCGGCACCGACGGCCCGGGCATCGAAACAGCAACAGCTTGAGTTGCGCGCAAGGCAACCAAGTAATTTTGGGGAAACGCCATGGCTGACAGACCCTCAATCAGAACTCCGCTAGCTCGAGTGCGGGGCCTTGGATCGGCGAAACACGGAACCGAAACGTTCATGCTGGAGCGGCTGACATCTGCTGCCCTGTTGATCCTTGTCATTTACATCGTCGCGGTCGTTATAATGCTGGTCGGTGAGCCTCGAGACGCCGTCCTCAGCGTCGTAGGATCGATCTATGTCGCGCCAGCCCTTATTGGCTTCATTCTCGTAAGCTGCGTTCACATGCGGCTTGGAATGCAATCGATCATCGAAGACTACTGCCATGCCACCGTGCTCAAATCGCTTCTTCTGATCGCCAATTGGTTGTTCTGCTGGGCAGTCGCGCTCGCAAGCTTGTTCGCTGTGCTGTCAATCAGCTTCAGATAGCGATCCGGTTCTCAGCTGCAGCCAGCGTCTGCCACCGGCAGGCTGAAGTTCGCCTCAGCGGAGAACCGGGCTGGCTTGCGCAAAGGAGTTCGACAACCCGGCCTCATCTGATTTGCGGCAGCCTGTCCCATTGATGGAAAGGGGGTGGAGAGGTCAACTCCCACTCCAATGTGGTAGCTCCTGGCCCCCATGGGTTCATGCCGGCGGCTCTTTGCCGGTAGAAAGCTTCCAAGATGCCGAAGAGGAAAATCACGACACTCGCGGCCGACAGGTACGATCCATACGAGGACACCATGTTCCAGCCGGCGAATGCGTCGGGATAGTCGACATAGCGACGCGGCATGCCCGCCAATCCAAGGAAGTGATGGGGGAAGAAGACGAGGTTCACGCCGACGAAGGTCGTCCAGAAATGGACCCCAGCCAGAAGCGGATTGTAGAGATATCCCGTCATTTTCGGAAACCAGTAATACCAGCCCGCGAAGATGCCGAAGATCGCTCCCAGTGAAAGTATGTAGTGGAAATGCGCGACGACGAAGTATGTGTCGTGCAGTTCACGGTCGAGGCCGGCATTTGCGAGTTGAACGCCCGTCACCCCGCCTACGGTGAACAGGAATATGAAGCCGAGGGCCCAGAGCATCGGCGTCCGCAGGCTGACCGAACCGCCCCACATGGTTGCAATCCAGGAGAACACCTTTATCCCGGTCGGCACTGCGATCACCATCGTGGCGAAGGTGAAGTAGCGCTGCGTGTCGAGGCCTATCCCGCTGGTGTACATATGGTGGGCCCAGACGACGAAGCCGATCACCCCGATCGCCACGATTGCGTAGACCATCCCGAGATACCCGAAGATCGGCTTTCGCGAGAAGGTCGAGATCACCTGGCTGACGATGCCGAACGCCGGCAGGATCATGATGTAGACTTCCGGGTGGCCGAAGAACCAGAAGAGATGCTGGTACAGCAGCGGGTCGCCTCCGCCGTCCGGCGCGAAGAACGTGGTTCCGAAATTGCGATCGGTCAGGAGCATGGTGATGGCGCCGGCCAGCACCGGCAGAGCCAGCAGCAGCAGGAAGGCGGTGATGAGGATCGACCACACAAACAGGGGCATCTTGTGCAGGGTCATCCCCGGCGCGCGCATGTTGAAGATGGTGGTGATGAAGTTGATGGCTCCCAGGATCGAGGAGGCGCCCGCAATGTGCAGAGACAGGATGACCAGATCCACGGCGGGACCGGGATGGCCGGAGGTCGACAGCGGCGGGTACAGGAACCAGCCGGTCCCAGGGCCATAGCCGCCGGGGACGCTGGGCATGAAGATCGACAATAAAAGCAACATCAATGCCGGCGGCAGCAGCCAGAACGAGATGTTGTTCATGCGCGGGAAGGCCATGTCGGGGGCGCCGATCATGATCGGAACCATCCAGTTGGCGAAGCCGCCGATCAGGGCGGGCATCACAGTGTAGAAGATCATGATCAGCGCGTGGGCCGTGGTGAAGACGTTGTAAAGCTGCTTGCCGGCGTCGATCGCCGCGTCGCCCTGGTAACCGTAGATCATCGACGCCAGTCCGGGGAAAAACTGGATCCCGGGTTGCTGCAGCTCGATTCGCATGCTCACCGACAAGAGCATGCCGATCACCCCCGCGATGAAAGCGAAGACCAGATAGAGTGTGCCGATGTCCTTGTGGTTGGTCGAAAACAGCCATCGGGTGATGCCGGTCGGCTGGTGGCTGTCGAGACCGTCCGGATCTGCCGCCGTATATTCGTTCATGACCTTCTCCGCTTGAGCCGTCCGTCGCCAGCATCGAACCGTGCTGGAACTTGATTGTTCCCTCCACCGAGCCGGCGGTAGGAACATTCCACGGAAGCCGCGGTTAGGTTCCGCGCGGCCGACCCTGCGCGGCTGAGGATCGACGTCCATGCTGGCGATAATTGCTGCGACACTGGTTCTGACTACGGTGGTTGGTGGGCTGATATCCGCCTTCTGGCTCGAGGCGCGTCATGGTCTCCATGACCCCATGCCGCCGGACATGTCGGTGCCCAGGCAACTGAACGCCCCGGCCTGGAGCCGGTGGTCCTGACATGGACGCGATCACCGCGACACTCGACCCGAGAACGCGAGCCGGCTGGCTGCTGCTCGGCTTCGCGCTCGGCGGTTTCTTCGACGGCATCGTCCTGCATCAGATCCTGCAATGGCATCATCTTCTCTCGGGCGTCGCCGATCCGGTGGGTTCCGACCTGCGCTTCCAGATCATGGCCGACGGCCTCTTCCATCTTTGCATGTATGTGCTCGCCGTCGCCGGCACGGTGCTGCTGGTGGCCGCGAGGGCGGCCGGCGCGCGGCCCGGGACCACCACGGAGATCCTGCGGCTCGCCTTCGCCGGGTTCGGCGTCTGGCATGTCGTCGATGCCGTCGTGTTTCACTGGCTGCTGGGTCTGCACCGGATCAAGATGAACAGCGACTTGCCGCTCGCCTGGGATATTGCGTGGCTGGTCATCTTCGGCATCGTGCCGCTTGTGTTGGTGCTGGTGCTGCCCAACCGCGGCGGACCGGCACGCGGTGCTTCGGCAGCGCTGACCAGCATCGTCCTGCTTGCGGGACTGGCAGCCGGCGCCGGCCCGTTCTTCAACGGCGCCGCCAATTCCATCATCGTCTTTCGGGCCGGGATGGAACCGGCGGCGATGATGCGGGCCGTTGAAGTCGCCGACGCCCATCTCAAATGGGTCGACGCCAGCGGCACCATCTGGGCGGTCGACCGCGTCTCATGGCGCGGGTTGGTAGCTCTTCACGCGCGCGGCGCCCTTGTGGTCAGCACGACGCCTGTCATTGCCGGATGCCTTGCCTGGACCGATGCCGCCGGAGTGAGCAGTAGCTCCAGCCAGCAGCGAGGCACTCCTGCCAGGCTATGACTTCCGGACAGGGATAGGGGAGTATCAAGCATGCAATTCGCCACCGAGAGCAGCCACGGCCGGAGCCTGACACCGCGCATCGTCGTGGTCGGCGGAGGCTTTGCCGGTCTGGAGGTTGCCAAGGCGCTCGGCAAGGCGGAAATCGGGGTGACGATCATCGACCGCCACAATCACCACCTGTTCCAGCCCTTGCTCTATCAGGTTGCAACCGCCGCCTTGTCGGCGCCTGACATCGCCGAGCCCATCCGCAAGATCCTGGGCCGCTATCCCTCGGTTCAGGTCCTCTTCGGCGATGTCACCGAGATCGGCACCGAGGCCAGGATACTGGTGCTGGCCGATGGGACCACGGTCCCCTACGACATCCTGGTCTTGGCCACTGGTTCGCAGCCATTCTATTTCGGCCAGGAGAGCTGGGCTCGGGTCTGTCCCGGTTTGAAGACCATCGAGGACGCGCGCACGATCCGGTCACGGCTGCTGCTATCGTTCGAGCACGCGGAACGGACCACCGATCCAGTCGAGCAATCCCGGCTGATGACGATCGCCATTATCGGCGGCGGCCCGACCGGTGTCGAACTGGCGGGCTCGATCGCCGAACTCAGCCGGCACACACTGGCGCGCGACTTCCGCAACATCCGGCCCGAGAAGACAAGGATCATACTGGTAGAAGCCGGCGAGCGTCTGCTCGCCGGATTCGCCCCGGAGCTTTCCAGATATGCACGTCTGCGCCTTGAAAGCCTGGGCGTCGAGGTCGCGCTCGGCAACCGGGTCGAGGCGATCGAAGCGCATCAGATCACCGTCGGCGGCCAGGTGATCCCGGTGGCCTTGACGCTCTGGGCCGCCGGGGTGGCGGCTTCTCCGCTGGTCGCCCAGCTTGGTGTCGGGCTCGACCGCGGCGGTCGGGTGAAGGTCGAATCCGACCTGCAGGTCGTCGGCCATCCCGATGTCTTCGCGCTTGGCGACGTCGCACTGGTCCTCGATGGGAACGGCCAGCCATTGCCGGGTCTTGCCCAGGTCGCCAAGCAGCAGGGCGAGCACCTCGGCAAGGCACTGGCACGCCGGATAGATGCTGGCGATACGCTGCCCGCTTTTGTCTTCAGCAATCGAGGCAACACGGCCATTGTCGGCCGCCACGCTGCCGTGTTCGAATCGGGTAGGCTGAAACTGAAAGGCTGGTTCGCCTGGTCTGCCTGGGCGCTCATCCATGTCTACCTGCTCGTCGGTTTTCAGCACCGCGTTCAGGTCTCGATCCAGTGGCTCTGGCGCTACCTGACCTATGAGCGTGGCGCCCGGCTCATCGCCGAGGAGCGAGTCGAACCGGGTTCGAAATCATCGCCGGGAGCGGCCCCGAGAGAGCCGCTGCCAACCAAGGCAGACGCCGCCCCGGCATTGCACGCCCGCACTGACTAGATTGCCGGGTGCTCAGTTCGGAGACAGTGGCGATGCGGGGTCAGCTCTGGATTCCGCCACGGCCCGTCGTCCCACGGCAGCCCGAACCTCGATAGTTGAGGCGGGTGGTTCCCAGCTTGTATCCGGTGCCGGCCTGATGGATCCGGATGGCACCAACGACGTTGCGTCCCTATATGAACAAATGAACACAGGCTCCTCGAAACGGGATCTGTTGAACCCCTCCTCTTCAGAGACAGCTCGTCATGACGTCACCTGCGACTGCTGAACAACCCCCGGTCATTCAGACGGGGCTTCCCGCCCTGAGCAACAGCTATGCGCAATTGCCGGAGCGCTTCTTCGCGCAAACAGATCCGAAGCCGGTGTCCGAACCGCGGCTGATCCGGTTCAACCGGCACCTCGCGGAGGAACTCGGGCTCGATGCCGACCAGCTTACCAGCCCGGATGGAGTGGCGATGCTTGCCGGCAACAGATTTCCGGAAGGGTTGCAAGCAATCGCCCTGGCCTATGCGGGCCACCAGTTCGGAAACTTCGTGCCTCAGCTTGGCGACGGGCGCGCCCTGCTGCTTGGCGAAGTGGTGGACGTCAACGGCGTTCGCCGTGACATCCAGCTGAAAGGATCGGGACCAACGCGGTTCTCGCGCAACGGCGACGGCCGCGCCGCACTCGGCCCTGTCCTGCGCGAATATGTCGTCAGCGAAGCGATGGGGGCGCTCGGCATTCCGACGACGCGAAGCCTTGCGGCGGTGCTCACCGGCGACCCGGTCTATCGCGAGGTCCGGCTGCCCGGCGCCGTCCTGACACGGGTGGCGGCAAGCCATATCAGGATCGGCACGTTCCAATATTTCGCCGCGCGCCACGACACCGAGGCGCTCAAGATACTGGCCGACTATGCCATTCAGCGTCACTTCCCACAGCTGGCGGGGGAAGCACGGCCGTACCGGGCTTTGCTGGAGGCCGTTGTCGCCGCACAGGCGGACCTGGTGGCGCGCTGGATGCTGGTCGGCTTCATCCATGGCGTCATGAACACCGACAACATGTCGATCTCGGGCGAGACGATCGACTATGGCCCATGCGCCTTCATGGACGCTTACGACCCCAGCGCGGTGTTCAGTTCGATAGACCGCGCCGGTCGCTATGCCTATGCCAACCAGCCTCGTGTCGCCACATGGAACCTTGCGCGCTTTGCCGAGACCCTGCTGCCGCTCATGAGCACGGACGAGAATGAAGCAGTGTCTGAAGCGGAAGAGGTGCTGAGGTCGTTCCAGGCCTCCTATGAGGCTGTGTTGCAGCGCGGCTTCCGCAGAAAACTCGGACTGCTGACCGAAGCGGAAGGCGACTTGCAGCTCGCTGCCGACTTTCTGGATGTGCTGGCTCGCGGCGAAGCGGATTTTACGCTCGGCTTCCGGCGCCTGGGCGATGACCTCGACGCTGCGGACGGCCAAGGCACGGCGCGGCAGTTGTTTAAGGATCCAGGTGCATTCGATGCCTGGTCGGCGCGGTGGCGCCAGCGCATCGCAAGCGAGGGCGACACGGCCACGCGCCGTTCTGCCATGCAATCGGTCAATCCCAAATTCATCCCCCGCAATCATCGCATCGAGGCGATGATCCAGGCGGCGTTGGGCGGCGACTTCAGACCGTTCGAGGAGATTCTGGCGGTCGTCAGCCGTCCCTTCGATGAGCAGCCGGGAATGGAACGCTTTGCTGAGCCGCCACGCCCGGATGAGCGCGTCCTGCAGACATTCTGCGGTACATGAGACATTCGTGATGGTCGCTTAACATGTGCAAATGCGGAAGACCCATTTGCAAGCTATCGTCACGGGCACTCTCGTAGGGGCTGAGCTATGACGATCATAGAATTGGCATTCGAATTGCTGGCACGGAAGCTCGTAGACCGTACCGGAATATCAGACGAAGATGCTCGAGACCTTGTCGCAGCCATGGGAGCTGACTGGTCATCGCTCGTGCGAGCAGCGAGGGCGATCAAAGAGGCTTAGGTCTTTTGACGTCGTTTTAGCTGCCATCAGCTGCAGGCAGATCGGACCAGAGGCTGCTGCCGCGATCCAGGCGCGACACCGCGCTCTTCACCGATCATGTCAGCAACGTGGTCAAGCACTGTATTTCGGTCGCTCCAGATCGACCGGATACAACACGCTGTCCCCTGAAAGCCACGGCGGCCCGCTACGCAAGTCGCCGCAAGCTCGCAATAAACAGCGATAGCAGCCCAGGCTTAGGATTTATATTGCAGGCCCGCACCACTGGCAGGGCGACGCGGGCGGGCCGCTGCCGTTCCTTGAAATCCGCGTTGGGAGTCAGATTCCGTCGGCACCGAAAAGCACAGGTGCTGACGAAGCAGACGGAACTTCCCCCCACGATCACGGTTTTGAGTCACGATACCAACCCAAGGAGATGCAGATGTCGAGCAAAATGCCGCCCGTGCCGCCTGAGAACCAGAGCCAGAAGGGTCGAGGAGAAGGGCGACAGGTTAGCCACGATGATGCCCAGCACGGCACTCACGGAGCGCCGGATCCGGAGCGCCAAGGGCAGCAAGCCAACACCAAGGTCAACACCACTCATCAGGGCCGTCAGCAGGATCGGTGATCATGTCCACATCGAAGAAACACCCGAACACGATCCGGCAGGGCGGGCCAGGCGCATCGCACGAGAACGCCAGAAAACCCCTGCAGGTCAACAAACCCCCGGCGGATGAAGACCGTCGATCCAAAAGCCGAGTTTCAGGGGGTGGCGGTGAAAAGGACAGTCATCATTCGCACAATCCAGCCAAGAAGGGTAGCAACAGTTGAACCCACGGCTTTGTGAATGATTGTGCTAAAGCGCGCCGCGTGTGCATGTCATTGTCTCACAACCGAGCCTTTTTTTGAGTGACATGCATAGCCGGACCAGGGTGAGGATCAGCGAGTCGAGACGCCCGGAAAAACCGGAGGCCGTGGGCCCGCACCACTGGCGGAGCGATGCGGGCCCGGCCAAGGGTTACGGCCCTCGACCAGCAGCGAGGGGCTCGCTGCCGCATGCAGAACAAGCCCCGTAATTTCAGGTTCCGCTAATATACAAAAAAGCCGGCCACCTTTCGGCAGCCGGCCAGTTCCAACAGAACAAGGGAACGTGCACTGATGGGGCAGTGCAACGCCCGAAGTGTTTCGAGGCGACGATGTTCCACCGGAAATCCACAGATTCGCCGTTTCGATCTACATTGGCCGGATTGAAAGATCTTTGACGATCTCTCCCAAGTTCTCGCGGAGCCCGGTCCGACGTGTGGCGCCCTGTCTGCGCCTTGGCTCTCTATGCGGCCAGCAAGCTCATCTTTGAAGAATGCCCGCCGCGACTGCCGCGCGCGTCAAACACCGGCGTGCAATTGGTCGAGCGCGCGGCAGACCGGGGACGCGTCAAGTCGAGCGTCGGTCGACGTAGGTGTAGACGCCGGCCCCAATGGCGACCGCGCCGACCGTGATCACGATCGATGGCGCGCCCATCAAACTGGCAAAGACCGCCCAGATGAGGGCGATGACGATAGCGCCGAGTGTTCCCAGGATCAGTCTCGGCATTGTCTACCCCTCCACGTTCGGGCCGCCTGTGGATGGTCGTCACCCACCGGTCATGCGAAACGCCGCATGAAAGCACAGTGTGGCCCATGAGGTGAAGGGCCGCGCCGGAATACTCCGGTGCGGAAAAGATGATGCCCGCGCCGCCAAAGCCCGGGTGTTCAATAGCCAAATGGCTGGACCGGCGCCTAGCGCCTCAGCGCGTGGACTTCCGCCATGCTTTCGCCGCCCATCGGCAGGGCCATGTCATCATCGAGCAGCCGGGTGATGCGGGCAAAGCCCGTAAACGCCTTCCTGGCTGCTTCGGCCGACATTCTGCCCGACAGGGCCGCGGAGCAGCAATTCACGGCGCACTGATACACAGGCCCACGCCGTCCCAATGGCCATTTCTGCAAAAAGACCATCGCTTCGGCAACGCTATCGACTTCCTCGACGGGGTGTCCCTGCCCGCGCGCAATGCGCACGGGCGTAAAGAAATGCAAGCGGTCCATTTTGTTCTCTCCCTGGTCGGCCGCAGCGCGAACCAACTCCACTAAATTCGCGGATGGCGCGTTTGTTCCGCTTATTGCAAAAAAATCTGCGCTGGTGGGCTTGGGTTGCCGACGCCCGCTTTTGTCCGGAACGTTAGGCCGGCTGATGCATTTCGCTCTCGTGATTGCCTTGAGGGACACGTTCAAACCATGCGCATAGCCCATGTCGCCCCTTTGCACGAATCGGTGCCACCCCTTCTCTATGGCGGCACCGAGCGCATCGTTTCCTATCTGACCGAAGGGCTGGTCGAACTCGGCCATGAGGTGACGCTGTTCGCCAGCGGCGACAGCCGGACGTCGGCCAGACTGATACCAGGTCGCGAACGCGCGCTACGCCTCGATCCGCGTCCACTGAAATCGGACACGGCGGCGCATCTTGCGATGCTTGCCGATGTGAGGAACCGAGCCCACGACTTTGATATCATTCATTTTCATCTCAGCCATTTCCTGCATTTCTCGTTCTTCGAGACCATGCCGGACAAGACGGTGACAACGCCTCATGGCCGGCTCGATTATGTCGATCTGGCGCCAGCCTATGAGCGTTTTCCGCGCTTTCCGCTGATCTCGATCTCGCATAGCCAGAAGACCGGGCTTGCGAATGCCAATTGGCTGGCCACCATCCATCACGGGCTGCCGACGGGTCTCTATCAGCCGACCTTCGAGACGGCGGCAGGCGAACCATACCTCGCCTTTCTCGGCCGGCTTTCGCGCGACAAGCGGCCGGACCGGGCCATCGACATCGCCTTGCGCTCGGGCATGAAACTCAAGCTGGCGGCCAAGATCGGCGACGATGATCGCGCCTATTTCCATGAGACGATCGAGCCGTTGATCGATGGCGACCGCATCGACTATGTCGGCGAGATCGCCGAGAGTGAGAAGACTGAATTCCTCGGCAATGCCGCTGGTCTGCTGTTTCCGATAGACTGGCCCGAGCCGTTCGGCCTTGCCGCGATCGAGGCGATGGCGTGCGGTACGCCAACCATCGGCTGGAACTGCGGTGCGTTGCCGGAAGTCATCGACCATGGCGTTACCGGATTTGTCGTCGATTCTCTCGACGCCGCGGTCGCCGCGGTGCCGGCCTTGCTGCAACTCGACCGGCGAAAGGTGCGCGCCGTCTTCGAAAGTCGGTTCTCCGCCAACAGGATGGCGCGCGACTATCTCACTGCCTATGCGCGTCTCATCGGCGCCCCGGCTCAATCGAAAGCGTCGTGAACGACGGCGGACGTTCCGAGCCCGAAACAGAGATTTGTGACTGATGACCGAACTTGACGAGCGCAAGCTCGACCCTGCCGTGGCCCTTGCCTCCCTGGACGAAACCGCGCCGCGCGAGCCGCACCGGCTGTTTGCCCTAAAGCAAGGCGACTGTTTTGCCGTGGCCGATGCCTACGGCGATATCAGGGGTGCGGGCGACGGTTTCTTCCGTGACGACACCCGGGTGCTGTCGGAGTTCAGGCTCACCGTCGGCGGCCGGCAGACATCGCTGCTCGGCGCCTCCCTCAGCCAGGACAATGTGCTGTTCACCAGCAATATGACCAATTTGCCGATGCAAAGCGTCGGTGGCCGCGACATCCCCCAGGGCGCCATCCATATCGAGCGCGTCAGGCTGTTGTGGCAGGACCGGCTGTTCGAGCGAATCACCCTTTCCAACTACAGCCAGGAGCATTCGGCAATCCGCGTCTCGCTGCATTTTGCCGCCGATTTCCGCGACATGTTCGAGGTCCGCGGTTCGACCCGGCCGAAGCGCGGAATGGCGCATGCAGCGGAGATCGAGCCTGCCTCGGTGCTGCTGCGCTATGACGGACTGGACGGGCTGGCGCGGGTGTCGGCGATCTCGTTCTCGCAGCCGCCGGACCAGTTGAGCGCCGAGCGCGCGGATTTCCTCATCGCAGTGACCAAACGCAGCAGCAAGATGCTTTACGTCGAGGTCGGCGCGGAACTGACCGAAACGCCCGATCGCGACCGTTTTCGGGCGGCCGCGGCGCGCGCTCGTTTCGGCATGCGGGCCAAGCGCCGCCATGGCGCGACGGTGCACAGTTCGGGCCGCGTCTTCAACGATTGGGTCGAACGCGCCCGCGCGGATGTCGCCTTGCTGACCACCGAGCTGTCGACCGGCCCCTACCCCTATGCCGGCATCCCCTGGTTTTCGACGGCCTTCGGCCGTGACGGCGTCATCTCGGCGCTGCAGATGCTATGGCTCAACCCCGGCCTGGCGCGCGGCGTGCTTGCCTTCCTCGCCCAGCACCAGGCGACCGAGACATCGCCTTTCAGCGACTCGCAGCCCGGCAAGATCATGCACGAGACGCGCAAGGGCGAGATGGTGGCGCTGCAGGAACTGCCTTTCGGCCGCTACTATGGCGGCGTCGATACCACGCCGCTCTACATCCACCTCGCCTGCGCCTATGCCGAACGCACCGGCGACATGGATTTCATCGCCAGCCTGTGGCCGTCTCTCTGCGCCGCCGCCAAGTGGACGGAAGAGGCCAGCCGCGCAACCGGCTTCGTCACCTATCAGCGCGCTGCCGAATCCGGCCTTGCGAACCAGGGCTGGAAGGACAGCTTCGACTCCGTCTTCCACGCCGACGGGCGCATCCCCAAGGGGCCGATCGCGCTGGTCGAAGTGCAGGGTTATGTCTTCGCCGCCTTCAGGGGCCTTGCCGCTCTCGCCCGCCGCCGGGGCGAGTTCGCGCAGGCCGAGCACTGGGAAAATCGCGCCGAAGAGATGCGGATCGCCGTCGAGCGTGATTTCTGGCTGGACGATCTCGGGTTCTATGCGCTGGCGATCGACGGCGCCGGAGAGCCGTGCAAGGTGCGCACCTCGAATGCCGGACACCTGCTCTACGTCGGCCTGCCCGAACCGGCGCGGGCTAAGATGGTCGCCGACCAGTTGCTTTCGGCTTCCTTCCACTCCGGCTGGGGAGTGCGAACGCTTTCCGACGATGCTGTGCTGTTCAACCCGATGTCGTACCACAACGGTTCCATCTGGCCACACGACACGGCGATGTGCGGCGCCGGCCTGGCGCGGTTCGGCGAGCGTGACAGCGTGGTGCGGCTGATGAGCGGCACGTTCGAATCCGCCGTGCACTTCAACATGCGGCTGCCGGAACTGTTCTGCGGCTTTACCCGCTCGCCGGGTGAAGCACCGATCGCCTACCCCGTCGCCTGCCTGCCGCAAGCCTGGTCCGCCGGTTCGGCCTTCATGCTGATGCAGGCGTGCCTCGGTCTGGAAATCGACGGCTGGAACGGCGAAATCCACGTCACTCGACCCCGTTTGCCGATCGGCATCGATACGCTGACGCTCAGGCATCTGGGTGTCGCCGAAAAGAGGGTCGATCTTACCTTTCAGCGCGTCGGCGACCGCGTCGTCGCCTTTCTCGCCGACCGCCATGAGGGGCTGGTTCCGCTGATCGTGCGGACATGATCGGAACGGCTTTCAACGGGAACCGATCCCAGGGTTTGTGCGTTGCAAAAAACACAGGTTCTCACGGGCGATCGTCGGCTGCGAACACTCAAAATCGAACCATGAAGAAAAAGGCCCTGACGGCCAAAATTGAGTTGGAATTGGAATGACTGATTATGGCATGGCCCTGCTCTGGGTCTTGATCCTTGCAAGCCTTGGCCTTTCGATTCTAGCCGTTCTGTTATCGATCTCCAGGCAACGTAGCCATAGCTTGACGGTTGCACCGACTGCCGGCGAGGACGTCGCATCGGAAGCGACGCGCAAGGTTTTGCGGGAGTTCGAGAAGAACGGACAATCTCCCGACGCGGCGCTGGTGAACTGGTCGCCCGACACCTTGCGCAAGATACTTGCCGACGACCTGCCGGACGCGCAGGTCATCGTCGTCTCGAACCGGGAACCCTATATCCACAACATCAAGGACGACGGCGTCGAGCTTCTGGTGCCGGCCAGCGGCCTGGTGTCGGCGCTTGAGCCTATCACCCGCGCCTGCAGCGGCACCTGGATCGCCTATGGCGGCGGAACGGCGGATCGTCTGACGGTCGATAGCAACGATCGGGTTCAGGTGCCGCCCGACAATCCGTCCTATACGCTGCGCCGCGTGTGGCTGAGCGACGACGAATATCAGGGCTACTATCTCGGCTTTGCCAATGAAGGGCTTTGGCCGCTCTGCCATATCGCCTTCACACGGCCGGTCTTCCGTGCCTCGGACTGGGAGGCCTATGAGGCCGTCAACCGCAAATTCGCCGATATGGTGGTTGCCGAGGCGCGCAATGAGCGGCCGATCGTGCTGGTTCAGGATTACCATTTCGCGCTCCTGCCGCGCATGATCCGCGAGCGCCTGCCGGAGGCGATCATCATCACCTTCTGGCACATCCCGTGGCCGAACTCCGAAGTGTTCAGCATCTGCCCATGGCGCGAACGCGTTCTTGATGGACTGCTCGGGAGCTCGATCATCGGCTTTCACACCCAGTTTCATGCCAATAATTTCACTGAAAGCGTAGACAGGTTCCTGGAAAGCCGGATCGAGCGCGCCGACGCCGCGATCTCGTATGGCGGGCGGACGACACTGGTGCACGCCTATCCCATCTCCATCGAATGGCCGGCCGAACTCCTGGCCAAACTGCCACCGGTCGAGGAAAGCCGCGCCCGCCTGCGTGAGCGGTTCGGCCTGTCGGCGGACGTCAAGCTGTGCGTCGGCGTCGAGCGCCTGGACTACACCAAGGGCATCCTCGACCGCTTCCATGCGCTGGACGAATTGTTTACGCGCCACCCCGAGTGGATCGGCAAGGTAGTGTTCCTGCAGATTGCTGCCCCAAGCCGCGGCACGCTGCCGGCGTACCAGCAATTGCACGATGAATGCCTGCGTTATGCCAACGAGCTCAACCAGCGCTACGGTCATGACGGCTACAAGCCCGTGGTCATGGTGGCTGAGCACCATTCGCAGCAACAGGTCTATGAGATCTATCGCGCCGCCGACATCTGCATGGTCACCAGCCTGCATGACGGCATGAACCTCGTAGCCAAGGAATTCGTCGCCGCGCGTGACGACGAACAGGGCGTGCTGTTGCTCAGCACGTTTGCCGGCGCGTCGCGCGAACTGCTGGAAGCACTGATCGTCAATCCTTACGACGCGGCGATGATGAGCCAGGTGCTGCTGCAGGCGCTGACCATGTCACCGGACGAACAACGCGAGCGCATGCGCCCGATGCGCGAAATAGTGCGCGACAACAATGTCTTTCGCTGGGCCGGCAGCATGCTGCTCGATGCGGCGCGCCTGCGCAAACGCGGCGACCTCGAAAGAGCGACAAGTGTCGCCGAGCGGCCCGCAAACACCGGCAGCAACATCGTCTCACTGTTCGACCGCATGCGGAAGGTGGCGTCATGAATAGCCTGTCGAAAGCACCGGGCCTGCCAACCGCACCCGACCTGCCGGAAGGACAATGGGCGCTTTTCCTCGACATCGACGGCACGTTGCTGGAGCACGCCGCGCACCCCGACGCCGTGTCCGTGAGCGACGAACTGCGCAACCTCCTCGGCGCCGTCGACAAACGGCTGGACGGCGCCGTCGCCTTTATCACCGGCCGCTCGGTCGAGGGCGCCGACCGCCTGTTTCATCCGTTGAAGCTGCGTGTTGCCGGTCTCTATGGGCTGGAACACCGGCTGACGCCGGACGGCCCGGTCGTTACCGCGGATGCTCCCGCCGATATCGCTGCCCTTGCCGACGCCATCGAGGCCGAACTCGATGACGGCCTTGTTCATATCGAGCGCAAGGGTCCGATCCTCGCCATCCATACGCGTGCGGCGCCGCATCTGCTGGCCAGGGCAACGCATCTTGCCGAACAGGCATTGACCGAGCTTCCCAAGGGCTATCGGGTTATCCCGGGCAACGCCGGCGTCGAACTCATGCCGCTCGAAGCGGCCAAGGGCGCTGCCGTGCGGCGTTTCATGGCAATCCCGCCCTTTGCCGGACGGCGGCCGGTCTTTCTCGGCGACGACACCGCCGACGAAAACGGTTTCGAGGCGATCAACGAGGCCGGCGGCATCTCGATCCGGGTCAAACCGCGTGGGCCGACCGTGGCCCAATACAGGCTCGATGATGTCACCTGCGCGATAGCTTGGCTTGCCGCCAATTTCGACGCATCACCGGCTCTCAACCGCAAAGCGTCCTGATCGCTGCCGCCTGCGGATCGAATCAAGATACGCCGCGTTTGCGCCGACCTTCGCCAAAAGCCGATCGATAAGCGCTGTTCTCATTGAATATCTTTAAGGCCAAAGCCGGCAAATGGATTGCTTGCCGGTTCCCCTGCGTCAGGCATAACCTGCGCAGTCGACGCGTGAGGGCGCGTGCGGCATCAAGGGGAGGACATCGCAGTGACCATACAAGGCGCATCACCTGATCTATACAATGAGGATCTGGCTCCGGCCAAAGTCCGAAACTGGGGGCCGTTCTCGATCTTCAACGTCTGGACGTCGGACGTCCACAGCCTCTGGGGCTATTATCTCGCCGCAAGCCTGTTCCTGTTTTGCGGCGGCTTCGTCAATTTCATCATCGCCATCGGCATCGGTTCGCTGATCATCTACGCGCTGATGAACATGGTCGGCTATGCCGGCGTGAAGACCGGCGTGCCCTACCCCGTGCTGGCGCGCGCCTCCTTCGGCATCTGGGGCGCCAACATTCCGGCCCTGGTGCGCGCCATCGTCGCCTGCTTCTGGTACGGCGCGCAGACGGCGGCGGCATCGGGCGCGATCGTGGCGTTGCTGATCCGCTCGCAATGGTTCGCCGATTTCAACGCCAACACGCATTTCCTCGGCCATACGGGTCTGGAAGTGATCTGTTTTGTGGTCATCTGGGCACTGCAATTGCTGATCATCCAGAACGGCATGGAAACGGTGCGCCGCTTCCAGGATTGGGCCGGCCCGGCGGTGTGGGTGATGATGTTGATCCTGGCGATCTATCTCTGTGTAAAATCCGGGAGGTTTGCCTTCACCAGCGACATCCCGATGGATGTGCTGCTCGACAAGACAAAGGATGCCGGCGTACCCGGAACCCCTGGCTCCTGGACGTCGCTGTTTGCGGTGGCGGCGATCTGGGTCACCTATTTCTCGGCGCTCTATCTCAATTTCTGCGATTTCGCCCGCTATGCCCCAGACAAGGCATCGCTGCGCAAGGGCAACATCTGGGGCCTGCCGATCAATCTCATCCTGTTCTCGCTGGTCGCCGGCGTGACCACCATCGCTGCCTTCGACGTGTATGGCGAAGTGCTTCTGCATCCCGACCAGATCTCGGCGAAATTCGACAGCTGGTTCCTGGCAGCGCTTGCAGCCCTGACTTTTGCCGTGGCGACGCTCGGCATCAATGTGGTGGCAAACTTCGTCTCGCCGGCCTTCGACTTCTCCAATGTCTTTCCCCGGCAGATCGACTTCAAGAAGGGCGGCTATATCGCAGCTGTGATCGCGCTGGTGCTCTATCCCTTCGCGCCGTGGGAAGGCAGTGCCGCATCTTTCGTCAACGTCATCGGCGCGACGATGGGGCCGATCTTCGGGGTGATGATGGTCGACTACTATCTGATCCGGAAGGGCGAGGTCGACGTCGAGGCACTGTACCGCGAACATGGCGAGTTCCGCTTCCAGGGCGGCTGGCACGTCAACGCCTTCATAGCCGCCGGCATCGGCGCCATCTTCTCCTCGGTCCTGCCGAACTTCACCAACCTGCTGCCGGCATGGTGGGGCGTTTATGGCTGGTTCTTCGGCGTCGGCATTGCAGGGGTCATCTACTACGTCCTTCGCACCGCCGCCCTTGGCGCAGGGGCCAGGACGGCGAAGGCGTGAAATGAGAGATAGGGAGTAGTCAGTAGCCAGTAGGGAATAGTATAACCCCTACTCCCTACTCCCTACTCCCTACTCCCTACTCCCTACTCCCTACCATCTCAGCCAACCTCCGCACCGTGTTCCAGTTGCGTGCGGTGCCGATGCCCATGCGCTTGTGGTTCATGGCAGCGAGCAGCCGCGAGCTTGGCCGCTCGCGCGAAAAGACGACCCAGATGTCACCGTTGACCGAAGCCACCTTCTCGTCCTCCGCGGCATAGGCCTGGAGCGCGGCCACACCATCCGCTGGCGCTGGCTTGCGCATCACCCG
This sequence comes from Mesorhizobium sp. M0062, assembly GCF_040323125.1. Classification (NCBI taxonomy): domain Bacteria; kingdom Pseudomonadati; phylum Pseudomonadota; class Alphaproteobacteria; order Hyphomicrobiales; family Phyllobacteriaceae; genus Mesorhizobium; species Mesorhizobium sp. M0062. The sequence continues at coordinate 236,074 of NZ_JAMYUO010000006.1, forward strand.
CACAGCCACCTGATCGCCTGCCTCGGCAGAGTCGGCCGGGAATGGGTTGCCGGCGGCAAGTTTCAGCCAATCCTCGGCAGTGCGCACGATGATGACGACGTTGCGGCCGAAGGTTTTTTCGAAGGCCGTTTCCAGCCGCTGTTCCAGCTTGGCGATGCCGGTCGCCCGTGTCTCGAAGACCAGATTGCCGGTCGCCACCAGGGTGCGCGGGTTCTTCAGCCCAAGCTGTTCAGCCATCGCCTTGAGGTCGGCCATGACGACCCGGCGGCCTTCGCCGAGGATAATGCTGTAGAGCAGCGCAACATAGGTCTGCATCAGCTGCGAAACCTCACCGTGGCCCTAGACCAGTCGCGACTGGTCCACCGCGGCCGAGATGAAGCTGGCGAACAGGGGATGCGGCTCAAGCGGCCGGCTCTTCAGCTCCGGATGGTACTGGACGCCGATGAACCAGGGATGGTCGGGGTATTCGACCGTTTCCGGCAGCACGCCGTCGGGCGACATGCCGGCAAACACCAGGCCGCAATCTTCCAGCCGCTCCTTGTAGTCGATATTGACCTCGTAGCGGTGGCGATGGCGCTCGGAAATCTGGGTGTCGCCATAGATGTCGGCGATCTTCGAACCCTTGGCGAGTTCAGCCTGATAGGCGCCAAGCCGCATGGTGCCGCCGAGATCGCCGGTTTCGCGGCGCTTCTCCAGCATGTTGCCTTTCAGCCATTCGGTCATCAGGCCGACGACCGGCTCGTCGGTCGGACCGAATTCGGTCGACGAGGCGTGTTCGACGCCGGCCAGCGAGCGCGCCGCCTCGATGCAGGCCATCTGCATGCCGAAGCAGATGCCGAAATACGGCACCTTGCGCTCGCGGGCGAATTTCGCCGCCAGGATCTTGCCTTCCGAGCCGCGCTCGCCGAAGCCGCCGGGCACCAGGATGCCGTGCACCTTTTCCAGCCACGGCGTGGGGTCTTCCTTCTCGAAAATCTCGCTCTCGATCCAGTCGAGCTTGACCTTGACGCGGTTGGCCATGCCGCCATGCGACAAAGCCTCGATCAGCGATTTGTAGGCATCCTTGAGGCCGGTGTATTTGCCGACAATGGCAATCGTCACCTCGCCTTCCGGATTGTGGATGCGGTTGGACACGGCCTGCCAGGGCTCCATACGTGGCTTCGGCGCCGGATCGATACCGAAGGCGGCCAGCACTTCCGAATCGAGCCCTTCCTTGTGGTAAGCCATCGGCACGTCATAGATGTGGGGCACGTCGAGCGCCTGGATGACGGCACTTTCGCGCACATTGCAGAACAGCGACAGTTTTCTGCGCTCTTCCTTGGGGATGGCGCGGTCGGCGCGGACCAGCAGGATATCGGGCGCGATGCCGATGCCGCGCAGTTCCTTGACCGAATGCTGGGTCGGCTTGGTCTTCAACTCGCCGGCCGTCGGGATGTAAGGCATCAAGGTCAGGTGGACATAGACGGCGTTGTTGCGCGGCAGATCGTTGCCGAGCTGACGGATCGCCTCGAGAAACGGCATCGCCTCGATATCGCCAACCGTGCCGCCGATCTCGCACAGCACGAAATCATAGTCGTCATTGCCGTCGAGCACGAAATTCTTGATCTCGTCGGTGACATGCGGAATGACCTGCACGGTGGCGCCGAGATAGTCGCCGCGCCGTTCGCGCTCGATGATGTTCTTGTAGATGCGGCCGGTGGTGATGTTGTCCTGCTGGTTGGCCGAGCGGCCGGTGAAGCGCTCGTAATGGCCAAGATCGAGATCGGTCTCGGCGCCGTCATCGGTGACGAAAACCTCGCCATGCTGGTAAGGCGACATCGTTCCGGGATCGACATTGAGATAGGGATCGAGCTTTTTGATGCGTGCGCGATAGCCTCGCGCCTGCAAGAGAGCCCCAAGGGCCGCTGCAGCGATGCCTTTTCCAAGTGAGGAAACCACGCCGCCTGTGATGAATACATATCGCGCCATGGGAGTCATCGCTTAACGCGGCCGAATTGATTCCGCCAGAGAAAAAACCGCCGCTGAGGCTTTTTCCAGAGAAGGCGCGATAGTCCCGAGGTTCGAGACTGGTGTTTTGGTCAAAACAAAAGGGCCGGCAAAAGCCGGCCCTTTCGGCAGGTTTGTGAAAGCGTCAGATGATGACGACCTTGGTGCCGACCCTGACGCGGCTGTAGAGGTCCATGACGTGCTCGTTGATCATGCGGAAGCAGCCATTGGAGGCGCTGGTTCCGATCGACTGCGGCGCGATGGTGCCGTGGATGCGCAGATGCGTGTCCTTCTTGCCGTCGTAGAGATAGATGGCGCGGGCGCCGAGCGGGTTCTGGCCGCCGCCGGGCATTCCGTCCTTGTACTGGCCATAATGCTTGGGTTCGCGCTTCTGCATGTCGAGCGTCGGGATCCAGCGCGGCCATTCCTGCTTGTCGCCAACGGCAACCTTGCCCTTGAACTGCAGGCCTTCGCGGCCGACCGCGATCGCATAGCGGCGGGCGGTGAAAGCCGATTCGACGAGGTAGAGGCGGCGCGCGCTGGTATCGATGACGATCGTACCCGGCTCATAGCCGCTGAATTCGACGTCCTGCGGCACGAATTCCGGCTTCACCTTGAACTGCTTCTTGGCTTGCCGCTTGGCGAGAGCCTGGTCGAGCGCGCGCGTTTCGGGGAGATAGGCAATCGACGAGGCAGAGGACGTGCCGCCGAACAGGCCGGCGAACAGTCCGCCGCTCGTCGGCTTCTGGCCCGGGGCCTCGCTGCGCAATTCGCCATTGTTGCCGGTCAGCGCGATATTCATCGCTTCGGCCGGAAGCGGTTCAGCCGATTCGATCGGCTCGATCGGCGCGATCGGGTCAACCGGAGCGATGATCTTGGTGGTCTTCTTGCCTGGCTTGGCGTCGGCAACCACGACCGGCTTGCCCTTGCTTGCCAGGAACGCCTGGCGCTGGGCATCGGCCCTGGCTTTCGCCGCATCGCGCATCGCCAGCTTGCGGGCCTCGAGCGCCTTGACGCGGGCGAGATCCCTGTCGGCGGCGATCTTGTCTTCGAGCTTGCTGATCTGAGCCAGATCATCCGGGCTCGGGTTTTTCTTCTTCTTGAGAAGCTTCAGCTGCGTCGCATCGCTCTTGGCGGCGACGTTGATGACAGCGGTTTTGCCAACCGCCTGCGGTGAGGTCATTGCCGGAGTGCCGGCGAAGACCGCGGAGCTCATGCCGAATACGGCACAAAACCCCATGAAAATGAAGCTGCGAAGCTGCATGGCGAAGATCCGATCGTTCAATGCTTGTTGCCCACGGCGTCGCCCGGCGCCCCCCAAGGGCGCAGAAAGTGCCGCCGGCAATCTATAATCGAAGTGGCGTACGGGCCTCAAGCACGGGGTGCGGTCGAATCTTCGTGATCGTGTGCCATTTGCCGCGACTGTGTTGAAACAACAACAGATCGCGGCATCTGACGCTACCGACTACTGGTTCGGAACCTGCGGTGTCACCGGCAAGGTAACGCCATTGGTAGCCGGCGGCGTAGCCGAATCGGTTGCAGGTGGCGTCGCCGGAGATGGAGCCGTCGCCGGGGCCGTGGTGGCGGGCGGCGTGGTGGCGGCGCCGTTGGCCGCGGGCGCGGCCGGTGCGGTGTTGCCCGAAGGCGGCGTCGGCGCCGTCGTGCCGGGCAACTGATTGAGCACGCCGTTGCCGCTGTCGGCCGGCACGCGGTCGAGAATGTCGATCGGTTTTTCGCCATAGCGGGCAACGATCGAGAGTGTCAGCGACGTCACGAAGAAGGCCGCGGCCAGGATCGCCGTCGCCCGCGTCAGCGCATTGGCGGCGCCACGCGCGGTCATGAAACCGGAACCGCCGCCAATGCCGAGACCACCGCCTTCGGAGCGTTGCAGCAGCACCACGCCGACAAGGGCGAGCACGACCATGAGGTGGATGACGATCAGTACGGTTTCCATATTTTATCCTGGCAAGCCCTGCCGCTCCCTGGCGATCAGGGCCGGTGATTTGGAGGCGGCTCCATACAATGCTTTAACGGCATTTCCAAGCCCGTGGCCGGAATATGGGAAGCAATGCGCCCTTTGCAACGATTTCCGCCGAACTGCTGCGTTCATAAGTCTATGACCGAACTGGTCGGCAACGAAATTCCGGGGCCTACGAGATATTCTGGTATGCCTCGGCGATGGCGAGAAAGTCGGACGCCTTCAGGCTGGCGCCGCCAACCAGCGCGCCATCGACGTTTTTGACGCCTAGCAGTTCGACAGCGTTGGACGCCTTGACCGAGCCGCCATAGAGGATGCGCATCTTGCCGGCCACGGCTGCGCCGAGCGCTTCCGCCAGTTTTTGGCGGATATGCGCGTGCGCCTCCGCCACGTCTTCGGCGGTCGGCGTCAGGCCGGTGCCGATAGCCCATACCGGCTCGTAGGCGATAACGGTGTTGGCGGGCGTTGCGCTCGGTGGCACCGAGCCGGCGACCTGGCGCGATAACACGTCGAGTGCTGTGCCCGCTTCGCGCTCGGCCTTGGTCTCGCCGATGCAGATGATGGCGACGAGCCCTGCCCGCCACGCCGCCGAGGCCTTGGCGAGGACGATGGCATCGTCCTCGCTGCGCTGTTCGCGGCACTCGGAATGGCCGACAATGACGTGGCTGGCGCCCGCATCCTTCAGCATCTCGGCTGAGACGCAGCCGGTGAAGGCGCCGCTTTCCTTGATGTGGCAGTCCTCGCCACCGGCCCGCACCGGCGTGCGCGACAGGATTTCGACGGCGCGCGACAGTAAGGTCGCCGGCACGCAGACCAATGCTTCGGTCTCTGCGTCGAGCCCGCTCATGAAGCCGTTGCCGATCATCCTGAGCTCGTTCAGCGAAGCGCTGGTGCCGTTCATTTTCCAGTTGCCGGCAACGAGCGGTCGAATTCCTGGCGTCATGGGGATCTGGTTCTCCGGGCGACATTGGGGTCTCGCCCTCCCTATCAAAATCAGGCCACAAAGCAATCGACAGTGAGCCGGAAGGGCGCTATTGCGCTTGTTTCAGACTCGGGCGCACGCAAAACTGCGCAAAAATCGGAAGTAACAATGCTTGGTATATTGAGAAGCGCGGCAGGGACCTGGGTCGCGAAAGCCCTGCTGTCGCTGCTGGTGTTGAGTTTCCTTGCCTGGGGCGTCACCACGCGGATGACGGGCGGCTTCCTGGCTGGCCATCATGCGGTGATCACCGCCGGCAGCACCACCGTGTCGATCACCGAATACCGCCTCGCCTACGATCGCCAGATCGCCATGCTGCAACAGCAGATCGGCCAGCGCATCAGCCGCGACCAGGCCAAGGCCTATGGCATCGACAACCAGGTGCTGGCTCAGTTGGTGTCCGGCGCCGTCCTCGACGAACAGGCGCGCAAGCTCGGGCTTGGCTTCTCCAAGGACAGGCTGGCCGAACTGACGCGGCAGGAACCCGCCTTCCAGGGCCCGAATGGCCAGTTCGACCGCCGGCTGTTCGAATCCCGCCTGCGCGAACTGGGAATGCGGCCGGAGGATTATCTGAAGAACCGGGCTCAGGTGGCGGTGCGCCAGCAGATCGTCGAAGCGGTTTCGGACGGGCTCAAGGCTCCGGATACCTTCTTCAAGGCAGTTGCGCTCTATCGCGGCGAAGACCGCACCATCGACTATCTGATCTTGCCAAAGGCGTTGGTGGAGCCGATCGAGGCGCCATCCGACAGCGTGCTTCAGGCTTATTTCGAGGCCAACAAGAAAACCTACGCGGCGCCAGAATACCGCAAATTCTCCTATGTCCGGCTCGAGCCCGAAGACATCATGGATGTCAGCGCCGTAACGGACCAGCAGGTCAGCGACGACTACAACAAGAACAAGGGCCGCTACACCACGCCGGAAATGCGCACCATCGAACAGCTGGTGTTTCCTTCCGCGGACGCCGCCAAGGCGGCATCCGATTCGCTGAAGACGGGCGCCACTTTCGACAAGATCGTCACCGCGCAGGGCAAGACCCCGGCCGACACGCTGCTCGGCACGCTCTCCAAGGATAAGATCACCGACAAGGCGGTCGCCGATGCCGCATTCGCGCTTGCCGTCAACGAAGTCAGCCCGGTCGTCCAGGGCGCGTTCGGTCCGGTGCTTTTGCGCGTTACCGAGATCAAACCGGAAACGGTGAAGCCGCTGGCCGAAGTGTCAGACCAGATCCGCAAGGATCTGGCGCTTGGCGAAGCAAGCCGCATCCTGCTCGACGTGCACGACAATTACGAAGACACCCGCGCCGCCGGCAGCACGCTGGCCGAAGCCGCCGCCAAACTCAAGCTCAAGGACGTTACCGTCGAGGCCATAGACCGCACCGGCCTCAAGCCGGACGGCACCATCATCAAGGACCTGCCGGCATCGCCGGACCTCATCAAGGCGGTGTTCGAGGCCGAGCCCAACACCGAGAATCAAGCCCTGACCACCCCTAACAACGGCTTCGTGTTCTATGAACTGACATCGATCACGCCGGCTCGCGACCGCACGCTGGACGAAGTCCGCCAGCGCGTGGTGGCGGACTGGACGACAGAGGAAACGACCAAGCGGCTGACCGCGAAAGCAGACGAACTCGACAAGCGCCTCAAGGCTGGCACCACACTCGACGTCATCGCCGGCGAACTGAAGCTTGAAAAGCAGACCAAGCGCGGCGTGAAGCGCGAGGCCGACGATGTCGATTTCGGCAAGGAGGGTGCTGCTGCGATGTTCGGCGTCGGCGAAGGCGGCACCGGGCTGATCCCCTCGCCCACCGGCGACGGCCAGATCCTGTTCAAGGTCGCCGAAGTGTTCGAGCCGGCCGGAGCCGACGCCAGCTCGGTACCCGACGATGCGCAAAAATCCTTCACGCAAGGCATGTCCGACGATCTGCTCGACCAGTTGGTGGCGCAGTTGCAGACGCAGTACGCCGTCAGCGTCGACCAGGCCGCCGTTGCCCAAGCCCTCGCCCAATGAATGGCCCTAGCCCAATGAACGTCTTGGCCGAATGAGCGCCCTGAAGACCCATATCGCCAAGGTCGCCACGGGAACCGGGCTTACCTTCGAGGAAGCGCGCGAAGCTTTCGACATCATCATGTCTGGCGACGCGACGCCGGGCCAGATCGGCGGCTTCCTGATGGCCTTGCGTGTGCGCGGCGAGACGGTGAGCGAGATTTCCGGGGCCGTCGCCACCATGCGTGCCAAGATGCTGCGCGTCGAAGCTCCTGAGGGCGCAATCGACATCGTCGGCACCGGCGGCGACAATTCGCATTCAGTCAACATCTCGACCGCTTCGGCCTTCGTCATTGCTGGCTGCGGCGTGCCGGTCGCCAAGCACGGCAATCGGGGCCTGTCGTCGCTGACGGGCGCTGCCGATGTGCTGGTCGCGCTCGGCGTCAAGATCGATATCCCACCAGAGGTAATCGGCCGCTGCATCCAGGATGCCGGCGTCGGCTTCATGTTCGCACCTGCGCACCACCCGGCGATGAAGCATGTCGGCCCGACCCGCGTCGAGCTCGGCACGCGCACCATCTTCAACCTGCTCGGACCGCTGTCCAATCCGGCCGGCGTCAGCAGGCAGATGGTCGGCGTGTTCCTGCCGGAATGGATCGTGCCGGTGGCCGAGACATTGAAGGCGCTGGGCACCGAGCATGCCTGGGTCGTCCATGGCGACGGCTATGACGAGATCACTACCACCGGCGAGACTGTGGTTGCGGAACTGGCCGGTGGCGAGATCCGTCATTTCACGCTCACCCCGGAAGCGGTCGGCCTGCAGCGCCACAGCAAGGACGAGCTGCGCGGCGGCGATGCCGCCTACAATGCCAAGGCGTTGCGCGACATGCTGGGCGGTGCTGCCGGCGCCTATCGCGATACGGTGCTGATGAATGCCGGCGCCGGCATGGTGGTAGCCGGCAAGGCGACGACGCTTGCCGACGGCATGGCCGCGGCCACACAGGCCATCGACAGCGGCCGGGCGCTGGGCGTGCTCGACAGGCTGGTCGAGATTTCGAACGGATGAGCCGTGGCTGACATTCTGCGCAAGATCGAGGCCTACAAACGCGACGAGATCGCGGCGGCGAAGGCGCGGATACCGTTGGCCGAGATCAAGGCGCGAGCCAAGGATGCCGACGCACCGCGTGGCTTTCTGAGGGCGCTTGAGGCGAAGCGCAGATCGGGCAGCTTCGGCCTGATCGCCGAGATCAAAAAGGCAAGCCCTTCCAAAGGCTTGATCCGTGCCGATTTCGACCCGCCCGCACTGGCGCAGGCCTATGAGAAAGGCGGTGCCGCCTGTCTTTCGGTGCTGACCGATGCGCCATCCTTCCAGGGCGCGCCGGAATTTCTCACCAATGCACGCAAGGCAGTGTCCCTGCCCGCGCTGCGCAAGGATTTCCTGTTCGACCCTTACCAGGTCTACGAGGCTCGCGCATGGGGCGCCGATGCCATCCTGATCATCATGGCCAGCGTCGATGATGCCTTGGCGAGCGAATTGGAAGCGACCGCGTTCGAACTCGGCATGGACGCGCTGATCGAGGTGCATGACGAGGCCGAGACGCAGCGCGCGGTAAAACTCTCGTCGCAGCTGATCGGCATCAACAACCGCAATCTGAGAACATTCGAGACCAGCCTCGAGACCTCGGAACGGCTGGCGTCGATGGTGCCGGGCGGCCGATTGCTGGTCAGCGAGAGCGGCATTTTCACCCACGACGATTGCTTCAGGATGCAAAAGACCGGCATCAGCACCTTCCTCGTCGGCGAGAGCCTGATGCGGCAAGAGGATGTCGCTGCGGCAACGCGGCTGCTTTTGACAGGCAAGGCGAAGGCAGAGGCCATCTGAGGATGGCAGCCGCCCTCACCCATCTCGGCGCCAAGGGCGAGGCCAACATGGTCGATGTCGGCGACAAGGCGGAGACGACGCGCACGGCGGTCGCCGAGGGCTTTGTCTCGATGCGGGCCGAAACCCTGAAGATGATCCTCGACGGCGACGCCAAGAAGGGCGATGTGCTGGGTACCGCGCGCATTGCCGGCATCATGGCGGCCAAGAAGACGCATGAGCTGATTCCGCTCTGCCATCCGCTGCTTTTGACCAAGGTGTCGGTCGACATCGAACCGGACACCACGCTGCCCGGCCTCAGGGTCACCGCGCTTGCCCGCGTCACCGGCAAGACCGGGGTCGAGATGGAGGCGCTGACCGCGGCATCTGTCGCGTGCCTGACCATTTACGACATGGCCAAGGCGGTCGACCGCGCCATGGTGATTTCCGGTATAAAGCTGGTGGAAAAGACCGGCGGCAAGTCCGGCGACTACAAGGCGGGTTCGTAAATGGTGCTGGTTCCGGTCGCCGAGGCGCTTCAACGCCTCCTCGACGGCGCTGTGGCGTTGCCCGGTGAAAGCGTCGCGCTGGCGGATGCGGCCGGCCGGGTGCTGGTGGAGCCGGTCGTGGCGCTGCGTACCCAGCCGCCTTTCAATGCATCTGCCATGGACGGCTATGCCGCACGGGCGCAGGATGTGGCGTCCGCTCCGGCGCGGCTTTCGGTGATCGGCATGGCGCCCGCAGGGCGCCGCTTTGACGGCACAGTTGGTAAATCCGAGGCCGTGCGCGTCTTCACCGGCGCGCCGCTGCCTGAAGGCGCAGACACCATCGTCATCCAGGAAAATGTCCGCGATCTCGGCGGTAGCCGGATCGAGGTCGCCGAACCGACGGCGAAGAACCGCAATATCCGCCGCCTTGGACTGGATTTTGCGCAAGGCGACGTGCTGCTGGAAAAAGGCCGCGTGCTCGATCCGGCTGCATTGTCGCTGGCGGCGTCGGCCAATCATTCCCGGCTGAACGTGGTGCAACGGCCGCTGGTCGCCATAATCGCCACCGGCGACGAATTGCTGCCACCGGGCAGCGAACCTGGCCCCGACCAGATCATCTCGTCCAACGCCTATGGCGTCGCTGCTGTGGCGCAGTCGGTCGGCGCTCGCGCGCTCGATCTCGGTATAGCGGCCGATCGCAAGGAAGCGATCGCGGCGCTGGTGAAAAAGGCGGTCGATGCGAAAGCCGACGTCATCGTCACGCTCGGCGGCGCCTCGGTCGGCGACCATGATCTCGTCCATGACGTGCTGACCGGCGAAGGCATGAACCTCGACTTCTGGAAGCTCGCCATGCGCCCGGGCAAGCCGCTGATGTTCGGGCGGCTGGGCGATATCAGGTGCATCGGCCTGCCCGGCAATCCGGTGGCGAGCCTGGTCTGCTCGCAATTGTTCCTGAAGCCGCTGTTGGCGCAGCTCGGCGGCCGTCCCCACCGGCAGGACATCCGCCAGGCTCAGCTTGGCGCCGCGATGCCGGCCAATGATCTAAGGCAAGACTATGTGCGCGCCGTGGTCCGGGAAGAAGCCGGCGCATTGGTGGCGACGCCGTTCGGCATCCAGGATTCCTCGATGCTGAGAATGCTGGCCGACGCCAACGGCCTGATCGTGCGCGAGCCCTTCGCTCCGGCGGCAGAAGCAGGCGCCGCTTGCAGCGTTCTGATGTTGCGCTGAAGGTCGCGGATCCAAGCCGTTAATTCCAAGAGATAAGACTGGTTGTTACTCCGCCAGCAATGTCCGCGTCAGCGGATGTGTCGGATCGGCAAGCCCGTCGACGATGCTGAAATGATGCCGGTCCGGCTCGACCACTGTGCTGGTCGTGGCGCCGAGGCCGATCCAGATGTTGGCAAGCAGCGCATTCTGGCGCAGGAACTCCGCCCGCTCGCCGCCGCCGGCCCAGCAGGTGATGCGCGCGCCCTGCATGGGGCGCAGCAGAACCGGGCTTTCGGCCAGTGCTTCCGCTTCATCGATGGCCAGTGTCGCGTTCATCCCCGTCCGCATGATCGGCCGCAGATCATGAACCCCGGAGATCGAGACGACATTGCGTATGCGGCCGGCCACATCGGCGGCCAGAGGCGTCGTTGTCGTCACCATCCTGGAGGCGAGATGGCCGCCGGCGGAATGCCCGGTCAGGATCACCGGCCCGCCGACCATCGTCGCCGCCTTGCCGATCGCCGCCGCGATTTCCCTGACGATGCCGGAAATGCGTATGTCGGGACAAAGCGTGTAAGTCGGCATTGCCACGGCAAAGCCATTGGCAACCGCGCCGTTGGCCAGATGCGACCATGGCTTGTTGTCGAACGCCTTCCAGTAACCGCCATGGATGAAGACGACGAGCCCTTTGGGCATGACATCGGGAAGGAACAGATCGAGCCTGTTGCGCGGGCTGTCGCCATAGGCGATGTCGAGCTTGGCCCGACCGGACGCCGACATTGTGTCGCGAAAAGCCTGTGCCGGTGTGTCCCACGCGGCCGGCCAGCGATTGCTGCCGGCAATGTTGTCGCCGTTGGCGTAGGCATTGTCCCAATCGGCAACACGATGTTGGAGCATCTGCATCCCTCCCGGATGGCTTCAGTTCAGTCGACAGGAATGGCCGCCGAACAGGGCGGCGTCAATCCTGCGACCTAAAAACATTTTAGGCTTGAAACAAATTTCGACTGGTGCGATCCTGCGCCTTGTTCAGCCATGGGCGCGAGGCAGACAGGGGCAGCCGAAAATGCTTGGGCCATCAGCGCATATCGACACATTCACGCGCGACAACCTGCCGCCGCCGGAGCAATGGCCGGAGTTTTTGCTCGACGGCTTCGACTATCCCGACCACATAAATGCCGCCGTCGAATTGACCGACAGGCTGGTCGAAAAAGGGTTCGGCGACCACACCGCGCTGATCGGCAATGGCCGCCGCCGCACCTACAAGGAACTGTCCGACTGGACCAACAGGCTCGCCCATGCCCTGGTCGAGAATTATGGCGTCAAGCCGGGCAACCGGGTGCTGATCCGCTCGGCCAACAATCCGGCCATGGTCGCCTGCTGGCTGGCCGCCACCAAGGTTGGCGCGGTGGTCGTCAACACCATGCCGATGCTGCGCGCCGGCGAACTCGCCAAGATCGTCGACAAGGCGGAAATCACGGTTGCGCTTTGCGATACAAGGCTGATGGACGAGATGACCGCCTGCGCCAAGGGCAGTGCGTATCTCAAGCAGGTCATTGGCTTCGACGGCACGGCCAACCATGACGCGGAACTCGACCGCGCCGCCCTCGACAAGCCGGTCACCTTCACTGCCGTCAACACCGGCCGCGACGATGTCGCCCTGCTCGGCTTCACCTCCGGCACCACCGGCGTGCCGAAGGCGACGATGCATTTCCACCGCGACCTGCTGATCATCGCCGACGCCTATGCCCGCGAAATCCTGGAGGTGACGCCCGACGACATCTTCGTCGGCTCCCCGCCCCTTGCCTTTACCTTCGGTCTTGGCGGGCTCGCCATCTTCCCGCTGCGTTTCGGCGCCGCGGCGACGCTGCTGGAACAGGCGACGCCACCCAACATGATCCACATCATCGAGACCTACAAAGCGACCATTTCCTTCACCGCTCCAACCGCCTATCGGGCCATGCTCAAGGCCATGGATCAAGGCGCTGACCTGTCCTCGCTGCGCGTCGCGGTTTCGGCGGGCGAGACGCTGCCGGCGCCTGTCTTCGAGGAATGGACTGAGAAGACCGGCAAGCCGATTCTCGATGGGATCGGCGCCACCGAGATGCTGCATATCTTCATCTCCAACCGCTTCGACGACATGAAGCCGGCCTCCACCGGCAAACCCGTCGGCGGCTATCAGGCACGCATCGTCGATGACGAGATGCGGGAGCTGCCGCGCGGCTCTACTGGCCGGCTGGCGGTGCGCGGCCCGACCGGCTGCCGCTACATGGCCGATGCCAGGCAAAAGGACTATGTCCGCGATGGCTGGAATCTCACCGGCGATACGTTCACGCAGGACGAGGATGGCTTCTTCCACTTCGCCGCGCGTTCCGACGACATGATCGTCAGCGCCGGCTACAACATCGCCGGCCCCGAGGTCGAAGCGGCGCTGCTCTCGCATCCCGACGTCGCCGAATGCGCGGTGACCGGCGCCGAGGACGGTGAACGCGGCCAGATCGTCGAGGCGCATATCGTGCTTGTGCAAGGTGTTTCGCCGGACGCATTGACCGTCAAACGCCTGCAGGACCACGTCAAGGCAACGATCGCGCCCTACAAATATCCGCGTTCGGTGAAGTTCATCGACGCCTTGCCCAAAACCCAGACCGGCAAGATCCAGCGCTTCCGGTTGCGCGCGGAGAAGAGCAATTGATTAAGCCGCACGATCCGGCGTCCGATGGCGCGCAGATGTCGTTCAAGGAGCGGATGTCCTACAGCGACTATCTGCAGCTGGACAAGGTGCTCGATGCGCAGGCGCCGCTGTCTTCGGCCCATGACGAGATGCTGTTCATCATCCAGCATCAGACATCGGAATTGTGGATGAAGCTCGCTTTGCACGAGATCGGCGCCGCGATCCGCTCTATCCGCGCCGACCGCCTCGAACCGAGCTTCAAGATGCTGTCTCGCGTCGCGCGCATCTTCGAGCAGCTCAACAATGCCTGGGACGTGCTGCGCACGATGACGCCAAGCGAATACACCGAGTTTCGCGACGCGCTCGGCCAATCCTCGGGCTTCCAGTCGTGGCAGTACCGCGCTATCGAGTTCATGGCCGGCAACCGCAACCTAGCCATGCTCGGGCCGCACAAGCACCGGCCCGATCTTACGGACAGGCTGGAAGCGATCCTGGCCACGCCGTCGCTGTACGACGAGGCGCTTCTGCTTTTGGCGCGCAATGGCTTCGACATCGGCGCCGATGCCGGGCGCACGGACTGGCGCGAGACGCGCGTCGAGAACGAAGACGTGCTGGCTGCCTGGCAAACCGTCTACCGCGACCCGCAGCGCTACTGGATGCTCTACGAACTGGCCGAGAAGCTGGTCGACTTCGAGGATTACTTCCGCCGCTGGCGCTTCAACCACGTCACCACGGTCGAGCGCATCATCGGCTTGAAGCGCGGCACGGGCGGCACCTCAGGCGCCTCCTATCTGAAGAAGATGCTGGAGGTTGTGCTGTTTCCGGAGCTCTGGACGGTCCGCACCCGGCTCTAGAGCATTTCACCGTTTAACGTAAACGGCGAAATGCTCTAGCTCTTTGATTTGACGCAATTGCGGACGGAAAACCGCTTCACACTTTTCCTGAAATTGCTCTAGTTCCTCAGGTGACCGCGGTCTTCACCGCGAAGCGGGCGTCCTGCCAGGCGCCGGTGCGCAGAATATCCTCCAGGACTTCGACCGCCTGCCAGACATCGCCATATCCGACATAGAGCGGCGTGAAGCCGAAACGGATGGTCGACGGCGCCCGGAAATCGCCGATCACGCCGCGCTCGATCAGCGCGCGCATCACCTGATAGCCATGCGGATGGAGGAACGACACCTGGCTGCCGCGCTGGCTGCCGTCGCGAGGACTTTCCAGTTCAAGCCCGTAGGCGCCGCATCTGGCTTCGACGAGCTGGATAAACAGGTCGGTCAGCGCGATGCTTTTTCTGCGCACCGCCGCCATATCGACGTCGTTCCAGATATCGAGCGCGCCCTTGAGCGCCCGCATCGACAGCACCGGCTGCGTTCCGCACAGGAAGCGGCGAATGCCGCTGCCGACGGCAAAGCCCTGCTCGAAGGCAAAGGGCCGCGCATGGCCCCACCAGCCGCTGAGCGGCTGGTGGGCATCGTCATGGTGGCGCTCGGCCGCGTAGATGAAGGCTGGCGAGCCCGGGCCGCCATTGAGGTATTTGTAGGTGCAGCCGACGGCGAAATCGGCATTGGCACGGTCAAGTTCGACCGGCAAGGCGCCGGCCGTGTGGCAGAGATCCCAGATGATCAGCGCGCCGGCGTCATGTGCCTTGCGCGTCAGCGCCGCCATGTCGCGCAACTGGCCGGATTTGTAGTTGACGTGGTTGACCAGGATGACGGCAACGCTGTCGTCGATCAGCTCCTCGATTGCGGCCGCGTCGACGCCCTCCAGCCGCAGCCGCGTTCCCGGCCGGGTCGAGGCGACGCCTTCGGCCATGTAGAGGTCGGTCGGGAAACTGTCGCCCTCGGCAACGATGACCGACCGATCCGGCCGCATGCCGAGCGCTGCGTGCAGCAGCTTGTAGATGTTGATCGAGGTTGTGTCGCAGACCACCGTCTGCCCATCAGCCGCGCCGATCAGTCGCCCGAGCTGATCTCCGAGTTCCACCGGCATGTTGAACCAGCCGGCGGTGTTCCAGGCGCGAATGAGATCGTGCGCCCATTCCTGCGTGGCGGCCTGCTGCAGTTCGCTGAAGACGACCGCTGACGCGGCGCCCAGGGAATTGCCGTCGAGATAAATCACGCCTTGCGGCAAGACAAAGCGTTCGCGCATCGAGCGCAGCGGATCGGCGGCATCCATTGCTTCGATTGTAGCGAGATCGGGTGTCGTGCTCATGATCCGGCGCCCCTCCATGGACAAACGCGCGCGGCGGAGCCTGCCGCCCAAACATGCCGGCGATCTTGAGTGGTCGCCCTTGAACTGTCAAACATTATATATAATTCACCCATTGAAAGGCTTTGATATATAATGATCCGCCGAGCGTTTATGTCTGATGGATCACGATGCTGGATGACGAGCAGACCTCGAAGACGGAAGCGGCCTATCGCCTGCTCAGGCGCGATATTCTTGCGACCCGGCTGGCGCCTGCCGCGCCGTTGAAGCTGAGCACGCTGCGCAACACCTACGGCATCGGCTGGACGCCGTTGCGCGAGGCGCTGTCGCGGCTGGAGGCGGAACGGCTTGTGACCGCCATCAGCAACCGCGGGTTTGCGGTCGCTCCCGTCTCTCGGGCGGAGCTCGAGGATTTGGCGCGTGCGCGGCTGGTGGTCGAACTGCCCCTGCTGGTGGAATCGATCGAGGAGGGCGACCGTGAGTGGGAAGACGCGGTCGTTGCCGCCCACTATCGTCTCTCACGGTGCGGGTCTGTTCTCGACGATCCATCGGATGATGCGGTCGACGCGTGGTACGAAAAACACGATGCCTTCCATGCGGCGCTGCTCAGTGCCGCGACATCCAGCTGGCTGCTGCGCTTCAATGCGACGATTTCCGACCAATTGCATCGCCATCACCGCTTTCTGGGTCTGGCCCCGACGCTGCGCGCCGCCGCCGGCCGCACGGATGGCCACCGGAAGGCCGTGGCGGCCCTGCGCGACGCCGTGGCGATCGAACACCATACCGCCCTGATGGAAGCGGCCCTCGATCGCGACGTCGAACGTGCGAAAACTCTGATGACCGCTCACATCGGCTACACGCTGCAGGTCTATGCCCAGAGTGAACCCGGCGCGGATGCTGCGCAGCCCCGTCCGAAAAGGAAGCGGCGATCGTAGCCGACGACGCAGGGCACTTTGTCTTCGTTTCACCCCGTTGCCGGCCAACGACTACGAGCGGCGCTCGCAGCGCCGAACGTTACGCTGAACAAAACGTCAACACATTCATTAAACTTTAAAAGGTTGCGGAACACAACTGGAACAGATAGTGTTTGTTCTGGGTTTGTTTTTTCTGATTCTGGTTTCAGAACCCTTGGGGGCCGCGATGCTGACGCGCAAACAACATGAGCTTCTGATGTTCATCCATGAACGCCTGAAGGAGAGCGGAATCCCGCCGTCCTTCGACGAGATGAAGGAAGCGCTCGACCTCGCCTCCAAGTCCGGCATCCACCGCCTGATCACGGCGCTTGAGGAGCGCGGTTTCATTCGCCGGCTGCCGAACCGGGCGCGCGCGCTGGAAGTGCTGCGGCTGCCCGACTCGATCGCACCAGGCCTCAATGCGGCGAGGAAGTTTTCGCCGAGCGTCATTCAGGGCAGTCTTGGTCAAACCGGCCAAGGGCAAGGCGGCCAAGGACAAGGCGCGTTGGGCCAAGGCGGTCTCGGCCGCCAGATCAAGCCGGGCTCGCCGTCGCGTTCGATGTCGGCCGGCAATGACGATGCCGTTTCCGCGATTTCAATCCCGGTTATGGGACGCATCGCCGCCGGCGTGCCGATCGACGCCATCCAGCATCAGACCCATTCGATCTCGGTGCCGCCCGATATGATCATGGGCGGCGAACACTACGCGCTCGAGGTCAAGGGCGATTCGATGATCGAGGCCGGCATTTTCGATGGCGACACGGTCATCATCCGCAATGCCGACACAGCCAGCCCCGGCGAGATCGTGGTGGCGTTGGTCGACGATGAGGAAGCGACCCTGAAACGCTTCCGCCGCAAGGGCGCCTCGATCGCCCTGGAAGCCGCCAACCCGGCCTACGAGACCCGCATTTTTGGACCGGACAGGGTGAAGGTGCAGGGCAAGCTTGTCGGATTGATCCGGCGCTACTGAGCCGGCTTGGGTTTGTACTTTTCACGCTGGTTGTAAGGCGGCAGGCCGCGCGCTTCGCGGGAGAAGCGGCGTTGCTCGTGCCAGGGGCGATACGGCTTGTCGACGGCGAAGCGGATGGTTGGCGCTGCAGCTGCCGATTGCGGATCGAAGAAGACGGCGGCGCTGCCGTCGCGGGCCAGCTGTTTCTTCGTCACGACCAGCACCAGCGGGTCGCGGCACGGATTGTAGGCGGTGGCGTCATCGATGACGATCAGGCTCGCGAAGGCACAGGCCGGCCGCGCCGTCTTGCGGTCTTTCGCAAGCGCTACAATGGCTCCGGAAGGGTGCCGGGCGATACAGAGATCGCCGGTGCAATAGAAGGGCGAGCCGGGCGGCAGATCGAGCGGATCGAGATCGAACCGCGTATCTGTTGCCTCGAAAATCTCAGGTGGGATAATGGTTTTGGCCCGCAGCGCCCGTTTCCAATTGTCCGTGGTGAATTCGTTGGAGCGTTCGCGGTTGAGGGCGAGTTCGCCGCCACCGATCGGCATGGCCACCAGATGCGCATCCTCGGATATGAGCACGTCGGGCGTAAGCACCTGCGGCACCGTCAACAGGCCGGCCAGCGCGCAAGGCACGGCCGCCAACCTGAGCCAGGTGGTGGCCATGGTGGCGATGACGAGGGCGACCGCCACCAACAGCACCGAGCGGATGGAGATCAGCCCGACGGCGTCGACCGGCGAGCGCTCGGAAATCCAGGCCGATATAGCGATCATCGCCATCAGACCCTTGCCCATCACATAGAGGAACGGCCCGTCGGCGCCGAACGGCATCGCCAGTGCGCTGAGCACGGCAAAAGGCATGACGATCAACGAAACAATCGGCATCACGGCCAGATTGGCGATCAGGCTGAGCGGCGACACACGCTGAAAATGCCAGATGGCGAACAGCAAGGTTGCACTGCCGGCGATGATCGAGGTCATGGCGAGGCCGCCCATGGCCAGCGCGAATTTTCGCGACAGGAAGCCGACGAAGGAGCGCTTTGCCGGCGGCGTTCTCACCTTGTCGGCGCGGTAATCGGCCCCGCCGGCATAGGCGCCGACAAGGGCGGCGGTGGCAGCAAACGACATCTGGAAGCTGGGACCGACCACCTCGTGCGGCGACACCAGGATGACGGCAATGGCGGAGATCGCCAGATTGCGCATGGTGAGTGCGGCGCGATCAAACAGCACGGCGACAAGCATGACCGCCAGCATGATGAAGCTGCGCTCGGCGGCAACCACGACGCCTGAAATGACGAGATAGGCGGCGATGGAGACGAGTGCTGCCACTGCTGCATATTTCTTGACTGGGCGGCGCGAAGAGAAATCGGGAAACAGCGCAAAGGCGCCACGCAGCAACGCCATGATGGTGCCGGCAACCAGCGCCATGTGCAGGCCGGAGATGGAGATGATGTGGTAGATGCCGGTGCGCCGCATCGCTTCGTTGACCTCGTCCGGGATGCCGGCGCGCACCCCGACAATCAACGCCGCGGCAATCTCGCCTTCGGCGCCGCCGATTTTGCCCCTGATATGGTCGGCAATGTTTTCGCGCGCGTTCTCGATTGCCGAGGAGAGCCGCGCGGTCAGCGGCGGCGGTCCCTGCGTAGCAATGGTTTTCGGATTGCCGAGAAAGAAGCCGCTGCCGCCGATACCGGTGAAATAGCTGTCGAAGGAGAAATCGTAGCTCTCCGGCCGCACCGGACCGGTCGGCGGCAACAGCCTGGCATAGCCGGTGATCAGGGAGCCGGCGGTCATATCGGCGGGAACGGTCCGCGCCGAGAGCCTGACCCGCTCCGGGGCGTAGCGCAGCTCGGGGTAAGCGGTCGAAACCACATCGAGCGTCAGCCTGATGCGGCCGCTTTCCATCTGTTCGAGACTGACGACGCGGCCGGTCAGCCGTGTCTGAATCTCGGAGCCGAGCATCTGCGTTCCGGCGCGCCAAGTCTCGACTTTGGCGGCGACGACGCCGAGCGCGCACAGCATCGCGGCCATGCAGAACAGATGCGTCCTCGGCCGCGATCGCGTGGCGAGGGCGCAACATGTCGCCAGCACCACAATGGCGATTGGCTGCGCAAAGCCGGGCTCGCCGGCCAGCGAGAAATAAATGATGACGCCGGCCGCCAGGAAAACCGGCACCAGCAGGAAGGCGACGCCCCGGTCGAGCTCCGTGTTGGCGGCCACGGCAAGGCTGCGGCGGAGCGCGGGCCATGACGGACGGCGAAGCCGTCTGCGCAGACGGGCGATAGATCCGGGCGCTGTGACTTGCGCCGGCAACGCGCCACCGGGCAGCGCAGGCGCGACGCCGGGATGCGGCTCAGGCAGCGCGAGGGGCAGCGGCTCGGCATAGGGACTATCGGCAAACAGCGAGCGTTCGCTGACGCTTGCCTCGGCGCCTTCGCCTTCCTTCGTGCCCCGGCCACGTCCAGCCATCGGGTCTGCCCCTTGCGCCCCAGACCCCTATGCTACATGAACGCGCAAAGCGCGAAAGTCCGCGTGATCACGTCCACCGCGCCGGAATCGACCATCACCTGGCAAGGACGCTCAATCCTCAATCATATCCTGGCCCTCCGCCCTCAGGCGAGCAAGCCCATCGTGCATTGCCTTCAATTGTTCCGGTGTATGACCCTGCCATTCACCGAGTTCACCCAGGATGAGCAACGGATCACGGGAGCGGTAGGATTTCGTCGGATTACCGGGAAATTTTTTGTCGGTCAGGTTAGGGTCATCCATAAAAAACCCCGTCGGCTTTACGATGTAAATCCTTTGACGACCGTCACCCGTTGCAAGCTCTGCTCCCCAGATGGCGGCTTCCAGTGTCTGGGTGAAATAGATCCATGACAGTGGTTTACCTCTGAAATTGGAAGGGTGGCCGACGCTCAGCAGATCCCCGGGTTTCAAATCCGCCCGGGTACCATGGTAGAACGGATCACCCTCCGTATGGTCGGCGTTTTCGGTCATCGGTAGTCCTTCTTTCAATCATGCCTCCTTCGTGGCGAGACCGGCCTGCACACAGTTGCGGTGTTCACGATAATGATTGCAGAAAGGTCTATATGCGTGACCAAGCCAACGCTGTCACGGCGGCGTTGTAGTCGGGCAGTGCCGCATCCGTGAAGAAATGTCCGCTCGTCAGAGGGGGCTACCACCGTCGCAGCGATGTTCCAGGCACTGTGACGGACGCTGCAGCCGAATGAAACCCAGACATTGACGCTGCTGTCAAACGAGGTTGCGCGGAGGGTGCGAACAGATTTTGTGCTACAAGGCTCCAGCGCCAGTTGACGCAACCGATAATTGCCGACGTGCCCCGGCCACGTCCAGCCATCGGGTCTGCCCCTTGCGCCCCAGACCCCCTATGCTACATGAACGCGCAAAGCGCGAAAGTCCGCGCGATCACGCTCCGCTTTCCAAGGTTCCGAGAGTTCCATGTCCGACACGGTCGTCACCCGTTTTGCCCCCTCGCCCACCGGCTATCTGCATATCGGCGGCGCGCGCACGGCGCTGTTCAACTGGCTGTACGCCAAGCACACCGGCGGCACGATGGTGCTGCGCATCGAGGACACCGACCGCGAACGCTTCAACGAGGCGGCGACACAGGCCATTCTGGATGGGCTGACCTGGCTCGGCCTTTCCTGGGACGGTGAGGCCATATCGCAGTTCGAGCGCGCGCCGCGCCACCGTGAGGTGGCCGAGGAGCTGGTGCGCCTGGGCAAGGCCTATTACAGCTACGAGACGCCTGCCGAGCTCGAGGCGATGCGCGAGGCCGCACGCGCCAAGGATCTGCCGCCGCGCTACAACGGCCAGTGGCGCGATCGTGCCCCCTCGGAGGCGCCTCCCGGCGTCAAGGGCGCCATCCGCATCAAGGCGCCGACCGAGGGCGAAACCGTGGTGCACGACCGTGTGCAGGGCGAGGTGCGCTTCCCCAACAAGGACCTCGACGATTTCATCATTCTGCGCTCGGACGGCAATCCGACCTACATGCATGCCGTCGTCGTCGACGACCATGACATGGGCGTCACCCACATCATCCGTGGCGACGACCATCTGACCAACGCCGCGCGCCAGACGGTGATCTACAACGCGATGGGCTGGGACGTCCCGTCGATGTCGCATATCCCGCTGATCCACGGCGCCGACGGCGCCAAGCTGTCGAAGCGGCACGGCGCACTCGGTGTCGAGGCTTATCGCGCCATGGGCTATCTGCCCGAGGCACTGCTCAACTATCTGGCGCGGCTCGGCTGGAGCCATGGCGACGACGAGATCATGTCGATCAAGGACATGATTTCGTGGTTCGACATCGGCGATGTCAACAAGGGTGCGGCGCGCTTCGACTTCGCCAAGCTCGAGTCGATCAACGGCGCGCATATGCGCAAGATGGCCGATACCGAGCTGTTCGACATTTTCGTCGCCACTCTGCCATACCTCGAAGGCGGATCTGCTATGGCCGCCCGTCTCGACGACGCCAGGAAGGCGCAGCTGCTGGCCGCCTTGCCGGGCCTGAAAGAGCGCGCCAAGACGCTGGTGGAACTGGCCGATGGCGCGGCCTTCCTGTTCGTCGAGCGGCCGCTGCCGATCGACGAGAAGGCGGCAGCATTGCTCAGTGCCGACGCGCGCGCGATCCTGCGCGGCGCACATGCCGCTTTGCAGACTGTTCCGGGCGATTGGTCGGCTGCCGCGGCTGAAGCCGCGGTGCGCGAGTTCGCAGCGGCCGGCGGCCACAAGCTCGGCGCCGTGGCCCAACCGCTCCGGGCGGCCCTTACCGGCCGTAGCACCTCGCCCGGCGTGTTCGACGTTCTTGCCGTGCTTGGCCGCGAGGAAAGCCTGGCGCGGATTGCGGATCAAATCGATTAGGAGCGAGCTGGCCCAAAAAGATTGGCATTGAAAGGCGGGTTTCGCAGTGCAACATTAGGCCTTGGCCCAATCAGGCACGCACCTCCCAAAATGCGGTGGCGAGTTCGCGCATTCCGGTGATTTCGACGTGTCGTTTGCAGGAATTGCCTTGCCGGCATGAGGAACATGAAGGAGTTGAGAATGAGCGAAGCTGCGACAAGACTGGAAACCGGCAGCAAGACGACGCACCCGTCGACTGCCACGCTCGAACTGGCCGGCAAGACGCATGAATTCAAGGTGCGGAGCGGCTCGGTCGGGCCCGACGTCATCGACATCGGTGCGCTCTACAACACCACCGGCGCCTTCACCTACGATCCCGGCTTCACCTCGACGGCGAGCTGCGAGTCGGCGATAACCTTCATCGACGGCGATGCCGGCATCCTGCTTCACCGCGGCTACCCCATCGACCAGCTGGCCGAGCATGGCGACTTCCTCGAAGTCTGCTACCTCCTGCTCTACGGCGAACTGCCGACCAAGGCGCAGAAGGACGATTTCGACTACCGGGTGACGCGCCACACCATGGTGCACGAGCAGATGTCGCGCTTCTTCACCGGCTTCCGCCGCGACGCGCATCCGATGGCTGTGATGTGCGGCGTGGTCGGCGCGCTGTCGGCCTTCTATCACGACTCCACCGATATTTCGGATCCGTATCAGCGCATGGTCGCCTCGATGCGGCTGATTGCCAAGATGCCGACGATTGCGGCCATGGCCTACAAATACCATATCGGCCAGCCCTTCATTTACCCGAAGAACGAGCTGAACTTCGCCGCCAACTTCCTGCATATGTGCTTTGCGGTGCCGTGCGAGGAATACAAGATCAATCCGGTGCTGGCGCGCGCCATGGAGCGCATCTTCATCCTGCATGCCGACCACGAACAAAACGCCTCGACCTCGACGGTGCGCCTTGCCGGCTCGTCGGGCGCCAATCCGTTCGCCTGCATTGCCGCCGGCATCGCCTGCCTGTGGGGCCCGGCGCATGGCGGCGCCAACGAAGCGGCGCTCAACATGCTGGGCGAGATCGGCCATGTCGACCACATCCCGGAATTCATCGCCCGCGCCAAGGACAAGAACGATCCGTTCCGGCTGATGGGCTTCGGCCATCGCGTCTACAAGAACTACGATCCTCGCGCGAAAATCATGCAGAAGACGGCGCATGAGGTGCTGGGCGAACTCGGCATCAAGGACGATCCGCTGCTCGATATCGCCATGGAGCTGGAAAAGATCGCGCTGACCGATTCCTACTTCATCGAGAAGAAGCTCTATCCGAACGTCGATTTCTATTCCGGCATCACGCTGAAGGCGCTGGGCTTCCCCACCACCATGTTCACCGTACTGTTCGCGGTCGCGCGCACCGTCGGCTGGATCGCGCAGTGGAAGGAAATGATCGAGGACCCGCACCAGAAGATCGGCCGCCCGCGCCAGCTCTATACCGGCGCCCCGGAACGCGACTACGTGCCGATTGCGAAAAGGTGAAAGAGAGTGAATGGTGAATGGTAAGTAGTGAATAGCAGGTAGTAATAGCAGGTAGTAAGTAGCAGCTTGATTATAGTCGAGAGCTCGTTAATCCTATTCACTATTCACTATTCACTATTCACTATTCACTATTCACTCGCTAAGCCCTATTCGCTCTCCCGATGTGGCGAAGAACGACATCGGCGGCGATGTCGCCGGAGGGCCTGTCGGTGGCCATGCGTCTGGCAACCTCGCCAAAGCCGTCCTTTTGCCAAGCGCGGTAGGCGGTGTCTGAGAACAGTGCCTCGAGCTGCCGCGCCAGATAGTGCGGCCGCACATACTGGTTGTAGCTTTCCGGCACGACCGGCCGGTCGGCAATAAGGTTGGGCAAAGCAGCGCTCCACACCGTGATCAGGCTCTGCGCCATCAGCATGATCGGATCGAACTTGTAGCAAGAGATCATCGGGACACCCGACATCGCCAGTTCCAGTGACACCGTTCCAGACGCGATCAGCGCCGCATCGGCCTTGCCGAAGGCCTGCCACTTGCGCTCGGGATCGAGGATGACTTCTGGCTCCTGATCCCAGCGCGCCACCGATGTTTTGACCAGTTCGGCGACATGCGGCACCGTCGGCAGCAACAGCCGCAGCCTGTGGCCACGCGCGCGCAGCGCCGACACCGTCTCGCCGAACGGACCGATAAGCCGGCTCACCTCGCCGCGCCGCGACCCTGGCAGGACGAGCAGCGTCTTGACGTGATCGGCCGAGAGATCGCGTGGCTGGGCTTGCGCCCTGGCCGCGCCCAGCACGCCTGGATCATGCGTGAGGCGATGTCCGACGTAAGTGCCGGGCGGGCCGCCGAGACGGCTGAGCTCCTTTACCTCGAAAGGCAGGATGCACAGTATGTGGTCGACATAGGGCTTCATCGCGGCCGCCCTACCCGGCCGCCACGCCCAGACGCTCGGGCAGACATAATGGACGATCGGGATCGACGGATCGGCGGCGCGGATCTTTTTGGCGACGCGCAGCGAGAAATCGGGGCTGTCGATGGTGATCAGACAGTCGGGTTTTTCGGCGGCGACAGCACTTGCCGTCTGGCTGATCCGCCGCATCAGGCGCGGCAAGTCACGCAGGATGGCGCTGAGCCCCATCAGCGCGATCTCGGCGCCGTCGAACAGCGGCGCCAGTCCGAGCGCCTGCAGATGCCGCCCGCCAGTGCCGACGAGTTGCACCTCGCGCCCGGTCATGCGCTTCAGCGCCTGCACGATGTCGGCGCCCAGCAGGTCGCCGGATTCTTCGCCGGCGACGATGGCAATCTTCAGCGGCTTCTCAGCTGCCATGGACAGCCCCCGCAGCCGGCAGGCCGAACACGAACAGGCCGAGCGCATTGGCGCGCGCGAGAACGGCGGGGCCTTCGAGGATGAGCGAACGGCCGGCTTCGACGGCAATGCCGGCGAGCCCCGCGGCATGCGCCGCCTCGACGGTCTGGGGGCCAATAGATGGCAGATCGGCACGCAATTCCTGGCCAGGCTTGGCGCATTTGACCAGGACACCGCGCGTCTTGCCGGCCAGCCTGCCATGGCCGCGCAACTGCTGCGTCCGCTCGAGCAGTCCGTGGGTGCCCTCGACGCCTTCCAGGGCAACAGCGCGGCCACCGATGGCAATTGCCGCCTGACCAATGTCGAGCGCGCCGATGGCCTTTGCCGCCGCGTGTGCCGCCTCGATATCGCGCCAGTCGGACTTTCGCGGCACTGCTTTGGTCAGCGGCCCTTCGGCCGCGACGAGCCGGGGCACGACTTCATGCGCACCGACAACCTTGACGCCCCGTGCCTCCAGGCCGCGGGTCAATATCTTCAACAGCCCGTCATCGCCGCGGGCAAGCGCCATGGCGAGCGAGGGTATAAGTGCCAGTAGCCCAAGGTTCGGACGCATGTCGACCAACCGCGGCCTGCGCCTGATCTCGCCGGCAAGCACAAGATGGGTGATGCGCCGGCGCCTCAGCAACGCAACCAGCGAGCCGATGTCTTCCAGCGCAAGGCTTTCATGCTCATAGATTGTGAGGTCGGACTGACGGTCGGCCTGACCTTCGACCAGGATGATGACAGGCCGATGTCCGGCCTCCGCCAGGCCGGCGGCAACTTCGACCGGCAAGCTACCGCCGCCGGCAATGATGCCGACCCTGGCGTCCGGCGCAAGTTCGAGGCCCGTTGAAGTGGCCTCAGCCTTCGTCATCGGCATCGTCGCCGTCGCCACCCTTAAGCGACGGGACGGCAAAATGCCGCTTGCCGCGACTGGTGATGAAATCGATGATTTTCATGGCCGTCGGCGACGACGCAAACTCGGCCTTGGCGAATTCGATGTTCTCGCCGACAGTGCGGGAGCGGTCGAAGATGGTCTTGTAAGCCTTGCGCAGCAGGTAGATTTCGGCGCGCGGCAACCCGGCGCGCTTCAGGCCGATGATGTTGAGTCCACGCAGGCTGGCGCGATTGCCCACCGCAATGGCGTAGGGAATGACATCGCCGACAAAAGCCGAGCAGCCGCCGAGAAAGGCGTTGTCACCAACACGCACGAACTGATGAACGGCGCTGAGGCCGCCAATATAAACGCTGTCACCGACCTCGCAATGGCCGCCCAGGGTCGCGCCATTGGCGAAGGTGGCGTTTTTACCGACGACGCAATCATGGGCAATGTGGGCATAGGCAAGGAAATTGCCGTTGTCGCCGACGGTCGTCTCGCCGCGGCTGGAATCGGTGCCGAGATGCATGGTCACGCCTTCGCGGATCGTGCAGTTCTGGCCGATGACCAAAGTGGTGCGGCCGCCCTTGTGCTTGGTGTTCTGCGGCGGTCCGCCCAGTGTCGCCATTGGATAGACCTTGGTCGCGGCGCCAATGGTTGTCGCGCCCAGCACCGAGACATGGCTGACCAGTTCGACGCGGTCACCGATCACGGCGTCAGCGCCGACATAGCAGAAAGGTCCTATTGCGGCGCCTTCGCCGATCTGCGCGCCGGCCTCGATGACGGCCGAGGGGTGGATTGAAGTCTGTATTTTCATGAGCATTTCGAACCGTCAGCCGGTAACCATCATTGCCGAGATCTCGGCTTCGGCGGCCTTTGTGCCCTCCACCATGGCCTCGCAGGCGAATTTGAGCAGGTTGCCGCGCATCTTGATTTTCTTGACGTGGATTTTCAACTGGTCGCCCGGGACGACCGGTTTGCGGAATTTCGCATTATCGATGGTCAGGAAATAGACCAGCGACGGCTTTTCCGTGTTGAGGTTACGGATGCAGATCGCGCCGGCGGTCTGCGCCATGGCCTCGACGATGAGCACGCCCGGCATCACCGGCTGATCCGGGAAATGGCCCTGGAAATGCGGCTCATTGATGGTCACGTTCTTGATGCCGATGGCAGAATCATTGCCGTCGATTTCGATGATGCGATCGATCATCAGGAAGGGATAGCGATGCGGTAAAAGCTTCATCAACCCCAATATATCGACCGCTTCGAGCGTCGCCGGCACCATCTCAGCTACTTCCCCCTTCGCCCTGCTTGCGCGTCCTGGCGAGCTTCCTCAGCATGGCGATCTCGCGCATGGCTTCCGCCATCGGCTGCGCCGGATAGCCTCCCCAGATCTCGCCCGCCGGCACGTTGCTCATGAACCCGCTTCTTGCAGCAAGCTTGGCCCCTGATCCGATGGTCAAATGATCGGCAAGGCCAACGCCGCCGCCCATGGTGACACCATCACCGACGGTGACGGAGCCGGAAATACCAGAGAGCCCGGCAATAATGCAATTGCGGCCGATGCGAACGTTATGGGCGATCTGCACCAGATTGTCGATCTTGGTGCCCTGACCGATGACCGTATCCGACATGGCGCCGCGATCGACGGTCGTGTTCGAGCCGATTTCGACATCGTCCTGGATGATGACGCGGCCGACCTGCGGCACACGCTCAGGGCCTTTGGCGCCGCCGACAAAGCCGAAGCCGTCCTGGCCTATCCTGGCGCCGCCATGAATGATGACGCGGTTGCCGATCAGCGCATACTGAACACTGACACCCGGCCCAATGTAGCCGTCACAGCCGATCTGGCAGGAGGGGCCGATAACGGCGTGGGGGGCAATGACCGTTCCGCTGCCGATGGAAGCGCGGGGGCCGATGACCGCTCCGGCCTCGATGATCGCCCCGGCCTCGATATGCGCCGAGGCATCGACATGAGCTTGCGGCGAGACCCCGGTTTCGCTGGTCATCGGTCCCGGCGTAGCCGCCGTCGGGAACAGCAGGCGGCCGATCATGGCGAAGGCCTGCTGCGGGCGCGGATGAACCAGAACCGCGATGCCGGCCGGCGCCTTGCCCGCGAACTCGGCGGGACAAAACACGGCCGCCGCCTTCAGCGACTGCATCAGCGCGAAATTGCGCTTGCCGTCGACGAAGACGAGCGCACCCTCGCCGCCTTCATTGGCTGGCGCCAACGCATCGATCGATATGTGGGCAAAATCGGAATCGACAAGCGATGCGCCGGTCAGATTCGCGACTTCGCCAGCCGTATACCGGCGTGATGGCGCGAAGAACACCGGATCGGTCATTCCAGAAGCAATATCCAGCTAGGTCGGATCAGTTCTCTTCCGGACCCCAACGGCCCGGAAGCATCGTTACCCGCGCATCAGAAGCGGCTCGACATGCCGAAGTTGAATTCCTGCACGTCGTCGGTCTTTTCCTTCTTGACGGGCATCGCGTAGTCAATGCGGATCGGGCCGAAAGGCGATGACCACAACAAGCCGACACCAACCGAAGCGCGCAACTCTAGATCAGTTGAAGCTTGAGTAACCCCGGCGACGTTAATCTTGCTGCCATACAGTGTGGCGGCATCAGCAAACACGGCGCCGCGCACACCAAAGCTTTCCGGAATGACCGGTATCGGGAACTGAGCTTCCGCCGACGCATTGAAATAGGTGGTGCCGCCGAGGTGGTCACCCGTTGCAATATCCGCAGGACCGATGCCACCATACTCGAAGCCGCGGATCATGCGGTCGCTGCTCTGGAACTGATCGAAGATACGCAGGCCGTCACCGCCGAAGCCTTGGATATGGCCGGCGCCGCCTGAGATCAGGCCGACCAGGTCCAGCTGTTCGGACAACGTCTGGTAGACAGTCCCACGACCGGTAACCTTTACGAATTTGGCATCGCCACCAAGGCCGGCAACTTCCATGGTCGTGGTGGCGTAGATGCCTTCATGCGGGCTCTTCATGTCATCGATGGTGTTGTAGACCAACCCAAGGCTGACCGACGACTTGATCCAAGGGCTTTCATCAATTCCCTGGACGATTGCCGCAGATACGTTGCAGTCCGCGTCGGGAATCCCGTCGCCAGGGGCGTTGCCCGGGACGGCAGGATTGTTATCGCAACCGTCGTCGAGCTTGTACTTCTCCTGGGCGATATTGTACGCCAACTGCGTCGAGATGTTGTCGGTGATCGGCAGGCCGAAGCGCACCGTCGCACCCAGCGTCTCGCTGTCATAGTGGTCGTAGTTGCGTGTCTGCTGGAAGATGTCGAAGCCGGCAGCGATACGGCGCCCGAGGAAATAGGGCTCGGTGAAGGACAGGCTGTAGTCGCGCGAATTCTTGCCACCACCCGCCGAAACCTTGATGTACTGGCCGCGACCGAGGAAGTTGCGCTCCGCGACCGAACCTTCGACGGACGGACCCGCAGTGTCGCCACCGGTCGAATATCCTGCGCCAACCGAGAACTCGCCGGTCGATTTCTCGACTACGTCAACCACGAGCACGACCTGGTCTGGCTCAGAACCCGGGACAGTCGAAACGTCGACTTTCTCAAAGTAATCTAGCTTTTCCAGCCGCTTCTTCGCGCGCTGGATGAGTACCTGGTTGAAGGCGTCGCCTTCGCTGACATCGAACTCACGACGAATGACATAGTCGCGCGTGCGGTCGTTGCCGCGGATTTCGATGCGCTCGATATAGGCCTTGGTGCCCTGGTCGATCGTATAGACGACCGAAATGGTGTGGTTCTCGAAGTTGCGATCACCGCGCGGTGTCACCTGGGCGAAGGCATAGCCCGAACCCGCGACCTTTTCGGTCAGCGCGATGATGGTGTCCTCGACATTCTTGGCGTTGTAGACGTCGCCCTTGTGGGTCTGAACCACCGATTCCAGCGCCTTCGAGTCGACTTCGGGAATGGTGCTCTCGACGCTGACGTCGCCGAACGTATAGCGGTCGCCTTCCTGGACGGTGATGGTAACGGTGTACTGGTTGGTCGTGTCGTCGAGCTCGCCGACGGCTGAGACCACCTGGAAGTCGGCATAGCCGTGATTGTAATAGAAGCGGCGCAGCGATTCCTGGTCGGCGCGGAGCTTGTCCTCGTCATAGACGTCGTCACGCAGCACGAAGGACAAGAAGCTCGAGCGCTTGGTTGCGATGACGTCGGACAGGCGGCGGCTCGAATAGGCGCTGTTGCCGACGAAATTGACAGCGGCGATCTTGGTGCGGCCGCCTTCGTTGATGTTGAAGACCACGTTCACGCGGTTGTCGCCGAGATCCATGATCTGCGTCGTGACAGCGGCGTCATCCCGGCCAATTCGCCTGTAGGCAGCCTTTACCGCCTCGACATCGGAGTCCAGCGTTGCCTGCGAGAACGTCCCGCGCGGCTTCAACTGCACGGCGACTGCCAGCGCGTTGTCCTTGAGCTTCTTGTTGCCCTGGAACAGAACCTGGTTGACGACCTGGTATTCGGCAACCTTGACTACCAGCGTCGAACCGACCTGATTGATCTGCACGTCCGAGAACAGCCCGGTGCCGAACAGCGCCTTGACCGCATCGTCGATATCGGCGCTGGAAAACGCCTTGCCCGGCTTGATCGTGATGTAGTTGCGGATGGTGTCGGCGTCGACACGCTGGTTGCCGCTGACCTCGACTCTCGAGACAACGGCTGCCTGCGCCGCAGATGTGGCAACGAACTGCACGGCGAGCGCACCTGGTACAACCAGAGCGGCGGACATAGCCACCGCGGACGCGGCGCTCAAAAATTTGGATGCTGCCTTCATCGGGCTTTTGTACCTTTTCTCGAAGTCCCCACGGCGAGAAAACCGGACGTGCGGTAATTTCTCCTACCGTATTAACCGGATTTTCCCTACACGCAAGGCTTCTGGTTAATTTGTAATTACTTAACCCTGATGCGTGGCTTTCGCGTCACGCATACTCCCGTGCATGGTAAACGGCGTCTCAACATTGCCGGTGCTGAAGCCAAATTTCTTCATGATTTCAGCACCCAAACAGATCGTTCCAGAAGACGAAGCCCATAAATCCCAGCACCAGAAAGAGGCCGGCCCGGTATCCCATTTCCATCATCCGCTCCGATACCGGACGCCGGAAAACGGCTTCGAGTGCGTAGAACAGGAGATGGCCGCCGTCGAGGGGGGGAATCGGCAAAAGGTTCAGAATTCCGATCCCGACCGACAGGCCGGCGACGAGTTGCACCAGCCATAGGAAGCCCAGCTTTGCCGCCTGCCCCGACATCTTGGCGATCTTGATCGGGCCGCCCAGCTGGCATTTGTCTTCGCGGCCGACAACGAATCGCTGCAGGAACTGGCCGGTGCGCTGAATGACGTGCCCCGTCTCCTCGACCGCGGCGCCGACTGCTCCGACAGGGCTGTAGGTGATCAGCCTGGGCTGGCCGACATCCTTGTTGTTGACGACGCCGATGACGGCCACCTTGACCTTGTTGCCCAGTGCGTCCAGCTGCTCCATCGGCTCCGGCGTCGCGACGACCGTGACCTCCTTGCCCTCGCGCAACATGGTGAAGGTGATGGCGTCGCCGCCGCGGCCCGAAACTAGGCGCTGGACGTCGGCGAAGGTCTCAACCTTGCTGCCGTCGACGGCGACGAATCGGTCGCCTGGCAAAATGCCGGCCCTTGCGGCTGGACTGCCGGCGGTGACCGCCGCCACCATCGGCTCAAACACAGGGCGGCCATAGAGGGAAAACAGCACGGCAAAGACGGCAATGGTCAAAAGGAAGTTGAACAGCGGGCCGGCCACCACCGTGGCGGCGCGTTTCCAGATGGGTTGCGTGTGGAAGGCGACCTTGCGTTCAGCGTCAGTCAGCGTTTCCAGATCTTCCGAACTCGGCTGGCTCGACGTGGCGCTCATGTCGCCGACGAATTTGACATAACCGCCGAGCGGTATGGCGCAGAGCTTCCAGCGCGTGCCGTGGCTGTCGTTGAAGCCGAGAAGTTCGGGGCCGAAGCCGATCGAAAAGGCCTTCACGCCAATGCCGCACCAGCGGCCGACCAGGTAATGGCCCATTTCGTGAATGAAGACGACCACGGTCAGCACGAACAGAAACGGCACCAGCGTGCCGAGGACAAAGCCTTCCGTGCTGAAAAACGCGTGAAGAATTTCGTTCAAGTCATGCCCTCAAATTCACCCGCGGCAAAAGGTGTCGCCGCGACTGTGACATCAATCCAGGCGAATCCGTGGCGTGCGCCATTTCTTCGCCGTGAAATATCACTCAAGCCGGAAACAGCCCCTGCGCCGGATGATCGGCGCCCGCCGAAATCCAGCCGATCACGTATAGGGCAAAAGCCGCCGCGACAAGCCCGTCCACCCTGTCCATGACACCGCCATGCCCGGGTATCAACGCGCTTGAATCCTTGCGGCCGTGGCGGCGCTTGACCCAGGATTCGAAGAGATCGCCAGCCTGGGCAACAATCGACAGCACCAGCGCAACCAAGGCGAGGACGCCAAGATTGCCGGCCCCGGCGGCGGCAGCCAGAAGCACGCCGGCGGCCACGCCGCCGACAGCGCCGCCAAGCGCGCCGCTCTGCGTCTTGCCGGGGGATATAGATGGCGCGAGCTTGGGCCCACCGACGGAGCGGCCGACGAAATAGGCGAAGATGTCGGTCGCCCAGACCACGGCGAACAGAAACAGGATTGCGACCAGGCCGGGATGGTCGCCGCCGCGCAGCAGCGCCAGCGATAAGCCGGACAAAGCCGCGTAGGCAAGACCGGCTGCATCCCATTGCGCCGCTCCACGCATACGGGCGCCGACAGCAGCGACCACAACCATGGCCAGGACAAGAGACAGAAGCCACGATGCCGGCACGCCTGCAACCAGGGCGACGACGAAAACCAGAAGCAGCGCTTCGGGAATGAAGCCGAGGGTCGCACCGGCCAAGGGGCGCGACATGCGCGCCCATTCATAGAAGATGACCGCCGATATCCCGGCGCAAAGCAGGCGGAACCACAGCCCTCCCAACCAGGTCAGGCCAAGCGCTATTGCGGCCAGCACCAGCGCCGAGACGATGCGAAGCTGAAGATTGTTCATCCCGCCGCCGATCACGAGGCAGCGACATCTTGAGCGGCAAGCCCGCCAAAACGGCGCTCGCGGCCAGCAAAATCGCGCAATGCGTCGGCCAGGTGTTCGCGGCTGAAGTCAGGCCAGTAGCAAGGCAGAAAAACCAGTTCGCTGTAGGCTGCCTGCCACAGAAGGAAGTTCGACAGCCGAAGCTCGCCACTGGTGCGGATGACCAGCTCCGGATCGGGAATGCCTGCGGTGTCGAGGGCGCCGGCAAAAGTGTCTGCCGTGATCGCCTCTGCGTCGATCTCGCCGCGCGCCACTGCGGCTGCGAGCTTGCGTGCCGTGCGCACGATCTCGTCGCGCCCGCCATAGTTGAAGGCGATGACCAAGGTCAGCGATTCATTTCGCGCAGTCAGCGATTCGGCCTCTTCGAGCAGGCCCCTGATGTCCGGCTGCAGCCCCGCCCTGTCACCGATGATCCTGACGCGCACGCCGTTCTGGTGCAGTTCGGCCAGATCGCGACGGATGAACAGCTTCAAAAGCCCCATCAGGTCGCTGACTTCGGCCTTGGGCCGCGACCAGTTTTCCGACGAAAAGGCGTAGACGGTCAGGAAGGAAATGCCGAGACCGGGCGCGGCGCGCACCGTCTTGCGCAGCGCTTCGACGCCGGCGCGATGGCCGGCAAGCCGCGGCATGCCGCGCGCCTTGGCCCAGCGTCCGTTTCCATCCATGATGATCGCGACATGCGCGGGCGTTGCCATTGTCTCGCTTTCGGGCCGGTGTGGGCCGACCCTAGACCTGCATGATTTCAGCTTCCTTATCGGAAAGCAGGTGATCGATGGTGCTGATCGTTTCGTCGGTCAGCTTCTGGACCTGATCGGAGCGCTTGCGCTGATCGTCCTCGCTGATGTCGCCGTCCTTTTCCGCCTTCTTCAAGAAGTCCATGCCGTCGCGACGGACATGGCGCACCGCAACGCGGGCGTTCTCGGCGTAGCCATGCGAAATCTTGACCAGTTCCTTGCGGCGCTGCTCGTTGAGCTCGGGCAGCGGAATTCTGAGATTGGTGCCGTCGACGATCGGATTGAAGCCGAGATTGGATTCTCTGATGGCACGGTCGACCGCGCCGACCATCGACTTGTCCCATACCGAAACCGAGATCATGCGCGGCTCCGGCACCGACACGTTCGCCACCTGGTTGATGGGCATGGTGGTGCCGTAGGCCTGGACCTGGATGGCGTCGAGCAGATTGCTGGAGGCACGGCCGGTGCGCAGCGAAGCCAGATCGTGCTTGAAGGCGGCGATCGCGCCATCCATGCGCCGCTTGAGGTCGTCGAACTCACCACTCATCTTAGTCTCCTCGACCCGTTTGATCCGGGTTCAGTGCTTAGGGCCTATATTCGGACCCGCTTTCGAAAACTGATCCCCTTTTTAGGAGAGTATACTCCGGGTCACTCGTCGGCGACGATCGTGCAACGGCCGCCGCCCCGCAGAATATCGCCGAAACCACCTTTTTCGTGGATCGAATAGACGATTATCGGGATGTTGTTTTCGCGCGCAAGTGCAATTGCGGCGGTATCCATGATCGAAAGGCCCTTGTTGATGACTTCGGCATGGCTGATGCGCTCGAAGCGGGTCGCATTCGGATCCTTCTTGGGATCGGCCGAATAGACGCCGTCGACCTGGGTGCCCTTGAACAACGCGTCGGCGCCGATCTCGGCGGCGCGCAAGGCCGCGGCCGAATCGGTGGTGAAGAACGGATTGCCGGTGCCGCCGGCGAAAATGACGACCTTGCCCTGGTTCATATAGGCGGTGGCCTGGCGCTGGGAAAAACTCTCGCAAAGTTCGGGCATGGCGATGGCCGACAGCACGACGGCATCGACGCCGATCTTGTTCAGCGAGGTGCGCAGCGCCAGCGAGTTGATGACGGTGGCCAGCATGCCCATGTGGTCGCCGGTGACGCGGTCGCCGCCCTTGGATGCCACCGCCACGCCGCGAAAGATATTGCCGCCGCCAATGACGACGCCGACCTCGATGCCAAGTGCGCGGGCTTCGGCGATGTCGGCGGCGATTCGGTCGACCACCGAGACATCGATGCCGAAATGCTGCTCGCCCATCAACGCTTCGCCCGACGCTTTCAGCAGGACACGTCGATAGAGGGGCTTTGCCGTCATCTGGACCTCGTCATTGTTGCGTGTGGCAGCCTGGGCAGGCCGCCCTCGCGCGGGCGCCGCCGCTGGCGCGATGCCGAGTTCCGATACACGAAGGGGGCCCCGCAGTGAACCCGCGCCCCCCGGCCCAATCGGCCCTGCCCGCGCCGGGCCGGCGGTGGGGGGGGTGGTGT